>JBJOJL010000015.1:0-36132 GCA_046046615.1 Pseudomonadota bacterium
GCATGGCCACGACGATCATGCCCACGACGGCGCTCACGCCCATGCTGCGGACGACCATGCGCACGACGACCACGGGCATGGCCACGGGGCGCATACCCCCCACGAGAGCCCGGCCTCCATGCTGGGCCCGATCCTGCTCCTGTCCCTCGGCGCCATCGCCGCCGGCTATGTCTTCGTCGAGAAGTTCGTGGGCGAGGGCCGGGACGCCTTCTGGCGCGGCGCCATCTACAACGCCCCGGCCAACAAGGTGCTCGAGCACGCCCACCATGCCCCCGCCTGGGTCCTTTGGGCGCCCCTGGTGGTCTCGGCCATCGGCTTCGCCGTGGCCTGGTATGTCTACATCGCCCGCGAGGGCATGGGCGCTCGGATCGCGGCGCGGCGCGGGCCGGTCTGGTCCTTCCTCTACAACAAGTGGTTCTTCGACGAGCTCTACCAGGCCACCTTCGTCCGGGCGGCCAAGCTCCTGGGCGACCTGTTCTGGAAGGTCGGCGACCAGAAGATCATCGACGGCCTCGGCCCGGACGGCGTCTCGGGCGTCTCCTACGCCCTGGGCCGCCGCACGGGCCGGCTCCAGACCGGCTTCTTGTACCACTACGCCTTCGTCATGCTGCTCGGGGTGGCGGGTCTCCTGACCTTCGCCCTCTGGGCCTGGCGGGCTTGAGGAGGGCGAACCCATGACCGGCATCCTCTCCCTCATCACCTTTTCGCCCGTCCTGGGCGCCGCGCTGATCCTGGCCCTCACGGCCGGTCGCCCTGCCTCCGCGCGCGGCGACGGGCTGGCGCGCTGGATCGCTTTCGGGACCAGCCTGGTCACCCTGGGGCTGTCCGTCCTCCTGACGTTCCGGTTCGATACGGCCAACCCGGGCTTCCAGTTCGTGGAGGACATCCCCTGGTTCGCCGGGCTCCACTACCGGATGGGCGTCGACGGGATCTCGGTCCTGTTCGTCCTCCTGACCGCCTTCCTGACGCCGCTGTGCATCGCCGCCTCCTGGAAGTCGGTGGAGAACCGGGTGACCTCCTACATGGTCGCCTTCCTGCTGCTGGAGGCCCTGGTCATCGGCGTTTTCTGCGCCCTCGACCTGGTGCTCTTCTACGTCTTCTTCGAGTTCGGCCTCGCGCCCATGTTCCTGATCATCGGGATCTGGGGCGGCAAGCGGCGGGTCTACGCGGCCTTCAAGTTCTTCCTCTACACCCTGCTCGGCTCGGTGCTGATGCTGGCGGCGGTCCTGGCCATGATCGGGGCCTCGGGAACCAGCTCCATCCCGGACCTGATGACCTTCCGCTTCGAGCCCTGGATGCAGACCTGGCTCTGGCTGGCCTTCTTCGCCTCCTTCGCGGTGAAGATGCCCATGTGGCCCGTCCACACCTGGCTTCCCGACGCCCACGTCGAGGCGCCGACGGCCGGTTCGGTCATCCTGGCGGGCATTCTCCTGAAGATGGGCGGCTACGGCTTCCTGCGCTTCAGCCTGCCCATGTTCCCGGACGCCTCCCAGGCCTTCGCGCCCCTGGTCTTCGCCCTTTCCGCGATCGCGATCGTCTACACCTCCCTGGTCGCCTTCCGGCAGACCGACATCAAGAAGCTGATCGCCTATTCGTCGGTCGCCCACATGGGCTTCGTGACCATGGGCATCTTCTCCTTCGACGTGATCGGGGTGCAGGGCGCCATCTTCCAGATGCTTAGCCATGGGGTCATTTCCGGCGCCCTCTTCCTCTGCGTCGGCGTGGTCTACGACCGGATGCACACCCGTGAGATCGCCTTCTACGGCGGCCTCGTGAAGCGCATGCCCATCTACGCGGCCATCTTCCTGCTCTTCACCATGGGCAATGTCGGCCTGCCCGGCACCTCCGGTTTCATCGGCGAGATCATGACCCTTACGGGGGTCTATTTCAGCTCCACCTGGACGGCAGTCGCGGCCACCACCGGGGTCATCCTGTCTGCAGTCTACGCCCTGACCCTCTATCGGCGCGTCGTGTTCGGCGAGATGACCAATCCGGCCCTCGCCGACATCACCGATGTCGACCTGCGCGAGATCCTGATCTTCGCGCCCCTGGTGATCGCCACCCTCTGGCTGGGCTTCCAGCCGGGCCTCGTCTTCAACGTCACCGCCAGTTCGGTCGACGGTCTTCTCGACGCCTTCCGCACTGCGGTCGGCAAGTGACGGAGGCCGAAGGATACCGCCATGTTCGCCACTGACCTCGCCATCGCAACGCCGCTGCTGATCCTCGCCGGCGCCGCGCTCTTCCTCCTGGTCGTCGGCGCCTTCCTCGGGCGGCCGGAACGCCTGGTGGGTTACGGCGCCATGGCGGCGCTGGCCGCCTCGGCGGTCGCCGCAGTGACCGGCCCCCAGGGCCAGGCCTTCTCCGGCGCCCTGACGGCTGACGCCGCCTCGGTCTTCGCCCAGGTGGTCATCTGCCTCGGCAGCCTGGTCGCCATTCCCCTGGGCCAGGCCTGGTTCGAGCGGCGCGGCATCCGGCACTTCGAGTTCCCGGTCCTGATCCTGCTGGCCGCCCTGGGCATGGGGATGATGGCGGGGGCGGGGGACCTCCTCAGCCTCTACATCGGGGTGGAGCTCCAGTCCCTGGCCCTCTACGTCCTCGCCGCCCTGCAGCGCGACGACGCCAAGGCCTCCGAGGCCGGCCTCAAGTACTTCGTGCTCGGCGCCCTGTCCTCGGGCCTGCTGCTCTACGGCGCCTCGCTGGTCTATGGCTTCGCCGGCGCCATCGGCTTTGACGACATCGCCCAGGCGGTGAAGGGCGAGGCCGGGACGGGCGTGCTGTTCGGCCTGGTCTTCATGATCTGCGGCCTGGCCTTCAAGGTCTCCGCCGCGCCCTTCCACATGTGGACGCCGGACGTCTACGAGGGCGCCCCGACCCCCGTCGTGGCCTTCTTCGCCGGAGCCCCCAAGCTGGCGGCCATGCTGCTCTTCGCCCGGGTCCTCGCCGAGGCCTTCCCCCTGGCGACCGACCAGTGGCGGCAGGTCCTGATCCTCATCGCCCTGGCCTCAGTGGCCGTCGGCGCCCTGGCGGGTCTGGCCCAGACCAATCTCAAGCGCCTCTGGGCCTATTCCTCGATCGCCAATGTCGGCTACGCCGTCCTCGGCCTTGCGGCGGGCACCGCCCAGGGCGTCCAGGCCATGCTGGTCTTCATGGCGCTCTACACCGTGGCGGTGATCGGCTTCTTCGCCTGCCTGTCCGCCCTGTCCCGCAATGGCCGGCCCCTCGAGACCCTCGACGACATGGCCGGCCTCTTCCAGCAGCGGCCCTGGCTCAGCCTCGCCCTGACGGTCTTCGCCCTGTCCGGCCTCGGCCTGCCGCCCTTCGCCGGGTTCTGGGGGAAGTACTATGTCTTCATGGCGGCGGTGAACGCCGGCGATCCCATCCTGCTCTGGTCGGCCGTGGCCGCCCTGGTCGGCAGCGTGATCGCCGCCTTCTACTATCTGCGCCTGGTCAAGGTGATGTGGTTCGATCCGGCTCCTGGCCAGACCGACCGCCCGCCGGTCGAGGCCGGCGCCATCGCGGTCGGCGCGGCGGTCTTCACCTTCCCGCTGGTCCTGGCCCTGATGCCTTTCATCGACCGTTACGCGAAGGCGGCCGCCGCCGCCCTTGGCCTTGGCTAGGTGGGCGTTCCACCCATCGAGAGCCACGCCGTCCTCGACTCGACCAACGCCGAGGCCCGGCGTCGGGCGGAGGCGGGCGACTACGGTCCGGTCTGGATCCACGCCCTTGAGCAGACGGCGGGGCGCGGGCGTCGCGGGCGTCCCTGGAAGGGCGGAGGCGGCAACCTCGCCGCCACCCTCCTGACCCCTCTTGATCTTCCGCCGGCCGAAGCGGCCCAGGTCTCCTTCGTCGCCGCTGTGGCCCTGTGCGAGACGGTCAACGCCCTGGCCGGGGCGGAGGCCGCCCGCCTGCGCTGGCCCAATGACCTGCATGCCGCGGGCGGCAAGGCCGCAGGGATCCTTGTGGAGTCCGGCGCCCGTCCCGGCGGCGGGCTCTGGCTTGCCGTGGGCGTCGGGGTCAACCTCGCCGTCGCCCCGCCCCGCGACCAGGTCGAACGCCCCGCCGCCGCCCTGGCGGATATCCCCGGCTTTGCGCCCCCCGCTCCAGCGGATTTCCTGGCGGCGCTGGCCGGGCGCTTCGAGACCTGGCGGCAGGTCTGGGCCCGAGAGGGCTTTCGTCCTGTCGGAGAGGCCTGGACCCGGCTCGCCGACGGCATGGGCGGGCCCTGCACCGCCCGGCTGCCGGACCGGACCCTGTCCGGGACCGCCGAGGCCCTGGAGGCCGACGGCGCCCTGCGCCTGCGCCTTGAAACGGGCGAAACGGTCCGGATCACGGCCGGCGACGTCTTCTTCGGAGAGAGCTGATGCTTCTGGCGATCGAGCAGGGCAACACCAACACCCTCTTCGCCGTCCACGACGGCAAGGACTGGATCGCCCAATGGCGCACCGCCACCCAGTCCACGCGGACGGGGGATGAATACGCGGTCTGGCTCTACCAGCTCCTGGCCATGGCCGACCTGAAGTTCGAGATGCTGGACGGCTGCATCATCTCCAGCGTGGTGCCCCAATCCATCTTCAACCTCCGCAACCTGGCCCGTCGCTACCTCAAGGTGGAGCCCCTGGTGATCGGTGAGAATGTCGATCTCGGCATTCCCGTCCGGCTGGAGAAGCCTTCCGAGGCCGGCGCCGACCGGTTGGTCAACGCCATCGGCGCCCATGCGGTCTATCCCGGCGACCTGATCGTCATCGATTCCGGCACCGCCACCACCTTCGACGTCATCGCCGCGGACGGCGGGTTCGAGGGCGGCGTGATCGCGCCCGGCATCAACCTGTCGATGGAGGCCCTGCACGCCGCCGCCGCCAAGCTGCCCCGGGTGGCCATCCGGCGCCCCGAGCGGACGATCGGGCGGGATACCGTCGGCGCCATGCAGGCCGGGGTGTTCTGGGGCTACATCGCCCTGATCGAGGGGCTGATCGCCCGCATCAAGGCCGAGTGGGGGCGTCCCATGACGGTCGTCGCGACGGGCGGGGTCGCCTCGCTCTTCCATGGCGCGACGTCGGCCATCGACCATTTCGACTCCGACCTGACCATCCGGGGCATGCTGGAGATCCATCGCCGTAATTCAGGGAGCCTCTAGGTGGCCGGTCCGCGTCCTGACGACGAGCTTGTCTTCCTGCCCCTCGGCGGGTCGGGCGAGATCGGCATGAATTTCAACCTCTACGGGTATGGCCCGCCGGACCGGAGGCGCTGGATCGTCGCCGACCTTGGCGTGACCTTCGGCGGCCAGGACACTCCCGGCGTCGACGTGATCTTGCCGGATCCGGCCTTCATCGAGGAGCATGCCGACGACATCCTCGGCATTGTCCTGACCCACGCCCACGAGGACCACATCGGCGCCGTCGGCTGGCTCTGGCCCCGCCTTCGCGCTCCTCTCTACGCCACGCCCTTCACCGCCTTCCTGCTGCGGGAAAAGCTGCGAGAGCGGAATCTGGAGGACGAGGTGGAGCTCAACATCGTGCCCCTCGGCGGGCGCGTGGTCCTGGGGCCCTTCGACGTCGAGATGGTCACCCTGACCCACTCCATTCCCGAGCCGAACGGCCTCGTCATCCGCACCCCCCTGGGGGTGGTCCTGCACACCGGCGACTGGAAGATCGACCCGGCGCCGCTGTTGGGCGAAGTCACCGACGCGGCGGCCCTGCGGTCCCTCGGCGACGAGGGCGTCCTGGCCATGGTCTGCGACTCCACCAACGTCTTCGTCGATGGGCGGGCGGGATCGGAGGCCAATGTCCGCGAGGAACTCGTCAAGGTCATCGCCGCCCAGACCGGGCGGGTGGCCGTGGCCTGCTTCGCCTCCAACGTCGCCCGGATGGAGACCGCCATTCACGCCGGCCGCGCCGCCGGTCGGAAGATCTGCCTGGTGGGCCGGTCCATGATCCGAATGGCCGCCGCGGCCCGGCACGTGGGCATGGACGTGGACTCCCAGGGCTTCATCTCCGAAGCCCAGGCCGCCCATCTGCCGCCGGATCAGGTCCTGCTGCTCTGCACCGGCAGCCAGGGCGAGCCGCGCGCCGCCCTCTCGCGGATCGCCGACGGCTCCCACCCGCACATCCGCCTCGGCGCGGGGGACAGCGTGATCTTCTCCAGCCGGGTCATTCCCGGAAACGAGATCGCGATCCGCAACATGCAGGACCGCCTCGCCGAGCGGGGCGTGCGCCTGATCACCGACCATGAACATCCGGGCATCCACGTCTCGGGCCATCCCTGCCGGGACGAGCTGGCCGACATGTACGCCTGGGCCCGGCCGAAGATCGCCGTGCCGACCCATGGCGAGCGCCGGCATCTCCTGGAGCACGCCGCCTTCGCCCGCGACCTGCAGGTGCCCCAGACGGTCGCCCCCCGGAACGGAGACATGGTCCGCCTGGCGCCGGGCCGGGCCGAAGTGATCGACGAGGTTCCCTCCGGCCGGATCTACCTGGACGGCGGCTTCATGACTCCCGAGGACGGCGAGCCCCTGCGCGAGCGCCGGCACGCCGCCACCAGCGGGGTTCTTCATGTCGCCCTTGTCCTTGACGGACGCGGCCGCATCGCCTCGGGGCCCCAGGTCCGCGCCATCGGCCTGCCCGGCGATCCCGAGCGACCTCTCGAGGACATCCTCGACGACCTGGCCGACGCGGCCGAGGCTGCGGTGCGCCGCCTCGACGGCGAGCAGCGCGAGATCGACGCCGAGGTCGAGGCGGCCATGTCGCGCGCCCTGAAGAAGGCCGCCCAGCGCATCTGGGGCCGCCGTCCCGTGGTCCAGGCGACCCTCCTGAGGCTCTGACCCGCCGCCGGCCTTGCCAGCCGGCCCGCTTTCGCCGACGCTTGTCGCAAGAACAAGACGGGGAGGGGGCATGTCGGCCTACAAGGGCGTTCGGATCGCCGATTTCACGCAAGGCGTCGCCGGGCCGATGGCCTGCATGCTGCTTGGCGACTTCGAGGCCGAGGTGGTCAAGATCGAGCCGCCTGGCGGCGACCGGCTGAAGGACCACCCCGGCTATCCGGCCTGGAACCGCAACAAGACCCTTGTCACCCTGGACCTGGCGGACCCCGCCGACCTGGCGCGGGCGAAGGAATTGGCGCGGGCCGCCGACATCGCCGTCTTCGACCATCCGCCCGGCGACCTTGAGGCCCTGGGACTGGACGCGGCCAGCCTGCGCGCGGGCGCCCCCCACCTCATCCATGTCTGGATGCCCCCCTACGGGACGTCGGGACGCTGGAGCCGGCTGCCCCCCCGCCACAGCCTGCTGGCGGCGGTGTCGGGCATCGCCTTCCGCCAGGGGGCCTATGGCGACAGCCCCGTGCACCTCATCCTTCCCCTCGGCTGGTATGGCCAGGCGGTGATGGCGGCGGCCGCCATGGGGGCGGCCCTCCATGAACGCGGCGCCTCGGGGCAGGGCCAGGCGGTGACCGTCAGCGGCCTGCACGGCGTGTCCGAGGTGGGCGGCGTGGTCATGGTCCTCGACCAGCCCCGACTGCCGCGCGGCCTGCCGCAGGGCGCTTCGCCGACCTACCGCCTCTACCAGTGCGGGGATGGCGAGTGGTTCTTCCTCGCCACCCTGTTCATGCCCTTCTTCCGCAAGGCCATCGACGCCCTTGGGCTAGGCGCCCACTGGGAGACCCTGGTGCTCAACCCGGGCCTGGCCCTCGAGGTGCTGGAAGAGGTCTTCCGCAGCCAGCCGCGGAGTCACTGGCTGGGCCTCCTGGCGGACGCCGGCGTGCCCTGCGCCCCGGTGGGAGACCGCAAGGCCTGGTTCGCCGGAGACGCCGTCCGATGCGCGGGGCTCAGGCTGGAGTTTGACGATCCGGTACGGGGCAGGCTGGCCATGCCCGGCCCGCCGGCCCGGCTTTCCGCCACCCCGGCCTCGGTCCGCGCCCTGCCGGCCGCCGGCGCCTTGCCCGCCTGGACGCCGCCGGCGCCGGGTACGCCGGGAGAGGGCGCCCGCAGGCCCCTGGAGGGGGTGAAGGTGCTCGACATGGGCTCGGTCATCGCCGGCGCCCTGGCCGGGGCGGTCCTGGCGAACCTGGGCGCGGAGGTCATCAAGATCGAGTCTCCGGAGGGGGATCCCTTCCGTTCCGACGGCGGGCCCTTCCTAGCCTGCAACCGGGGCAAGCGCGGGCTGGGGATCGACCTCAAGCAGCCGGGTGCGAAGGAGATGTTCCTGGATCTCGTCCGCCAGTCCGACGTGGTGCTCGACAACTACCGCTTCGGCGTGCGCAAGCGGCTCGGCGTCGATTACGAGGCCCTTCGGCAGGTCAATCCGCGGATCATCAGCTGCTCGGTCAACGCCTATGGCGACGCCGGGCCGCGCGCCCCCCTGCCGGGCTTTGATCCCCTGCTGCAGGCCGAGGGCGGCATGATGGCGGCCCAGGGCGGGCCGGCCGAGCCGGTCCTCCACACCATCGCCGTCAATGACGTGGCGACCGCAGGCGTGGTCGCCTTCGGGATCATCTCGGCCCTCAACGCCCGCCGCCGGACGGGGGAGGGGCAGGAGGTCATCACCAGCCTCCTCGCCCAGAGCCTGACCTTCCAGATGGGCGAGGTGGTCGACTATCCGGGTCGGCCGCCGGCGCCGGTGGGCGGTGTGGACTGCCTGGGCCTGAGTGCAGCGCACCGGTACTATCCCTGCCGTGACGGATGGATCGCGGTGGCGGCCGAATCCGTCGAGGAGGCCGCCGCCCTTCTCAGCGCCCTGGGTCTAGACGCCGATCCCCGGGAAGCCCTCTCCGCCGAGCCCGAAGGCGCCCTGGCGGGACAGGTGGCGGAGAGGCTGGCGGAACAGTCGCGTGAAGACGCCCTGACGCGCCTGGAGCGGGCCTGCGTCCCCTGCGCCCCCTGCGTCCGCGGCTATGAGGCCTACGAGGACGGTTGGCTGGCGGAGAACCGGGTCTTCGAGGCCTGGCGGCACCGCCGGCTCGGCGAGGCGGTGGGCGTGCGCAGCTATGCCGACTTCTCACGGACACCGGGCGGGTTCCGCTTCCCGGTGCCGGATGCCGGGGAGCACACCCGGCAGGTCCTCGCCGAATTCGGTCTCGAGGCGGCGCGGATCGAGGCCCTGCTCGCCGCCGGCGCGGTCTTCGAGCCCGCCGCCGCCCGCAGTCACCTGCGCGACGGAGGGGCCGCGCTCTTCACCCAGTGACCCGGGGTCAAGGATGACGCCGGCCCGCCGCCGCTGTATGATCACCGCATGATCGGAAGACTGAACCATGTCGGGATCGCCACCCCCTCCATCGCCGAGTCCGTGAAGCTCTATCGCGACGTCCTCGGCGCCACCCAGATCTCGGCGGTCAAGGCCATGCCCGAGCAGGGCGTCAACGTCTGTTTCGTCGACCTGCCGAACAGCCAGATCGAGCTGATCGAGCCCCTGGGCGAGGCGTCGCCCCTGCATGGCTTCCTGGCGAAGAACCCGTCGGGCGGCCAGCACCATGTCTGCTTCGAGGTCGAGGACATCCTTGCGGCCCGCGACGACATGGCCGCCAAGGGCGCCACGGTCCTGAACAACGGCGTTCCGCGCATCGGCGCCCACGGCACCCCGGTGATCTTCGTCCATCCCAGGAACATGGGCGGAGTCCTGGTCGAGCTGATGGAAACCCCGAAGGGCGGCCACGCGTGAGTCCCTTCACGGCCATCGCCATCTATCTGACCCTCTGGTGGACGGTGCTGTTCGCCGTCCTTCCCCTGGGGTCCAAGTCGCACGCGGAAGCAGGCATCAAGCCGCCGGGCGGCGGGGATCCAGCCTCGCCGGTCAATCCGCGGCTGAAGGAAAAGTTCCTGCTGACCACGGTGATCTCCGCGGTCGTGTTCGCGGTCTTCTACCTGCTCCTGTACTTCCAGGTCATCCCGCTGACGCCCCTGCGCCGGCTCGGCTGAGACTTCGGGACGCCCAATCGGCGGGCGCCCGGCCGGCGGTCCGCTCACAAGTCGGGCGCCTATCGCGAGGCCGCGCCTTCATGACCCTTCCTGCACGACAGGGTCGGACTGAACCGCTTTCATGACCCCGCCGGCTTCAGCCGGAGCGTTCCCCGAGATGGAGAAGGCCGCCCCGCTCCCGGGCGGCCTTCTTTTCGCCTGCGAACCGGGGCATAGCGGATGAAATCGCCGCAAGCCCGAGTCCATGCCCGATCCCGTCGCCTCCGCGTCTTCCGATCCCCGGCTCGCCGGACTCCGGCCCGCCGGTCCCTTCAGCCGATGGGAGCGCATGGTCGCGGGCCGTTACCTCCGCTCCAGGCGCAGGGAAGGGGGCGTCGCCCTGATCGGGGTGATCGCCTATGTCGGGATCGCCCTGGCCGTCGCCGTCCTGATCATCGTCATGAGCGTGATGAACGGGTTCCGGGCGGAGCTCCTGTCGCGGATCCTGGGCTTCAACGGCCATGTCTTCGTCACCGCCGCCCCGGCCTCGGGCCTCGATCCCGCCAGCCTGTCGGCCCGCCTCGGCAAGCTGCCCGGGGTGATCCAGGCCTCACCGGTCATCGAGGGGCAGGTCATGGCGGTGGGCGACGGGCAGGTTTCCGGCGCCATCGTCCGGGGCGTCTCCCGCGCCGACCTCAAGGCTACGCGCCTGGTCGCCGACAACATCAGCCCGGGCGGGCTCGAGGGCTGGGGCGAGGGCGAGTACGGGGGCGACCGTGTCCTGGTCGGCGAACGCCTCGCCGCCAGCCTGGGCCTGAGGCCAGGCGATCCTATCACCCTGATCTCGCCCACCGGCGCCGCCACCGCCTTCGGCGACGCGCCCCAGCGCAAGACCTTCATCGTCTCCGGCGTGTTCAGCGTCGGGATGAGCGAGTACGACCAGACCTTCCTCTACATGCCGATCGAGCAGGCGGGCCTGTTCTTCGGTCGCGAGGGTGCTCCGGACTTCATCGAGCTGCGCCTTTCCGACCCCGACCGGGCCGCGGCCGTCAAGGAGCAGGTGGCCGCCCTGGCGGGTCCCGCCGCCTCGGTCTCCGACTGGACAGAGCGCAACGCCGCCTTCTGGGGCGCCCTGAAGGTCGAGCGCAACGTCATGCGCCTGATCCTGATGATGCTGGTCCTGATCGCCGCCGCCAACATCATCTCGGGCCTGATCATGCTGGTGAAGAACAAGGGCCGGGACATCGCCATCCTGCGCACCATGGGGGCGGGGCAGGGGGCCATCCTGCGCATCTTCTTCATGGCCGGAGCGGCGGTCGGCGTGGCCGGCGCCCTGACGGGCCTGGCCCTGGGCGTGGTCTTCTGCACCTACATCGGTCCGATCCAGCAGGCGGTGGAGTGGGTGACCGGCGCCCGGGTCTTCGCCTCCGACGTCTACTACCTCTCGCGAATCCCCGCCCGGATCGACTGGGGCGAGGTCGCCCTGATCCTGGGCTGGTCCCTCGCCGCCGCCTTCCTGGCCACCCTGCCGCCGGCCTGGCGCGCCAGCCGCCTCGATCCTGTGGAGGCCCTTCGTTATGAGTGAAGGGCCTGTCCTGTCCTTGCGGGACCTGCACCGGACCTACCGGTCCGGCGACCGCCTGCTTCACGTGCTCGACGGCGCCGAGCTGGACCTTTCCGCCGGCGAGATCGTTGGTCTCGTGGGGCCATCGGGCTCGGGAAAGTCGTCCCTGCTCCACGCCGCCGGTCTCCTGGAGAAGCCCACCTCGGGCCGGGTGCTCGTGGAGGGGCGGGACTGCACCGACCTGTCCGACGCCCAGCGCACCCGGGTGCGGCTCTCGGCCATCGGTTTCGTCTACCAGGCCCATCACCTGTCGCCGGAATTCACCGCGGTCGAGAACGTCATGCTGCCCCAGCTGATGGCGGGGCGCACCCCCGCCCAGGCCCGGGAGCGGGCCAGCGCCCTCCTGTCGGAACTGGGTCTCGCGGAGCGCCTCGATCACCAGCCGGCCCAGCTTTCGGGGGGCGAGCAGCAGCGGGTGGCGGTGGCCCGCTCCCTGGCGAACCGTCCCCGGATTCTCCTGGCCGATGAACCGACGGGGAACCTGGACCCTGAAACCTCGACCTCCGTCTTCGAGAGCCTGAGGGCCATGGTCCGCGGGCAGGGAACGGCGGCCCTGGTGGCGACCCACAACCTTGAGCTCGCAGGCCGCATGGACCGCGTGCTGACCCTTCGCCAGGGCCGCATCGTCGCCGCCTGAGGGCGTCTCCGAAATTCTCCCTTGAAATGAGAACAAAAGCGGAATAGGAACATTTCACGAACAAGGTGGGAGATCGAGACATGGCTCGACTTGCAAGGGAATCGCTGGCCTTTCTGTCCGTGGCCGGGTTTGTCTGGATGATGTGCCAGGTGGCCGTCCTGGCGGCCTAGACCCGGTCGCCGTCGCGCGCCCGGACCGGGCGTGCAAGGGTGCTGGGGATGGGGAAGAGCGGATGACGGCCGGGGACGGATTCATTCACCTGAGGGTGCGCTCGGCCTACTCTCTCCTGGAGGGGGCGACCCGCGCCGACGCCCTGGGAAAGCTTGCGGCGGGGCAGGGCATGCCGGCCGTGGCCATCGCCGACCGGGCCAATCTCTTCGGCGCCCTCGAATTCTCCGTCACGTCCAAGGACATCGGCGTCCAGCCCATCATCGGCTGCGCCCTGCCGGTCCGCGGCATTGGGGGGCGGGCGCCCGAGCGCTGGGCCCGAATGCCGACCGTCGTCCTGCTGGCCCAGTCCGAGGCGGGCTATCTCAACCTTTCCGCCCTGTCGTCCATGGCCTTTCTCGAGGCCGACGGCATGGAAGAGCCTTCCGTGCCCTGGTCCGAGGTCGCTGCGCGCGCCGAGGGCCTGATCCTGCTGTCCGGGGGCGCAGACGGTCCGGTGGACCCGCTCTTCGCCGCCGGCCGGACGCCGGAGGGCGAGGCGGCGCTCGCCGCGATGGCGGAGGCCTTTGGCGATCGCTTCTACATCGAGCTCCAGAGGCACGGCCTGGCCAGCCAGGCGGCGGCGGAGCCGGGCCTCGTGGCCTACGCCTACGCCCATGACCTGCCGCTGGTGGCGACCAACGACGTCTATTTCCCCACCGCCGACCTCTACGCCGCGCATGAGGCCCTTCTGTGCATCGCCGACGGCGCCTTCATCGGCCAGGACGAGCGGCGGCGGGTGACCCCCGAGCACTGGTTCAAGCCGGCGGCGGACATGCGCGCCCTGTTCGCCGACCTGCCGGAGGCCTGCGACAACACCATCGACATCGCCCGTCGCTGCGCCTTCATGGTGAAGAAGCGCGATCCGATCCTGCCGCGCTTCCCGACCTCCGAGGGCCGGACCGAGGACGAGGAGCTGGCCAGCCAGGCCCGCGAGGGCCTGCGCGCCCGCCTCGCCACCCACGCGCCCGCCCATCCCCTGGAGGCCTACGAGGCCCGGCTGGAACAGGAAATCTCCGTCATCCAGAAGATGGGGTTCTCGGGCTACTTCCTGATCGTGTCGGACTTCATGAAGTGGGCCGTGTCCCAGGGCATCCCGGTGGGGCCCGGGCGGGGTTCCGGCGCGAGTTCCCTTGTGGCCTGGTCCCTGCTGATCACGGGCCTGGATCCCCTTCGCTACGGCCTGGTCTTCGAGCGCTTCCTGAACCCTGAACGCGTTTCCATGCCGGACTTCGACATCGACTTCTGCCAGGAGCGGCGGGAAGAGGTGATCGCCTATGTCCAGCAGCGCTACGGGCGGGACCGGGTGGCCCAGATCATCACCTTCGGCACGCTCCAGGCGCGGGCGGTCCTGCGCGATGTCGGCCGGGTCCTGCAGATGCCCCTCGGCCAGGTGGACCGGCTCGCCAAGATGGTGCCCGCCAACCCCGCCAACCCCGTCACCCTGGCCCGGGCCATCGAGCTCGAGCCGCGTCTCCAGCAGGCCCGCGAGGAGGACGAGTCCGTCGCCCGCCTGCTCGAGATCGCCCTGCGGCTCGAGGGCCTCTACCGCAACGCCTCCACCCACGCCGCCGGCGTCGTGATCGCCGACCGTCCCCTGACCGAGCTGTCGCCCCTCTATCGCGACCCCCGGTCCGAGCTTCCGGCCACCCAGTTCAACATGAAGTGGGTCGAGAGCGCCGGCCTGGTGAAGTTCGACTTCCTGGGGCTCAAGACCCTGACCGTCATCGACCGGGCCATGAAGCATCTCGCCCGGCGAGGGGCGGACTTCCCCCTGGAGAGCCTGCCTCTCGATGATGCGGCCACCTACGAGCTGATGGCCTCCGGCCAGACGGTCGGGGTGTTCCAGCTGGAAGGGCAGGGGATGCGCGACACCCTGCGCCAGCTGAGGCCGGGGTCCATCGAGGAGGTCACCGCCCTCATCTCGCTCTATCGCCCCGGGCCCATGGATTCGATCCCGGCCTATGTGGACACCAAGGCCGGCCGCAAGCCCCTGAACGTCTACCACCCGCTCCTGGAGCCGGTCCTGACCGAGACCTACGGGGTCATCGTCTATCAGGAGCAGGTGATGAACATCGCCCGCATCATGGCGGGCTACTCCCTGGGCGAGGCCGACCTTCTCCGGCGGGCCATGGGCAAGAAGAAGAAGGAGGAGATGGACCAGCAGAGGGCCCGTTTCCTCTCCGGCGCCGCGGAGCGCGGGGTCGATCCGGACCTGGCCGACACCCTCTTCGAGCTGATGGCCAAGTTCTCCGGCTATGGCTTCAACAAGGGCCACGCCGCGCCCTACGCCCTGATCGGCTACCAGACGGCCTGGCTCAAGGCCAACACGCCGGTGGAGTTCTTCGCCGCCTCCATGAGCCTCGATATCTCGAACACCGACAAGCTGGCGGTCTTCTACCAGGACGCCCGCCGGTTCGGCGTGACGGTCCGTCCGCCGGACGTGAACCGTTCGGGCGCCGACTTCGAGGTGGGCGACGGCGAGGTGCTCTACGCCCTGGGCGGCATCCGCAATGTCGGCCTGCAGGCCATGGAACACGTGGTCGAGGTGCGGACGGCGGGCGGGCCCTTCCGCGACATCTTCGACTTCGTCGAGCGGGTAGACCCCCGGCAGGTCAACCGCCGCACCCTCGAGACCCTGGCCCGGGCGGGCGCCTTCGACAGCCTGGGGTGCGACCGCGCCCAGCTGGTCGAGGCCTCCGAGACCCTGGCGGGCTATGGCCACAGCGTCGCCGAGGAGCGGGCCTCTTCCCAGGGCTCCCTGTTCGGCGGCGACCAGGTCGAGGCCCAGCGACCCCGCCTGCCGCGGACCGAGTCCTGGTCGCCGACCCGTCGTCTCGACGAGGAGCTGGCCGCCGTGGGCTTCTACCTGTCGGGCCACCCCCTCGAGGACCTGCTGCCGGCCCTGCGCCGGCGGCGGACCGACCTGCTCACCGAGGTCATTCCCAAGGCCGAGGCGGGGGCCGAGGCCTTCCGCATGGCCGGGGTGGTCCGGCGCCGGCAGGAGCGCGCCTCCCAGGCCAGCGGCGACAAGTTCGCCTTCGTGACCCTGTCCGACCCCTCGGGGGAGTATGAGGTCCTGTTCCCGCCGGAATCGCTTCGTCGGTGCCGGGATCTCCTCGAGCCCGGCCGGGCGGTCTCCCTCAAGGTCCGCGCCAAGGCGCGGGACGGCGAGGTGCGCTTCTTCGGCGATGACGCCGAACCCGTCGAGACCGCCATCGAGAACGCGGTGGCCGGCCTGCGGGTGCACGTCTCGCCCCGCAGCCTGGCCATCGAGGCCCTCAAGGCGCGCCTTACCGCGGCCCCCCAGGGACGCGGCGGGGAGATCGTGCTGGTGGCCCCGGTCGAGGGCGGACGGGAGATCGAGGTCCGGCTTCCGGGGCGGTTCGACCTCGGCCCGGCGGTTCGCGGGGCCCTGAAGACCGCGCCGGGCGTGGTCTTCGTCGAGGATGTCTAGCGGGCGCTGCGGCCCCACGGGACTTGCTTTTTCGCCCGTCCCGGCCTAAACGCCGCGCCATTCCACACGCAGGTGTTCGGTGGAGCCGGGGAGACATCCCGGCGGCGCCGTTCCGGTCCCCCGTCCGGGGGGTTTGCCTGCGGAGGTCAACCGGAAGAAGAGGACATTACGCCATGGCGCTTCCCGATTTCTCCATGCGTCAGCTGCTTGAGGCCGGCGCCCACTTCGGTCACCAGACGCACCGCTGGAACCCGAAGATGGACCGCTACATCTTTGGCAGCCGCTCGAACATCCACATCATCGACCTGTCGCAGTCGATCCCGCTCCTGCACCAGGCCCTGGTCAAGGTGCGTGAGGTCGCCGCCGGCGGCGGCCGCGTGCTGTTTGTCGGCACCAAGCGCCAGGCCTCCGACCCGATCGCCCAGGCCGCCCGTCGCTGCGCCCAGTACTATGTCAACCACCGCTGGCTCGGCGGCACCCTGACCAACTGGCGCACCGTTTCCGGCTCCATCAACCGCCTCCGCGAACTGGAAGGCGTGCTGGAAGGCGGCGAGGGCAGCCGCACCAAGAAGGAACTGCTCCAGCTGACCCGCGAGCGCGACAAGCTGGAACTCTCCCTGGGCGGCATCAAGGACATGGGCGGCATCCCCGACCTGATGTTCGTGATCGACACCAACAAGGAGGCCATCGCCATCCAGGAAGCCCGCAAGCTGGGCATTCCGGTGGTCGCCATCCTCGACACCAACTGCGATCCGGACGGCATCACCTACCCGATCCCGGGCAATGACGACGCCGCCCGCGCCATCCAGCTCTACTGCGACCTGATGGCTGATGCGGTCCTCGACGGCCTCGCCGCCGGCGCCGCCGCCTCGGGCGTCGACCTCGGCGCCTCCGTGGAGCCGGTCGAGCCCGTCGTGGCCGCCGAGGCTCCGGCCGAAGCCGCCGCTGAAGCCTGATCGAACCTGAATCGCGCCCGTCCCTCCGGGGCGGGCGCAACCCCTGACCGAAGGAGCTCCCGATGGCGGAGATCACTGCTGCCCTGGTGAAGGAACTGCGCGAGAAGTCTGGCGCAGGCATGATGGACTGCAAGAAGGCCCTGCAGGAGAACGAAGGCGACATCGATCTCGCCATCGACTGGCTGCGCACCAAGGGGCTCTCCAAGGCCGCGAAGAAGTCTGACCGCGCGGCGGCCGAGGGCCTGGTCGGCGCCGCCGTCCGCAAGGACGGCGCCGGCATGACCGGCGTGGTGGTCGAGCTGAACGCCGAGACCGACTTCGTCGCCCGGAACGAGCTGTTCCAGAAGGCGGCCAAGGAGATCGCCGGCATCGCCCTGGACCAGGACGGCGTCGAGGCCATCTCCGCGGCCAAGACCGCCGGCGGCGAGTCCGTCGCCGACATGGTGACCAACCTGATCGCCACCATCGGCGAGAACATGAACCTGCGCCGGGCGCATCGCTTCGTGGTGCCGGAAGGCGCCGTCGCTGCCTACGTCCACTCGGCCATCGTCCCGGACCTCGGCAAGATCGGCGTGCTGGTGGCGGTCGAGGGCAAGGGCGACCAGGCCAAGCTGGCCGAGATGGGGCGCAAGATCGCCATGCACGTGGCGGCCACCAACCCCCTGTCCCTGTCCACCGACGACCTCGATCCCGCGGCCGTTGAGCGCGAGAAGGCCATCTTCACCGAGCAGGCCCTGGCCTCCGGCAAGCCGGCCGGTGTCGTGGAGAAGATGGTCGAGGGCCGGATCCGCAAGTTCTTCGAGGAAGTCGTCCTGCTGAAGCAGGCCTTCGTCATGAACCCGGACCAGACCATCGAGCAGCTGGTGGCCGAGGTGGCCAAGGAAACCGGCTCGCCCGTCACGGTGAAGGGCTTTGTCCGCTTCGCCCTGGGCGAGGGCGTCGAGAAGAAGGTGGATGACTTCGCCGCTGAAGTCGCCTCCATGACCGGCCAGGGCTGATCCGGCCCATCTTGGTCCATCTTTCGGGGGCGTGGTGCGTTCGACGCGCGCCACGCCCTCGTTTTATGTAAACTCTTCCGAGATTCCCCGCCCACCCCCGAAGGGGCGCCTACCTGACGGATCGGCCCATGACCGCGCCCAAGCCCCGCTACCGGAAAATCCTGCTGAAGATGTCCGGCGAGGTGCTGATGGGGGACTCCCTCTTCGGCATCGACACCGCGACCCTCGACCGGGTCGCCGCCGACATCAAGGAAGTGGTCGATGCGGGCGTCGAGCTCTGCCTTGTGGTGGGCGGCGGCAACATCTTCAGGGGCGTCTCCCTGGCGGGGCGCGGTATGGAGCGGGCCAGCGCCGACTACATGGGCATGCTGGCCACGGTCATGAACGCCCTGGCCCTGCAGGGCGCGCTGGAGAAGGCCGGGGTGGACACCCGCGTCCAGTCGGCCATTCCCATGGACGCGGTCTGCGAGCCCTACATCCGCCGGCGGGCCCTGCGACACCTCGAGAAGGGCCGGGTGGTGATCTTCGCCGCCGGCCTCGGAGCGCCCTTCTTCACCACCGACACGCCCGCCGCCCTCCGTTCGGCGGAAATGGGTTGCGACGCCCTCTTCAAGGGCACCAGCGTCGACGGCGTCTACACCGCCGATCCCAAGAAGGACGCCTCTGCCCGCCGCTATGAGACTCTCAGCTACCACGACGTGCTGGCCCAGGACCTGAAGGTCATGGACGCCTCGGCCATCGCCCTGATGCGCGACAACCAGATCCCGATCGTGGTGTTCTCGATCCGCGAGCCGGGCAACTTCATGAAAGTCCTCACCGGCCAGGGTGTCTTCACCACCATCAACTGACCGCAATCCGGGAACCCGCCATGCCTGCCGAAAAGCCCCAACTGTCCCGCTACCGCGACCGCATGGACAAGGCCGTCTCCGCCCTCAAGGAGGAGTTCGCCAGCCTGCGCACCGGCCGGGCCTCGGCCAACCTGCTGGACCAGATCATGGTGGAGGCCTACGGCGCGACCACGCCCCTGAACCAGGTGGCGGCCATCACCGTGCCTGAGCCGCGCTCGATCAGCGTCAGCGTCTGGGACCGCGGGGTCGTGGTCTCGGTGGAAAAGGCCATCCGCGCCTCAGGCCTGGGCCTGAACCCGGTGGTCGAGGGCCAGACCCTGCGCATCCCCATCCCGCCGCTCACCGAGGAGCGTCGCCGTGACCTGGCCAAGATCGCCGCCAAGTACGCCGAGCAGCAGCGGGTCGCCATCCGGAACGTCCGGCGCGAAGCCAATGACGACCTGAAGAAGGCCGAGAAGGATTCGGTCATCAGCCAGGACGAGCAGAAGCGCATGGAGTCCGAGGTCCAGAAGATGACCGACGAGGCCGTCAAGAGGGTCGACGAAGCCTTGAAAACCAAGGAACAAGAGATCATGCAGGTCTAGGCCGGGGGCGGTCGGAGGCGACATGGCCGCGAGGTCCAGGACATCCCGCGATCGATCCGCGCCGGCCCCTGAGGCCGCCGCTGCGGGTGCGCCCCTGCATGTCGCCCTGGTCATGGACGGCAACGGACGCTGGGCCCAGAAGCGGGGCCTCCCGCGGACCCTTGGTCACCGGGCGGGGGTCGAGGCCCTGAGACGAACGGTCACCGCCGCGCCCACGCTGGGCGTGCGCTGGCTCACCGTCTTTGGGTTCTCCACCGAAAACTGGAGCCGGCCGGCCGCCGAGGTCCAGGAGCTGATGGCCCTGCCCAAGCGCTATTTCGATTCCGACCTCAAGCGCCTGGAGAGGGAAGGGGTCCGCGTGCGCGCCCTGGGCCGCCGCGAAGGGCTGGCGCCGGACCTGGTCGCCCTCCTGGAAGAGGCCGAGCGCCGGACCGCCGGCAATGATCGGTTTTTCCTGCAGATCGCCTTCAACTACGGCGGGCAGGCCGACATCGCCGACGCGGCGCGCCGGCTGGCGGAGGCCGTCGCGGCAGGACGTCTGGATCCCGCGGCGATCGACGAGACAGCCTTTGCGGGCGCCCTTTCGACCGCCGGCCTCCCGCCGCCGGACCTGATCGTGCGGCCCTCGGGCGAGCAGCGCCTGTCGAACTTCCTCCTGTGGGAGGCGGCCTACGCCGAGCTGGTGTTCCAGGATGTCCTCTGGCCCGACTATGACGAAGCCAGCCTGGCCGCCGCCATCGCCGCCTTCCGCGCCCGCGACCGCCGCTTCGGGGGAGCCGTCTCCGATGACGTCCTTGTCGCCGGCTAGGGCGTTTGACTGGAACAACCTGGGCGTCCGGGTGGCGTCCGCGGCGGTGCTCCTGCCCGCCGCCCTGGCGGCTGTCTGGTTCGAGATGGGCCCCGGTCAGCCCGCCTGGCCCTTCCTCCTGATGGTCGTGGCGGCGGTCTCCATGCTGTGCGTGGAATGGGGCGGCATGACGGCCCCCTCCGCCAAGGCCCGGGTCTCGACCGCGGTCTGCGCCGCAGTCCTGACCTCCGTCTTCTTCGCCCAGCGGGACAGCATGTTCATCGCCTGGGGAGTCCTGGCGGTGGGCGGCGCCCTGGCGGCCGTGGTCGCCCGTGGGGTGTCGGAGCGTCCCGGCAACGCCGCCCTGGGGGTGATCTACATCGGCGCCGCGGCGGTCTGTTTCATCTGGCTCCGGTCCATGCCCCAGGGCCAGTGGTGGATCTTCATGACCTTCGCCGTCGCCTGGGCCGCCGACATCGCCGCCTACCTGGTCGGCAACCTCATTGGCGGGCCCAAGCTCTGGCCGCGGTTCTCTCCCAACAAGACCTGGTCGGGCTTCCTGGGCGGGCTCGCCGCCGCCGCCCTCGCGGCCGTCTGCCTGGCGGCCCTGCCGGTCTTCAGCCTCAATCCCTGGGCGGCGGCCCTGGCGGGCCTGTGCGGCGGACTGGCCGGCATGGCGGGCGACCTTTGGGAATCCATGCTCAAGCGCCGGTTCGGGGTGAAGGACTCGGGCGACCTCATCCCCGGCCATGGAGGCCTGCTGGACCGGGTGGACGGGCTGATGTTCGTCGTCGTGATCCTGTCCGTCTTCCGGATGGTCAACCATCTGGGGTGGGGCCATTGAGCCCTTTGCGGACGGTCTCCGTCCTGGGATCGACAGGGTCGGTCGGGGTTTCCACCCTGGACCTGCTCGAGGCGATCGGCCGCCCCGTGCGCATTCGGGCCCTGACCGGGGGTCGTAACGTCGCCCTCCTGGCGGAGCAGGCCCTGAAATGGCGTCCGGAGGTGGCGGTGATCGCCGACGCCGCCCTGGCCGGGGCGCTGAAGGAGAGGCTCGCCGGGTCGGGCGTCGCCGTCGAGGCGGGGGAGGCCGCCGTCGTCGCAGCCGCCGCCCTGCCGGCGGACTGGGTCATGTCCTCCATCGTCGGGTTCGCCGGCCTTGCGCCCACCCTGGCGGCGGCGGACGGCGGCGCCGTCGTGGCCCTGGCCAACAAGGAAAGCCTGGTCTGCGCCGGCCCGGGTCTCCTGCGCCGGGCGCGGATGTCGGGCGGGGCGGTGATCCCGGTGGATTCCGAGCACTCCGCCATCTTCCAGGCCCTGGACCCGCGCCATGCCGCCAGCGTGGCCCGGTTGGTCCTGACCGCCTCGGGAGGGCCCTTCCGGACCTGGAGCGCCGAGCGCATGGCGGCGGCGACGCCGGAGGAGGCGGTCGCCCACCCCAACTGGGACATGGGCCGCAAGATCTCGGTGGATTCCGCGACCATGATGAACAAGGGCCTCGAGATGATCGAGGCGGCCTTCCTCTTCGGCGTCGAGGCCGACCGGGTCGAGGTGGTGGTGCACCCGGAATCCATCGTGCACAGCCTGGTCGAGTACGTGGACGGCTCCAGCCTGGCCCAGCTTGGGCCGCCGGACATGCGCACCCCGATCGCCGTGGCCTTCGCCTGGCCTGACCGGCTGGCCTGGCCTGCGCCGCGGCTCGACCTGGGCCAGCTCGGCCGCCTGACCTTCGAGCCGCCGGACCCCGTGCGATTCCCCGCCCTGGACCTCGCAAGGCAGGCCCTGCGCGCCGGAGGACCCGCGCCCGGTCTTCTCAACGCCGCCAACGAGGTCGCCGTGGAGGCCTTTCTTGACCGGCGGATCGGCTATCTCGATATTGCCGCAATCGTGTCGGAAACCCTGGATAAGGCAGGTTCGAAGCACCTGGGAGACGACATGCCGGACAACAGGCCCGACGACATTCTTGAACTGGCGCGTGAGGTCGACCTCACCGGTCGCCGGCTAGCCGCCGCCGCCGTGCAGGCGCGTCGCGCCCGGGGAGCGGCCTGACCATGGGTGTGATCGCGGACTTCGTCTGGCACCTGGCGCCCTTCGTCCTTGTCCTGTCCCTGGTGGTGACGGTGCACGAGCTGGGCCACTTCCTGGTCGCCAAGGCCTGCGGGGTCGCCGTGGAGCGCTTCTCCATCGGCTTTGGCCGGGCCGTCTTTTCCCGCCGGGACCGCGCCGGGGTCGAGTGGCGGGTCGGCTGGATTCCCCTGGGCGGCTACGTCATGTTCGCTGGCGACGCCAACGCCGCCAGTGTCCCGGACGCCGAGGGCCTCAAGGCCATGAAGGCTGAAATCCTGGCGAAGGGGGGCCCGGAGGCCCTGGCCAGGCAGTACCATTTCAAGCCGGTCTGGCAGAGGGCCCTGGTGACGGCCGCCGGACCGGCCGCAAACTTCCTCCTGGCCATCGCCCTTTTCGCCGCCCTCTTCATGACCTTCGGCGAACGCACCCTTGCGCCCCGCATCGGCGCAGTGGAGCCCGGCAGTGTCGCCGAAGCCGCAGGTTTCCAGAAGGGCGACCGGGTGGTCCAGGTCGCCGGCCGCAGCATCGGCTCCTTCCAGGACCTGATCGAGGTGATCCAGGTGAGGGGCGGGGCGCCGACGGACTTTGTGCTCGACCGGAACGGGGCCACCGTGCGGCTGACCGCAACGCCGGAATGGCGCCGGATCGAAGGCCAGCCGGGCGGGCCCCGCGTCGGCCGGCTGGGACTGGGCCCGACGGGAGAGGTGGTGCGACAGGCCTTCGGCCCGGTGGAGGCCGCCGCCAAGGGTGTTGAGCGGACCTGGCGGGTCCTGACCACCAGCGTCTACGCCATGGGGCGGATGATCACGGGGCAGATGTCGGCTGAACAGCTGAACGGCCCCCTCGGAATCGCCCAGATGTCGGGCCAGATCGCCAAGGCCGGGGCCGAAGCCGCGCCGGACCTGGGCCATAAGGTGCTCTATACCGGCGCCAACCTGCTGGCCCTGGCCGCCGTCCTGTCCGTGGGCGTCGGCTTCATGAACCTGCTGCCCATTCCCGTCCTCGACGGCGGGCATCTGGTGTTCTACGCCTACGAGGCGATCGCTCGCCGGCCCCTGGCCGCCCAGGTCCAGGCCTTCGGGTACCGGGTGGGCCTTGCGCTGGTGCTGGCTTTGATGTTGTTCGCCACCTGGAACGACCTGCAGCGCCTGCAGGTCTTCCAGTTCTTCGGCGGATTGTTTTCCTGATCACGCGCTTTTCTCCGGTGATGGCCCAGACCATGCAAATTCGACGCGCCCGCAGCGCCGCCCTCGTTTCCGGACTGGCGATCCTCCTGGCCGGTGGAGCCGCTCTGGCCCCCCGGCCGGCCCAGGCCCAGGCGGCGGGACCGCAGCAGGGGACCGTGCAACGGATCATCGTGGCGGGTAACGAGCGTATCGAGCAGTCGACCATCCTGTCCTACCTGCCGATCGGCGTGGGCGACACGGTGGACCCGGCGCGCATCGACCTGGCCCTGAAGGCCCTGTTCCGGACAGACCTCTTCTCGGACGTGAAGGTCGGCCTTTCCGGCGGCGACCTTACCATCCAGGTGGTCGAGAACCCGATCATCAACCGGGTGGTCTTCGAGGGAAACTCGGGCCTGAAGGAAGACAAGCTCCGCGACGAGATCACCGTCCGTCCGCGCGGCATCTTCACGCGGGCGAAGGTCCAGTCGGACATCCAGCGCATCATCGAGCTCTACAGGCGCTCGGGGCGGATTTCCGCGACCGTGACGCCCAAGATCGTCGAGCTTCCGCAGAAGCGCGTGG
Organism: Pseudomonadota bacterium; assembly: GCA_046046615.1. Classification (GTDB taxonomy): domain Bacteria; phylum Pseudomonadota; class Alphaproteobacteria; order Caulobacterales; family Caulobacteraceae; genus Phenylobacterium. The sequence continues at coordinate 23,797 of JBJOJL010000015.1, forward strand.
ACCTTATCTTCGAGATCGACGAGGGCCAGAAGAGCGGCGTGCTGGGGATCAACTTCCTTGGCAATGTGGAGTTCTCGGACAACGACCTGCGGGACGTTGTCGTGACCGAGGAGTCGGCCTGGTACCGGTTCTTCTCGAACAACGCCAATTACGACCCGGACCGCCTCGAGTACGACAAGGAGCAGCTGCGCAAGCACTACCGGAACCGCGGCTTCTATGATTTCCGCGTGATCTCCGCGATCGCCGAGCTGTCCCCGGCCCGGAACGGGTTCGCCGTGACCTACACCCTCGAGGAGGGGCCGGAGTACAAGTTCGGCAAGATCTCGGTGGAGACGGAGCTGAAGAAGCTCGACACCGCGGTCCTGACCCAGCTGGTGCCGATCCGCAGCGGAGACCTCTACGAGGACGAGCGAATCGAGTCGGCGACCGACGCCCTGACCTTCGCCGCCGGAGCCGCGGGCTTCGCCGCCGTCGATGTGCGGCCCCGCTATGTGGCCGACCCGAAGACCCGCACCGTGGATGTGGTCTTCCAAGTCAATGAGGGACCGCGCGTCTACGTCAACCGGATCGACATCGTCGGCAACACCCAGACCCTGGACCCCGTCATCCGCCGCGAGCTCAACCTGGTGGAGGGCGACGCCTACAACCGCGCCCTGGTCGATCGCTCGAAGAACAACCTCCGGGCCCTCGGCTTCTTCAAGGACGTCACCATCGAGGAGACGCCGACCGCAAGCCCGGACCGGACGGACCTCCTGGTCAAGGTCGAGGAACAGCCGACGGGCGAGTTGACCTTCAGCGCCGGCTATTCCTCGGTGGACCAGCTGATGATCGACCTCGGCATCACCCAGAGGAACTTCCGGGGCCGGGGCCAGGACGCCCGCGCCCGGGTGTCCTGGGGTTCCTACCGCAAGCAGCTGGACTTCTCGTTCACGGAGCCCCGCTTCCTGGACCGGAACCTGCGGGCGGGCGTGGACCTGTACTACTTCGTCTACGACCTGTCGGACTACTCGTCCTACAAGACCACCTCCCTGGGATCGAATGTCCGCATCGGCTTCCCGCTGACCGCCAACGCCTTCATGACCATGCGCTACGTCCTGCGCGAGGACGACGTCCAGGTCCCGGACTATTACTGCGACCCGACCCAGCAGCAGGTCTCCCAGACCCTCTGCGACCAAAGGGGCCGCTATACGACCTCGCTCCTGGGCTACCAGGTCACCCTGGATCACCGGAACGACCCGGTGCGTCCGACCCGGGGATATTTCGTCAGCGCAGCCCAGGACTTTGCGGGCCTCGGCGGCGACGTGAAGTACCTCCGCAGCGAGCTCGAGGGCGGTTGGTACTACGGCTTCAACAAGGACTTCGTCCTCAGCCTGTCCGGCAGCGCCGGCTACATCACCGGCTGGGGCGACGACGCCATCCGCATCAACGACCGCTTCTACAAGGGCGGCAACAGCTTCCGGGGCTTCCGGGTCGCGGGCATCGGCCCGCGCGACACCAGCTATGGCCGGTCCGACGCCCTCGGCGGCGAGGCCTTCGCGATTGGTTCGGCCGAACTGACCATCCCGACCTTCGTTCCCCAGCAGTACGGTATCCGCGCCTCCATCTTCACCGACGTGGGAACGCTCGGCCTGCTCGACGACTCGGTGAAGATCGGGTCCGACGGCCAGCCCATCCCGGGCATCTACGACGACCTCTCCCTTCGCGCCTCGGCGGGTCTGTCGGTGTTCTGGCGCTCGCCCATGGGACCCATCCGCTTCGACTTCAGCCATATCCTCCAGCGCGAGGACTACGACCGGGTCGAGACCTTCCGCTTCTCGCAAACCACAAAGTTCTGAGACCAATCACATGAAGAAGACCGCTCTCATCGCCGCCACCGCGGCCGTCCTCCTGGCTTCGGCGCCGGTGCAGGCCCAGACGCCGCCGGCCGCCCCGCCGGTGAATCATGGTCCGGCCATCGCCGGCGTCTGCATCCTGTCGCTCGACGGCGCGATCGGCTCCTCCACCGTCGGCAAGTATGTCCAGACCCGGCTCCAGCAGATCACCCAGCAGGTCCAGACCGAGCTGACGTCCGAGCAGACCGCCATCCAGAACGAGGCCAAGGCCCTGGACGGGCAGAAGGCCACCCTGGACCCGGGCGCCTTCGAGCAGAAGAGCGCCAGCCTCCAGGTCCGCGCCAACGCCTGGCAGCGCAAGGCCCAGCTGCGCGAGCGCGAGCTGCAGGCCACCCAGCAGAAGGCCCTGGCGCGTGTCGGCCAGGAGCTGGAGCCGGTGATCCGCGCCTCCTACCAGCAGGCCAAGTGCAGCCTGCTCCTGCAGCGCGACTCCGTGATCCTGGCCAATCCGGCCATGGACATCACCCCGTCGGTGATCAGCGGCCTGAACGCCAAGATCACCCAGTTCGCCTTTGACCGCGAACGCCTCGACCAGGCCGCCGCCGCTCCGGCCGCCGCCCAGCCGGCGAAGAAGCCCTGAGGGCTGGCGTCCCTGGCGCGGGTCGGGAAGGATGAACCTCATGCCTGATCCGCGCTTCTTCGAGTCGGCGGGCCCCCTCCGCCTGGAGGCGGTCTGCCAGCTGGCCGGGATCCCCGTTCCCGCCGGCGCTGCGGATGTCGGGATCGACCGGGTCGCCATTGCGTCCCGGGGCGGACCTGGCGCCGTGGCCTTCGTCACGTCCCGGCCCTTCCTGGAGGCGCTCCACGCAGCGCCGCCGACGGCCTGCTTCGCGCCCGAGACCCTGGCCGGCGACCTGCCGGCGGGGTGCGTGCCCCTGGTTCACCGGAATCCGCACGGCGCCTACGCCCTTGTGGCGGCGGCCCTGCACCTTCCGCGCCGCCACCTCGGGGCGGCCGCCATCTCCCCCGAGGCCCGCCTGGAGCCTGGCGTCACCCTCGGTCCGGGAGTCGTGGTGGGGCAGGGGGCGGCCATCGGCGCAGGCACGGTGATCGGTCCCAACACCGTCATCGGTCCCGGGGTCGCCATCGGCCGCAATTGCCAGATTGGCGCCAATGTCTCGATCAGCTTCGCCCTCGTCGGCGACCGGGTGAAGATCCTGTCCGGATCGGTCATTGGCGAGCATGGCTTCGGCGCCACCGCGGGGCCGACGGGCCTCATCGACATTCCCCAGCTTGGCCGCGTCATCCTCCAGGACGGCGTGACGATCGGGGCCTGCACCACGGTCGACCGGGGCGCCTTCGAGGACACGGTGATCGGCGAGAACACAAAGATCGATAACCTGGTCCAGATCGCCCACAATGTCCGCATCGGCCGGAACTGCGTGCTGGCCGGACAGACCGGGATCTCCGGCAGCGTCACAATCGGCGACGGCTGCCAGTTCGGCGGCCGCGCCGGGGTCGCCGACCACGTCGTCATCGGCGACGGCGCCCGGATCGGCGCCTCGGGCGGCGTGCTCAAGAACGTGCCTGCGGGCGAGACCTGGGGTGGTTTCCCCGCCCAGCCGGTGCAGAAATGGCTGCGCGAGGTGGCCTGGGTCTCACGCTCCGCGGGCCGTCGTCGCAAGGGAGGGGAGTCATGACTGCAGACGTCGCCGCGACATCCATCGAGATCGGCGAGATCCTCGCCCGCATCCCCCACCGCTATCCCTTCCTGCTGGTGGACCGGGCCGAGGACTACGTCCCCGGGGAGTCCATTGTCGGCATCAAGGCCGTCAGCATCAACGAGGGCTTCTTCCAGGGTCATTTCCCCGACTATCCGGTCATGCCCGGCGTCCTGATCGTCGAGGCCATGGCCCAGACCGGCGCGGTCCTGATGTCCAAGACCCTGGACGTCGATCCCCGCGGGAAGACCATCCTCTTCGCCTCCGTGGACAACTGCCGGTTCCGGCATCCCGTCCGCCCGGGCGATCTCCTGAAACTCAACGTGCGGGTCGCCAGGGCCCGGGGCGGGCTCTTCAAGTTCGAGGGACGCGCCATGGTGGGCGACAAGGTCGCCGCCGAGGCGGAGTTCGCCGCCATGCTGGTGGAGACCCCCCAATGACCGTCGAAATCCATCCCACCGCCATCGTCGCCCCGGGCGCCCAGCTGGACGACGGCGTCACCGTCGGCCCTTACAGCCTGATCGGCGAACACGCCCGGATCGGCGCCCGGACCCGGATCCTGGCCCATGTGGTCATCGAGAACCGCACGACCATCGGCGCCGACTGCCTGGTCCGCAACTTCTCCAACCTGGGCGGCCCGCCGCACCACACGGGATACAAGGGCGAACCCACCGAGCTGGTGATCGGCGACCGGAACCAGATCTGGGAACACGTGACCATGCACATCGGCACCGCCAATGGCGGCGGGGTCACCCGGGTCGGGCAGGACGGCATGTTCATGGCCACCAGCCATGTGGGTCACGACTGCCACGTGGGGAACAACGTCATCCTCGCCCACTCGGCCACCCTCGGCGGGCATGTGGAGATCGGCGACCACGTCATGGTCTCGGGCCTCGCCGCCGTGCACCAGCACTGCCGGGTCGGCCGCTTCGCCTTCATCGGCGGCCTGGCGGCCGTGACCAAGGACGTCATCCCTTACGGCCTCGTCTGGGGCAATCACGCCCATCTCGAGGGTCTGAACCTCGTGGGTCTCAAGCGCCGGGACTTCAGCCGCGAGACCATCAGCCACCTCCGGGCGGCCTATCGCCTCCTCTTCGCCCGCGAGGGCAGCTTCCAGGAGCGGATCGACGACACCCTGGCCCTCTACGGCCACAGCGCCCCGGTGCTGGAAGTGATCGACTTCATCCGCGCCGACGAGGCCAACCGCCCCATCTGCCTTCCCGCCCGGGAGGACTGACCGGCATGGCGGGGCGCCTGGGCCTGATCGCCGGCGGCGGCGACCTGCCCCTGCAGATCGCCCGGCACTGCCAGGAGTCCGGCCGGCCGCTCTTCGTCGTCCGCCTGCGCGGCTTCGCGGATCCCCACATGGAGGCCTTTCCCGGCGAAACGGTCGGGCTGGCCGAGGTGGGGCGTTGCATCCGGGTCTTGAAGGCCGCGGGCTGCGAGGCCGTCTGCCTCGCCGGAAACGTCGCCCGGCCCGACTTCGCCGCCCTCAAGCCGGATTTCCGCGGCATGGCCATGCTGCCCCGGCTGGTGCTGGAGGCGCGCAAGGGGGACGACGCCCTGCTGCGCGCCGTCCTGGACGAGTTCCGAAAGGAAGGTTTCGCCATCGAGGGCGCCCATGAGGCGCGCAGCGACCTGGTCCTGGGGGCGGGCCCCCTGGGACGTCACGCGCCCTCCGCCGGGGACCTGGCGGACGTCCGCCGCGCCCTCGACATCGCCCGCCGCATTGGGGACCTGGACATCGGCCAAGGCGCCGTCGTCTGCGACGGCCTGGTCCTGGCGGTCGAGGCCCAGGAAGGCACAGACGCCATGCTCCGGCGCGTGGCGGAGGAGGTGGCGCCCGCCCTCCGCGGGGAGCCCGGCCGACGTCGCGGCGTGCTCGCCAAGGCGCCCAAGCCCATCCAGGAGACCCGGGTGGACCTGCCGACCCTGGGGCCGGCCACCGTCCGCGGGGCCGCCCGGGCGGGTCTGGCCGGGATCGCGGGCGAGGCGGGGCGCACCCTGGTCCTCGAGCGGGAGGCGGTGATCGCCCTGGCCGATGAACTCGGCCTCTTCGTCCTTGGCGTCGACGCCCCATGACCGCCCGATCCCCGGTGATCATGCTCGTGGCCGGCGAGCCCTCGGGCGATGACCGCGGCGCGGGCCTGGCCCGGGCCCTGCGCGCGCGGCTGGGCGAAGGGCTGAGGCTGGTGGGCGTCGGCGGGCCGCGCATGGCCGAGGCGGGCGTCTCCAGCCTCTTCGACATGTCCGAAATCTCCGTCTTCGGCCTGCTGGAGGGCCTGTTGGCCATCCCCCGCATTCGACGGAGAGCGGAGGAGACCGCCCGCGCCGTGGTGCGCGAGGGCGTGGATCTGGTGGTGCTGATCGACTCCTGGGGTTTCAGCTGGCTGGCGGCCCGCGCCATCCGTCGCCTCGCCCCCGGGGTCCGGCTGGTCAAGTATGTCGCGCCCCAGGTCTGGGCGACCCGGCCGGGCCGGGCCAAGGCCCTGGCGGGGCAGGTCGATCACCTCCTCGTCATCAACAGCTTCGAGCCCCCCTATTTCGAGGCCTGGGGCCTGCCCACCACCTTCGTCGGGAATCCGGCCTTGCACATGGACTTTTCGGCCTGTGACCCCGCAGCCTTTCGCCGCCGGCACGGGATCGGGGCCGACGCTCCGCTCCTCCTGGTGCTGCCGGGCAGCCGGCCGGGCGAGGTCGAACGCCTCCTGCCGCCCTTCGAGGACGCCGTCCGCAGGCTCAAGGCCGACCACCCGGGGCTGCAGGTCGTCCTGCCGGTGGCCGAGGCGGTCGCGGACAGGGTGAAGGCGGCCGTCGCAGGCTGGCCCTTCCGCGTCCATGTGGTGGAGGGCGAGGACGAGAAGCGCGAGGCCCTGCGCGCCGGCGACCTGGCCCTGGCCTGCTCGGGCACGGTCACGCTGGAGGTCGCCCAGGCGGGCGCGCCCATGGTGGTGGCCTACCGCCTCGGCGCCGTGACCCACTTCGTGGCCCAGTTCCTGATCCGGACGCCCTGGGTGGTGCTGTTCAATATCGCCGCCCGGGACTTCGTGGCGCCGGAGCTCATCCAGCACGACTGCACCGGGCCCCGCCTCGCCGCCGAGCTGGACCGACGGCTGCGCGATCCGGACCTGCGCCGCGCGCAGGTCGCCGCCCAGGACGCCGCCCTGGACAAAATGGGACGCGGCGGCCCCGATCCCTCGGAGACCGCCGCGCGGGTCGTTTCAGACGTGCTGGAAGGGGATCAGCCGCGCTTGTCGAGCGGCACGTAGTCCCGCACCGGCGCGCCGGTGTAGATCTGCCGGGGACGGCCGATCTTCTGGGACGGATCCTCGATCATTTCCTTCCACTGCGAGATCCAGCCCACCGTGCGCGCCAGGGCGAACAGCACGGTGAACATTTCCGGCGGGAAGCCGAGGGCCCGCAGGGTGATGCCCGAGTAGAAGTCGACGTTCGGATAGAGCTTGCGCTCGACGAAGTAGGGGTCGTTGAGGGCGATCTTCTCCAGCTCCATGGCCACCTTCAGCAGGGGGTCGTCGGAGTGGCCGACCTCGGCCAGGACCTCGTGGCAGGTCTGCTGCATGACCTTCGCGCGCGGGTCGTAGTTCTTGTAGACCCGGTGGCCGAAGCCCATCAGGCGGTACTTCCGGTCCTTCACGCCCTGGACGTATTCCGGGATCCGGTCGACCGAGCCGATCTCGGCCAGCATGTTCAGGGCCTCTTCATTGGCCCCGCCGTGGCTGGGCCCCCAGAGGCAGGCGATGCCGGCGGCGATGCAGGCGAAGGGATTGGCGCCCGACGAACCGGCGAGGCGCACGGTCGAGGTCGAGGCGTTCTGTTCGTGGTCCGCATGCAGGATGAAGATGCGGTCCATGGCCCGGGTCAGGACCGGGTTCGGCTTCCAGTCCTCGGCGGGCACCGAGAAGCACATGCGCAGGAAGTTCTCCGAGTAGGAGAGCTCATTGCGGGGGTACACGAAGGGCTGGCCGCGGAAGTACTTGAAGGCCCGCGCCGCGATGGTCGGCATCTTGGCGATCAGACGGTGCGACGAGATCATCCGCTGCTGCGGATCGTCGATGTTGGCGCTGTCGTAATAGAAGGCCGACAGGGCGCCGACGGCGCCGACCATGATGGCCATCGGGTGAGCATCACGCCGGAAGCCATTGAAGAAGCGGTCGAACTGGTCATGAACCATGGTGTGGTTCGTGATCGTGTTCTCGAAGGTCTCGAACTCCTTGGCGTTCGGCAGGTCGCCGTTCAGGAGGAGGTAGCAGACTTCCAGGAAGGTGGACTTCTCGGCCAGCTGGTCGATGGGATAGCCGCGATGCAGCAGCACGCCCTTGTCGCCGTCGATGAAGGTGATCTTGCTCTCGCACGAGGCCGTCGAGGTGAAGCCCGGGTCGTAGGTGAAGACATCCGCCTCCGCATACAGCTTGCGGACATCGACGACCGCCGGGCCGTCCGTGCCCTTGAGCACCGGAAGTTCGACGGTCTTGCCATCGACGCTGATCTTGGCCGTGTCCCCCATCACATCCCCTCGTTCTGGAAGAAATTGAACATCTATTTTAGAGCCTTATAGCGCCTAACGCTTAGTTAGGAAGCGCATCCTGAATCCGGGCGAGGCTTTCCGCCTTCCCGATGGAAATCAGGGCGCCGGCGAGGTCCGGCGCCGGCGAACCGCCCGAAAGCACGGCGCGCAGCGCAGGTCCGAACTTGCCGATGCCCACGCCCTCGGCTTCCGCGAAGGCGCGGATGGTCGCCTCAAGGGCCGTCACGGACCATTCGGACTCCGAGATCCTCGCCGCCAGGCGGCCCAGGCGCGCCCGGGTCTCGTCGGTCAGAAGATTGCGGGCCTTTTCCGGCAGGTCCAGCGGACGACGGCGCAGGGCGAAGACCACGGCGTCGGCCAGCTCCAGGGTCGTGCGGGCGCCGTCCCGCACCAGGGGCAGGGTTCGCAGCAGGATTTCCCGGTCGCCGTCATGGACCGGCCAGTCCCGGCTCTTGAGCACCTTCTCCACCAGGTCGGCCAGGCGCTCGGGGTCGGCCTGCCGGGCGGGCGCGCCGACCACGTCGCGGATATCGAACCAGGCCTGGGCCTGGGCGTCGGAGAAGATCTCGTCGTCGCCATGGCCCCAGCCCAGCTTGGCCAGGTAGTTGCGCAGGGCTTCGGGCAGGTAGCCCATGTCGTCGAATTCGCTGACCGCCTGGGCGCCGTGGCGCTTGGACAATTTCTTGCCGTCTGGGCCGTGGATCATGGGCAGATGAGCCCAGACCGGCGTGTCCCATCCCATGGCCTGGTAGATGTGCGTCTGCCGGGCGGCGTTGTTCAGGTGGTCGTCGCCGCGGATGACGTGGGTGACGCCCATGTCATGGTCGTCGACCACGACCGCCAGGTTGTAGGTGGGCGTGCCGTCGGTGCGCAGCAGGATCAGGTCGTCCAGGTCGACATTGCGGAAGACCACCTCGCCCTTCACTTGGTCGTCGATCCGGGTCTCGCCCTCCTGCGGCGCCCGAAGGCGGATCACGTGGGGGCGGCCGGCGTCGACGGGGCCGTCGTGGTCCCGCCAGGGAGAGCGCACGACCCGGCCCTCGGCCCGGGCGCGCTCGCGCTCTTCGGCCAGTTCGTCGGGGGTCATGTAGTCCCGGTAGGCGTCCCCGCGCGCCAGGAGCTCCAGCGCCACTTCCCGGTGCCGTTCGGCGCGGGCGAACTGGAAGACGGGCGTCTCATCCGGCTCCAGGCCCAGCCAGTTCAGGCCGTCGAGGATCACCTTCACGGCGGCCTCGGTCGAGCGCTCGCGGTCCGTGTCCTCGATCCGGAGCAGGTATTTCCCGCCCATGCGACGAGCGTAGAGCCAGTTGAACAGGGCGGTGCGCGCCGTTCCGATATGCATGGATCCGGTCGGCGAGGGCGCGATGCGCGTGACGACCTGACGTTCGCTCATGGGGGTCCCGGGGCAGATGATTGAGGAGGCCGCGACCGGCGGCGGGCCGCCTCTTAGCATGCGCCTTGCGGCCGGTCCTAGTCTGGCGCGCATCCGCCCCTGGCTGGCCCGGCAGGCGGCCCTGCAGGAGGGCCGCTTCGGCCTCTGGACGCCGGTGGCGCTGGGGTGCGGAGCCGCCGTCTATTTCGTCCTGCCGGGCGAGCCCCTGGCCGCCGTGGGCCTTGCGGCGCTGGCGGTCGCCGCCCTCCTGGCCGGCCTGTCCCGAAGCGCCCGGCTGCGGCCCGCCACGGTGAGGGTCGTGGCGCTGGCGGCCTGCCTGCTGGCGGGGTTCGGCCTCGCCCGGCTCCGCACCGAGCAGGTCCGGGCGCCGGTGGTCCCCGCTGGCGGCGAGGTGCGGCGCGTCGAGGCCTGGGTGCTGGACGTGGCCAGCCCGGGGCAGGGCGGAGCCCGCATCCTGCTGGCGCCCGTCTCCATCTCGGGCCTCTCCCCCGGCGCGACGCCGATCCGTATCCGCCTGACCCTGAGGGCCGGGGCCACGCCGCCGGCCCCGGGGACGCGGATCGCCGCGCCGGCCCTCCTGAACCCGCCGCCACCGCCGAGCTCGCCGGGCGCCTACGACTTCGCCCGCGACGCCTTCTTCGACGGGGTGGGCGGCGTCGGCCTGGCCCTCGGGGATCTCCAGGTCCGCCCCTCGGACACCGCCGGCCTGCCCTTCGCCCTGCGGCTGCAGATGCGGGTCAACGCCTTCCGATGGGACCTGACCCGGCGCCTGGTGGAGACCATGGGCCCCGACCGGGGCGGGCTCGCTGCAGCCATGACCACCGGGCACGAGGCCTTTGTCCCCACCGTCCAGGTGGAGGCGCTCCGGGCGGCGGGCCTGGCCCACATCATCTCGATCTCCGGCCTGCACATGGCCATCGTTGGCGGTTTTGTCTTCGGCCTCGCCCGGCTAGTCGTCGCCGGCCTTCCCGCCCTGGCCCTGCGGATCGCCGGCCGCAAGATCGCCGCCCTGGCGGGCATGGCGGCCGTCCTCGCCTACCTTGTCCTTTCCGGGGCGCCGGATCCCGCAGTGCGCTCGGCGGTCACGGCCTGCGCCGCCTTCGCCGCCATCCTGGCCGACCGTCGGGCCATCAGCCTTCGCACCCTGGCCCTGGCCGCCACGCTCCTGCTGGTCCTGAGGCCCGAGGCGGTCACCCAGCCGGGCTTCCAGATGTCCTTCGCCGCCACAGCGGCCCTGGTCGCCCTGGCCGAGGCCTGGCCCCGACCTGTCCGCGAGATCTCCACCCCGCTGCCCATTCGCCTGGTCCAGGGGGCCGGCGCAGCCCTGGCGGCGGGGGCGATGATCTCCCTCGTGGCCGGCCTGGCCACCGGTCCCTTCGCCCTCCAGCACTTCAACCGGGTGGCGGTCTACGGCCTTCCGGCCAACCTGCTGACCGAACCGATCTCGACCCTGCTGCTCATGCCGGCTCTCGCCCTGGGCGTGGTCCTGTCGGCGGTGGGACTGGGCGACCTGCCCCTGGCGGCGGCCGGGCTGGGCGTCGATGCGCTCAACGCCGTGGCGTCCGCCATCTCCGGCCTGCCGGGCGCCGAGCGGGTGGTGGCCAGCGCCCCGCCCTGGGCCCTGCCGGTCGCCTTCCTGGGCCTGCTTTTCATCTGTCTGTGGCGGGGGCCGCTTCGGTGGCTCGGCCTGCCCCTGGCCCTGGCGGTGAACCTCGCCCCCCGCCTGCCGCCTCCGGATCTCTGGGTCGCCCATGACGCGGCGTCCGCCGCTGTCCGCGTCGGGACCTCCGCCGTCGCGCTTCGGCCTGACGTCCGGCGGTTCGGGGCGGAGGTCTGGTCCCGCCGCCGGGGGCTGGGGCTCGAGGCGGGGGAAGGCGCACGGGCGGAGGGGCTGGCCTGCGGGAACTACGCCTGCCAGCCGGGAGAAGGGCTTCCGGTGGCCTTCATCTGGACGCGCAGGCGCGGAGTCCTCGAGCGAGAGTTCCGGTCTGCGTGCGAGGGCGCGGAATTGGTGATCCTGCGCGCGCCGCGACCGTCAGGGCCCTGTGCGGCGCCCCTGGTCCTCGACGAGGCGGATTTCCAGCGGGGCGGCGCCCTGGAGTTGTGGCGCCGGCCGGACGGCGGCTGGGACGGCCTCTGGGCGGCACCCCTCCGGGGGAACCGTCCATGGGTCGCCCCGCCGGTTCAGTGATAGGCGCGGATCAGGCCGACCAGCTTGCCCTGCACCGCCACCTGGTCAGGTCCGAAGATCCGGGTCTCGTAGGCGGGGTTTGCGGCCTCCAGGGCGATGGAGGCGCCCTTGCGGCGCAGCCGCTTGAGGGTGGCTTCCTCGCCCATGACCAGGGCCACGACGATGTCGCCGGAGTTGGCCGAGTCCGTGCGGCGGATGATCACCCGGTCGCCGTCGAGGATGCCGGCGTTGATCATGGAGTCGCCCTGGACCTCCAGGACGAAGTGCTCGCCGGAGCCGAGGATGGCCTCGGGCACGGGCATGCGGTCGCGCTCCTGCTGGATCGCCTCGATGGGCGTGCCGGCGGCGATCCGGCCGAGGACCGGAAGTTCGCGGGTGTCATTGGCGGGGTAGGGCGCAGCGGCGGGCGGCGGCGGGTCGCCGGGCTCCACCACCGAGAGGCGGGCGGGCCCGCGGCCCTTGGGCGGCGCCGAGGTCGTCGCCTGCTGGGGCAGCTTGACCACCTCCAGGGCGCGGGCCCGGTGGGGCAGACGGCGCAGGAAGCCGCGCTCCTCAAGGGCCGTGATCAGGCGATGGATGCCGGACTTGGACGCCAGGTCCAGGGCGTCCTTCATCTCGTCGAAGGACGGGGAGACGCCGGTCTCCTTGATGCG
>JBJOJL010000016.1:0-35620 GCA_046046615.1 Pseudomonadota bacterium
AGGAATTCGGGGGTCATTGCTCCCCCAAGGGGGAGCTCCGCGCGAAGCGCGGTGAGGGGGGCGACGGCGTCGCAGCCATCCTCCCTCAATAGTGGCCCCTACTTCGCTTCGGTCAGGGCCTTCATGTTGCGAAGGGCGCCCTCGAACAGGGCGCGGCGGCGGTCCATGTCGGCCTTGCGGGCGGCGGCGTCCGGCAGGCCGGAGACGTCGTACATCAGGGTGTATTCCAGGACCGACGCCTTGGCCGAGACCGGCCGGGCTTCCAGGAAGCCATGGTAGAGGTCGTAGGGCCGGCCCTCCACCGGGGGCTGGGCGTAGCCGTAGGACAGGTCGGTGCGCCCCACCATGACCTCGGTGACCCGTCCGCCGGCGATGGAGCGGACCGAGCCGACGCCGCCGTCGCCCTTCGTGACCGTGCAGTCGATCTTCATCCAGGCGCCGAGGTCGCACCAGCCGCCGACCTTCTTCCAGACGTCGGCGGCGGGCCGGTCCACGGGCTGGCTCATGCGGATAACGGCGTATTCGGGATCCGCCGCGAGGGCGGCGCCCGGCAGGGAGAGGGCCAGCGCGGCGGCGGCGGCGAGGAAGCGCTTCATGGAGGAGCCTTTCAGGACTTGGACGCAGCGGCGAGGCGGCGGGCGGCCTCGTCGCGCAGGCCGCGCTTGAGGATCTTGCCCGAGGCGATGCGCGGCAGGGGTTCGGGAGAGATGTCGATGTAGCGGGGGACCTCGAAGCGGGCGAGGTGGTCCTTGAGGAAGTCGCGGATCTCCTCGGGGTCGAGGCCCGGATCGCCGTGGACCGTGGCGCCCACCTCCTCGCCCAGCCGCTCGTCCGGCACGGCGTAGACCGCCGCCTCATGGATGTGCGGATGCTTGAGAAGGGCCGCCTCCACCTGGCCGCAGCCGATGTTCTCGCCGCCGCGGATGATCAGGTCCTTGATGCGGTCGACGATGAAGAGATAGCCCTCGTGGTCCAGGTAGGCGACGTCGCCGGTGCGGAACCAGCCGTCCTCGAAGATCTCGGCGTTGAGCTCCGGGCGGTTCCAGTAGCCCCGGAAGACGCTGGTCCCGCGGATCAGCAGCTCGCCCCGTTCGCCGGCCGGCAGTGTGTGGCCCTGTTCATCCAGGATCTTCAGCTCCAGCACCGCCGAGCATCGGCCGGAGCTGGCCGGGCGGTTGAGGTATTCCTCCCCGCCGATGCCGGTGCCGATGGCGTTGGTCTCGGTCATGCCCCAGCCGGTGTTGGGCATGGCCTGGGCGAAGGACGAGCCGATCTGGGCCACCTGCTCGGGCGCCCGGGGCGCCCCGCCGCCGCCGACCGTGAGCAGGCTGGAGAGATCGCGGGAGGTCCGCTTGGCCTCGCGCACCAGGTCGCCGGTCATGGCCGCCGGGGCGGTGAAGCTGGTCACCTTCTCCCGCTCGATGATCTCGGCGGCCAGCTCGGCGTCCCACTTGTACATGCAGACCATGGCCCTCTGGGCCCGGTAGCACTGGAGGAAGATGGCGTTGGCGCCGGTGACGTGGAACAGGGGCACGCCCAGCAGGGCGACGGGCTGCCGGGCCGGCGGCGCCGGCTCGATCCCCGAAAGCAGGGCCCCCGTGCGCAGGTCCAGTTCCCAGGAGAAGAGGGCGGAGATGATGTTCCGGTGCGAGGACACCACCCCCTTGGGATGCCCGGTCGAGCCCGAGGTGTAGAAGATGGTGGCGTCGTCGTCCGGGGCGATGTCGGCGGGCGGCAGGACGGCGCCCTTCGCCTCGGCCATCAGGTCCTCGTAGCTCAGGGCCTGGCCCGGACGGTCGGCGCGGACGGCGATCACCGGGACCTTGAGGTCCGGCGAGCAGCCCGCCAGCCGATCCAGCCGCTCCTGGTCGGCGATGAAGACCTTGGCCCCGCAGTCCTTCAGGCCGTACTCCATCTCGTCGGACTGCCAGAGGGCGTTCATGGCCACCGCGACGGCGCCGATGGAGGTGGCCGCCTGGTAGGAGATGACCCACTCGGGGAAGTTGCGCATGGAGAAGGCGACCCGGTCACCCTTGCCCACGCCGAACCGGTTCACCAAGACCGAGGCCAGGGACGCCGCGTCCCGCGTCACCTCGGCGAAGGTCAGGCGCTCCTCGCCATAGACCAGGAAGGTCGCGTCCGAGACCGCCGCCGCGAACATCTCGCGCAGGGTGGGCGGGGCGTTGACGAAGACCTTCCGCGGATAGCCGCCGATCTCGAGGGTCGCCAGTTCATAGGGCTGGCCGGGCGCCGTGAGGACGGCGAGGGCTTCGGCCCGTGTGGCGGGCGGGGACGCGGCTTCAGTCATGGAGATTCCGGGAGATCAGAAAAGGAGGCGGGCGAGCTTCTTGCGGTGGAAGGCGGCGTCGCCGAACTGGGCCGCATGCCAGATGGCCCGGCGGCGGTAGAGCTGGGCGTCGCAGTCCCAGGTGAAGCCGAAGCCGCCGTGGAACTGGATCGAGCGGTCGGCGGCGAAGCTGTAGGCGACGTCCGCCGCCGCCTTGGCCATGCGCACGGCGATCTCGCCGGTTCCCTGCTCGTTGAAGCAGTGGGCGGCGCTGTAGAGGTGCGACCGGGCCTGCTCATAGCGGGTGTAGGCGTCGACGATGGGGTGCTTCAGCGCCTGGTAGGAACCGATCACCTTGCCGAACTGGGTGCGGGTGCGCAGGTAGTCCAGGGTGTAGTCGATGCAGGCCTGGGTCCCGCCCACCATGTCGGCGGCGGCCAGGAGGTTGGCGGCCAGGTGCAGGTGCTCAAGGGTCGCCAGGGCCCGGCCGGGGTCGAGGAGGCGGTCCTCGCCCACGGTCACGCCGTCGAGGACCAGGCTGAAGGACCGGCGGGTCTCGTCGATCACCGTCTCGCGGCGCAGGGCCCCCGCGGGCAGGTCCTCCGGGGTCAGGAGGACGAGGGCCGGGGCCCCGTCCAGCCGGACCGCGACAATCAGCCGGCGGGCGACGCCGGCGTCGCTCACCAGGACCTTGCGCCCCGACAGGGCCAGGCGGCCGTCGCCGCCGCGACGGGCCGTCGCGGAGATGGTGTCGGGCTCCCAGTCGGTGTCCAGTTCGCCCAGGGCGACCGTGGCCGCCTCGCCGGCGGCGAGGCGCGGCAGGTGCTCCAGCTTCTGGGCCTCGGTCCCGCCGGCGACCAGGGCCTGGGCGGCGAGGGTGGTGGACAGGAAGGGCCCGGCCATCAGCCGCCGGCCCATCTGCTCGACCAGGGGGACCACCTCGGCCAGGCCGAGGCCGGAGCCGCCGAAGGCCTCGGGGATGGCCACGCCCAGCCAGCCCAGGTCGCCCATTTCCGCCCAGACGGCGGGGTCATGGCCCAGATCGTCCTCCATCAGCCTCCGCACGGTCGCCACCGGGGAGCGCCGCTGGCAGAAGTCCGTCGCGACCTCCAGCAGGCTCGCCTGGTCCTCGGAAAACCCGATCCGTCCCAGATCCTTCATCGCCCGGCTCCCTTACGACTTCGGCAGGCCGAGCACGTGCTCGCCGACGATGTTGGCCTGGATCTGCGAGGTCCCCCCGCCGATCGTCGCCGAGAAGGCGTTGAGGTAGTTGCGCGCCCAGAGGCCATTGTCCGCCGCCTCGGGCTCGTCGACATAGTAGGCGCCCCGGGCGCCCGTCAGCCGGACGGCGAAGTCGTTGAGGCGGCGGGACATCTCCGTGCCCATGAGCTTGGAGGCCAGGGGGATGCCCTGCGGCCGGTCGGCGATCAGCTCCGGCACCTGGGTGCGCTGGCCGTTGAGGGTCAGGGCCTGGATCTCCATCAGGAAGCCGACCATCTCGTCGGCGACCAGGGGGTCCTCAAGGACCGGACGGCCGCCGCGCTTCGTCCGCTGGGCCAGGTCGAAGACGTCGAAGGCGTTGGCGCCCACCGAGACATAGCCCCCGGCCTGTCCGCCCCGGGCGCCGCGTTCATACTCCAGGGTGCGCATGGCCACCTTCCAGCCGCCGCCTTCCGGGCCCACCAGGCCGTCGGCCGGGGCCCTGGCGTCGGTGAAGAAGGTCTGGGTGAAGCCGTGCTCGCCGGTCAGCTTGCGGATCGGGACGGTCTCGATGCCCGGCGCCTTCATCGGCATGAGGAAGAAGCTGAGGCCGTCGTACTTCCGCTCGGCGGAGGGATCGGTCCGGGCCAGCAGGATCATGTACTTCGCGTAGCGGCCCAGGGTGGTCCAGATCTTCGAGCCGTTGACGACGTAGTGGTCGCCGTTGCGCACGGCCCGGGTCTGGGCTGAGCCCAGGTCGGAGCCATGCCCCGGCTCGGAGAAGCCCTGGCACCAGATGTCTTCGGCCGAGAGGATGCCCTTCAGGTAGGCCGCCTTCTGCGCCTCGGTCCCCATCTCCAGGATCAGGGGGCCGGCCCAGTTGATGCCGATGGCGTTGAGCATGATCGGGCCGTGGTGCTTGCGCATGGCCCGGGTGGCGGCGTTCTGGAAGGCTTGGGGCAGGCCGCCGCCGCCATAGGCCTTAGGCCAGGCCGCGCCCAGGTAGCCGGCCTCCCAGACCTTGTTTTGCCAGTCGCGCAGGAAGTGGAACTGCTGGTCGGTCCCGACCTCCATGAAGGTCAGGGGCAGCATGAAGCCAGGGTCGCGGGTAACGTTCTCGGCGAACCAGGCGTCGGCCTGCTCGGCAAAGGCGGCGAGGTCCTTGGGGTCAACTGTGCTCATGGTCTCACTCCCGGGGCGGGGCCCCACATACTCACGGATCAGGTCGAGGGTACGGCCTGCTTCTCGCGGGCCCGGCGGAAGGCCGGACGGTCCTTCAGGCGCTCAAGATAGTCGCGGCAGCGGGGCTTGTAGCGCTCGGCCAGGCCCAGGGTCTCGCCCAGGAAGAGGGCGTAGTGGATGGCGATGTCGGCCATGGTGAAGCGGCCGGCGCACAGGAACTCCCGCTCCTCCAGGGCCGCCTCGACGCTGCGCAGGCGCGAGAGGTACCAGACCGTGTAGTCCTCGGCGGCCTGGGGCAGCCGGCGCTCCTTCGGCTCGAGCCGGGTGTAGCGAAGCACGATGGTCTGGGGGAAGGTCAGGGTCGCGTCGCTCCGGTACATCCAGTTGAGGTACTCGCCGTAGGCCGGCTCGGAGGGATCGACCCGCAGGTCGGTGGGCGCGAACTTCTCGCCCAGGTAATGGCAGATGCCCGTGGATTCGGTGAGGGTGACGTCCTCGTCGACGAAGGTCGGGACCGTGCCCAGGGGGTTGATGTTGAGGTAGCCCGGATAGGTCGCCCGGGGCGGGAAGGCCATGTTGACCAGCTCGTAGTCGGCGCCCAGCTCCTCCAGCGCCCAGAGGGGGCGCAGGGAACGGGCGTCGGCGCAGTGATAGAGCTTCATGGGCCTCCCCGGACTCTGCGGTCGTTCCATACACCTTATTCAAATTTCGCCGGCAAGGAAGGGATCACGGTTGGTCTGGGCCGTTCTGTCCGCTAATGCTCGGGCCGTTACGGACATGAACGGGACCCGCGGCCAGCGGGCGGGGAGGCCAGATGACGGACGGGGCGATGCAGAAGGAGACGCCGGCGGGCCTGGCCTCTGTGGAGGCGGTGACGCAGATGCTGGCGGGGACCGGCTACATCGCCACGCCGGAGATCGCGACGGCGGTCTACCTGGCCCACCACCTTCGAAAGCCGGTCCTGATCGAGGGGCCCGCCGGGGTCGGCAAGACCGATCTCGCCCGGTCCGTCGCCCTGGGCCTGGAGCAGCCCCTGCTCCGGATGCAGTGCTATGAGGGCCTCGACGAGTCCAAGGCCCTCTACGAGTGGAAGTACGGCAAGCAGCTTCTCTACACCCAGATCCTGAAGGACAAGATCGGCCACCTGGTCGAGGACGCCGACACCCTGGACGAGGCCCTGCACAAGCTGACCGGCTTCCAGGACATCTTCTTCTCCCGCGACTTCCTTGAGCCCCGGCCCCTGCTGAAGGCCATGGAGCAGTCGACCGGCTCGGTCCTGCTGATCGACGAGATCGACAAGTCCGACGAGGAGTTCGAGGCCCTCCTCCTGGAGGTGCTGTCGGACTACCAGGTGACCGTGCCGGAAATCGGCACCATCGCCGCCCGGGTGCCGCCCCTGGTCGTCCTGACCTCCAACGCCACGCGCGAGCTGGGCGACGCCCTGAAGCGCCGCTGCCTGCACCTGCACATCGACTTCCCCGACGCGGACCTGGAGGCGCGGATCGTCCGCACCCGGGTTCCCGAAGTGACCGAGCGGCTGCTGGAGCGGCTGGTGGACTTCGTGCAGGCGGTGCGGGGCGAGAACATCCGCAAGCTGCCGTCGATCAGCGAGACCATCGACTGGGCCCGCACCCTGATCCTGCTGCACGCGGACTCCCTGGACCCGGCCCTGGTGCGCTCGACCCTCAACGTCATCCTCAAGCGCCAGTCCGACATCGCCGAGGTGGCGGGCAAGGTGGAGGCCCTGCTGGAGGGCGGGGACAAGGCCGGCCGCTGATGGAGCGGACCCTCACCCGCTACATCCGCGCCCTGCGCTCCGCCGGCGCCGGGGTCTCGACCACCGAGGCCATGGACGCGGCGCGGACGGTGGATGTCGTGGGCTGGGAGGACCGGGGCGTCCTGAAGACCGCCCTGGGGACGGTGCTGGCCAAGTCCGTCGAGGAAAAGGCCATCCACGAACAGCTGTTCGAGCTCTACTTCAGCCGGGAGGCGGCCTCCGCCGCCACCGCCTCAGGACAGCCCGGCGAGGACGGGGACCCCGACGCGGGCCGGCCAGGCGAGGGCGAGGCGGGCGCCGATCCCCAGTCGGGCGAGGGCGAAGGGGGCGACCCCGTGGAGGCCCTGTCGGCCCTGGCGCGGGGGGAGAACCCGGGCCAGCTGGCCATGGCCCTGGAACGGGCCGGCGCCGCGGCGGGGGTGGACGAGATCCGCTTCGCCACCCAGTCGGGCTATTTCGTCCGCAAGATGATGGAGAACATGGGCGTCGAGGCCCTCGAGGCCCGGCTCATGGAGGCCCTCTCCAAGCGCAACCCCGAGGGCGAGGCGGAGGCCGAGGGCCTGATCGCGACCCGCTCGGCCCTGCAGAAGCAGGCCCGCGCCTTCGTCGAGGCCCGGTTCGAGATCTACGGGAAGTCGGCGCAGGACGCCTTCATGAACGAGATCCTGGCCGAGCGCAGCTTCGGCGCCCTGGGGCGCAGCGACACCGAGCGCATGCGGGCCCTGGTCGAGCGCATGGCCAAGCGCCTGGCCGTCCGCCACGCCCGCCGCCGCAAGGTCCGGGACCGGGGCCGGCTGGACGTGCGCCGGACCCTGCGGGCCAACGCCGGCCACGACGGCGTGCCCTTCGACATCGTCTGGAAGATCAAGCGGAAGGACCGCCCCAAGATCGTGGCGGTCTGCGACGTCTCCGGGTCGGTGGCCCAGTACGTCCGCTTCCTGCTCCTCTTCCTCCACGCCCTGAAGGAGAAGGTCACGGACCTGGAGACCTTCGCCTTCTCGGCCCACCTGGCCGATGTCAGCCGCCCCCTGGAGACCCTGCCCTTCGAGACCGCCATGCGGGCCATCGTCGACGAGGTGGGCTCGGGCGGCACCGACTATGGCGCGGCCTTCCTGGAGCTGGACCGGGACTTCGGCGAGGTGATCGACCGGCGGACCACCGTCCTGGTGCTGGGCGACGGGCGCTCCAACTATTCGAACCCGCGCCTGGACGTGTTCAAGCAGATCGCCGACCAGGC
This sequence comes from Pseudomonadota bacterium, assembly GCA_046046615.1. GTDB lineage: Bacteria > Pseudomonadota > Alphaproteobacteria > Caulobacterales > Caulobacteraceae > Phenylobacterium. The sequence continues at coordinate 7,684 of JBJOJL010000016.1, forward strand.
CAAGCGCCTGGTCTGGCTGTGCCCGGAGCCGGCGACGAACTGGGGGTCGGGAGACAGCTGCCTGCTGGAATACCGCCCCTTCTGTACGCTTCTCACCCAGTGCTCGACCGTCATCGACCTGGAGCGGGCGCTCGACGAAATCCTGATGGCCTATGACTAGGAGACCCGCCCCATGAAGGTTCAGGGAAAGATCATCATCGTGACCGGCGGCGCCGACGGCATCGGCGCGGCCCTCTGCCGGCGCTTCGCCCGCGAGGGCGCGGCCCACGTGGCCGTCGCGGACCTCAACGCCGAGGGCGCCGCGAAGGTGGCGGCCGAGATCGGCGGCTCCTCCTATGGCGTGGACGTCTCGGATCCGGCGGCCGTCGAGGCCATGGTCCGGGCGGTGGAGACCGCGCACGGGCGGATCGACCTCCTCTGCCAGAACGCCGGCGTCGGCGGCGGCGAGCCGGACCCGGACAACGCCGCCTCGGCGCCGGACGCGGTCTGGAACCGGGCCTGGGGCGTCAACGTCATGGCCCACGTCTACGGCGCCCGGGCCGCCCTGCCCGGCATGATCGCCCGGGGCGAGGGCTACATCCTGAACACCGTCTCCGCGGCGGGCCTCCTGTCGCAGATCGGCAGCGCCGTCTATTCGACCACCAAGCACGCGGCCATCGGCTTCGCCGAGAGCCTGGCGATCGCCCAGGGCGACCTGGGCGTCAAGGTCTCGGTCCTCTGCCCCCAGGGCGTGGACACGGCCATGCTGCGGGCCGGCGGCGGCCAGGAGCAGCCCCAGAACCTGGACGGGGTCCTGACCCCCGACGAGGTGGCCGAGGCGGTGGTGAAGGGGCTGGAGGCCGAGAGCTTCCTGATCCTGCCCCACGAGATCGTCCGCACCTACATGCAGCGCAAGACGGCCGACTACGACCGCTGGCTGGGGGGCATGCGCCGGCTGAGGTCGAAAGTCCTGGGCCGGGCCTGACGGCCCTTGGGGTTCCGGGGCCGGGCCTGACGGCCCTTGGGGTTCCGGGGCCGGGCCTGACCCCGGCGCAGGGTCAGGAGAAGCCGATCCAGCGGCCGGCGACGGCCGTGGTCAGCCAGAGGCAGACGGACAGGGCTCCGACGGCGAAGCTGAAGGCCCCGCTGCGGGGATTGCGCGCGATCAGCGCCCTCCGAACCGTGAAGACCGTCAGCAGGGCGAGGGACAGGGCGATCATCTTCACGAAGAAGGCCGGCCGGTCGTAAAGCTTCACGGCCTCGGAGATTCCCAGGAGCACGCCGGTGGACAGCATGACGGCCAGGGCTCCGAGGAACCAGGCGCGGGCGCCCTGCTCCACCTCGGCGATGGACTGGCGCGTCAGGCCCGCGCCCATCAACCTCAGGTCCACGACGAAGAGGGACCCGCCCAGGATGGCCAAGCCGACCAGGTGAACGGCCTCGATGACCGGGAAGAGCCAGAGGGATTCCCGGATCGCGGCGGAGAGGGCGGTGGCCTCGATGGCCTCGCAGAGGGCGTAGAGGCTCATGGCGTGAAGTTCCGGCAGGCGGAAACCGCAGAGATGAAGGCCGGCTGGGGCTTGTCGCAGTCGAACCAGTTGTAGGCGATGAAGCGGCCGAAGAAGATCACGCCGACCCAGAGGCACAGGGAGGCCAGGGCCGAGAACCGCGCGCGGGCCGGCGCCGGCCCCATGTCCCAAGACCCCGGCGAGAGGCCGTAGGCGCGGTGGAAGCGCCAGACGTTCAGCCCCGCCAGCACCAGCAGGAGCATCTTCGCCCGGAACCAGAAGCTGTGAAAGGTGCGCTCAGGGATGGCGTAGAACAGCAGCGCGCCCGTGACGATGAGGATGACGAAGCCCAGCACCGTCCAGGGCAGGAGCCGGCGAAGGACCTGCGACACGGGAACCCGGCCGAGGGCCAGGCCCAGCACCCGCAGGTCGATCATGGCGATCGTGCCCACGAACAGGGTGATGGCGACGACGTGGATCGTCTCCACGATGGCGTACATGTAGAGCGACTCGTGGAGCGCGATGCTCCCCGGAGTCGTCGCCAGCCAGGCTACGAAGTCATCCAGCATGGAAGAAGGGCGGGACTAGGGCCGCCGCTCGGACGGATCAGCACCGTCCTTGGGCGCGCCCGTCCCGGACGAGCCCATGAAGACCCTCCGGCCATCCGTGAAGGTGATGTCCCGGCCATTGGCCTTGCAGGCCGGGGCGCAGGACTTGTCCTTGGACTGGTAGCCCCGGACGATGAGGGCGGTTCCCGGCTTCAGCGAATCCCGCGTCAGCCCGGACCGGAGCAGGGTGTTGGGGGTGCCCCCCTCGACCATCCAGACCACGGTCCCGCCGCCGGCCTTGGGCACCGCCACGTGCACCCAGGCATGGGGGTTGATCCACTGGACCTTGGTGACCGTTCCGCGCAGCAGGACCGGGGCGTTGCCGTCGAATTCGGCGGCGAAGGCGTGGTGGGCGTCGGCCTCGCCTGCAACGCCGGCGACGGACAGGCCGGCGACGGCGGCGAGGAGGGCGAGGGCTTTTGAGGGGCTCGGGATCATGGGCGGGTCTCAGGTGGGCTTGGGGGGATGGCGTTTCAGGCCGGCGTCAGGGGCGACGTCAGGGCAGCGGGTTCTTGCGGTACTGGCCAAACATCAGTTCCTCGACGAACTCGACGCACTTGAACTGCTGGAGCCGGGCGTCCTCGCCGACCCGGCGGTAAAGGATCATCGACATCTTCCAGGGCCGCGTGAAGGTCTCGGGATCGGTGATCTCGGCTTCGTAGCGCAGGTGGTCGGGACCGATCAGGGTCCAGCGCTCGACCACGGTCATGCTGGCGGAATGATGGTTCCCGGCCCGGTCGAACCAGGTGGAGTCCGACTGCCCGGTGACCTTCACCACCAGGGTGTCGCCTTCCCACTTGGCCACCGACTGACCCATCCAGGAGTCCACGGGCGGCGGACCCGGATCCCTGAACACGAGGTTGCGGACCGCGCCGGCGTACTCGTAGACGATCAGGGTCTCGTTCCCGCCCTGGATGATCTGCAGGGGGAAGGCCATGTAGTTGGCCCGCGGCACGCCGGGCAGGTAGCACTTGATCTCGGGATCCCGGTTGAGCCAGTCGGCCCGGTTCTCGTCGCGCTTGGCCCGGGCCTCGGGCGTGTAGGGCAGGGCTCCGCCTTCGACGACGCCGGGTCCGGCGGGAACGGCGCCGATGGCGCCGAGGGCCACCACCTCCTTCGCCGGGACCGGGACCACCGGTCCGGGGCGGAAGGCCAGGGCCGCCCGCGCGGCGTGGGGCTCGATATCCCAGTTGGCGGTGTTCAGCACCTGCCAGACCCCGTTGAGGTCAGGGCGCTTGTCCGGGGTGCGGGGAATCTTCGCCGGCGCCGCCGCGGCGACGCTGAAAGCCGTTGCGGCGACCATCGCCGCCAGAGCCGCGCCAAGGACCTTGAGACGCATGCGTCCTCCCCGTTTCCCCCCGCGCGCCGGGCTGGCCGGCGTCGCGCTTCCCGACCGGCGCCTCAGGGGGCGCCTGTGTCCCCAAAGCCGGTCTCACAGTTGGTCGGGACGGTCAAGCCGAACGGTCCGGATGGCTCAGTTTTGACTCGCCCGTCTCCGGCGCGGCGTATAAACCGCCCGGGGAATTCGACGCCGGAGCCGGCCCCCTGAACGGCTGGTCCGGAAACCGCAGAGCGAGGAAACGCATGACCGCCATCAACCCGGTGACCGATCTTTCGATGGACGGCGACGTCGCCGTCATCACCCTCAACTCGCCGCCCGTGAACGCGCTGTCGGCCAATGTGCGCGAGGGTCTCTTCGAGGGCTTCAAGGCCGCGATCGCCGACCCGGCCGCCAAGGCCATCGTGCTGATCTGCGAGGGCCGCACCTTCATCGCCGGCGCCGACATCACCGAGTTCGGCGGCGCCTCGCGCGGGCCCTCCCTGTTCGACGTCCAGGAGATGATGGAGAACGCGCCCAAGCCGGTGATCGCCGCCATCCACGGCACCGCCCTGGGCGGCGGCCTGGAGGTCGCCCTGGTCGCCCACTACCGCGTCGCCGTCCCCTCGGCACGCCTGGGCCTGCCCGAGGTGAACCTGGGGCTCCTGCCGGGCGCCGGCGGCACCCAGCGCCTGCCCCGGGTGGCCGGCCCCGAAAAGGCCCTCGAGATGATGACCTCGGGCCGCCACGCCCCGGCCAGCGAGGCCCTGGCCATGGGCCTGGTCGATGAACTGGCCGAGGAAGGCAAGCTGCGTGAGGCCGCCGTGGCCTTCGCCCGCCGCTGCGTCGCCGAGAACAAGCCCCTGGTGCGGGTCCGCGACAACAACACCAAGGTCGAGGCCGCCCGCGGCAAGCCCGAGATCTTCGAGGCCTTCCGCAAGGCCAACGCCCGCAAGTTCCGCGGCTTCCTGGCCCCCGAGTACAACATCCGCTGCATCGAGGCGGCGGTGAACCTGCCCTTCGACGAAGGCCTGGCCGTCGAGCGCAAGCTGTTCGGCGAACTGGTCACCGGCTCGCAGTCGGCCGCCCAGCGCTATTCCTTCTTCGCCGAGCGCCAGGCCCAGAAGATCCCGGACGTTCCGGACGACACCCCCCTGATCCCGGTCAAGTCGGTGGGCATCATCGGCGCCGGCACCATGGGCGGCGGCATCGCCATGAACTTCGCCAATGTCGGCATCCCCGTGACCATCGTCGAGGTCCAGAAGGAAGCGCTGGAGCGCGGCCTTAAGGTCATCCGCGGCAATTACGAGCGGACCGCCTCGCGCGGCGGCATCACCGCCGCCCAGGTCGAGGAGCGCATGGCCCTGATCACCGGCTCGCTGGACATGAACGCCCTGGCCCCGGTCGACCTGGTGATCGAGGCGGTGTTCGAGCGCATGGACGTGAAGAAGGACATCTTCACCAAGCTCGACGCCATCTGCAAGCCGGGCGCCATCCTGGCCACCAACACCTCGGGCCTGAACATCGACGAGATCGCCTCGGTGACCAAGCGCCCCGAGGCGGTGATCGGCCTGCACTTCTTCTCGCCCGCCAACGTGATGAAGCTGCTGGAGATCGTCCGCGCCGACCACACCTCCAAGTCGGTCATCGCCACCTCGATGAAGCTGGCCAAGCAGATCGGCAAGATCGCCGCCCTGGTCGGCGTCTGCCCCGGCTTCGTCGGCAACCGCATCCTGGCCCAGCGCCAGCGCGAGGCCCAGAAGCTGGTCATGGAAGGCGCCATGCCCTGGGACATCGACCGGGTGCTCTATGACTTCGGCTTCCCGATGGGCCCCTTCGCCATGAGCGACCTGGCCGGCCTCGACATCGGCTGGGTCAAGGAACGCTCGAAGGGCGAGTCGATCCGCGACGTGCTCTGCGAGATGGATCGCCGCGGCCAGAAGACCGGCGCGGGCTATTACGACTACGACGAGAACCGCAACGCCAAGCCGAGCCCGGTGACCGAGAAGATCATCAACGACTTCATCGTCAAGACCGGCGCCAACCCGCGCAAGGTCAGCGATGAGGAGATCCTCGAGCGCTGCATCTATCCGATGATCAACGAGGGCGTGAAGATCCTCGAGGAGGGCAAGGCCATCCGGTCTTCGGACATCGACGTGGTCTGGCAGAACGGCTACGGCTGGCCGGTCTATCGCGGCGGCCCGATGTGGTACGGCGACCAGATCGGCGCAGCCAAGGTCCTGGAGAAGATGAAGGAATTCCAGGCCAAGATGGGCGACGACTTCAAGCCCGCCGCCCTGCTCGAAAAGCTGGTGGCCGAAGGCAAGAAGTTCTCCGACCTCTGATCTCCCTGGCCCCGGGCCGGCGTCACGCCGGTCCGGGCGCCGGACACCGCGCTGGATTCGATGCACAAACGGGGCCTATCCTCGACCTGGGCTCTGACCTGGGGAGGCGATCATGGCGGGCGCGGCGCGGAATGACCGGATGATCGTGGGGGCGGCCTCGGCCGGCACGGTCTTCGAGTGGTACGACTTCTACCTCTACGGTTCGCTGACCGCCTTCATCAGCCTGCACTTCTTTTCCGGCGTGAACGAGACCACGGGCTTCATCCTGGCCCTGATGGCGTTTGCGGCGGGCTTTGCGGTCCGGCCGTTCGGGGCCATCGTCTTCGGCCGGCTGGGCGACCTTTGGGGCCGCAAGAACACCTTCCTGGTCACCATGCTGCTCATGGGCCTTTCGACCTTCGCCGTGGGCCTGCTGCCGGACTACAGCCAGATCGGGGTCGCCGCGCCGATCCTCCTGGTGCTGCTGCGCCTCGTGCAGGGCCTGGCCCTGGGCGGTGAGTACGGGGGGGCCGCCACCTACGTGGCGGAGCACGCGCCGGACGGGAAACGCGGCCTCTACACCAGCTGGATCCAGACCACGGCGACCCTGGGCCTCTTCCTGTCCCTGGTGGTCATCATCCTGGTGCGGACCCAGGTCGGCGAAGAGGCCTTCAAGGCCTGGGGCTGGCGAATTCCCTTCCTCGTCTCCGCCGTCCTCCTGGCCCTGTCCATGTGGATCCGGCTGAAGCTGAACGAGAGCCCGGTCTTCCAGAAGATGGTCGACGAAGGCACGACCTCGAAGAAGCCGCTGACCGAGGCCTTCGCCGACCGGGCGAACCTGAAGCTCGTCCTGCTGGCCCTCGTGGGCCTGACCGCCGGCCAGGCCGTGGTCTGGTACACGGGCCAGTTCTACAGCCTGTTCTTCCTCGAGAAGACGCTGAAGGTGGACGGCCTGACCACCAACGCCCTGGTGGCGACCGCCCTGCTGATCGGCACGCCCTTCTTCGTGATCTTCGGCTGGCTGTCGGACAAGATCGGCCGCAAGCCGATCATCCTGGCGGGATGCCTGCTGGCGGTCCTGACCTATTTCCCGATCTTCAAGGCCCTGACCCAGGCGGCCAACCCGGCCCTGGCGGCGGCCAGCGCCTCCGCGCCGGTGACGGTGATCGCCGACCCGGCGGACTGCGCCTTCCAGTTCGATCCCATCGGCAAGAAGGCCTTCGCCTCCTCCTGCGACATCGCCAAGTCGGCCCTGGCCGGCGCCGGGGTCAGCTACCGCAACGAGGCCGCGCCGGCGGGCGCCCTGGCCCGGGTTCGGGTGGGCCAGACCGAGATCGCCTCCATCGATGGCCGCGGCCTGACCGGCAAGGCCCTGGCGGACGCGCGGGCCGCCTGGACCAAGACCCTTTCCGCCACCCTCGCCGAGGCCGGATACCCCGCAAAAGCCGACCCCGCCCGCATCAACAAGCCCCTGGTGGTGGGCCTGCTGACCCTGCTCGTCCTTTACGTGACCATGGTCTACGGGCCGGTCGCCGCCGCCCTTGTGGAGATGTTCCCGGCCAGGATCCGCTACACCTCCATGTCCCTGCCCTACCATATCGGCAACGGCTGGTTCGGCGGCTTCCTGCCCGCCACCGCCTTCGCCATGGTGGCCGCCTCGGGGGACATCTACCGGGGACTCTGGTACCCGATCATCATCGCTGCGATCACCCTGGTTGCGGGCGGGCTCTTCATCCGGGAGATGCGCGGGGCCCCGATCGACTGAGACGCCGTGAAATCGGCGTGAAAAGAGCGTGAATCCCGCGTTAGGGGCTAGCCTCGGCTCGGGGGATGGTTGCGACCTATACCTGTTGCTCAAATCTTATTTGCTCATTGTAAGTTCAGATATTGATGGATCAGGGTTGAGGTTCGGGAGGGGGCTCCCGACGTGAGAAATGCGTGAAAACGGGGTCAGGCGCCGCGGTCTGGGGCGCTCTGGGGTGATTTGAATGACAGGGCGATCCGGAATTTACTCGGTCCGGCTGATGGGGGCTTTCCGCCTCCTCGGGACGGACGGGGCGAGGGTGGAAGTCGCAAGCAGGAAGGCGATCGGGCTCATCGCGCTCCTGGCCACGGGCCGGGACGGCGAACGCACGCGCCAGTTCCTGCAGGACAAGCTCTGGGGCTCGCGGGAGTCGAGCCAGGCCCAGACGAGCCTGAGGCGCGAACTGTCGAACCTGCGCAAGCTGCTCGCCGACGAGGCTGAGCCCCTGCTCTTCACCGAGGGCGCCCGGGTCCGCCTGAACCTCCAGAAGATCGACTTCGACATCCCCGTTCCCGGCGCCGCGAACGAGAATGACCGGCCTGAGCCAAGGGGCATCGCCGAATTCCTGGAGGGCCTCGACCTTCCGGGTGAGGAGGGGTTCGAGGACTGGCTGCGGGAACAACGCGCCCTGATCCAGGCCCAGTCTTCCGCCTGGGAGGCGGGCGGCGTGGGGGAGCCGGGCCCTGCCCTTCCCCTTCACCTCGTCGACCTGAGCCAGCCGACGCCCGGCTTCGAAGGCCGCCCCGCAGTCGCGGTGCTCCGGTTCCTGAACCAGACCGGCGACGACACCCTGGATATCTCGGCAGAGGGCATCAGCGAGGACCTGATCGACCAGCTCTCCCGCCTGCGCTGGCTGCCGGTGATCGCCCGGAGCTCGAGCTTCGGCCCTGACCCCGCGACCATGGACGCCAAGGCGGTGGGGCTCAACCTCGGCGCCCGTTACCTCGTCGAGGGACGACTGCGCGCCTCGGCGCCCGGCTTCACCCTCGCAGTCTCGACCATAGACACAGAGAATGGACAGGTGATCTGGTCCGAGCGTTTCAGGCTTCCCGAGAGTCTGTCCAACGAGAGCCTCGCACCTGTCCTGGGCGGACTGACGGCGGTGCTCGACGCCCGGATCGACCATGCCGAGCAGTCCCGAGCGGTCGCCCGGCCGGCGACGAGCCGGGACGTGAACACCCTGATCTGGCGGGGACGCTGGCACCGCAACCGGTTGACCCGCCGGGACTCGCAGATCGCCCGAGACTTGTTCGAGGAAGCCCTGAGGCTGGAGCCGGACAATCCGGAGGTGCTGGTGCAGACGGCCTGGGCCATGGGATGGAACATCTGGGCCGAGCGGATCAGTCCCGAGCAAATGGGAACCTGGACGCGTCTGGCGCGGCGCGCCATGCAGGCCGACCCCGAGGATGGTCGCACTCACGCGGTCCTGGGCGCCGCCGAGATGTTCCAGCGGAACAACGCCCCGGCGATCCGGCTCTTCCGGCGTGCAATCGAACTGAACCCCAGCCTGCCTCAGGCCCACGCCTTCCTCGGCTCAGCCCTAAACCTGGCGGGGAGGCCTACGGAGGCGTTGACCAGCCTGACAACCTCCCTGCGACTGAGCCCCAGCGACCCCTTCGCCTTCCATACCCTCGGCGAACTCGCCACGGCTCACTGCCTGACGGGCAAGTGGGCCGAAGCTGTGGACCTCTCGGAGCAGTCGCTGATCCGTCGGCCCGGGTACTGGCTGGCCCACCTCGTCAAGGTCAACGCCCTCGTCCGCGGCGGCGAGGCGAAGGCGGCGAGGGACGCGGCGCGAGACATGATGGATCAGTGCCCGGGCTTCAGTGAGGCGGACATCGACTGGCTGCCCTACGTGGACCCCAGCTGGAATGCGTATTTCAAGGACGGCCTGAAGCGGGCGTTGGACCAGGGCGAGACCGGGACGCCCTAGGCGTCCGCCAGGAACAAGCCCCCCGCGCACCCTCAGGTCTCCGAGCAGGAGCGGAGCGTGGACATGTGGGTGGGGCGGGTTCGGGAGTTCATTCTGGTGGCGGCCCTGTGGGCGCTGCCTGCGGCGGCGGTTCTAGGGCTGGCGCATGGGGTCGCCTGGTATGTGAACCAAGCCTGGCCCGCCCGGACAGTCCCGCCGTCCGGCCCGCCCAGGCCCCCGAACGGCTTCCTGCCCGTCGACTCCCCGCAGATCCTCTTTCCCATGCTCCTGGGCTTGGCGGCGGCGGTCCTGGTCTGCGGCATCATCCTCTGGATGATGGATCGTCCGCTCCAGAAGCTGCGAGAATCCCTTACGCCGAAGTACGGGGCCAAGATCCGCGACGCCCGGGTGCGGGACGCGGCCGATCCCTTCCGCAGGATTCCCCCCTTCCGCCTGGACCCCGAAAAGCCAGCGGCGGGATTCGCCCTTGGGTTGGACGGAGTGATCAAGGCCCTGACCAGCCTCGGCTTGCGCATCATCCGGATCGTGGCGCCCAACGCCCGGATCTGGCCCATCCCAATGCGTTTCGTGACGCGGTTTGATGATGTCAGCGCCGTCCTCGGCAATGGCGGTGTCTTCCAGGTTCCCTACCGGGACGACATGGAGGACCTGGGGCGGGGGACAAACTTTGTCCTGGGGATGGACGGCGCCGAGCACGCGGCGGCCAGGGTCATCCTCGACGGCGTCATGGGCAAGCTCGCCCATCCCGATGACCACACCCGGGTGGCGAACCGGGCCAGGGAAGTCGCCAACAGCCTCGTGGAACAGGCCCAGGGGCGGATGGACGTTGTCGCCGACCTGATACGCAGGACAGCGGCCGAGACCTGCATTGAGTACTTTGGCCTTGATGCTCCCGACCCGGATAGCCTGGCCGACTGGACCATGGGCATCAACCGGTTGGTGTTCGCCGATCCCTTCGGAGCGCCCAAGACCCGGGAACAGGCCTTGCAAGCCGCCCGACTCTTCCGCGGCGTGGCGGAACGGAGCCTGGAAATCGGCGCCCGACGCCCGTCTGCCAACACCTTGGTGACTCGCCTCCTCGCCCTGGAGAAGGCGGGACAAATGACGCGAAACGAGACCCTCATCTTCCTGACGGGCAGTGCGACGGGCATGATCCCGACGACCACGATCGGCATGACCGCCATCATTGAGGAACTTCAGTCGTGGCCGATGTGGTGGACGGAGGCCCGGCGACTGGCGTCGACGATTCAGGATTCGGAGGCGGGGGACGCTCGTGCGGAGCGCAACCGCCTCCAGGACATCCTGATGGAGGCGGCGCGCCTTTCCCCCACTCTCTTTCCGGGCCAGTTTCGCCTGGTCGGCAGGAATGCGGTGATCGCACCCGGCACGCTCCGCGCCGCACGGGTCCGGACTGACGACCTCCTGCTGGTGTCGACCGCCGCCGCCCTCCGCGATGGACGCAGGTTCAAGCGTCCCAACGCCTTCAATCCCGACCGGCCGAAGGCCGAGAAGGACGCCGCCCTTCTGATGTTCGGTTCGGGCCCCCACAGGTGCGTGAGCCTGCATGTCGCCATCGCCGTGATGGTCGAGATCGCCATCGCCCTGTTTTCCCGGGAGGACCTCGCGCCGGCGGCTGGCGATGCCGGCAAGGTCCGTTTCGCCGGTCCCTACCCCCGAAGCCTGGAGATGACCTGGAAGCCCGAGGGCCCGGTCGCCGGCCAGCAGATGGTGGTCATCGCCGCCCCCCTGCCAGCCTTGGCGGACATCGACGCCCTGACCCGGGGCTTGAAGAACCTTCAGGATGCGGGCGGGCGGGACGACCTTGAGCGGACCGGCATTGTGCACTTCGCCTCCTTCAGCGTGGTGGACCTGCACCGGGATCCCCAGGACTTTGTCTGGCCCGGGAAGAAGAAGGACCAAGAGTTCTGGCTGGTTGGCGACCTCAACTTCGACGGCGCCTTCGAGACGGGCCTGGCGCGGATAGCCGCCGAGATGCGCGGCTGGCTGGGGACCTTTGAGAAGGCCGACCCCAGTATCAAGACGCCTGAAGACCTTGCGCGGTTCTTCAGGAAGCATGCCCTGGACATCCGGGCGACGCCCTGGGGATCCACGGGTCTCCAGTACCAGGGCAGCATCGGCCTGCCGGTCAGCGACATCCGACGCCAGAAGGAACTGGCCGACTTCGTCCGCGACGTGGCGGACCACCTGAACCGGCGCGGCAGCCTGGAGGACCGGGACCCCGTCCGGAAGGCGGGCTCGGCCCCGGACGCGGTGCAGATCCTGGACACAGTGCGCCGGCTGATCCGCAAGGATCCGGAAATCAGCCTCCTTGCACAGAAACGCCCGGCCATCCGTGAACTGGTCAACAGGGGCGAGGCCTTCCAGTCGTTCCTGCTCAGGCCACTCTCGAAGCGGCTCGCCTTCTCGGACTACCGTTCGGGGAAGGGCTGGGCGAGCCCGCCCCTGGGACAGATCTTCAGCGCCGCCCTCGCCGACCGGGACCGTATCGCCGTCCTTGCGACGCTTCTCGTCCTGGCGGTCGCAATCACCACCACACTGAAGGTTGTCGCCTCAGGCGCGGCCTACCCCCTGACGATCCTTATGACCGCTGTTAGCAGCCTGGTCTGGGTGTCGGCGATTACAGGCCTGGCAGCCCTCCTTCTGATCGGCGTCTTCCTGGTCCTGCTGGTCGGTCATGAAGCTGCTGAACGCACTGACGTGAGTGTTTCAGCGCCCAACCGGGTGGAAGAGGTCGAGGCCTTCGAGAACGGGCCTGAGTGCGCCCAGAACCCCATGCTCTCGGTCACCTGGGTGAAGCCCGGGCTCTTCCGCCGCTACACCCTCGCCTTGTACCTCTGGATAATTCGGATGCTGGTGACGACGGCGCTCCGGCAGGGCAACCTGGGCAGGATGGTGTCGGTCCATTTTGCACGCTGGGTGAAGCCGGCGGGATCGGACGCCTACCTGTTCCTGTCAAATTACGACGGTTCCTGGACCAGCTACCTCGAAGACTTCAGCGCGCTGGCCTCACAGGGCGTGAACCTCGCCTGGGGAAACAGCCGGGGCTTCCCGACCGGAAGCCTGATGATCAACGCTGGGTGCACAGACTCCGATAGCTTCAAGCGCTTCGCCAAGCGGTCCATGCGCCCGACCCACTTCTGGTATTCCGGCTATCCGACGTTGACCCTCGAGAACACCCGTCGCAACGCCCTGATCCACGATGGGCTCCTGAGGGCGGCGAATGCGACGGAGGCCCAGGACTGGCTGGACCTGCTGGCCTCGGTCAAGCGTCCGGAGAAGGAGATCGAGACCGAGGAGGTCCAGACCCTCGTCCTGCGCGGACTGGGCTCCATGCCGGTCATGCAGTGTGGTCTGGTCAGCCTGCCGCCCGGAGCCGACCTCGCGGGCTGGACGGCCCAGCTCGCCCGCTCCGTCAACTTCGGGAACCAGGACCCGGACCCCCAGCGCTGGCATCACCAGCTCGTGGGCGGCGCCTTCGGCCTGAGGTCGGGGCCCATGCCTGATCGGCCGGAGGTCGCCCTCTTCGTGGCCTTCACCGCCTCCGGGCTCGGCAAGATGGGGATTCCGGGGCCACAGGATGGCCTGGGCATGGCGGGCTTCCTCGCCCCCTTCTACCAGGGCATGAGCAGTCGCGAGCGCATCCTTCGGGACGGCGGCCCCTCACGGCCTTCCAAGTGGGAATGGTCAGACTCCCTCTGGACCGGCGCTCCTGCGAAGCGGGACGCCGTGGACGCCGTTCTGCTCGCCTACGGCATGACCCCTGCGGACTGCGACAACGCCATCCGCATCCAGGCCGCAATGTACGGCCTGAAGCTGGTGAAATCCCTCACCTCTCCAGCCCGGCCCGTGATGCATGGCGGCCTCCGTTCGGAGCCCTTCGGTTTCGCAGACGGCATCTCGAACCCGGTCATGAAGGGCCTGCGCGGCGACTCCGGATCGCCGCACGACCAGGTCGAGGCAGGGGAGATTCTTCTAGGCTACCCCCACAACCGTCCCGGAAAGGCGCCGACCTGCGCCCTCCCGGCCGACCTCGACCCCCTGCATATCCTGCCGGCCGTACTCGGCGACGCGCCGGTGGAAACCGCCACGGAGTACACCCGCTATCCCGCCTTCGGCCGGGAGTCCGGGGCGGCCTCGGACCATGACTTCGGTCGGAACGGGACCTTCCTTGTCGTCCGCCAATTGGAGCAGGATGTGGCGGGGTTCATCAAATATACTGAGGAGGCCGCCCGGGGACTCGCGGCCTGCCCGGGAATGTCCAGGGCTTCAGCCGACTGGGTCGCCGCCAAGATGGTTGGCCGCTGGAGGGATGGCTCCCCCATGGCCCTTTATCCCGACGCGCAACCGCGCAAGCCGGACCCCACCAATGATTTCGGCTATGCGGGAATCGACCCTCGGGGCTTCGCCTGCCCGCTCGGCTCGCATGTCCGGAGGAGCAATCCACGGGACAGCCTGATCTCGGACCAGCCCAAGGACGGCAGCCATGTCAGCAGCCACCGGATCCTCCGCCGGGGCCGGGCCTACCGCGATACCGACGGGAAGGGGAACCAATCCGAAGGCCTGATCTTCCTGGCCGCCTGCGCCGATCTCGAGCGGCAGTTCGAGTTCGTCCAGCAGACCTGGATCGGCGATCCGTCCTTCCATGGACTGACCGGCGAGTCCGACCCCGCGGTGGACTCGGACGGCCGGCTCCAGGACCTGTCCCTGCCGGATGGCCGGACAGTGCGACGGCTGAAGGGCATCCCCGACTTCGTGACGGTGCGGGGCGGGGGCTACTTCTTCATGCCGAGCCGGTCAGCCCTGCACTACCTGGCCTACCGGTCCCGGAGGCTGGCGGGGACCGTCAACCCACCTTCGGCGCCAGGGAGCCGGAAGCGTAGCGCTTCGCCATCTCCGACAGGGGAACCGGCCTGATCTTCGAGGCGTGGCCGGCGGTTCCGAACTCCTCGAACCGCTGGCGGCAGACGGCGCGCATCGCCTCCATGGCGGGCTTGAGGTACTTGCGCGGGTCGAACTCGCCGGGGCTTTCGGCGAAGACCTTGCGGATGGCGCCGGTCATGGCCATGCGGTTGTCGGTGTCGATGTTGATCTTCCGCACGCCGTTCTTGATGCCGCGCTGGATTTCCTCGACCGGCACCCCCCAGGTCTGGGGCATCTGGCCGCCGTACTGGTTGATGATGTCCTGCAGCTCCTGGGGCACGCTGGAGGAGCCGTGCATGACCAGGTGGGTGTTGGGCAGGCGGCGGTGGATCTCCTCGATCACGTGCATGGCCAGGACCTCGCCGTCCGGCTTGCGGGTGAACTTGTAGGCGCCGTGGCTGGTGCCCATGGCGATGGCCAGGGCGTCCACCTGGGTGGCCTTCACGAAGGCCACGGCCTGGTCGGGGTCGGTCAGCAGCTGGTCATGGTCGAGCTTGCCCTCGAAGCCGTGGCCGTCTTCCTTCTCGCCCATGCCGGTCTCGAGGCTGCCCAGCACGCCGAGTTCGCCCTCCACCGAGGCGCCCACCCAATGGGCCATGTCCACCACGTTGCGGGTGACCCGGACGTTGTAGTCGTAGTCGGCGGGGGTCTTGCCGTCGGCCATCAGCGAGCCGTCCATCATCACCGAGGTGAAGCCGTACTGGATGGCGGTGGCGCAGGTGGCCTCGTTGTTCCCGTGGTCCTGGTGCATGCAGATCGGGATGTGCGGGTACATCTCGGCCAGGGCGTCGATCAGGTGCTTCAGGACGATGTCGTTGGCGTAGGAGCGGGCGCCGCGGCTGGCCTGGATGATGACCGGCGAGTCCGTCGCGTCGGCGGCCTCCAGGATGGCCAGACCCTGCTCCATGTTGTTGATGTTGAAGGCCGGGACGCCGTAGCCGTGCTCGGCGGCGTGGTCGAGGAGCTGTCGCAGGGTGATGCGGGCCATATGCCGTCTCCGTTAGCGTTGGGTCTGTTTCGTCAGGGCGGCGACGCCGGGCAGGGTCTTGCCTTCCATCCACTCCAGGAAGGCGCCCCCGGCGGTCGAGACAAAGGAAAAGCCATCGGCGCAGCCGGCGTGGTGCAGGGCGGCGACCGTGTCGCCCCCGCCGGCCACCGCCACCAGCTTGCCGGCCTTGACCAGGTCGGCGGCGGCGCGGGCCGCGTCCACCGTGCCGCGGTCGAAGGGCGGCATCTCGAAGACGCCGAGCGGGCCGTTCCAGATCAGGGTCTTCGAATTGCCCATGGCCCGGCGCAGGCGCTCCACCGTCTTGGGGCCGGCGTCGAGGATGCGCTCCTCGTCGTCCATGGCGCCCAGCTCGCGCACCCGGGCCGGGGCTCCGGGGGCCAGCTTCTCGGCCACGACGATGTCGATGGGCAGGAAGAGCTTGCAGTTGTGCTGGCCGGCCAGACGGATGATCTCCCGCGCCGTGTCCGCCAGGTCCTTCTCGCAGTAGGAGGCGCCGACCTCATGCCCCTGGGCGTAGAGGAAGGTGTTGGCCATGCCCCCGCCGATGGCCAGCTTGTCCAGCCGGGTCACGAGGTTGGACAGGAGGTCCAGCTTGGTCGAGACCTTGGAGCCCCCGACAATGCCCATCACCGGGCGCTCGGGCCGGCCGAGGGCGCGGTCCAGGGCGGTCAGCTCCAGCCGCATCTGCTCGCCGGCGCAGGCCGGAAGGAGATGGGCCAGGCCCTCCGTCGAGGCGTGGGCCCGGTGCGCCGCCGAGAAGGCGTCATTGACGTAGAGGTCGCCGTTCTCGGCCAGGGCGCGGGCGAAGGCCGGATCATTGGCCTCCTCGCCCGGATAGAAGCGGACATTCTCCAGGAGGACGACGTCGCCGGGGGCCATGCCCGAGACGGCGGCGGCCACGTCCTTGCCCGCGCAGTCGGGAACGAAGGTCACCGGACGCCCCAGCACCGCCGAAAGGGCCGGGGCGATGGGCGCCAGGCTCATCTCCGGGACCCACTTGCCCTTGGGCCGGTCGAAGTGGGCCAGCAGGATCACCTTCGCCCCGCCGGCGCGCAGCTTCTCGATGGTCGGCGCGGCCGCCCTCAGGCGGGTGTCGTCGGTGACGGCGCCCTCCGCCATGGGGACATTGAAGTCCACCCGGACCAGGGCCCTGACGCCGGCCAGGGAAACGTCGTCGAGGGTCTGGAAGGCCATGGGCTCAGATCAGGCGGGCCATGGCGGCGGCGGTGTCGGCCATCCGCGTGGAGAAGCCCCACTCGTTGTCGTACCAGGACAGGATCCGGCCGAGACCGCCGTCGATCACCTGGGTCTGGGCCAGCGCGACCGTCGAGGAGGCGGCGACGTGGTTGAAGTCGGTGGAGACCAGGGCCTCGTCGGTCACCGCGAGCACGCCCTTCAGGGGGCCCTCGGCGGCGGCGCGCAGGGCGTCGTTGATCTCCTTGACGGTCAGGGTGCGGCCCGGGGTCCAGACCAGGTCGACGACCGAGACGTTCGGGGTCGGCACGCGGATGGACGAGCCGTCCAGCTTGCCCTGCAGGGCGGGGATGACCAGGCCCAGGGCCTTGGCCGCGCCGGTGGAGGTGGGGATCATGGACATGGCCGCCGCGCGGGCGCGGTAGAGGTCCTTGTGCATGGTGTCCAGCGTCGGCTGGTCGCCCGTGTAGGAGTGGATGGTGGTCATGTAGCCGCGCTCGATGCCGGCAAGCTCCTGCAGGACCTTGGCCACCGGGGCCAGGCAGTTGGTGGTGCAGGAGGCGTTGGAGACCACCAGGTCGGCGGCGGTCAGGGTGTCGTGGTTCACCCCGTAGACGATGGTCTTGTCGGCGTTGTCGCAGGGGGCGCTGACCAGGACCCGCTTGGCGCCGGCCGTCAGGTGGGCGCTGGCCTTGTCCTTGGAGGTGAAGATGCCCGTGCACTCGAAGGCGATGTCGACGCCCAGTTCGCGGTGGGGCAGCTCGGCGGGATCGCGGACGGCGGTCACCTTGATCTTGCCGCGGCCAACGTCGATCGTGTCGCCGTCCACCTTCACCTCGCCGGCGAAGCGGCCGTGGACGCTGTCATAGCGGAAGAGGTGGGCGTTGGTCTCGACGGGACCCAGGTCGTTGATCGCCACGACCTCGATATCCGTCCGGCCATGCTCGACCAGGGAGCGGAGGATGTTGCGGCCGATCCGGCCGAATCCGTTGATGGCGACACGCACAGTCATGAATCGGTCTCCGAACCTTTAATCTGGGTGGTTGGCGGCGGTTTTTTAGGTCCGGGGCGGGGAAGTCAACCCTGACGATCACGGTTTCGGGAGCGACCGGCCCCCTCCCGTCGAATCCCGCGGTCAGCCCCCGACGACCCGAACCCTTCCCGCGGCCTCCGACGCCCTCGCCCGGGCGGTCTCGACGTCGTCGGCGCGGGCCAGGGCCACCCCCATCCGCCGCCGCGCGAAGGCCTCGGGCTTGCCGAAAAGGCGCAGGTCCGCACCGGGGACGGACAGGGCCTGGGCGACCCCTTCGAAGGCCACGCCCCGGCCCTCCAGGCCGCCGTAGATCACGGCGCTGGCGCCGGTCTCCCGCAGGGATGCGTCCACGGGCAGGCCGAGGATGGCGCGGGCGTGCAGGGCGAATTCGCTCTGGACCTGGGTGGCCAGGGTGACGAGGCCCGTGTCATGCGGACGGGGGCTGACCTCGGAGAACCAGACCTCATCGCCCTTCACGAAAAGCTCGACGCCGAAGACGCCCAGCCCGCCCAGCTCGGCGGTCACCGCCCCGGCGATCTGGCGCGCCCGCGCCAGGGCGGCGGGGGACATGGCCTGGGGCTGCCAGCTCTCCACATAGTCGCCCTTGACCTGCCGGTGCCCGATGGGCGCGCAGAAGTCCGTCCGGACCTGCCCGTCGGCGCCCAGGCTGCGGACCGTCAGCTGGGTGATCTCGAAGTCGAAGTCGACCCGGCCCTCGACGATGACCCGGGGCTGCTCCACCCGCCCGCCCTCCAGGGCGTAGCGCCAGGCGGCGGCGATCCCCTCGGGGCCCTCGACAAAGGACTGGCCCTTGCCGGACGAGCTCATCACCGGCTTGACGAAGCAGGGAAAGCCCGTGACCCGGGCCGCCGCCTCGGCCAGTTCGGCCTCGGAACTGGCGAAGGCGTAACTGGAGGTCGGCAGTCCCAGGGTCTCGGCGGCCAGCCGGCGGATGCCCTCGCGGTTCATGGTCAGCTGGGCGGCCCGGGCGGTGGGGATGACGGTCGCCAGGCCCTCGGCCTCGATCCGCACCAGTTCATCCGTGGCGATGGCCTCGATCTCGGGCACGATCAGGTGGGGTCGCTCGGCCTCGACCAAGGCGCGCAGGGCCGCCGCATCCGTCATGGCCAGGACGTGGCTGCGGTGGGCGACCTGCATGGCCGGGGCGTCGGCGTAGCGGTCGGCGGCGATGACCTCGCAGCCCAGTCGCTGGAGCTCGATCACCACCTCCTTGCCCAGCTCGCCCGAGCCCAGCAGCAGGACCCGGACGGCGGAGGGCGACAGGGGCGTGCCCAGGCGGGCGGGCGGGGCCATGGCTCAGGCCAGCTTCTGGCGGACGGCGTCCGCCACCGCCTGGGGCGTGATGGCGAAGGCCTCATAGAGCCGCTCGGCCGGGGCGGAGGCGCCAAAGCCCTTCATGCCGACGAAGATCCCGTCGGCGCCGATGAAGCGGTCCCAGCCCATGCGGACGCCGGCCTCGACGGCGGCCCTGACCTCGGTCTCGCCGATGACGGCGGCCTTGTAGCGGTCGGTCTGGGCCTCGAAGAGCTCCCAGCAGGGGGTGGAGACCACGCGGGTCCCGACGCCCTCGGCCTCGAGCAGGTCGCGGGCGGCCAGGGCCACGGCCACCTCGGTCCCCGAGGCGAACAGGGTGACCCGGGCGGGTGAGCCGGCGGCGGCCAGCTGGTAGGCGCCGTGGGCGGACAGGTTCTCGGCGGAAGGCGCGGTGCGCACGGCGGGGACCTTCTGGCGGGACAGGGCCATGACCGAGGGGGTGGCCCGGGCCGACACGGCCAGCTTCCAGCACTCGGCGGTCTCCACCGCATCTGCGGGGCGGAAGACCAGGAGGTTGGGCATGGCCCGCAGGGAGGCCACGTGCTCCACCGGCTGGTGGGTGGGACCATCCTCGCCGACGCCGATGGAGTCGTGCGTCATGACGTGGACGACCCGGGCCCCCATCAGGGCCCCGAGGCGGATGGCGGGGCGCGAATAGTCCGAGAAGACCAGGAAGGTGCCCGAGAAGGGGATTACGCCCCCGTGCAGGGCCATCCCGTTCATGGCCGAGGCCATGCCGTGCTCGCGCACGCCCCAGTGGACGTAGCGGCCGGCATAGTCGGGGACGTCGAAGGCGGCGGTGCCCTTGACGAAGGTGTTGTTCGACCCGGTCAGGTCCGCCGAGCCGCCGATCATCTCGGGGATGGCCGGGAAGAGGTGATCGAGGGCCGAGCCGGAGTGCTGGCGGGTGGCCGCCGCGGGCTTGGCCTCCGCCGCGGCGGCGATGTGGGCGTCGAGGGCCTCGAAGGCCCCGGCCGGAAGCTCGCCGGCCATGGCGCGCTGGAAGTCGGCGGCCCTGGGCGAGGCCGAAAGGCGGCCCTGCCAGGACTTGCGGGTGCGGACACCCCTCCGGCCCGCCCGGCGCCAGGCCTTCACCAGGTCGTCCGGCAGTTCGAAGGGCGGCAGGTCCCAGCCCATGGCCTTGCGGGCCTCGGCGATCTCGCCGTCGAACAGGGTGTAGCCGTGGCTGTGGGGATCGCCCTCCTTGGGGCCTGCGCCCTTGGAGATGCGGGTGCGGCAGGCGATCAGGGTCGGGCGGTCCTGCTTGGTCGCCCAGCGCAGGGCCGCGGCGATCTTGCCGTGGTCATGGCCGTCCACCGCCTTCACCGCCCAGCCATAGGCCTTGAAGCGGGCCAGCTGGTCGCCGGTCTCGGCGATGGTCGCCTCGCCGTCGATGGTGGTGTTGTTGTCGTCGAACAGGACGGTCAGCCGGTTCAGCCGGAAGCGTCCTGCGATGGAGGCGGCCTCGTGGCTGACGCCCTCCATCAGGCAGCCGTCGCCGGCGATGACCCAGGTGCGGTGGTCCACCAGGTCCTCGCCGAAGCGGGCGGCCAGGTGCCGCTCGGCCATGGCCATGCCCACGGCGGTGGCGATGCCCTGGCCCAGGGGGCCGGTGGTGGTCTCGACCCCCGGGGTGTGCCCGAACTCCGGATGTCCGGGGGTGTTGGAGCCCCACTGCCGGAAGTTGCGGATCTGGTCCATGGTCACCGCCTTGAACCCGGTCAGGTGCAGCAGGGCGTAGAGCAGCATGGAGCCGTGGCCGGCCGACAGGACGAACCGGTCGCGGTCGGCCCAGTCCGGCCGCGAGGCGTCGAACTTCAGGAACTTCGTCCACAGCACGGTGGCGACGTCGGCCATGCCCATGGGCATGCCCTGGTGGCCGGACTTGGCCCTGTGCACCGCATCCATCGAGAGGACGCGGATGGCGTCGGCCATTTTCACGGGCGAGACAGGCATGGCGGGAATCCGGTTGTCGGCGGGAGGAGAATTGGGCCTCGCACAGGGGACCGGAAGGGTCAAGAAAGGTAAGTGTTCCGGCGGCGCGACGGATGGCGCTATAGAGGAAGGGCAACCTCCGGAGTCCCTCATGACCCAGGACGAATCCGCCCTCGACCAGGCCGCACGGCGGCTGGATCGGGCCCTGTCCCTGCTGGAGCAGGAGCTCGCCGGACGACGGTCCGGCGGCGAAGGCGAACTGTTCGATCCCGCCCGCAGCGGCCTGGCCGCCGAGCTCGAGCGCAGCCGCGAGCGCGAGCGCCAGCTTGAGGCCGCCGGCGCCGAGGCCTCCCGCGCCCTCGGCCAGGCCATCGCCCAGATCGAGGCGGTGCTGGGCGGCGGAAGGGAGGGCTGACCCATGGCCCAGGTGACCCTCAGCGTGAATGGCCGCCCCTACGTGGTCGGCTGCGAGGACGGCCAGGAGGCCCACCTCACCGAACTCGCCCGCCTGTTCGACGAGCAGGTGCAACAGGTCTCGAAGGATGTGGGCCAGCTGGGCGAGACCCGCCTCTTCCTGATGGCGGCCCTGCTCCTCGCCGACGAGCTGTCGGACCTCCGCGGCCGCATGGCGGGCCTGCAGGCCGACCACGCCCGACTCCAGTCCGAGGCCGGGACCGTCGAGGGCCGGGCCGTCGCCGCCCTGGAGGCCGCCGCGCGTCGCATCGAGAAGCTGGCCGGGGCCTGACGCCGTGGGCCGGCCTTGCCGCAGGAGCCCGCCGGACCTAGATTGGAAGGCGGCGGGTCTTGCTGCGGCTCGCGTCGAAGGCGACTTATCCCAGCGACCTTAATTCACTCGAAGGGAGCTGTCCCTGGCCGGGTCCGTGGACCCGGGCACATGGCGCCCACCTGGTTATCCAGGTCGAGGGGATTGAACTGTCCTTCACGGTTTCCGCGGCGCCGCCACCTCTTTTCCCGGACACGCCTTGCCGTCCAGCGATCCCCAGTCCACCTCCCGGCATGACCTGCGCAGGCGCCTCAGGCGCCGGCGGAGGGCGCTGGCGATCGCCGCGCCCCAGGCGGGGGAGGCGGCGGCCCGGCTCCTGCCCCCCGACGCCCTGCCCCCGGTCCGCACCTTCGCCGCCTACCTGCCGGCGGGCGGGGAGATCGATCCGGCCCCCCTGTCGGCGCGGCTGATCGCCCTGGGCGCCGAAAGGCTCCTGCCGCGGGTGTCAGAGGACGGGCGCCTGAGGTTCCTGGAGGCCCCGCCGGAGGCGCCCCTCGCGCCCGACGCCGCCGGCGTCCCGGCCCCGCATCCGGACAGCCCAGAGCGGCGCCCGGACCTCGTCATCACTCCCCTTGTCGGCTTCGACCGGTTCGGCGGGCGCCTGGGCCAGGGCGGCGGCCACTACGACCGCGCCCTCGAAGGCCTGAGGCGAAGCGGGCCCGTCTTCGTCCTGGGCCTGGCCTATGCCGGGCAGGAGGTGGACAGGCTGGCGCTTGAGCCCCACGATCAGACCCTTGACGCCGTCCTGACAGAGGCCGGATACCGACGCCTCCCGCAGGCCTGAAGGAACAGCATGCGTTTCGCCTTTTTCGGAGATGTGGTCGGCAAGTCCGGCCGGGACGGCCTGGCCGACCACCTGCCCGGCCTGCGCCGGCGGCTCGATCTCGAGTTCGTCATCGTCAACGCCGAGAACGCTGCGGCGGGGTTCGGCATCACCGAGCGGACCGCCCGCGACCTCTTCGACGCCGGCGCCGACTGCCTGACCCTGGGCAACCACGCCTGGGACCAGAAGGAGGCCCTGACCTACATCGTCCGCGAGCCCCGGCTGATCCGCCCCCTGAACTATCCGGTCCTGGCCGACGCCCCGGGCCTGGGCGCCAACCTCTTCGAGACCTCGGGCGGGCGGCGCATCCTGGTCATCAACCTTTTGGGCCGCGTCCACATGGACAGCCTGGACGATCCCTTCGCCGCCGTGGACCGCGAGCTCGACAAGGCCCCCCTGGGCATGGTGGCCGACGCCGTGGTGGTGGACATGCACGCCGAGGTGACCTCCGAGAAGATGGCCATGGGCCACTTCTGCGACGGTCGGGCCAGCCTGGTGGTGGGAACCCACACCCACGTGCCCACCGCCGACGCCCAGATCCTGCCCGGCGGAACCGCCTACCAGACCGACGCCGGGGCGTGCGCCGACTATGACAGCGTCATCGGCAACATGAAGGACGAGCCCATCCGCAGGTTCACGACCCGCATTTCCGGCGGGCGGTTCAAGCCGGCGGAGGGTCCGGCCACCGTGTGCGGCGTCTTTGTGGAAACCGACGACGCCACCGGCCTTGCACGCAGGATCGCCCCCATCCGGATCGGGGGACGCCTCGCCGAGACCATTCCCGACCTCAGTCCGGCCGCCGCCTGAAGAAGCGCCCGAAGCCTGAGGGCGGGGCCTGCCGGGCCCCCAGGCGCGCCTGTAGGGGGGGCAGGGTCAGCCCGCCGCCGCCGCCTTCGTCCAGCAGGCCAAACCGACGGGCCGCCGCCTTGGCCTGCTCCTCTGCAGTGATCTTGCCGTCATAGTTCTGGTCGGCGCCCCGCACCGGCTGGGGCTCGTCGAGGAGGCCGAAGGAGGAGGCGCCGTCCAGGCCCCGGCTGCGCGGCGCCGGCGCGCCCGGATCCTCGCGGTCCGACCGGAAAGCAGCGGACTGGGGCAGGATCTCGGGCGCTACCTCGTTCTCGTAGGTGGTGTTCTCGAATCCATCCACGCGCCCATCGCGGTCGGCGTCGAGCCGGGCATGGAACCGGAGGCCGTCGGCGGTGAACTCCTTCAGGGTCAGGGTCCCGTCATGGTCGGCGTCAGCGCCGGCGAACCAGTCGGCCAGCCCCGTGGCCGACCGGAAGGGCTCGCCGAAGGGGCTGATGAACAGGGGAGCCGCGTCCCGGGACGGCGGACCCGCTCCCGGCGTTGGCGGGGGCGATCCCGTCGGGTCGGCCCAGACAGGTCCGGCAGTCGCCAGGACCAGCCCAAGACCGGCCAGGCCGGCCAGGCGGCGGGGCGGGGAGGAACGACTCATCAGGCAGGCTCCGTGCAGGGCTTCAGCACAGAACGCCGGACCTGCGGCGTCAATGCGGCGAGGTGGATTTCCTGGGTCCCGGGCCCGAAAGGACGACAGGACTTGTCAGTCCGGCCCGGCGCCCCACATCCTTGGCCCAGCGCGCCGGCCGGCGACGCGCGACACCCGGGCACAGGATCCCCGACATGCTGCATTTCCTTCTCCGCGCCGCCTTCGCCGCCTTTGGCCTCGCCATCGCCGCCCGGCTGGTGGACGGGATCTCCTACGACGCCCCCCTCACCCTGGTGATGGCGGCCTTGCTCTTGGGGGTGGTCAACGCCCTCCTGCGCCCCCTCCTGATCCTGCTCACCCTGCCTCTGACCGTGCTGAGCTTCGGGCTCTTCCTCCTGGTGATCAACGCCGGGATGATCCTGCTGGTCTCGCGCATCCTGCCCGGCTTCCGCATCGACGGCTTCACGCCGGCCCTGATCGCCGCAGTGATCACCGGAGTGACCAGCTGGGCCGCCCACATGCTGCTGGGCGACCTCAAGCGCCTCACCTCGCGGAACGGCTGACCCCGGCGCCCCGGCGAGCGCGCACGAAAAAGGGGGCGGAGCCTGAGCTCCGCCCCCCCGTTTCGGGATGACGACCGGGATCAGAAGTCCATGTCGCCCATGCCGCCCATGCCGCCGGGCATGCCCGGGGCCGCCGCGCCGCCCTTCTTGGGCGCCTCGACGATGGCGGCTTCCGTGGTGATCAACAGGCCGGCCACCGAGGCGGCGTCCTGCAGGGCGGTGCGAACCACCTTGGCCGGGTCGATGACGCCGGCCTTGACCATGTCCACGTACTCTTCGGTCTGGGCGTTGAAGCCGAAGGTGGCCGAGTTGTTCTCGAGCACCTTGCCGACCACGATCGAGCCCTCGACGCCGGCGTTCTCGGAGATCTGCCGGATCGGGGCCTGCAGGGCGCGGCGCACGATGGCGACGCCGGCTTCCTGGTCGTCGTTGTCACCCTTCAGGCCTTCGAGGGCCTTGGAGGCCTTCAGCAGGGCCACGCCGCCGCCGGGGACGATGCCTTCCTCGACCGCCGCGCGGGTGGCGTTGAGGGCGTCGTCGACGCGGTCCTTCTTTTCCTTCACCTCGACTTCGGTCGAGCCGCCGACGCGGATCACGGCGACGCCGCCGGCCAGCTTGGCCAGCCGCTCCTGCAGCTTTTCCTTGTCGTAGTCCGAGGTGGTGTCCTCGATCTGGCGCTTGATCTGGCCGATGCGGGCCTCGATGCCGTCCTTGGCGCCGGCGCCGTCGACGATGGTGGTGTCGTCCTTGGTGATCGAGACCTTCTTGGCGCGGCCCAGCATGTCGAGGGTCACGTTCTCAAGCTTGATGCCGAGGTCCTCGGAGATCAGCTCGCCGCCGGTCAGGATGGCGATGTCCTCGAGCATGGCCTTGCGGCGGTCGCCGAAGCCCGGAGCCTTGACGGCCGCGACCCGCAGGCCGCCGCGGAGCTTGTTGACCACCAGGGTGGCCAGGGCCTCGCCCTCGACGTCCTCGGCGATGATCAGCAGGGGACGGCCGGACTGCACGACGGCCTCGAGGACCGGCAGCAGGGGCTGGAGGGAGGTCAGCTTCTTCTCGAAGAGCAGGATGAGGGGCTCGTCGAGTTCGGCCTCCATCTTGTCGGCGTTGGTGATGAAGTAGGGCGACAGGTAGCCGCGGTCGAACTGCATCCCCTCGACGACGTCGAGTTCGGTCTCGGCGGTCTTGGCCTCTTCGACCGTGATCACGCCTTCGTTGCCGACCTTGTCCATGGCCTTGGCGATCATCTCGCCGACCTCGGTGTCGCCGTTGGCGGAGATGGTGCCGACCTGGGCGATCTCGGCGTTGGTGGTGACCTTGCGCGAGGACTCGCGGATGGACTCGACCACCTTGGCCACGGCCTTGTCGACGCCGCGCTTCAGGTCCATCGGGTTCATGCCCGCGGCGACCGACTTCATGCCCTCGACCACGATGGCCTGGGCCAGGACGGTGGCGGTGGTGGTGCCGTCGCCGGCCTTGTCGTTGGTCTTGGACGCGACTTCACGGATCAGCTGGGCGCCGAGGTTCTCGAAGCGGTCGGACAGCTCGATTTCCTTGGCCACGGACACGCCGTCCTTGGTGGAGCGGGGCGCACCGAAGGACTTCTCGATGACCACGTTGCGGCCCTTGGGGCCCAGGGTCACCTTCACGGCGTTGGCGAGGGTGTTCACGCCGCGCAGCATCCTGTCGCGGGCGTCGGAACCGAAATAGACGTCTTTGGCAGCCATTGGCTTACTCTTTCAGAAAGGGATTGTGGGGTCTGGAAAGGCGGTCGGGGGATCTATTCGATCACGCCCAGGACGTCGCTTTCCTTCATGATCAGCAGGTCCTGGCCGTCGATCTTGACCTCGGTGCCGGACCACTTGCCGAACAGGATGCGGTCGCCCTTCTTCAGGTCGAGGGGCTGCACCTTGCCGGATTCGTCACGGGCGCCGGGGCCGACGGCGATGACCTCGCCTTCCTGCGGCTTTTCCTTGGCGGTGTCGGGGATGATGATCCCGCCCTTGGTCTTCTGTTCTTCTTCGACGCGCTTCACGAGGACGCGGTCACCGAGGGGACGAAACGCCATGTCTTGGTCTCTCCGTTGAGGACGAGTGGTATCTGAACTCCCGGGGCGGCGCCGCTGTTGGCAGCCGTCGCCTCCGAGTGCTAACGCGCCGGGGAGTTAGGGTCGGGGGTCGACGGAGTCAAGCGCCCGGGGCGTGAAGTCCTTCGTCAGTTCCGGTTGGACCGGGGCGACGGCGGCGGCTAAGGTCCCGCAGAGCTGTGACGCCACAACAAGGAAACGCCCATGCGCCGCGCCCCCGTGATCGCCGTCCTGTCGGCCCTCGCCCTCGCCCTGCCCGCCGCCGCGGAGACCTGGACGCCCTATACCGAGCCGACCGACAAGGGGCTCCAGTGGTCCTTTGACCGCGACTATTCCTACCGCGACGCCGCCTCCGGCCGGATCGTCGTGATGACGGCGATCGGCAAGGTCGGCGCAACCCCCCGCATGGGCCCGTCCGGCCCCGGCGCTTCCGACGGCGTGGGCTTTGTCTACGCCCTCGACTGCAAGGCCAAGAACCTGATCTCGATGGGCGGTTATTCGCCGAAGAAGCCGCTCGAGATTTCTTCTGGCTGGCGGGGCGAGGCGGTCAAGAAGGCCGATGGGCCTGACGACGCCGCCCTGATGCGCCAGGTCTGCGCGGTCGCCCCGTCGCTCCCCACGAAATAGGGGGCCTGTCGAGGCGCACGGATCCGGGGCGGCCTTTCGGGGCCGCCCCTTTTCGTTGGCCGCTCAGCGCATGCCCACGGGAACCCGCTCGGCGTCGCGCTCGGCGCGGATCTTCATCTGCAGGTCGCCGTACTTCGCCAGCTCCATGCGGGCGATGGTGCGGTTGTGCACCTCGTCCGGACCGTCCGCCAGGCGCAGGGTGCGCTGGCTGGCATAGGCCTTGGCGAGGCCGAAGTCGCTGGTCACCCCGCCGCCGCCATGGGCCTGGATGGCGTCGTCGATGACCTTGATGGCCATGGTCGGCGCCTGGACCTTGATCATGGCGATCTCCATCCGGGCGACCTTGTTGCCGGCCTTGTCCATCATGTCCGCCGCCTTCAGGCACAGCAGGCGGGTCATCTCGATGTCGATGCGGGCGCGGGCGATCCGCTCCTCCCAGACCGAGTGCTCGGAGATGTACTTGCCGAAGGCCTTCCGGGTCATGAGGCGTCGGCACATCTTCTCCAGGGCCACCTCGGCGGCGCCAATGGTGCGCATGCAGTGATGGATGCGGCCCGGGCCGAGGCGCGCCTGGCTGATCTCGAATCCGCGCCCCTCGCCCAGCACCAGGGCGTCCTCCACCGGCACCCGGACATTCTCCAGCAGGACCTCGGCGTGGCCGTGCGGGGCGTCGTCGTAGCCGAACA
>JBJOJL010000017.1:0-32872 GCA_046046615.1 Pseudomonadota bacterium
GGGCCTCGAAGGCTGCGTACTGGGCGCCCAGCTTGGCGGCCTCGGCGTTGAAACGTTCCGCGTCCTGGGGGGTCCACCAGTCGCTGAGGCGGCCGTCGCCGTCCGACTTGCGGCCCTGGTCATCGAAGCCGTGGGTGATCTCGTGCCCGATCACCCCGCCGATGGCGCCGTAGTTGATGGCCATGTCGCCGGCGGGATCGAAGAAGGGCGGCTGGAGGATGGCGGCGGGAAAGACGATGACGTTCCGGGTCGAGGAGTAATAGGCGTTCACCGTCGCCGGGGTCATGCCCCATTCCTTGCGGTCGACAGGGCTGTTCAGGCGCGCGACCCGGCGGTTCCAGTCCCAGGCCCGGGCGCGCGAGACGTCGCCGAACAGGTCGCCGGGCTTCATCTCCAGGCCGGAATAGTCGCGCCAGCTGTCAGGGTAGCCGATCATGACGCTGAACTTGGACAGCTTCTCCAGGGCCTTGGCGCGGGTCTCGGGGCCCATCCAGGACACGGTCTCGATCCGGCCCCGCATGGCGGTCTTGATGTCGGCGACCAGGCCTTCCATCAGGGCCTTGGACTCCGGCGGGAAGTAGGCCGCCACATAATCCCGGCCCAGGGCCTCGCCGAGCTGGTCATCGACCAGGGTCACGGCGCGCTTCCACCGCGGCTGCTGCTGGGGCTGGCCGGTCAGCACCTTGCCCCGGAACGCGAAGTTCGCCTGGTCGAAGTCGGGCGACAGGTAGGGCGAGGCCTCGTCCACCAGGCTGAGGGCCATGTAGGCCTTGAGGGTGTCCAGCGGGGTCTCGGCGTAGATCTTCGCGATCTCCGGGATGGCGCCCTGCTCGCGCAGGATCACCCGGCTCGCGCCGGACAGGCCGGCCCCGGCCAGGTAGTCGGCCCAGGCGAAGCCCGGCGCGCTCCGCGCCAGGTCGGCGGGGGCGGCGGGATTGTAGGTCTTGTCCCGGTCCCGGCGCTGGGCGCTGGTCCAGGAGGCCTTCGCGATGCGGGTCTCGAAGGCGAGGATGGCGTCCGCGGCCTTTCCGGGATCGGGCCAGCCCGCCAGGGTCAGCATGCGCTCGGCATAGGTCCGGTATTCCTTGCGCTGCCGTTCGAAGCGCGCCTCCAGGTAGTAGTCCCGGTCCGGCAGGTTCAGGCCGGACTGGCTGAGATAGACGGCGTAGGCCTGCGGGTTTCGGGCGTCGTCGGAGACGAAGACCGAAAAGACCGAGCCCCCGAAGCCCTGGGCCGAGCGACCCATGAGGCGGGCGAGGTCCCGGTGGCTGCGAAGCGCGCGGATTTCCTTCAGGGCGGGGGCGATGGGCTGGGCCCCCAGGGCGGCGATCCGGCCTTCGTCCATGAAGTTGCGGTAGAGGATGGCCAGGCGCTGGCGATCCGCCGAGGGCGCCGGGTCCGCCGCTGCAGCCTCAAGCACGGCGTGCATGCGGTTCACCGACAGTTCCCGCAGGGCGTCGAAAGCGCCGAAGCTGGAGCGGTCCGCGGGAATCTCCAGCGTGTCCAGGTAGGTTCCATTGGCGTGGAGGAAGAAGTCGTTCGCAGCCGGGGTCGCGGCATCGCGGCCGGACATGTCGAAGCCCCAGGTCCCCATCTTCGGGGCGGAGAGGTCGGCCGCCAGGGCGGGCAGGGCGACGGAGGCGGCGAGGGCGGCCAGGAGGGAACGGGCGAGGGTCATTGGGAACTCCGGCGGTCGGCGGGACAGGTCGCGCAACATGCCGCCGCCGCCGCTCCGGGGCACGAAGATTCTTCGGTTCCCGGTCCGGATTCCCGGCGCATCGCCTCCGGGCCTCGCGCCTTGGCGCGGCATGGGCCATAATTCCTCCCGCGAGGATTTGCATGGCTCACCCGGCACCCGGAGATTTCAAGGACGTCATCCTGTTCCTGGCGACCGCCGGGGTGGTCGTGCCGCTCTTCCGGCGTTGGCGGATCAGTCCCATCCTCGGCTTCCTCGTCGCCGGGGTCCTGCTGGGGCCGTCCGGGCTGGGCGCCCTCGGGGCCCACGCCCCCTGGGCCGCGGAGCTGACCATCGACTCGCCCAAGGAGCTCGCCCAGCTGGGCGAGCTGGGCGTGGTCTTCCTGATGTTCATGATCGGGCTGGAACTGTCCTGGGCCCGGCTCTGGCTGATGCGCCGGTACGTCTTCGGACTGGGGGCCCTGCAGGTCCTGGGCTGCGGCCTGATCGTGGGCCTGACCGCCTACCTGTTCGGCGCCTCCGTGCCCGCCTCGGCGGCGATCGGCGCCGCCATGGCCCTGTCCTCCACGGCGGTGGTCATGCCGATCCTCACCGAGAACCGACGGCAGCACGTCCAGGCCGGACGGGTGACCTTCGCCGTTCTCCTGTTCCAGGATCTCGCCGTCGCGCCGATCCTGATCACGCTGGCGATCATGGGGCGGGACCAGGAGCCGTCCCTGTCCCCGGACGTCCTGGCCAGCTTCGCGCCCGCCGCCCTCGCCGTGGCGGCCCTTGTCGGTTTCGGGAGATTCCTGCTTCGCCCCATGATGCGGTCGGTCGCCCGGGCCCGAAGCGAAGAGCTCTTCATGGCGGCCTGTCTCCTGGTGGTGATCGGCTCTGGCCTGCTGGCGGCCTTTGCAGGGCTTTCCATGGCCCTCGGCGCATTCGTCGCGGGCCTGCTGCTGGCCGAGACGGAGTTCCGCCATGAGGTCGAGCAGGTCATCGAGCCCTTCAAGGGGCTGCTTCTCGGCCTGTTCTTCCTGGCGGTCGGGATCGGTCTGGATGTGGGCCTTGTGCTGGAGCAGCCCCTGCAGATCCTCGGGGTCACCTTTGGCCTCATGCTCCTGAACTCGGCCCTCATCTTCGGTCTCGCCCGCGCCTTCGGGATGACTGGCAAGGCCGCCATCGAGACCGCCCTGCTCCTGGCGGCCAGCGGCGAGTTCGCCTTCGTGATCCTGGCGTCGGCGATGGACCTGGGAATCGTTCCCGCCGCCATCGGGCAGAGCCTGCTGGTCTCGGCCACCCTGTCGATGATGTGCATACCCCTCCTTGCGGCGCTGGGATTGCGGATCGCGGGGCGAGCCACAGCCGGGATCAGCGAGTCGCCGCACCCTGCAGGTCCCGCGCCGGAGGGGCGCATCCTCCTCGTGGGCTTCGGCCGCGTGGGCCGCCTGGTCGGTGAGATGCTGGACCGGCACGGCCTGCCCTGGTCGGCGGTTGACCAGGACGCCGCAGTGGTGGCCCGGGCGCGCAAGGCGGGCAAAAGCCTCTTTTTCGGTGACGCCGGCCGCCCAGGATTCCTCGAGCGT
Organism: Pseudomonadota bacterium; assembly: GCA_046046615.1. Classification (GTDB taxonomy): domain Bacteria; phylum Pseudomonadota; class Alphaproteobacteria; order Caulobacterales; family Caulobacteraceae; genus Phenylobacterium. Next base: position 3,265 of record JBJOJL010000017.1, read on the forward strand.
TGCGGCCTGGAGACCGCCAGGGCCCTTGTCATCACGGCGGACGCGGAAGACGGGGAGGCGGGCGCACTGGAGTCCCTCGTCGCCTCGGTGCGGGATCGTCGCCCCGACCTCGCCATCTTCGCCCGGGCCCGGGACAGCGAGCAGGCCCTGCGACTCTATGATCTGGGGGTCACCGACGCTGTCCCCGAGACGATCGAGGCGAGTCTCCAGTTGTCCGAGGCTGTCCTCGTCGGGGTTGGAGCGCCAGTCGGCCTGGTTATCGCGTCCATCCATGAGCGGCGGGATGAATTCCGCCGCGAACTCAATCGAGGCGACGGATTCCTGGCGAAAACCCGCAGGAAGTCAGGCGCTTCCGCCCATTGACGGCCACCGGGGGCTTGCGTGCTCTGATTCTCGCGAATACACGTCAGTGTTGCGTCAGCGACACTTCCACCTATTCACTGGCCTGATATAAAACGGCGGATAGCGGTTAGATATCCGCATAGGGCAAGAGAGGGCTCTGATATGAAATTCAAACTCCTGGCCGGAGCGGCTCTGGCCGCTGTGACCATCGCTTCGGGGGCCTCGGCCCGTGAAGTGGGCTGGTACGGCGCCGTCGACCTTGGCTACCACTGGCCTGAGGGCCTGGACGCCACGTCCAGCAACAACGCCGCGAACGGCAAGCCCTACGACTGGTCGTTCAACCAGGCCGAGGACTGGACCGGTTTCGCCCGTCTGGGCTACCAGGTCTCCAGCCACTGGCGCGTTGAACTCGAGGGCGGCTATCGTCCGGGCGACATCGAGTCGGTCCGCGGCGGCGCCAGCAACGCCATCCTGGGTCTCTGCACCCCCGGCGTGACCCGCACCGCGACGGCCCCGAACTGCGGCTCGCCCACCGGCAGCCTCCAGTCGATCACCGTCATGGGCAACGTCCTCTACGACATCCTGCCCGACTCCGCCCTGAACCCCTTCGTGGGCGCCGGCATCGGCATCAACCACGTCAAGGCTGACGCCATCGTCGGCCAGTTCTCGACCATCACCCCGGTGGGTCCGGCCGCCACGGCGACCAACCCCGCCTGGCAGAACCTGACGGTCGATGACGACGACACCTCCTTCGCCTGGCAGGGCATCGCCGGCGTGGCCTGGGCGGTCACCGACCGTCTGGACGTCGACCTGACCTACCGCTACCTCAGCGGCTCGGACGTGACCTTCGCGTCCAAGGGCACCCATGCCCTGCAGCCCGGCGCCTTCGCCGGCGCGTATGAGGACCAGTCCCTGACCGTGGGCCTGCGTTACTCCTTCGCCCCCCCGCCGCCGCCGCCGCCGCCTCCCCCGCCGCCTCCGCCTCCGCCTCCCCCGCCGCCGCCGCCTCCGCCGCCGCCGGCCTACGAGGCGAAGCAGTTCGTGGTCTACTTCCCGTTCGACCAGTCGGTCCTGACGCCGGAAGCCCAGACCATCGTCACCGAGGCGGCTGAGTACGCCAAGGCTGGCAATGCGACCCGCGTGATCGTGGTCGGCCACACCGACTCGTCCGGTTCGCCGGCTTACAACGTCCGCCTCTCCGAGCGCCGGGCCAAGGCCGTCGCCGACGCTCTCGTCGGCCAGGGCGTGGGCCAGCAGCTGATGCAGGTGGACTGGAAGGGTGAAACCCAGCTCGCGGTCGCCACCGGCGACGGCGTGAAGGAGCCCCTGAACCGCCGCTCGACGATCGACATCAACTTCTGATTTCGATCGCAGGCGGCAACGCCTGGGAATACGGGGGCCCGGTCGCAAGACCGGGCCCCTTTTCCGTTTCCGGAGCGGGATTCCGGCGGCTCCGTGCAGCGGCTCCCCTCAGGTCTTCGCAGTGTTCACAGTCTCGTGAATCGGTGTCCAAGGGCCTCCCGAAACTCCTGCATGTTCAAGCGTCAAGCCCGCTGTTAACCTCTCGTTAGCAAAAAACTCCGGGGGACAACCCGCCCGCCCCGTTGACGAGTCATTAGGGTCATGGCCCCATGATCTTGCGTAGTCGGGCGGGGCGCCCACTAGATATAGACGTTTGGATGTGTCGGCCGGGGCCCTTGCCCCAGCGGCGGTGAGGATTGCGGGTGCAGGGCATGAGCGGTGGTGAAGCAGTCAGGCGTACGGTTCAGGCGGAGGCCGAGTCCGCGCCGGATCGACTTGAGCGTCCCCAGCTTCAGCTGGTCCGCAAGGTCCAGGTCGACCGGTCCCGGGACGCCCTCCTGACCGATTTCGGCAAGACCACCCTGGAGGACCGCTACCTCCTTCCGGGCGAGTCCTACCAGGACATGTTCGCGCGGGTGGCGACGGCCTATGCCGATGACGCCGACCACGCCCAGCGGGTCTATGACTATATTTCCCGCCTCTGGTTCATGCCGGCGACCCCGGTCCTGTCCAACGGCGGCGCCGATCGCGGCCTTCCCATCTCCTGCTTCCTGAACGCCGTGAACGACTCCCTCGATGGCATCCAGGGCGTCTGGAACGAGAACGTCGCCCTGGCCTCCAACGGCGGCGGCATCGGCACCTACTGGGGCGGCGTCCGCTCCATCGGCGAAAAGGTGAAGGGCGCGGGCCAGACCAGCGGCATCATCCCCTTCATCCGCGTCATGGACAGCCTGACCCTCGCCATCAGCCAGGGCTCCCTGCGCCGCGGCTCCGCCGCCGTCTACCTCGACATCCACCACCCCGAGATCGAGGAGTTCCTCGAGATCCGGAAGCCGTCGGGCGACTTCAACCGCAAGTCCCTGAACCTGCACCACGGCATCTCCATCACGGACGAGTTCATGGAGGCGGTCCGCGACGGGGCGCCCTTCGGCCTTCGCTCGCCCAAGACCGGCGAGGTCATCCGCGAGGTCGACGCCCGCAGCCTGTGGCAGAAGATCCTCGAGATCCGCCTGCAGACCGGCGAGCCCTACCTGATCTTCTCCGACACGGTGAACCGGGCCATGCCCCAGCACCAGCGGGACCTGGGCCTGGCCGTCCGCCAGTCCAACCTCTGCTCGGAGATCATGCTGCACACCGGCCTGGACCACCTGGGCAAGGAGCGCACCGCGGTGTGCTGCCTGTCCTCGGTCAACGCCGAGACCTTCCTCGAGTGGCGCGACCATCCGACCTTCATCGAGGACGTCATGCGCTTCCTCGACAACGTCCTCGAGGACTTCATCACCCGGGCGCCCTCCAGCATGGCGAACGCCATCTACGCCGCCCGCCGGGAGCGGTCGGTGGGCCTGGGCCTGATGGGCTTCCATTCCTTCCTGCAGATGCAGAACGTGCCCTTCGAGTCCGCCATGGCCAAGTCCTGGAACATGCGGCTCTTCAAGCACCTTCGCCGCCAGTGCGACGCCGCCTCGCGGGTCCTGGCCGCTGAGCGCGGGCCCTGCCCGGACGCCGCCGAGCGCGGGGTCATGGAGCGCTTCTCGCACAAGCTGGCCATCGCCCCGACCGCCTCGATCTCGATCATCTGCGGCGGGACCAGCGCGGGGATCGAGCCGATCCCGGCCAACATCTACACGCACAAGACCCTCTCGGGCACCTTCGCGGTCCGCAATCCCTACCTGGAGCGCCTGCTCGAGGCCCGGGGCCAGAACGTGCCGTCGGTCTGGGACTCCATCCTCGAGAACGAGGGCTCGGTCCAGCACCTGGATTTCCTGACCCAGGACGAGAAGGACGTCTTCAAGACCGCCTTCGAGCTCGACCAGCGCTGGGTGATCGAACTGGCCGCCGACCGGACGCCGGACATCTGCCAGTCCCAGTCTGTGAACATCTTCCTGCCGGGGGATGTCGACAAGTGGGACCTCCACATGCTGCACTGGTCGGCCTGGGAGCAGGGGTGCAAGTCCCTCTACTACCTGCGCTCCAAGTCGGTGCAGCGGGCGGCCCACGCCGGCGCCGAAGCCGCCGCCAGCATCGAGCTGGTCGACCAGGGGCGCACCGACTACGAGGAATGCTTGGCCTGCCAGTAGAAGGCTGTCCCCAGGCCATTCACAACATGTTGGGTCCCGGCCCGAGAGACCCCCTAGATATCGGGGGCGACCCGTGTCTAGATCGGATCCTGAACCGATGAGTTCCACCGCCTACCCGAGGAGAGCCTGACCGTGCCCGCCAAGTCCGCCCTGCCTGGCCTGCTCACGCCGTCCTACGCCTACAAGCCCTTCCGCTATCCCTGGGCCTACGAGTTCTGGAAGCGCCAGCAGCAGGTCCACTGGATGCCCGAGGAGGTGCCCCTCGGCGAGGACCTCAAGGACTGGGCCGCCAAGCTGAACGACCGCGAGCGGAACCTGCTGACCCAGATCTTCCGCTTCTTCACCCAGTCGGACGTCGAGGTGAACGACAACTACATGGAGCGCTACTCGCGCGTCTTCCGTCCGACCGAGATCAAGATGATGCTGGCCTCGTTCTCCAACATGGAGACGATCCACATCGCCGCCTACGCCCTTCTGCTCGAGACCATCGGCATGCCCGATTCCGAGTTCACGGCCTTCCTGGAATTCCAGGAGCTGAAGGCCAAGCATGACTACATGCAGCAGTTCGGCGTCGAGACCGAAGCCGACATCGCCCGGACCCTGGCCATGTTCGGCGCCTTCACCGAGGGGCTCCAGCTGTTCGCCAGCTTCGCCATGCTCATGAACTTCCCCCGCCACAACAAGATGAAGGGCATGGGTCAGATCGTGTCCTGGTCGGTGCGCGACGAGAGCCTGCACTGCGAGGGCATCATCAAGCTCTACCACACCTTCAACCAGGAGACCGGGGCGGTCACGCCGGCCGTGGCCGACGACATTGTCGACTGCTGCAAGACGGTCGTCGGGCTGGAGGACAAGTTCATCGACCTGGCCTTCTCGGCGGGCGAGGTCCAGGGCATGACCCCGGACGACATCAAGGCCTACATCCGCTTCATCGCGGACTGGCGCCTGCGCCAGCTGGCCCTGCCCGAGGTCTACGGGGTGAAGGAAAATCCCCTGCCCTGGCTGCAGTCCATGCTCTCCGGCGTGGAACACGCCAACTTCTTCGAGGCGCGCTCCACCGAGTATTCCAAGGCCGCCACCCGCGGCCAGTGGCACGGCGAGGCGGGGGTCTGGACCGAGTTCGACCGGCTCATGTCGCGCCGCACGGCCCCGGCTGAACCGGCCGAATAGGCTGGGGCCGGCGACGGGTCCGGATCAGGCCCGGCGGTCGCCCGACATCTCCATCAGGGCCGCCACCCGATTGGCGGTCGACGGATGGGTCGAGAACAGGTTGTCCATTCCCTGGCCCGAGAGCGGGTTGATGATGAACATGTGGCTGGTCGCCGGATTGGCCTCGGCGTCGGGATTGGGCACCCCGCGGGCATAGGCCTCGATCTTGCGGAGCGCGCTGGCCAGGGCCTCGGGATCGCCCGAGATCTCCGCCCCGCCCCGGTCGGCCTCGTACTCGCGGCTGCGGCTGATGGCCATCTGGACCAGGGCCGCGGCGATGGGCGCCAGGATCATCACCACCAGGCCCAGGAGGCCGCCGCCCCGCCGTTCACCATCGCTCGAGGCGCCGCTGAAGGCGGCGAAGTTGGCCAGGGTGGAGATGGCGCCGGCGATGGTCGCCGTCACCGTCATGGTCAGGGTGTCCCGGTGCTTCACGTGCGCCAGTTCATGCGCCATCACGCCCCGGATCTCCCGGCGGTCCAGCATGCGCAGCAGGCCCCGGGTCGCGGCGACGGCGGCGTGGTCGGGGTTGCGGCCGGTGGCGAAGGCGTTCGGCTGGTCCTGGTCGATGATGTAGATCTTGGGCAGGGGCATCTGGGCCCGCTCCGCCAGTTCGATCACGTCGGCGGCGTAGTTCCGCACCAGGGGATCGGGGTGCGAGGCGTCCACCGCCTGCGCCCGGTACATCTTCAGGACGATCTTGTCCGAGTTCCAGTAGCTGAAGGCGTTCATCGCCACGGCCAGGCCGAAGGCGATGATCATGCCGTTCAGGCCGCCCATGCTGTAGCCGATCCCCACGAAGATGGCCGTCAGGGCGGCCAGCAGGGTGAAGGTGCGAAGGGTGTTGCGCATCGGTTCCGCCAGAAGTTGTCGTCAGGAAGATATAGGCCGCCCCCCGCCTGCGGGAAAGACCGGCCTCAGGCGGTCCGGGCCTCCTCCGGCGCGTCGGGCTCGCTGATCTGGTTCTCCCACTTGGCCACCACGGCGCTGGCCACGGAATTGCCGACGACATTGGTCGCCGACCGGCCCATGTCCAGCAGCTGGTCCACCGCCAGGATGATGCCGATCCCCGCCTCGGGCAGGCCGAAATAGGCCAGGGTGGCGGCGATCACCACGATCGAGGCCTTGGGCACGCCGGCCATGCCCTTCGAGGTCACCATCAGCAGGCCCAGCATGGTGATCTGCTGCATCAGGGTCAGCTCGATCCCGTAGATCTGGGCGATGAACAGGGTCGCGAAGGTGCAGTACATCATCGACCCGTCCAGGTTGAACGAGTAGCCCAGGGGCAGGACGAAGCTCGCCACCTTGCGCGAGACCCCGAACTTCTGGAGGGCCGCCAGGGTGCCGGGATAGGCCGCCTCGGAGGAGGCCGTGGAGAAGGCGAGAAGCATGGGTTCGCGGATTCCGGCGATCAGCTTCAGGCCCTTCAGGCCCACGACCAGGATGAGGGCGGCCAGGAGCAGGGTCCAGAGCACGCCAAGCGACAGGTAGAAACCGCCCACGAACTTGGCGTAGGCCCCCAGGATATCGAGGCCCTTGGTGGCGATCACCGAGGCCAGGGAGGCGAAGATGGCGGCCGGCGACACCAGCATGACGTAGCCGGTCACCTTCAGCATGATCGCCGAGACCTGCTCGACCAGGTTCATCACCGCCGGCGCCCGGTCGTCGATCGAGGCCACCGCCGTGCCGATGAACAGCGAGAAGACCACGATGGGCAGGATCTCGTTGTTGGCCATGGCCTTGATGATCGAGTCCGGCACCAGGTGGGTGGTCAGGAACTCCTTCAGGGTCAGCTTGGCCGCAGGCGCCGCGCTGCGGTCCGCCAGGGCGGACGGGTCCAGGGCCATGCCGGCCCCGGGCTGGATCAGGTGGACCATCAGGAGGCCCACCGTCAGCGAGACGATCGAGGCCAGGAGGAACCAGGCGATGGACTTCACGCCCACCCGGCCCACGGCCGCGGCGTCCTCCATGTGGGCGATGCCCGCCACCAGGGTCGCAAAGACCAGGGGGGCGATGATCATCTTGATCATGCGCAGGAAGATGGTGGTGATGACCGACAGCCCTTCGGCGAAGGCCGCCGCCTGCTCCGGGGACAGGAAGGCGTGGGCGGCCCAGCCGGCCAGCACGCCCAGGACCATGGAGGCGATGACGAAGATGTTGAACAGGCGCATGACGTCTCCAGGGATCCGATCGACCCTTCTTGTGGCCAAGAACGCCGCCGCCGTCCATCCCACGGCGGGCCCCCTCTCGGAATCCCGGCGGCGGCGCGCTATCATGCGGCATGAAGGAACACGTCCAAGCCGAACGAATCTGCGACCAGCTGGAGGCGGAATACGAAGCCTCCGTCACCACCCTGCGGACCGCCCTGAGGGACTTCCTCGCCGGCGGCGCCCCGCCGGATCCGGCCCTGAGGGCCTCCGGCGCCTTTGCCTATCCCAGTCTCAGGCTCGAATGGCCGCCCGGCCGGGACTATCCGCGCCTGGCCCGGGCCTACGCCCGTCTCGGCGCCCCGGGCGCCTACGAGACCACCGTCACCCGCCCCCGCCACTTCCGCGACTTCCTGGTCGAGCAGCTGTCCCTGCTGATGGCGGACTTCGACGTCAGCGTCAGCGTCGGGCGCTCGACCCAGGAAATCCCCTTCGCCTACGTGCTCGACGCCTCGGTGGACCTGGCCCAGGCCGACGTCGGGGCGGCGGAGATCGCCCGCCACTTCCCCAGCACCGAGCTCGCCCACATTGGCGACGAAGTGGCCGACGGCCTCTGGGTCTCGCCGGCGGAGGCGCCGCGCCCCCTGGCCCTCTTCGACGGCCTGCGCACCGACTTTTCCCTGGCCCGGCTGACCCACTACACCGGGACCCCGGCCGAGCACGTCCAGTCCTACGTCCTCTTCACCAACTACCACCGGTATGTCGACGAGTTCGTGCGCTGGTCCTGCGAGCGGCTCCGATCCGATGAGGGCTACACCGCCCTGTCCACGGCGGGGGGCGTGCTGGTGACCCGCGACACCCCGGATCCCGAGCAGGTCGTGGCCGACGCCCCCTGGCGGCGCCACCAGATGCCCGCCTACCACCTCATGGCGCCGGGCCGGCGGGGCATCACCCTGGTCAACATCGGCGTCGGCCCGTCCAACGCCAAGACCATCACCGACCACCTGGCGGTGCTGCGCCCCCAGGCCTGGCTGATGATCGGCCACTGCGGCGGCCTGAGGGGCTCCCAGACCATCGGCGACTATGTCCTGGCCCACGCCTACCTGCGCGACGACCACGTCCTGGACGACGTCCTGCCGCCGGAAATCCCCATCCCGCCCATCGCCGAGGTCCAGGTCGCCCTCGGCCGCGCCGCCGAGTCCGTCACCGGCGAGAGCGGCGAGGCCCTCAAGCGGCGCCTGCGCACGGGCACGGTGGTCACCACGGACGACCGCAACTGGGAGCTGCGCTACTCGTCCAGCGCCCTCAGGTTCAACCAGTCCCGGGCCGTGGCCATCGACATGGAAAGCGCCACCATCGCCGCCCAGGGCTACCGGTTCCGGGTGCCCTACGGCACCCTCCTGTGCGTGTCCGACAAGCCCCTGCACGGCGAGATCAAGCTGCCCGGACAGGCCAACGCCTTCTATGACCGGGCCATCGGCCAGCACCTGCAGATCGGCCTCGCCTGCGTGGACCTCCTGCGCCGCGAGGGCGCCGGCCTGCACTCGCGCAAGCTGCGCAGCTTCGACGAACCGCCCTTCCGCTGATCGCGGGTGCTGACACGGGCCCGCGCTTCCCCTAAGCGTCGGTCGCCGAAAAGGGAGGGCGACATGCAGAGCTTCCAGCCGCCGAGGCGCATCCTCATGGGGCCGGGCCCCTCCGACGTCAGCCCCCGGGTCCTGTCGGCCCTGGCCCGTCCGACGGTGGGCCACCTGGACCCCGCCTTCCAGGACCTGATGGAAGAGATCAAGGCCGCCCTGGCGCGCCTCTTCAACGCCCCCGACCACGCCTGCGTCCCCCTGCCGGCCCCCGGCACGGCGGGCATGGAGGCGGCCCTCATGAACCTGCTGGAGCCGGGCGACCGGGCGGTCATCGCCGTCAACGGCGTCTTCGGCGGCCGCATGGTCGACATGGCCGGCCGCGCCGGCGCCGAGGTGGTGCGGATCGACGCCCCCTGGGGCCAGCCCGTCGACGTCGCCGCCGTCGAGGCCGCCCTCGCTTCGGGCCCGGCCAAGGTGCTGGCCTTCGTCCACGCCGAGACCTCCACCGGCGTGCGCTCCGACGCCGCCGCCCTCTGCGCCCTGGCCCGCCGGCACGGCGCCCTGTCCATCGTCGACTGCGTCACCTCCCTGGGCGGAGTGCCGGTTGACGCCGCGGGCTGGGACGCCGACGTCCTCTACTCCGGGACCCAGAAGTGCCTTTCCGCGCCCCCGGGCCTGTCCCCCGTCGCCTTCTCCCGCCGCGCCCTGGAGGCTGTCGCCGCACGGAAGAGCCCGGTCCGGAACTGGCTCCTCGATGTCAGCCTGCTCATGAGCTACTGGGGCGGCGAGGGCGGCCGAACCTACCACCACACCGCCCCGATCAACGCCCTCTACGGCCTGCACGAATCCCTCGTGGCCCTGTTCGAGGAAGGCCAGCAGGCCGTCTTCGTGCGCCACGCGCGGATGCATGAGGCCCTGGTCGCCGGCCTGGAGGCCCTTGGCCTGGAGATGCTGGTCGCCCCGGAACATCGCCTTCCCCAGCTCAACACGGTCCGCGTCCCCGAGGGCGTCGATGAGGCCGCCGTCCGCGCCCACATGCTGGAGCGGTGGGACCTGGAGATCGGCGCGGGCCTGGGTCCCCTGAAGGGCCAGGTCTGGCGGATCGGCCTCATGGGCGCCTCGGCCAGCCCCTGGCACGTCCGGCTCTGCCTCACCGCCCTGGCCGACGCCCTCTCGGCCCAGGGGCGCGATGTCGACGCCAAGGCCGCCCTGGCCGCCGCCGCCGAGCGGCTGGGCTGACAGACGCCCCGGTCGGGCGCATAGTCCCTGTCCACATCGGATCAGGAGCTCGCCATGTCCGACGACCCGTCTTCCCAGGAAACCGGCCCCGGGGCGCCTGACGCCGGGGGCCTGTCCCGGCGCGACCTCGGCGTCCTCGCCGCCGGCGCCGCCGTGGTCGCTTCCGCGCCCGCCGGGGCGGCGGCCCTGAAGGTCACGGAGACGGACGTCAACGTCCAGACGCCGGACGGGACCTGCGATGCGGTCTTCCTGCACCCTACGGGCAAGGCGCCCGCCGGCGGCTGGCCGGCGGTCCTGGTCTGGACCGACATCATGGGCCTGCGTCCTGTCTTCCGCGACATGGCCAGGCGCCTGTCCGCCGAGGGCTACGCCGTCCTCGTCCCCAACCCCTTCTACCGGAAGGGCCGCGCCCCCATCCCGTCGGGTCCGGTCAACTGGGCGGATCCCGCCGACCGGGCGAAGCTGATGGAGTTGAGGTCCGCCCTCACCGCCGAGGCCACGGCCCGCGACGCCATCGCCTGCTTCGCCTGGATGGACGGGCAGTCCCTCGTCGACGCCGGAAAGGGCGCGGGGGTCCAGGGTTACTGCATGGGCGGCCCCATGGCCTTCCAGGCCGCCGGCGCCCTGCCGGACCGGATCGCCGCCGTTGGCTCCTTCCACGGCGGGGGCCTGGTCACCGCCGGTCCCGACAGCCCGCACAAGCTGATTCCCCGCACCCGGGCGGAATACCTCGTCGCCATCGCCGAGAATGACGACCAGAAGGAGCCCCAGGCCAAGGACGCCCTGCGCGCCGCCTTCAAGGCCGCCGGCCGCCCCGCCCAGGTCGAGGTCTACGCCGGCGCCCAGCACGGCTGGTGCGTGCCGGGCTCGCCTGTCTACAACGCCGAGGCCGCCGAGCGCGCCTGGTCAGCCCTCCTCGCCCTCTACCGCCGCCGCCTCACCTGAGCGGCGGCCGCGCCGGGCGCGGAAGAAACCCTTCAGCAGTCCTGAGGACTCCGCCGCCAGGACGCCGGCGGACACCTCCGGCCGCCAGTGGCAGGTGGGCTGGTCGAACACGCGCGACCCGTGCGCCACGCCGCCGCCCTTGGGATCGTCGGCGCCGTACACCACCCGCCCGATCCGGGCGTGGCTGATCGCCCCGGCGCACATGGGGCAGGGCTCCAGGGTCACGTAGAGGGTCAGGCCGGTCAGCCGGTAATTTCCCCGCTTCAGGGCGGCCGCCCTCAGGGCGCGGATCTCGGCGTGGGCCGTGGGATCGCAGTCGCCGATGGGGGCGTTGCCCGCCGCCGCGACGACCTCGCCAGTGGCCGGATCGACCACGACGGCGCCCACGGGGGTCTCCCCCCGGTCCGCTGCGGCTTGCGCCTCGGCCAGCGCAATGCGCATGTAGTCCGGATCATGGTCCACGATCCGTTACGAACCCCTGGCGGCGACGAAGGTCAATCCCCGGACGGCGGCGGCGAGCGCATCGCCAAGGCCCTGGCCCGCGCCGGGGTCGCCTCGCGCCGCGAGGTCGAGCGCCTGATCGCCGAGGGCCGGGTCGCCATCAATGGCCGGACCCTCACCACCCCCGCTGTCCGGATCGAGGCCGGCGACATCCTGACCGTCGACGGCGAGGTGGTGAGCGAGGCCGAGCCCGTCCGCCTGTTCCGCTACCACAAGCCCTCGGGCCTGGTGACTTCCCACAAGGACCCCCAGGGGCGGCCCACCGTCTTCCAGGCCCTGCCGCCCGGCCTGCCCCGCCTGATCTCCGTGGGCCGACTGGACCTCGCCACCGAGGGCCTCCTGCTGCTGACCAATGACGGGGGCCTGGCCCGCGCCCTGGAGCTTCCCTCCACCGGCCTCGTCCGCCGCTACCGGGCCCGCGCCTTCGGCCGCATCACCCAGGACCGGCTCGACGCCCTGAAGTCCGGCGTTACGGTGGACGGGGTCCGCTACGGCCCGATCGAGGCGGTGATCGACAAGGCGCGCGACGGCGCCTCCGGGGCCAACCTCTGGATCAGCGTCACCCTGTCCGAGGGCAAGAACCGCGAGGTCCGCAAGGTGCTCGAGTCGGTGGGCCTGAAGGTCAACCGACTGATCCGCCTAGCCTACGGCCCCTTCGCCCTCTCCACCCTGCCGCCGGGCGAGATCGAGGAGGTGGGGCCGCGGGTGATCCGCGAGCTCTTCAGCGACCTGATCCCGCCCGAGGACCTGCCCAAGGGCGACAAGCCCAAATGGAGCCGCCGGGCGCCGGTGTCGGAAAAGCGCCGGGAAGGCGCCGCCGAGGCGGTCGCGTCCGCCGAGGCCCCCGAGACCCGCGGCCGTCCAGCCTACAAGTCCGGCTGGGCGCGGCCCAAGCCGAAGCCGCCGGGCGGACGCCCGCCCGGGAAACCCGGCTCCCGAAAGCCCGGCTCCCGGAAGCCCGACGCCGCAAAGGCCGGGAAGACCGACATCAGCCGGCCGTCGACGGCGGCCAAGGGGCGGCCGGTCAAACCTTCTGGATCTCCACCGGCCGGCGGGCGGCCTCCAGGGCCGCGCGGGCTGAATCGGTCGCCGTCACCTGGAGGAAGGCCCGGCGCTCCTCGGAAAGGCCCTCCGAAAGGGGGCGGTCGAGGGCCGCGCGGGTAAGGCGCTTGGCGGCGGCGATGCCCTCGGCCCCGCGTCCCTCCCATTCGCGCGCCATCTCCAGGGCCCGGGCCAGGGGGTCGGCCGCCAGTTCGTGCACCAGGCCGATGGCGTGGGCCTCGGCGCCCGTGAAGGTCAGGCCGCGCAGGATGATCTCGAGGGCCTTGGCCTCGCCCACCACCCGCGGCAGGCGCTGGGTGCCGCCGCCGCCAGGGAAGATGCCGATCCGGGTCTCGGGCAGGCCGATGGATTCGGCCTCGGGGGTCGCGATGCGCAGGTCGCAGGCCAGGGCCAGCTCGAAGCCGCCGCCCTGGCAGAGCCCGTTGATGGCGGCCACCACCGGCTTGTCCGCCGCGGCGATGATGTCCGTCAGTTCCAGGAAGCCCGGAGGGGGCGGCGGGGCGTCGGCGCGCGGCGGCGAGGGCGGCGGACCGTCCTGCAGCCGGGCGCTCAGGTCGGCCAGCTCATCCACGTCGTAGTGCCGGATGAAGATCCCCGGGACCCCGCCGGTCAGGATCAGGCAGCGCACCGACGGATCGTCCAGGGCGGCCTTGGCCTCGGCGTACATCTGTCGCGCGCCGGGTGCGGTCATCGTGCCCCAGGGCGGGTTGGCGTAGGTCAGGACCACCGCCGCCCCCTTGCGTTCGCGGGTCACCAGGCTCATCAGGACCTCCCTGTCAGTCTCCATCCCCCGTCACCCTAGACCCGACCAAGGCCCGCCCGCCATGCGCATTGTTTCCGGCGCCCTGAAGGGACGCAGCCTCGCCGCCCCTCCGGGGCAGGGCACCCGGCCCACCTCCGACCGGGCCCGGCAGGCCGTCTTCAACATCCTGGAGCACGCCGCCTGGGCCCCGCCCCTGGCGGACGCCCGGGTCATCGACCTCTTCGCCGGCTCCGGGGCCCTGGGCTTCGAGGCCCTGTCCCGGGGCGCAGCCTTCTGCCTCTTCGTGGAGACCGACGCCGCCGCCCGGGGCGCCATCCGGGACAACGCCGAGGCCTTCGCCCTCTTCGGCCGCACCCGCATCCATCGCCGCGACGCCACGGACCTGGGAGTGCGCCCCGGCGCCGACGGCCCGGCCTTCACCCTGGCCTTCCTCGACCCGCCCTACGGCCAGGGCCTGGGCGAGACCGCCCTGGCCCGCCTGCGCGAAGGCGGCTGGCTGGCCCCTGGCGCCCTCGCCGTCCTGGAAACCGGCGCCGCCGAGCCCGCCCCCCTGGCCCCCGGCTACACCCTCCTCGACGCCCGCACCTGGGGCGCGGCGAAGGTCTGGTTCCTGCACCTGGACGGCGCCGGCTGACCCCCTCCGACGCGCATTCGCGCGCCACCTCCACCCGGGGGGAGGAATTACAGAACCAAATTGCGCCGCCAAGGGGGAGCTGCCGGCAAAGCCGGCGGAGGGGGTCGACGGCGGTTCGGGCGACGATCACGCCGCCCCCGGCCTCAGTCTCCCCGCCGGCCCGCCCGGCAGGCGACGGAGACTTCGGTCCCGGGACGACGCCCCGGAAACGGGGTCGGGTTATGGGCGCTCCGCGGCGCCGCCGTGAGGCCCGGCCCTCAGCAGGCCGGGCAGGAAGGCCAGGGGCCAGAGGACAAGGGCCAGGTTGGGCAGGAACCAGGCCAGGTTGAACTCACCCCGGATCGCCCAGAAGGCGACGGCCATGCCGCCCGCGGCCATGGTGAAGGCCAGGGACAGGAGGGCCAGGCCCCGCCAGCGCGGATCGCCCTTGCGGGCCGCCGCCACCGCCAGCAGGCCCGTGGCGGAGAAGGCCAGGTCCAAGGGGAGGAAGGACCAGTTCCAGGCGAAGACGATGGGATTGTCGTAGTCGGCGTACATCAGGGAGGCCGGCAGGGGGAACAGCCCGGCCAGGCTCGCCAGGCCGACTGTCCAATAGGCCAGGAAGGCCAGGTCCGTGATCAGCAGGGCGAGGCGCAGGCTTCGGCTCATGGGCCTCCTCCTAGCGGCGCCCGAAGAGGCGCTCGATGTCGGTCAGCTTCAGCTCGACCCAGGTGGGGCGGCCATGGTTGCACTGTCCGGAGTTGGGGGTGGCCTCCATCTCCCGCAAGAGGGCGTTCATCTCCGCGGCGGTGAGGCGCCGGCCGGCGCGGACCGAGCCGTGGCAGGCCAGGGTCGAGCAGACCTCCTGCAGGCGCTCGCGCAGGGACAGGGCCTGGCCCGTCTCGGAAAGATCGTCGGCGATGTCGCGGATCAGCCCGGGCACATCGGTCTCGCCCAGAAGAGCGGGAGTCTCGCGCACCAGGATGGCGCCGGGGCCGAAGGATTCCACCACCAGGCCCAGGGCCTCGAGCTCCCCGGCCCGGGCGGCGACCCGCTCGGCCTCGGCCGGGTCCAGCTCCACCACCTCGGGCAGGAGCAGGGCCTGGCGGGCCACGCCGCCGGCCTCCAGCTGGGCCTTCATGCGCTCATAGACCAGGCGCTCGTGGGCGGCGTGCTGGTCCACCACCACCAGGCCGTCGCGGGTCTGGGCGATGATGTAGGTGGCGTGGACCTGGGCCCTCGCGGCGCCGAGGGGCTGGTCGACGGGATCGGGCGCGCCCGGCGCGGGGACGGCCGGATCATAGGCGGCGCCGGGCTCCGACAGGCCGGGGGCCGGCTCGGCCCGGGCCGACAGGGCCTCCAGGCCCGGCAGGACGGCGCTGCGGCCTGATCCCGCGACCGGGTTCCAGCCACCCATCCGCCAGGCGGAGAAGCCTTCCGGCGAGGGTCCTGGTCTCCAGCCCTCAGGTCGCCAGCCTTCAGGGCGGAGGGCGGCCAGGGCGGCGTCGGAGTGGGTGCTGGCCGAACGGTGGGCGGCCCCGGCCAGGGCGTGCCTCAGCCCCCCCACCACCAGGCCGCGCACCAGGGCCGGGTCGCGGAACCGCACCTCGGCCTTGGCCGGGTGGACGTTGACGTCCACCGCGTGGGAATCGACCTCCAGGTAGAGGGCCGTCACCGGGTGCCGGTCGCGGGCCAGGAAGTCGGCGTAGGCGCCGCGCAGGGCGCCCTGCAGCAAGCGGTCGCGCACCGGCCGGCCGTTGACGAACAGGTGCTGGTGCGAGGACGTCCCCCGGTTCAGGGTCGGCAGGCCGGCATAGCCCGTCAGCCGCACGCCCTCCCGCTCATGGTCCACGGCCAGGGCGTTCTCGGCGAAGTCGCGGCCGAGGATGGCCGACAGGCGGGCCAGCCGTCCCTCTGGCCCCGGCGCCTCTGCGGGCAGGCGCAGGACCGCCCGGCCATCGATCTCGAGGGTGAAGGCTGTCGCCTCGTGGGCCATGGCCTGACGTTTCATCTCCTCGGCGATGGCCTGGGATTCGGCGCGCTCGGACTTCATGAACTTCAGCCGCGCCGGCGTGGCGTAGAACAGGTCCCGGACCTCGACCCGGGCGCCGTGTGGGCCGGGGAAGGCCGCCGGGGACGGGCGTCCGACCGCGCCGCCCTCCACCGTCAGGCTCCAGGCCTCCGCCGCCCCGCGGGCGCGGGAGGTCAGGGTCAGCCGGGCGACAGACCCGATCGACGGCAGGGCCTCGCCCCGGAAGCCCAGGGTGGCGATGTCCAGGAGGTCGTAGTCCCCCGCGGCATCCGGCGCGAGCTTGGAGGTGGCGTGGCGCTCGACGGCCAGGAGGAGCTCGTCCGGGGTCAGGCCTGACCCGTCGTCCTCCACCAGGATGCGCGAGAGGCCGCCGCCTTCGACCTGGACGGTGATGCGGCGGGCGCCGGCGTCGAGGGCGTTCTCCACCAGCTCCTTGACGGCGCTGGCCGGGCGTTCGACCACCTCGCCGGCGGCGATGCGGTTGACCGTTTCGGGGGGCAGGCGTCTGATGGTCATGAGGGGCCCTGCGGAAGAGATCATGTTAGCGCGATTCCGGAGCCGCCGTCCGACCGTCCTCAGACCGTCGCGGGAGCGTCGCGGGACCCTGTGGCCCTGGGGGGGGCGGAGGGGGGGGCTCGGCGTCGTCCTGGCCTGCGTCCTGGGCGTGGGGGTGACGCTAGGGCGCCCCGACCCCCTGTCGGCCCAGGAACTGCCGCCGGACCCCGACGCCGACCTCATCGAGGAACTGGTGGTCACCGCCCGCTATCCGGGCCCCGCCTTCTGGCGGGTCAGCCGGGGCGAGGCCCGCGTCTGGGTCCTGGGGGTCCCCTCCCTCGCCCCGAAGCGCCAGGACTGGGACCGCCAGCTGTTCGGCCGCTATCTCGCCGCCTCGGACCGGGTCATCCTGCCGTTCAACGGGCTGAAGGTGCGCCTGGCGGGGAGCCCCGGGGCGGCGGTCAGCTACCTGCGCCTGCGGTCCGCGCGGCCCTTCGAGGCGGGCCTGTCGCCGGGCGAGGCCGCCCGGTTCGCCGCGGCCCGCGAACGCCTGGGCCAGCCGGCGGGGCGCTATCCCGTCTCCCACCCCCTGGCGGCCGCCCTGATGCTGCACAACGACTGGATGGAGGCCAACGCCCTCACCACCACCGACCCGGCCAAGCTGATCCGCCTGCTGGCGAAGCAGGAGGGCAAGGCGGTGGTCCAGAGGACCTACGACCTCGGGCCTCTGCTGGGCGCCCTGGCGCGGACGCCCCGGCCGGCCGGCGAGGCCTGCCTCGAGGCGGTGCTGGAGGAGGTCGAGACCGGTCCGGGCTCGATCCAGGCGGCGTCCCGCGCCTGGGCCCGGGGCGACCTGGGCGGCGCCCTCGCCGCCGAGCGGACCTGGGAGCGCTGCATCGCCGCCACCCCCGGCGCCCAGGCCTTCGACGCGCGGGTCAAGGCCGACATGGTCCGCGACATCGGCCAGGCCCTGTCGCGCCCCGGCGTGACGATTGCGGTCGCGCCCCTGCGCCCCCTCCTGTCGGAGGGCGGGATCCTGGACCGGCTGCGCCGGGAGGGTTTCACGGTGGAGACCCCCGCCGACATCCGTGCGGCGGAGGAAGCCGAAGCCGAAGCGGCTACAGACCCGGAATCTTGATCTTCGAGCTGCGCTCGCGGGCGATGACCACGGTCTTGTCGCCAATCAGCGACTTGATCCGGGCCTCCTCGGCGGCCGGGTTGATCGGCGCCGGGGCGTTGTCGGCCTCGGCGGCGACGGCGGCGGGGCTGCGCGGCTCACCCGGCTTCCAGAACATCACCTTGTCGGCGAAGTTCTCTTCCTTGTGGGCGATGTCGCCGTTCTCGTCGTCGATGACGAAGCGGATCAGGGGGTCGGCCTTGTCGGCGCCGGCCTTGGCCGCCAGAAGCTTCTCGCCCTCGGACCGGTTCTCGGAGAGGGAGCGGCCGATCAGGGCGTTGCGGGCGGCGCTTTCGGGCTGGAGCTCCTGCGGGCGGGGCTGTCCCGGCGCAGGCGGGCGCAGGGCGAAGTCCGGCGGCACCACCAGGGGCGCCTTGGAGACCACGCGGAACTCGTCGGGGGTGACCTTGGTCATGCCCAGGGCCTGGCGGGTCGACTGGCAGCCGGCCAGGCCGGTCGCTCCGACCAGGACGGCGATGACCGCGATGTGTTGGACCTTCATCAAGACACGGCTCCTCGGGCCGCCCCCGGCCACGCGCCTCAGATAGCGCAAAGCCCGCCGAGCGCCAACCGCTGTGAGATGGGCAACGGCGCCTCAGCTGACCCCCTCCGGCCCGCTTCGCGGTCCACCTCCCCCTGGGGGGAGGAATTAGAGAGCCATTGCTCCCCCAAGGGGGAGCTGCCGGCGAAGCCGGCTGAGGGGGTCGGCGGCGGTTCGGGGGAAGTGGTCTGGACTATCGGGCCGGAGGGGTCTCGCGCCGGAAGGATTCCAGAAGCATCAGGATGACGCCGATCGTGATGGCGCTGTCGGCGATGTTGAAGACCCAGGGGAAGAAGCCCAGGGCGCTGACGTCCACGAAGTCGACCACGGCCCCGAACCTTGCCCGGTCGATGGCGTTGCCCACGGCGCCGCCGATGATCAGGCCGAGGGAGACGCCGAGCAGGCGCCGGTCGGCCTTTCGCGCCCAGGCCGCCAGGGCCAGGGCGACCAGCAGGGCGAAGGCGGTCAGGCCCCAGCGGGCGAGATCATGCCGGGCCTGGAGGAAGCCGAAGCTGACCCCCTCGTTCCAGACCATGGTCAGCCTCAGGGGGCCCAGCACTTCCACCGACAGGCGCAGGGGCAGGTTCAGGCCGTAGAGGATCCAGGCCTTCACCGCCTGGTCCGCGGCCAGGATGGCGGCGGCGAGGCCGAAGGCCAGGCGCCCCGCTGGCGTCACACTAGCCACGCGCGGCGTCCCAGGCGGCCACGGCCTCGGCGTCCCTCAGGGACAGGTCCGGATAGCGCGGGTCCTGGCCCACCTCGGGCAGGATGCGCCAGGAGCGGGCGCACTTGCGGCCCTCGGCCTTGCGCGGCTCGACGCCCACGCCGGGAACCTCGGCCAGGGCGAAGGCGCCCTCTGGTCCCGCGCCGGCGACCAGGGTCGCCTGGGAGGTGCGGAACACCTCGGCCGGGTCGAGGCCCTCGAAGGCGGCCAGCAGGCCGGCGTCGTCCACGTGCACCACCGGCGCGGCCTCCAGGGGACCGCCGAGGCGCTTCTCGCGGCGTTCGGCCTCGAGGGCGCCCATGACCACGGAGGTCACGGCCTGGACCTTGGCCCACCGGTCCGCCTCGGCCGGATGGCTCCAGGCGGCGGGGGTCTCGGGGAAGATGCGCAGGCAGTTGGACCCGGCCTCGGGGAAGCGGGTGGTCCAGGCCTCCTCCATGGTGAAGGGGATCAGGGGCGCCAGCCAGATGGTCAGGCGCTCGAAGGTGAGGTCCATCACCGTGCGGGCGGCCCGGCGCTTCAGGCTGTCGGGCTGGTCGCAGTAGAGGGCGTCCCGGCGGATGTCGAAGAACAGGGCCGACAGGTCGGTCTGGCAGAACTCGGTCAGGGGCCGGGCCACGTCCTGGAAGGAATAGCGGCCGTAGGCCTCGCGCACCTGGCCGTCCAGCTCATGCAGGCGGTGCAGGATGTAGCGCTCCAGGGGCGGCATGTCGGCGGGATCGACCCGCTCGGCCTCGGAATAGCCCGCCAGGGCGCCCAGCAGGTAGCGCAGGGTGTTGCGCAGCTTGCGGTAGGCGTCGGTGGTGGTGGCCAGGATGGTCTTGCCGATCTTCTGGTCCTCGGCGTAGTCGACCATGGCCGCCCAGAGGCGGAGAATCTCGGCGCCGGACTCGCGGATGACCGTGTCGGGCTCCAGGGTGTTGCCCTTGGACTTCGACATCTTCTCGCCGTTCTCGTCGACGGTGAAGCCGTGGGTCATGATGGCGTCGTAGGGCGCCCGGCCCCGGGTGCCGGAGCTTTCCAGCAGGGACGACTGGAACCAGCCGCGGTGCTGGTCGCTGCCCTCGAGGTAGAGGTCGGCGGGCCAGCGGGTGTTCTCCCGGCCCTCCAGGGTGAAGGCGTGGGTGGAGCCGGAATCGAACCAGACGTCGAGGATGTCCTCGACCTTCTCGAACCGCTCGGGGTCGTGGCCGCCAAGGAAGCTTTCCGCCGGCTCGGTGAACCAGGCGTCGGCGCCCCGGGCCGCGATGGCCTCGACGATGCGGCGGTTGACCTCCGGGTCGACCAGGGGCTGGAAGGTCTCCTTGTCCACGAACATGGCGAGGGGCGCGCCCCAGGCCCGCTGGCGGCTGATCAGCCAGTCCGGCCGGCCCTCGACCATGGAGCGGATGCGGTTGCGCCCGGCCTCCGGATAGAAGGCGGTGGCGGCGATGGCCTTCAGGGCCGTCTCGCGCAGGGTGGCGCCCTTCAGCTCAGGCGTGTCCACCGCCGCGTCCATGCGGATGAACCACTGGGGCGTGTTGCGGAAGATGACCGGCGCCTTGGAGCGCCAGGAGTGCGGATAGCTGTGCTCCAGCCGGCCCCGGGCGAGCAGGTTCCCGGCCTCGACCAGCTTTTCCATGACCGCGCCGTTGGCGGGCCCGAACTTGCCGGCCTTCTTGCCCTCGGTCTCCAGCACCTTGAGGCCGGCGAAGAGGGCCACGTGGGGCTGGTAGGCGCCGTCGGCGTCGACCGTCTCGGGGATCTCCCGGTGGCCGTGGGCCAGCCAGACCAGGTAGTCGTCCACCCCGTGCCCGGGGGCCGTATGGACAAAGCCCGTGCCGGCGTCGTCGGTGACATGGTCGCCGGACAGGAGGGGCACGGCGAAGCCGTAATGGTCGTCCAGGGCCGCCAGGGGGTGGCGGCAGGACATGCCCGAGGGGTCGACGTCCGCCAGGCGCTTCCAGCTTGCGATCCTGGCGGCGGCGGCCACGTCTGAGGCGCGGGCGTCGGCGACGATGAGGCGGTCGCCCGCCCTGGCCCAGGGCTCGAAGTCCAGGCCCGTCTCCATGGCCTCAACCTCATAGACCGCGTAGGCGATCTCCGGCGAGTAGGCGATGGCCCGGTTGGCCGGCAGTGTCCAGGGGGTGGTGGTCCAGATGACCACCGCCGCGCCGTCGGCGGCGGCCGGCCCCTCGACGACGGGGAACTTCACCCAGACGGTGGGGCTGATGTGGTCGTGGTACTCCACCTCGGCGTCGGCCAGGGCGGTGCGCTCCACCGGGCTCCACATGACGGGCTTGGAGCCCCGGTAGAGCTGGCCCGAGACTACGAACTTGTGGAACTCGTTGACGATGGCGGCCTCGGACGAGAAGTCCATGGTGGCGTAGCGGTTATCCCAGTCGCCCAGGACGCCCAGGCGGCGGAAGCCGGCCTTCTGGACCTCGATCCACTGGGCGGCGTAGGCGCGGCAGCGCTCGCGGAACTCGGCCTTGGAGACGTCCTCCTTGCGGCGGCCCTGGGCGCGCAGCTCCTCCTCGATCTTCCACTCGATGGGCAGGCCGTGACAGTCCCACCCGGGGACGTAGTCGACGTCAAAGCCCAGGGCGAAGCGCGAGCGGACCACGAAGTCCTTCAGGGTCTTCTGCAGGGCGTGGCCGATGTGGATGGCGCCGTTGGCGTAGGGCGGACCATCGTGCAGGACGAAGAGGGGCGCCCCCCGGCCCTGACGGTCGGCCCTCAGGCGCGCGTACAGGTCTTCCCAGCGGGCCAGGATCTCCGGCTCCTTGACCGGCAGGCCGGCGCGCATGGGAAAGGGGGTGTCGGGAAGAAAGACGGTTTCGCGGTAGTCGCGCGAGGCGGGAGCGGCGTCGTCGGCCATGGGACCTTCCAGGTTGGACCGGATCAGGGGGGGTGAGGAATTCCCGGCGCGCGCTGGAGGTCGTCCGGCGGCGTCACGCCGGGCGGGTAATTCGCGCTGGGGTCCGGACCAGGGTCATGGCGCGGGGCTATAGCAGACCGGCGGGGCGGCTGTCAGCAGGGGAGGGGGAGAGGCGGTTGCGGAGCGGCCTGGTCATCACCCCCCTCTCCTGCAATGAATGACGGCAATACGCTGCATCTCGAAAATGGACCCCTGCAGTTGAGCCCAATGGAGCCCTGCCCGTTCTGCCTGCCCCAGTCCGATCGCGTGGCTTTTGCGACAGCGTTCGCAAAGGGGATCTGGGACGCTTTTCCCGTAACGCCTGGGCATCTCCTGGTCGTACCGCACCGCCATGTGGCGACATGGGCGGAACTGCACCCATCCGAGCAAGCCGCCATGATGGAGGGGATCGATGAGGCGCGAGCGCGTCTGAGTGAGACCTTTGCGCCGGATGGTTTCAATGTGGGTTTCAACGAGGGTTTGGCGGCGGGACAAACCATCCCGCATTTCCATATCCACGTGATCCCTCGCCGACATGGGGACATGGGCGACCCGCGCGGTGGGGTCCGCCATGTCATTCCCGCCAAAGGCAACTACCTGTCCCCGCCCCAACCGGCTGTCGTATCGACATCACTTGCTTCGGGTGCACCCCATGGACGGGCACTGATTTCAGGCGGCGAAGACGCACTGATCCGCCATCTTCTCCCCCATATCGACCGGGCGATCGCCGTGGATCTCGCCGTCTCCTTCGTCATGGAGAGCGGGGCAAGACTGCTGCAACCGCATCTTCAGGACATGCTCAATCGGTCGGGTCGGCTTCGGCTTGTCACCAGCGACTATCTGGACGTAACCGATCCGGCCGCGCTTCGACGACTGATGGATCTGGAGGGTGATGCCCACCTGAAGATCTTTGAAGCTAACCAGATTGGCTTTCACCCGAAGTCCTGGGTTTTCCATATGGAAGACAAGTCGGGGGTGGCCATTGTCGGGAGTTCCAACCTGTCGGAATCAGCCCTTCGAACAGGGGTCGAGTGGAACTTTCGGGTCTTGTCGCCGGAGTCCGGCCAAGGTTGGAGAGATGTCCTAGAAGGCTTCGAGGCCCTTATCGAGCGCCCAGAAGTTCGCGATCTCGACCACGATTGGATTGACCGCTACGCGCGGCGCCGTGAGCGAATGAGCGCTCCAAGGCCCCGCCTCATTGACGTGGCAGAAGAGCCTCCGCCTACCCCACCCCTTCCTCATATGATTCAGATGGAAGCTCTAAGGGCGCTCGAGGAAACACGAGCCCATGGGTTCACCGCAGGGATGGTCGTTCTTGCAACAGGCCTCGGAAAGACTTGGCTAAGCGCCTTTGACTCAGATCGTCCGGAGTTTAAGCGCGTGCTCTTTGTCGCCCACCGGGAAGAGATTCTCGTTCAGGCGATGGAAACCTATCGTCGTTGTCGGCCTGGCGCCCGTTTCGGGCGATATACCGGCGCGCAAAAAGATCTCGACGCTGATGTCCTCTTCGCTTCGGTCCAGACCCTAGGGCGCACTGCCCATCTGAGGCAATTCTCGCCCGACGCCTTCGACTACATCGTCGTTGACGAATTTCACCACGCTGCGGCGCGTACTTATCGCGGGCTGATTGAGCACTTTACGCCGACGTTTCTTCTGGGTCTGACAGCCACCCCCGACCGAATGGACGGAGGCGATCTTTTGGGCCTGTGCCAGGAGAATCTCGTCTACCGATGCGACTTCATCGCTGGCATTGAGCACAAGCTCCTGTCGGGATTCCGGTACATGGGCGTCCCTGATGATGTGAACTACGCCCAGATCCCCTGGCGAGGCTCTGGCTTCGATGAGGCCATTCTTACGCAGGCCCTGGCAACCCAGGCCCGCGCGCAGAACGCTTTGGACCAGTTGCGGCGACACGGAGGCAGCAGGACTCTAGGCTTCTGCTGTTCCCAGCGTCACGCCGATTACATGGCGGACTTTTTCAACAGAAATGGGCTCCGCGCAGTCGCTGTTCATGCTGGCGAGGGCTCAGCGCCACGCGCCTCATCGTTAGAGCGCCTCGAGTCCGGGGAAATCGACGTGATATTCTCCGTCGACATGTTCAACGAGGGCGTCGACGTTCCCAACATCGATACCGTCCTCATGTTGCGGCCCACCGAGTCGACTGTGATCTGGATGCAGCAATTCGGACGCGGACTAAGGCGGGCCGAAGGCAAGGAACGCCTGAACGTCATCGACTACATCGGCAATCACCGAGTGTTTTTGACCAAGGCTCGTGCGCTCCTCCAGTGCTCCGTCGGCGATCGTGCCCTGCTCATCAAGTTGGAACAGCTACGGCGCGGCGAGGTCATATGGCCTGATGGCTGCGAAGTCACCTACGAGCTTGAAGCGCTGGACCTGCTGAAGGCCCTATTGCGCCCGCCCAGCCAAGGGGATGGGCTTGAGGCCTATTACCTCGATTTCCGGGAACGTAAGGGGACGCGCCCTAAAGCGTTGGACCTCTTCCATGCCGGGTTTGACCCAAAACGTACGGGCCATGGCGGGTGGTTTGCCTTCGTAGATCAGCAGGGCGATCTTTCGGCCTTACAAGCTGAAGTCGTAAAGCGACATGCCGCCTTGCTCAACGCGCTTGAGACAAGCGCAATGACGCGGTCCTACAAGATGCTCCTGGTCCAGGCGATGCAACGTGTCGGAGCCTTCCCAGGCTCAGTCGACCTGAACTCCCTTGCTGACGCCTTCTCCGAACTTGCGTCGCGCAATCCAAATCTGCGGCGGGATGTGAGCGTTGATCTCCACGATCGGGCCGAGGTCCGCCGACTGCTCTTGAAACATCCCATCGATGCCTGGATTGCGGCGCGCGGGACTGGAACGCGCGCCCTCTTCGCCCTGGATGCTGGCCAATTCAGAACGACATTCCCGACGCTGGATGCGCATGTCCCGATCCTCAACGAACTTGTCGAGGAACTGATCGATTGGCGCCTCGCCGCCTATCTCGCCAAGGATGGAAGCGAGGCGCTTCAAGGCGTCGCTGATGGGCCGGCCGAGCCATTCGTCGGAGTTCCGTCAGTCTCCACGAGCGGGCCGGAGCTGTGGCGGGAGTACATGCGGGATGAGATCCCGCCGATGTTTGGACTGACCTACAATTCTGGCTCCTGGGACCAGGGCTTTGTCGTGAAGGAAAAGGCTGCCTTTCTCCTGGTGACCCTAAAGAAGTCCAATCTCAATGCAGAGCATCGATATGAAGATCACTTCATCGATGCATTTAGGATGCATTGGCAGAGCCAGAACCGCACGACCAAGGACTCCAAGCATGGTCGGATCATCAGCGGAGAGGAGCTGGGCTATGACCTCCACCTCTTCGTTCGGATGGAGAAGCTGCGCGGAAAAACCGCTTCACCATTTACCTATTGCGGAAAAGTGACCTTCGACTCCTGGGAGGGTGAGAAGCCGATTTCGGTCACCTGGCGGCTTAGCGATGCGGTGCCGGAACGACTGCGACGATCCTTCGGGATTCCGGACGTCCGTGACAGGTTGCTTTAACGATCAAGCCGACAATGATTGCAGCGGGAGCCCTTTGTCTCTCCCTACCGGCCCCTTGATTGCCGTCGCCGCCGAACCGCTTCGCTCATCCCCAGCAGCAGGTTCGCCGCTTAGATGTAGGCCAACATCCGACGCTGGATCGGCCCGCCCTCACCCCGCCGACAGGATCATCCGCGCCATGGAGGCGTCGTCGTCGATCTGGGCGGTCATGTCCTCCAGGGAGGCGAACTTGGCCTCGGGGCGGAGGAAGGCGATGAGGTCGGTCTCGATCACCTGGCCGTAGAGGTCCTCGTCGAAGTCGAAGAGCCAGACTTCCAGGCGCGGGGCGATCTCGCCGGCGACGGTGGGGTTGACGCCGATATTGGCCACGCCCGCCAGGGTGCGGCCGTCGGACAGGCGGGTGCGGGTGGCGTAGACGCCGAAGCGGGGGGCGACATAGTCGTCCAGCTCGACGTTGGCGGTGGGATAGCCGAGGGTCCGGCCCAGCTGGCGGCCGTGGCGCACCTCGCCCTCGATGGCGAAGGGCCGGCCGAGGATGCCGGCGGCCAGTTCGGGGCGGCCCTCGCGCAGGGCGTTGCGCACCTCGGTGGAGGAGAACTTGCCTTCGCTCTCGCCGTCGCCGCCCCCCCCTCCGACCGCCTCGGCCACCGAGACGCCGAAGCCCAGGGCGCCGCCATAGGCCTGCATGGTCGCCGGACTGCCCGAGCGGCCCTTGCCGAAGGAAATGTCGAAACCGACGGCCACGTGGCGGACGCCGAGGCCCTGGTGCAGGACCTGCTCGGCGAAGGCCTGGTCGGACAGCTCGCGCATGACCTCGTCGAAGGGCAGGAGGTAGAGCAGGTCCACGCCCAGGGCGTCGAGGGCCCGGGCCAGCTGGCCGGGCTTCATCAGGCGGAAGGCCGGGGCGTCGGGCTGGAAGATCCGCCGGGGGTGGGGCTCAAAGCTGACCACGCCGAGGGGAAGGCCCTGGTCCCGGGCGGCGGCGGCGGCGAGGCCGATCACCGCCTGGTGCCCGCGGTGGACGCCGTCGAAATTGCCCAGGGCGATGCTGGCGCCCCGGTCCTCCTCCGACAGTCCCCGCCATCCCCGGACGATGCGCATGGTCAGCCCGCCGCCTCGCGCCGGGGGGCCAGGACCACGGCCTCGCCCTCGACCACCCGCTTGCCGCCCACCTCACAGACGGTGGCGAGGGTCACCTCGCCCCGCTTGGAATCCAGGGCCTCGACGGTCACGCGGGCCGTGACCTCGTCGCCGGGACGGACCGGGCGGCGGAAGCGCAGGGCCTGGGACAGGTAGATGGTTCCCGGCCCGGGCAGCTGCATGCCGATCACCGCCGAGATGTAGGCGCCCGACAACATGCCGTGGGCGATGCGGCCCTTGAAGACCGTGCCCTCGGCATAGGCCGCATCCAGGTGGACCGGGTTGGAATCGGTGGAGACCGCCGCAAAGGCCTCGATCACCTCCTGGGTGACCGTGCGGGTGATCTCGGCGCTGTCGCCGACGGAAAGGTCCTCGAAGAAACGTCCCTGCATGCGGCTCTCCCCTGGCTCCGGCAGTCTAGCGGGCGCCGCCGCCGGCGCGAAGGGGGCCGGTCCAGTCCAGGCCGGCGCTGGCCCAGCGCGCGCCGCCCCCGGCCTGGACCAGGAGGCTGCGGGCGGCGTCCATGTCCAGCCCCTGCGGCCCCAGGAGCTCGGCGCCGTGGATGCCGCCGGCCACGAAGAGGACGTCGAGGTCCTGGGCGTTGGCGCCGCGGATGTCGGTGGGGATGCCGTCGCCGATGCAGAGGACGCGGCGGCGGTCCACCGGCCGGCCGAGGCGGGCCTCGGCCTCGGCGATGCAGAGGTCGTAGATGGGGGCGTGGGGCTTGCCGGCCATGCGCACCTCGCCGCCCAGGTCGGCGTAGAGCTGGGCCAGGGCGCCGGCGCAGGGGATCAGCCGGTCGCCCCTCTGCACCACGATGTCGGGGTTGGCGCAGAGCAGGGGCAGGCGGCGCGGCAGGATGGCCTCGAAACGCTCGCGATAGTCCTCGGCCGTCTCGGTCTCGTCGTCGTAGGGGCCGGTGACGCAGATCAGGGCGGCGTCCTCGGGGCCGGACAGCTCCAGGCCGAGGCCGGCGTAGAGAGGGGCGTCGCGCTCGGGGCCGATGGCCCAGACCGGGCCCGGCGCGCGCTCGGCCAGGAGGGTGCGGGTGGCGTCGCCCGAGGTGATCATGGCGCTCCAGGCGGCGCGGGACACGCCGAGGGCGTCGAGCTGGGGAACCACGTCGGCGGCCGGGCGCGGGGCGTTGGAGATCAGGATGACCGGCCCCCGGCTCTCGGCGAAGGCGGCCAGGGCCCGGCAGGCCGGCTCGAAGCGCTCGCGGCCATTGTGGATGACGCCCCAGACGTCGGACAGGACCACGTCGTAGCGGTCGGCGATTTCGTCCAGGCCCTGGATCGGCTCGGGAAGGCTCATGACCCGGGGCGGTAGCCGCCCCGCCCTCGGCGGTCAACCGGTCAGGAGGCTCAACCCCTGTCGCCGGCCCGGCGGCGCAGGGGCGCCTGGAGGTAGTCGGCGGGCGGATCGGTCTCGGCCAGGATGGCGCCGCGGATGGCCCTGGGCTCGCCGAACAGGTGGCCCTGGCCATAGGCGATGTCGAGCTCGAGCACCTCCACGGTCTGGCGCTCGTCCTCGATCTTCTCGGCGATGATGTCCACGCCGTACCGGCGGGCCAGGGTGGCGAAGTCCTGGGCCGCCAGGTCGGGCAGGGCGCGGAAGACGGGACCCTCGCCGCTCTCCACCATCTCGTCCTGCAGGGACTGGGCGGCGATCTTCAGGAAGCGGACGTCGCTGCGGGCCAGTTCCTGGAAGTCCATGTCCAGGCGGCGGACCTTGTCGAGGCTGAAGCGGAAGCCCAGCTCGGCCAGCCGCGCCATGTTGCGCGCCGCGGTGGAGGTGCGGGTGTCGTAGGCCGACTGGCCGATCTCGAAAATGACCGAGCCGGCGAGGTCGCGGTTCTGGGACATCAGCTCGAGGAACTGGGGGAAGAACCCCTCGTCGGACAGGGAGCTGGTGGAGATGTTGCAGAAGATCCCGACCTTCTTGTCGGTCTGGGCCAGCCGCCGGACGATCTGCACGCAGCGGAAGAGGAGGAGGTTGTCCACCGCCGCCACCAGGCCCTCGGGCTCGGCGACGGTCAGGAACTCGGCCGGCATGAGCACGCGGCCGCTCTCGTCCCTCAGGCGGGTGTAGCTTTCGTAGAAGAGGGTCCGCCGCTGGGGCAGGTTGACCACCGGCTGCAGGTAGAGGTCGACCCGGCCGCTGACCAGGGCCTCGCGGACGGTCTGCAGGCGCTCGCGCCAGCCCGGCCGGGCGCCGTCGCCGGGTGCGCCGACGATCCCGTCGGCCAGGCGCTCGTCGAGGCGCTCGCTCATGCGGGTGACCAGGTCCTCGAGCATCTGCACCTCGGTGCTGAGCTCCTCGGAGCGGCGCTGGGCGTCGAGGGCGACGGTTTCGAGCACCTCGCCCACCCGGGCGTCGATCTGCTCGATCTGGCCCACCAGCAGGCGGTGGGCGTGGCGCAGGGTCTCGACCTCCTTGCGCAGGGCCGACTGGCCCAGGACGCCGGTGATGAGGCCATGGAAGGTGAAGCAGAGGCCCAGGGCGCCGGCGAGCCCGGCCACGCCGGCGCCCCAGCCGCCGCCGTTGCGCCAGATCAGGACCGCAAAGATCAGCGACAGGCTGAAATAGCTTGCGGTCAGCAGCGGCAGAATGAGGCGTCTCATGGTCCCGCCCGTCCCCGAATCACACCGGAGTATCCGTTAACCATGACGGACTTGTCGAACGGGAAAATGACGTCCTGTCAGGGGGTTCGCGCGAATCCCCCTGGGGTTGTCCCGCCAGACCCGGCCGGGCCTCAGCGGGTCGGGACGGGAGCCTCGCCGCGATAGTCGTAGAAGCCGCGGCCGGCCTTGCGGCCCAGCCAGCCCGCCTCGACGTACTTGGTCAGCAGGGGACAGGGCCGGTACTTGGAGTCGGCCAGGCCCTCGTAGAGGACGTTCATGATCGACAGGACGGTGTCCAGGCCGATGAAGTCGCCCAGCTCGAGCGGCCCCATGGGGTGGTTGGCGCCCAGCTTCATGGCCGTGTCGATGGCCTCCACCGTGCCGACGCCCTCGTAGAGGGTGTAGATCGCCTCATTGATCATCGGCACCAGAATGCGGT
>JBJOJL010000018.1:0-32139 GCA_046046615.1 Pseudomonadota bacterium
TGGCGGCGGCGGCGCTGGCGGGGCGTCCGCGGGCGTTCAGCATCACCGCCTCGTCCGCGCCAAGTCCGGTCGCCTCCCGCAGCGCCATGACGGCGTCCAGGTAGGACAGGGTCTTGTGCCTGGAGGCTGGCGAAGCCGGATGGCGCCGGATCGAGACGGTGGCCAGGCGGACCGGCGTTCCGGACTCGGGCGCGGGGGTCGCCGTCACCAGCAGGCGGGGAGCGGCGGAGGGGTCCCTGGCAAGGCCGCGCGCCGAGCGTCCCGCCGTGAAGGTGAGGCGTACGGCGGCCCTTCCCCGAGCCAGGCCGTTGCGCGCCAGGGTCTCCTCGGCCAGGTCGCGAACTCTCGCGGCCGGCGGCGGCTGCGGAAGGCCCAGGGCCAGGGCCGAACGCGTGAGCCTGGCATGGTGCAGGTCCGGGCGGACCAGCCTTCCGTCCACCGCCAGGAGGGTTTCGAACAGGCCATCGCCCAGGGTCAGCCCGCGGTCGTCCGCCGGCAGGACATCGCCGCCGTCGATCCATTCCCCATCCCGCCAGGCGATCATTCCCCCACCCCGCAGATGGCCTGCAGGAGGCGCTGGGCCTTGGCCTCTGTCTCCAGGGTCTCGGCCTCGGGATCGGAGTCCGAGGTGATGCCGCAGCCGACCCTGAAGGCTGCGGACCATCCCTCCGGCGTCTCCCGGCAGGTGGCGGTGCGGATCAGGACGCTGGCGTCGAGCGCCCCGTCGTCGCCGGCCCAGAAGATCGAGCCGTAGTCGGCCCCCCGGGGCGCGCCCTCGATCTCGCGGATGGCGGCCATGGCCTGGCGCTTTGGCGCGCCGGTGATGGAGCCGGCGGGGAAGCAGGCCTCCAGCAGGTCCAGGGCCGTCCGGTCCTCCCGGAGGCGCCCCTCCACGTGGGACACCAGGTGGTGGACATTGGGCAGGGTCGAGAGCTCGAAGAGGCGGGGGGTGCGGACCGTGCCGGGCGTACAGGCGGTCGACAGGTCGTTGCGCATCAGGTCGACGATCATCAGGTTCTCCGCCCTGTCCTTGCCGCTGGCCAGGAGGGCCTCGGCGTTCCGGGCGTCCTCATGCGGATCGGCGCCCCGCGGCGAGGTGCCCTTGATGGGGCTGGCCAGCGCCATCCGCCCCTCGGGCGTCGGGTGGACCCGGACCAGTCGCTCGGGCGAGTTGGAGACAATGGCGCACCCCTGAAGGCGGGCATAGGCGGCGAAGGCGGCGGGGCTGGACCGCGCCAGCCGGCGGAACAGGTCGTAGGGATGGTCGCCCGGCCCCAGGGCGCCCTCGAAGCTCCGGGAGATGTTGGCCTGGTAGAATTCGCCGCACGCAATGCGCGCCCGGACCCCTTCCACCTTGGCGCCGAAGTCTTCGCGTGGCTCCACATCTGACATGCGCCCGCGCGCCGGCGCGGGTTCCGGCGGTGCGGGCGCTTCCAGAAGCGCCAGCAGGGCGGCGCGCCTGACGGCCTCTGAGCCTGGCGACTCCATGAGGCGCACGCAGCGATCCCGATGGTCGAAGACCAGGACTAGGTCGTAGAGGCCGATAGCGGTGACATAGTCCGGCGGGGCGGCGCCGGCGTCATACCCCAGGACCCCGGCGACCCCAGTCCGGAAGGGCGCGCCCGGAGGGGAGGGTGTCCTTGGCGCGGCCCCGGCCAGCCAGGTCCTCGCCTGGGCGAGCGCCTCGCCTGCGTCATCGAGCCGGCGCTGGGCCCTGGGATGGGCGTAGATCGCGCTCCACCGGGCCGAGCCGCCATCGCCCATCAGCAGCAGCGAAAAGGGCGTGTCGCGCAGGGCGTGGAAGGCCTCGAGCGGGTCGCGCCAGGGAAGTTGGACGGGTTCAGGAACCATCGTCGCCTAGGTCGTCCTGCGTGCGGGTCAAGGCAAGACCCCAGGGCTGAAATCGTTTTTGCGAATAATTCGCATTTACACGCCAACGCGCCCTTGTTAGGAACGATTATCAATTTCAGTTGAGTCCGGTCATCATGTCGTACAGGTCCTCCATGCTGGTCCTCGCCGCCCTGCTTTCAGGCGGCGCAGCCCAGGCCGCCGAGGAAGAGATCGCCCAGGTCTCGCCCCTGATCGTGACGGCCCAGGGGGATGACGGCTACCTGCCCGGCCGGCTCGACACGGCCCTTCGCGTCGCGACCGACCTCCGCGACACCCCCCAGTCCATCGGCGTGGTGTCAGCCCAGCTGATCCGCGACCAGGCGATGCAGTCCATGGCGGATGTGCTGCGCTACGTCCCCGGCGCCACGATCGGGCAGGGGGAGGGGCACCGGGACGCGCCCAGCCTTCGGGGCAACGCCTCCACGGCGGACTTCTTCGTCGATGGCGTCCGCGACGACGTCCAGTACTACCGCGACCTCTACAACACCGAGCGGGTGGAGGTGCTTCTCGGACCCAACGCGATGATCTTCGGCCGAGGCGGCGGCGGCGGGGTCATCAACCGGGTGACCCGGGTGGCCGATGGCGGCCGGCATCTCGGTCTGAGCTTCGAGGGCGGCGACTTCGATCATCGCAGGATCATCGGCGACCTTGGCGCGGCGATGACCGGGACGGTCTCGACCCGGGTCAACCTCCTGCACGAGCGGTCAGGCAGCTACCGGGACTTCGTCAATCTCGAGCGCTGGGGCGTGAACCCCTCGCTGACCTACCAGGGACCCCAGGGTTTCACCGCCACCCTCTCCTTCGAACGGTTCGTGGACGACCGGACGACAGACCGGGGCGCACCCTCCTTCCAGGGTCGACCCCTGGCCATTCCGGTGAACGCCTATTTCGGAGACCCCACCCAGAGCTGGTCCCGGGTTGAGGCGGACTCCGCCCGGCTCGCCTTTGACTTGCCGCTCAACGCCGACCTTGCCCTCCGCCACCGGACTGTCTGGGGCGCCTATGACAAGGGCTATGGCAATGTCTATGCGTCCGGGGCCGCCGTCGCAGACGCCCAGGGCCTGCCGGTCGCCTATCCCCTTCAGGCCTACCGGAGCTACACCGAACGGACCAACCTGTTCAGCCAGACGGACCTGGTCTGGACCCAGGGGGTGGACGGTGCGCGCCGGACGGTCGTTGCGGGGCTGGAGCTTGGTCGGCAGGACACGCGCAACCTGCGCGAAACCGGTCGCTTCGGCGGGCCCTCCGGCCCGACGACCCTGACCGGCGTCTCCGTATCCGATCCGACCCGCCTGAACCTTCCCATCGTTTACGCCAATGCCGGGTCGGACGCGCGCAACACCGGCGTCGCGGATGTCGCCGCCCTGTTCGCCCAGGTGCAGGCCGACCTGGGCCCCCGGGTCCAGGTGATCGCCGGTCTTCGCTACGATGTCTTCAGCCTGGACCTCCGTGACGAGCGGCCCTCGGTCACGGGCAAGCGGGACTTCTCTCGGACGGACAGGATCTGGTCGCCCCGGCTCGGCGTTGTCGTCCGGCCGGTGGAGCCCCTCTCCATCTACGCCAGCTACTCGGTCTCCAGCCTCCCGGCTTCGGGCGATCAGTTCGCCAGCCTGTCGGTCTCCACCGAAAGCTTGAAGCCGGAGACGTTCCGCAATCTCGAGGCAGGCTTCAAGGTCGACCTCAACGAACGGCTGATGGCCACCGGCGCGGTCTACCAACTGGACCGCGAGAATACCCAGGCCCCGGATCCCCTGGTCCCGGGACGGATCGTCCAGACCGGCGCCCAGCGCAGCACGGGCCTTGAGCTCGGGCTCAGCGGCAAGGTCACGGACCGTTGGGAAACCGTGGCCACCATGGCGGTCCAGTCCGCCCGCATCAGCCGCCAGACCGCCGCCGCGCCGGTCGGCCGTCACGCGGCCCTGACCCCCGAGTTCACCGCCTCGCTCTGGAACAAGGTGCAGGTCACCTCCCGCCTCTCCCTGGGCCTGGGCGTGGTTCACCAGGGCGAGATGTTCACCTCGATCTCCAATGCCGTCACCTTGCCCGGCTTCACCCGGGTCGACGGCGCGGTCTTCCTGCGGGTGGGACAGGACTACCGGCTGCAGCTGAATGTCCAGAACCTCGCCGACATCGCCTGGTCGCCCACCAGCCATGGCGACAACAACATCCTGCCCGGCGCGCCGCGCACGGTGAGGATCTCGATTTCCCGGGGCTTCTGAGGCTCAGTAGCCAGGGGGAGGGCGGAACCCCCCGTTCAGGGTCTCGATGAGGCCGGCCGCCGCCAGGGTCGTCATGTCCCCCCACAGGGGCCCGATCACCTGCAGGCCGATGGGCAGGCCCTCGTCCGAGAGGGCGACGGGAACAGCGGTCGCCGGCAGGCCCGGAAGGGTCGCAAGGCCCGCCCAGACCAGGTGGCGGAGATATGCGACCTCGACGCCGTCCACGTTGAGCTTCCGGGCGCCCATGGCCCCCTCGGTCAGGTGCGGGAAGGCCGGGGTCGGGGCGATGGGCGCCAGCAGGACGTCGTATTCCCCAAAGAAGCGGGCGAAGTCGGCCCGCAACCTATGCCGGCGCTCGTCAGCCGCCTTCCAGTCCTGGTGACTGGCGGCGTAGGCCGGCGACATCGCCGCGTTCAGGAGTTCGCGGTAGAGGCCGTTCTGCTCGTCCAGGGAGGGGCCTGGCAGTCCGGGCTCGGAGACGACTGCGCCCGCGGCCGCCAGGCGGGCGCCGACCTCTCGCACGGCGGCCTTGCAGGCCGCGGAGGTCGGGGCGGCCGGGTCCTCCACATGGATGGCGACCCTCAGCCCCCTGGCGGAATGGGCCCGTGGGGAGGCGGGCGGCAGCCGTGCGCCGGGGATCCCGCCTGTGGTCACGGCGGTCAGGACGTCGAGCCCCAGGCGGATGTCGGCCACGGACCGGCCCATGGGTCCGGCGACCACGAGGTCCATCAGGGCGTGGGCCCAGACCGGCGGGCGCGGTCCCTCGCCGAAGCGGTCCACGGCGTTCCAGGTGGGCTTGTGGCCGAACACGCCGTTGTAGTGGCACGGCACGCGGATGGATCCGCCGATGTCGCTGCCCAGCTCCAGGAGGGTCATGCCGGCCGCAAGGGCGGCCCCGGAACCCCCTGACGAGCCGCCCGCGGTCCGCTCCGGGTTCCAGGGATTTCGGCAGAGTCCGTGGATGTCGTTGTAGCTCTGGATGTCCCCGCCGAACTCCGGAAGGTTGGTCTTCCCGAAGATGATGGCGCCGGCCGAGCGAAGGGCGGCCACGGCCGGGGCGTCCTCCTCGGGTCTGTAGTCCGCCAGAGGGACGTGTCCCGAGGTTGTGACCAGTCCGCGGGTGGCGAAGATGTCCTTGATGGTCATCGGCATGCCGTGGAGGGGACCGGTCAGTCGCCCCTGCCGGCGGGCCTCGTCGGCGGCCCGGGCGTCGGCCATGGCCCGGTCGACGTCCAGGGCCACGACGGCGTTCAACACCGGATTGAACCTCTCGACCCGCTCCAGCTGGGCGGTCAGCAGACCGACGCTCGTGACGTCGCCACGGGCGAGGGATGCGAGGGCGTCCGTCGCCGTCGCGGTCGAGAGGTCGATCATTCGGTCACTCCATGAGGGATTGCAGCTCGGAGATCCGTTCCATCGTCAGGCGCGTGTCGCAACGAAGCCGGGCGGCCTCCTTGGGCATGGCGTCAGTGGAGACGCCGGCGGCCTCGATATTGCAATCGGCGGTCTTCTTGCGCACCCAGGCCCTCTGAAGCTCCAGAAGCTGGCCGCGCGCCTCCTCGGGGAGGGACTTCCAGAGAGTGTTGATCTGCTGGTTGGCGAGCTTGTTCTCCGCCGTGGCGACATCTAGGTCCGCCTTCAGTGCGGCCTCGGTCTGCTTGGCGGTCTCGGCCTCGGCGGCGGCCACTTCGGCGGCCTGGGCCTGGCTCGCCCCTTCGATCTCGCGGCGCGCCAGGTGCGCGCCCACGATCTGGCCCAGGGCGGCGAACATCGGGGCGGCGCCCTCGACCTCGCCATAGATCTTGTCGCGCTTGTCCGTCGGCTGGACGCTGTACTCCACGTCGAAGGTCACGGAGTCCGCCGAGCGCTTGAGGCCGGCCTGCTCAAGCAGGCTGTCCACCGTCGACATGTCCAGGAGCTTCCGGGTCTGGTCGGCGTCCTGGATCATCGCCAGGGGGACGACCACCCTGGCCGTTCCGGCGCAGAAGCGCTTGGTGCTGTCCGGATCCTTCTTGGTGGTCCGGATATCGTCGATCGCGACCTTCAGCTCGGCGACCGTCGCGCGGATCTTCGAGGCCGAGGCCAACTTGGTTCCGTCCTCGGCGGCGAGGTCAGCCTCGGCGGCCTTCTCCACCTGTTCGCGCACGATGGAGGTGATGACATCCTTCGAGGCCTGGCTCGCGCAGTCCGTGGCGGCGACGCCGCAACCCGAAAGGAGGGCGCCCATCGCCAGTACAGGAAGGATTGTTGCGGATTTCATCTGATTGCTCTCCCAGCCATTTTTCCGGGAAAAACCCTAGGCTCCAGTCGTTAACCGGAGGGAAAAGCCGCTTCAGCCGCCATTTGTGGCCCTCAGGCGCTCCGCCGCCGCGAGGATCACCGCCAGGGCCTCGTCCTTCGAAAGGCCCTGTTCACGCCGGAGGCGGGACCAGGCCTCGAAGCTGAGCACGAGATCCAGGGCTTCCCGCCGCGTCGGGTCCGAACACGCCTCCGGCAGCCCCTGGACCAGAAGGCTGCGAAGCAGGGCGACCATCCGCGCATGACCCTTTTCCAGGAAGGCGGAGCGATGCCGGTGGGCCCCCGAGGCGTGCTTGAACGGAAAGATCCTTTCGAAGACCTCCGCCCGCTGGCGCGCGATCCCCACGAGCCGGCTGCTTTCGTCTCCGGCGGCCATCGGGCGGTCGATCAGGTCAGACAGCTCGCCCTCGATGGTCCGGCTCATCTCGGCGTAGAGGCTGTCCATGTCCCGGAAGTGGCGGAAGACCGTCCGCAGCCCGACCTCCGCCCGTGCGGCGACCCGCTCGGCGCCCGGCGCCACTTCGCCCTCGCGCATGAGGTCGAGCATGGCCGAGACGATGCGTTCCCGGCTGTCCTGGCCGCGCCGCCGCCGTCCATCCGTTTCCAGGGCCCCAGGGTTCATCCCGCCAGAAGCGCCGCGCAGCCGGTCCCGTCAAGCGCGGCATCCACCAGGGCCCGTTCCGCCGACGGAAGGGCGGCGTAGGCGTCGCGGAGCGCCTTCAGGCACTTGGCCTGGTAGGGGAAGGGCTGCTGGGTCCAGGCCTGGCCATCGACCTCGGCGCGGACCTCGGCGTCCCCGGCGACCACGGCGCGGGCGTTGGCCAGCATGACCGGCGCATAGACACGGCCGACCTCGGCCAGCAGGGCCTTCAGCGTGGGCGGGGGGGTGGCCGGATCGATCCAGTCCGCCTCGGAAGGCTCGACGCCGGACTGGTCCTCCATCATGCCCGTCCAGGCGGTGACCCGCGGCGCGACGGACAGGGTCAGGGCCGAAGGGGTCGGGTCGAACTCCGCCAGCTGGGTCAGCTGGCCATAGGCGGCGAAGTCGCTGGCGCCGGGCCTGCGTCCCATCAGGTAGGGCAGGGTCCGCAGGTGATCCTCAAACGCCTCCAGGAAGCGCCGGTAGCTGGCCTCGATGATCGGGCCGGTGACGGGGTTGGAGCCGACATAACGAAGCCGGCCGATCTGGCGGTCGGCGAAGCCTTGTCCGCGCTCTGCAAGCACTTCATCCGGGACCGCCATGCCCCGCCAGCAGGGCAGGATGGCCGAGGCCTTGTCGATATCGGCCTGGTAGGCCCAGCGGTAGTGGAACATGGCCTTGGTCAGCCACTCGTCGGCATAGTCCTCAAGCAGGGCGTCCAGGAAGGCCAGGGCCGGGCGGCCGGGGACCAGGCTTCGCCCGGCGTACTCGCTCTCGAAGCGGCGGATCAGCGGGGTGGAATCCGTCACCGCCTCCAGGGCGCCGCCGGCCCCCGGCAGGTAGAAGGTCGGCAGGAGAGGCACCTTGGCCTGCGGCAGTCCGGCGATGGCGGGGTTGGAGACGATCAGGAACCGGTAGGGGATACGGCGGTAGCGCAGCACCGCCAGCATCTTGCGGGTGTAGGGCGATCCGGGGGCGCCGGAGAGGGCGACGGGCTCGGTCATGGGGGGCTCCAGGTCAGGGAAGGCGGTGGCTCAGGCGGATGTCGTCGGACCCTGCGGGAAGGGAGATCATGTCGCCGTCATGTCCCACCCGGATGGGGCCGGCAAAGGCCTTCCGGCTGTCGCCCAGGAAGGGACCTTCCAGGGCCCGGACAGGCAGGGGCGGCACGATGTGGGTCAGGAGCAGGTAGCGGACCTCGGCCCGGGCGGCGAGGGCGGCGACCGCCTCGGGGTCGGCATGATAGTTGGTGATGTCGCCGAAGACCTTGACCAGATTGGTCCGGCCGGCGCGCTCTGCGGCCGCTTTCTGGAGCCCGACCAGGCGCAGGGAAAGCGCTTCGTGGACCAGCAGGTCTGCGCCCTTTGCGGCCTTCTCGACGCTGGCGGTGATGTCCGTGTCGCCGCTGATCACCGCCCTTCGGCCCTTGTACTCGACGATGTAGCCCATCGCCGGGGAGACCGGGCCGTGGTCGACGGCGAAGGCGCGGATCTTGAGATCCGGCTCGTCCACCAGGGTCACGGGAGTCCCATCCGGCGCCGGCGCAAAGGGCAGGGCCTGTCCGCCGAAACCGGAGGGCGGCACGGTTGCCTCGCCGTGATGGGCGATCCGGTAGCCGCGGTCGGGACCATAGGCCGTCATCAGCCCTCCCACCACGGTCTCGACCCCGGTCGGCCCCTGCACCGGCAGGGGCGCCCGGGCGGCGCCTCCCGCCCAGTGCTGGAGAAGCAGTTCGCCGAGGCCGTCGATATGGTCCGAATGGAAATGGGTCAGGAAGACCCTCTCCACCCGGGCTGGGGGCAGGCCCATGAGGGTGAGGTTGCGGACAGAGCCCGCGCCGGAGTCAAAGACGAAGAGGCGCTTTCCCGCGATGACGGCGGTGCAGGGGCCAGCCCGGCCGGGATCCGGCATGGGCGATCCGGAGCCGCAGAGGACCACGTGCAATCCGTCCGGCAGCCCGTCGCCCGGCGCCGCGGCCAGGTTGCGGTCCATGACCCGGGTCATGGCCCTCAGGGCGATCTCGCCCCGGAACACCCAGGCGGCCGCGACGGCCAGGACCAGCAGGGCCGCCAGGCCCAGGGCGATGCGCTTGAACATTGTCAGCCTCCCTCGCGCCACCGGGGCGCTTGACCGGCCGGATTGATAATGGCACGGCTATTGCCATTAGTTTCCCGCCCCGGCGGGCCTGTCAACCGCAAGTGGGCCGGGCTCCGGCCGGGAGACACCGAATGAAGGTCCTGAGAACCCCTGACGCGCGCTTCGAGGGCCTGGCGGACTGGTCCTTCTCTCCCCACTACGCCGAGCTGAAGGGGCCAGGGGGCGAGCCCCTGCGGATGGCCTATGTGGACGAAGGTCCCCGCGACGGCGCGCCGGTCCTGCTCATGCACGGCGAGCCGTCCTGGTCCTACCTCTACCGCCACATCATCCCGCGCCTGGTCGCCAAGGGTCACCGGGTCCTGGCGCCGGACCTGATCGGCTTCGGCCGTTCGGACAAGCCGGCCGCCCGCGCCGACTACACCTACGAGCGCCACGTCGACTGGACGGGCCAGTGGTTCACCGGCCTGGACCTCTCGGGTGTGGTGATGTTCTGCCAGGACTGGGGCGGCCTGATCGGCCTGCGACTGGTCGCCGCCTTCCCCGAGCGCTTCGCCGGGGTCATCGCCGGGAACACCCACCTGCCGGTGGGCGCCGGGTCCAGCGAGGGTTTCGACGCCTGGCTGCACATGTCCCAGACCATCCCCGTCATGCCGATCGGCGGCATCCTCAACATGGGGACCAGCCGTGACCTGACGCCCGAAGAGGTCGCCGCCTACGACGCGCCCTTCCCGGACGAGGCCTTCAAGGAGGGCGCCCGCCAGTTCCCGGCCCTGGTGCCGATCACGGCGGCGCACGCCTCGGTCGCGGAGAACCAGGCGGCCTGGAAGATCCTCGAAGCTTTCGACAAGCCCTTCCTCACCGCCTTCAGCGACAACGATCCCGTGACCCGGGGCGGGGAGGCGGCCTTCAAGACCCGCGTCCCCGGCGCCCGCAACGAGGCCCACGTCATCCTTCCCGGCGGCCACTTCCTCCAGGAGGACAGTCCCGCCGCCATCGCTGACCTGCTGGACGACATGGTCCGGCGCACCCGCTGACCCACAGGAGCCCCCCATGAAGGTCGTCAACGCCGTCTATCCGCCCCCCGAACAGGCCATGGCCTTCTTCTCCGCCGAGGAGGACGGGCCCTTCGTCATGGTCAACCTGCTGAAGTTCAAGCCGAAGGCCGAGTACGAGGACGGCTCCAACGCCCACCTCACCGGCGCCGAGGCCTACGCCCTCTATGGCGAGGGCGTGCGCCAGCTGGTCGAGGCCCGCGGCGGCCGGATCCGCTATTCGGGCCGGGTCACCAGCCTGATGATCGGCGAGGTCGAGGACCTCTGGGACGCCGTGGCCCTGGCCGAATACCCTTCCCTGGCCGCCTTCCGCGAGATGGCCATGTCCGAAGAGATGGGCAAGATCGACCATCACCGCCGGGCGGGCCTGGCGGGACAGCTGAACATCCGCACCAAGGCCGGTCCCGGCTTCGAGTGATCAGAACTCGGGGTCGACCCAGTCGGGGAAGACGTCCGGGAGGCTGGAGACGCGGTCGGTGAAGTTGGCCGGCCGCTTCTCGAAGAAGCTCTTCACGCCCTCGACGGCGTCTTCCGACCCGCCGCGCGCCATGAGCGCCCGGCTCTCGGCCCGGTGCGCCTCCATGGGGTGGCTCGCCCCCAGCATCCGCCAGCACAGCTGACGCGTCAGGGCGCTGGAAACCGGCGCCGTGTGGTCGGCGTATTCGTGGGCCAGGGCGCGAGCCGCGTCCATCAGGCTCTCCGGCGGATGCAGGCTGCTGACCAGTCCCTTCTCCAGGGCCTCCGAGGCGGGGAAGACGCGGCCGGAATAGATCCAGTCCAGCGTGGCCGGCATGCCGACCAAGCGCGGCAGGAAGAAGGACGAGGCGCCCTCCATGATGATGCCCCGGCGGTTGAACACCAGACCGAAGCGAGCGTCGGTGGAGGCGATCCTCACGTCCATGGGCAGGATCATGGTGACGCCCACGCCAACCGCGGCGCCGTTGATGGCGCCGATGACCGGCTTCAGGCTGTCGAAGATCCGCAGGGTGACCAGGCCCGCCGTGTCGCGGCGGACCGGCGTGTCCTTGTCCGGCTTGGCGGCGCCGAAGGTCTGGCTGCCCCCGGAAAGGTCGGCGCCGGCGCAGAAGGCCCGGCCGGACCCCGTGACGATCACCGCCCGGACGTCGTCGTCGGCATCCGTCAGGTCGAAGGCGGCGCGCAGGTCGTTGCACATCTGCAGGGTCCAGGCGTTCATCCGCTCGGGCCGGTGCAGGGTGATGGTCGCGATGTGGTCCTCGACCGAATAGAGGATCGTCTCGAAGCTGGGCGTGGGGCTGGACATGGAATTCTGGCCTTTCAGGATCAGGGGCGGAGGCGCGCGCGGACGGGGCCGCCGTCGATGCGGATCAGGGCGCCGTTGGTGAAGCTGGAGGTATCGCTGGCCAGCCAGAGGGCGGCGGGGACCATCTCGTTCGGCAGGCCGACCCGCATGCCGCCCTTCGTCCAGCCCGGGTTGGCGTGGTCCGGCGGATCGGCCCAGTGCTCGGCCACGTCGGTGGCGAAGGGGCCGACGCAGATGGTGTTGACCCGCACATTGGGGCTGTAGGCGGCCGCGAAGCCGGTGGTCAGCACGTTCAGCGCCGCCTTGGCTCCGGCGTAGGGCAGGGCGTAGGGCGAGGCCTCCAGCGAGGCGATGCTGGAGATGTTGATGATCGAGCCGCCGTCGCCCCGTTGCATCCGGGCCCCGACCAGGGCCGACAGGCGGAAGGGCCCCTTGAAGTTGACCCCGATGACCTTGTCGAAATTGTCCTCGGTCACCTCTTCCAGGGAGGGATAGAGGGGCGACATGCCGGCGTTGTTGATCAGGACGTCGATCCGGCCGAAGCGCTTGTAGACCGCGTCCACCATGGGCTCGATCTCGTCCCAGTTCCCCACATGGCAGCGGTGGGCGAAGGTCTCGACACCCAGCTTCGCCAGTTCGGCGGCGGTTTCCTCGCAGGCGGGCAGCTTGCGCGAGACGATGGCGAGGTTCGCGCCGGCCTCGGCGAAGGCCTGCGCCATGGCCCGGCCCAGTCCTCGCGACCCGCCGGTGATCAGCACCACCTTGCCTTGCAGGTTGAAGTCCATGCGCCCCGCCTCCCGTTTTGTCCTGGCGGGCAGCAAGGCGACCCCGGGCCCGGCTGTCAATGCTGACCGGGCGTCACCCCCGGAGCATCGGGCTTCACGCAGACCCAGCGGGCGCGGTGGAAGTTCTCGATGTTGTCGGTCCAGCCCGTGACCCGGGGCGAAACGAGGGCGCGGCTCACCACCTGGAAGACCGGGATCACGCCTTCCTCGTCCAGCATGAGCTGTTCGGCCTCTGCCAGGATCCGGGCCCGCTTCGCGGCGTCGGGCTCCCGGTCGGCCTTGTCCAGCAGGGCGTCGTACCGCGGGTTGGAATATCCCGAATAGTTCTGCGGGCCGGTGTCCGAACGGAACAGGCCCAGGAAGGTCAAGGGGTCGTTGAAGTCGGCGTACCAGCTCATCATGCCGACCTGGAAATCCTTCCGCTTGTAGGCGGAGAAGGCGATCTGGCCCTCGTTCTGGACAGTGGTGACCTTCAGGCCCAGGGCGGTCCAGTCCGCGGCCACGGCCTGGGACAGGAGGAGGTTGTCGGGCGAGTTGCCCACCTTGATCTCGACCGAAAGGGGATTGCCCGGCCCGTATCCGGCTTCGGCGAGCAGCCGCCGGGCCTCCGCCTGCCGGGCCTCGAAGGGCATGTCCGCCCATTTCAGCCGCACGCCCGACCCGGCGCCCGCGGTGGCCGGCGGCACGAAGCTGTAGGCCGGCTTCTGCCCTGCGCGCATGAGCTTGCCGGTGATGAAGTCGCGGTCGACCCCCATGGACAGGGCGCGCCGGACCCTCAGGTCCCGGAAGGCGGGAATGCTCACCGTGTTCAGGGCGATGTAGGAGGTGGCCAGGGCGGGATAGGTGCGCACATAGCCCGGCAGGGTGTCGCGCAGCCGCTGGACCCGGTTCGACTGGAAGTTGGTGTTCAGGTCGAGCTCGCCCCGGGCGACCCGGCGCTCGGCCATGACCGAGTCCGGGGTCGGGAAATAATCGATCTGGTCCACGCAGACGGAACCGGCGTCAAAGAAGTCCGGGTTCTTCACCACCCGGATGTGATCTCCCAGCTTCCAGTCCACCAGGGTGAAGGCGCCGTTGCCGACGAAGTTTTCCGGACGCGTCCAGGCTTCGCCATGCGCCTTCACCGCATGCGACGGGACCGGGAAGAAGCTGTGATGCTTGAGCAGGGCGGGCAGGTAGGGCGCCGGATGCTCGAGGCGGAGCTCAAGGGTCAGGGGATCCACAGCCCGCGCGCCCAGGGTCTCGGGGCCAGCCTTCCCCTCGTTCACCTCCCGGCCGTTCTCCAGAAGGTAGAGCAGGAAGGCGTAGCTCGAGGCCGTGTTCGGATCGAGGAGGCGCCGGAAGGCGAAGACGAAGTCTTCCGAAGTGACGGGCCGCCCGTCGGTCCATTTCGAGGGGCGCAGGCGGAAGGTCCAGGTCAGTCCGTCGGGGGAGGTGCTCCAGCTCTCCGCCAAGGCGGGCGTCGGCGCGGCGTCCGGGCCATCGGTGAAGAGGCCGGTGTAGAGGTCGCCGATGATGGCGAACTCATCGACCAGTGAGGCCTTCTGCGGATCGAGCGTCCCGGCCTCGGTGTTGTTTCCCCAG
This sequence comes from Pseudomonadota bacterium, assembly GCA_046046615.1. Taxonomy (GTDB): domain Bacteria; phylum Pseudomonadota; class Alphaproteobacteria; order Caulobacterales; family Caulobacteraceae; genus Phenylobacterium. Next base: position 13,848 of record JBJOJL010000018.1, read on the forward strand.
GCCAGGCAGGTCTTCCCGGCAGGGCAGGGCGGACGGCTCACCTGGGGCTGGCAGCCGGCCAGGACGAAGGTGCAGGCCAGGGCGAGGAGGACGGGAAGCTTCACATTCGGTTCCGGGGCTATTCGCGCCTGAGGGCCTCGATGGGATCGAGGCGCGCGGCGCGCCAGGCAGGATAGGCGCCGAAGACCAGTCCGACCAGACTGGAGAAGCCCAGGGCGACCGGAATGGACCAGGTGGGCAGGGCGAAGGGCCAATCGGCGACGGCTGATATTCCGGCGGCGCCGAGCAGGCCGATGGCCAGTCCAATCAGGCCGCCGACCAGGGAAAGCGCCACGGACTCCAGGGCGAACTGGGTGAGTACGTCCCGACGCCGGGCCCCCAGGGCCATGCGCAGTCCGATCTCCCGGGTCCGCTCGGTCACCGCCACCAGCATGATGTTCATGATGCCGACCCCGCCCACCACAAGGGAGATTCCGGCGATGGCCGCCAGCAGGACGGTAAAGGCGCCGATGGCCGCCTTGGAGGCGTCGAGGATAGAGGCCAGGTTCTGGGTCTCGAAGTCGTCGTCCTCGCCCTCAGGAATCCGGTGCTCGGTCCGCAGGAGGGCGTCGATTTTTTCCTGGACCTCGCTCACCGCCTCTTCGGTCTCCGCCTTGACGAAGATGGTCTGGACGCTGTCGGCCTTGATCCGCCGACCGATCACCCGCGAGCGGACAGTTTCCAGGGGAGACAGGATCAGGTCGTCCTGGTCGCGGCCGAAGCTGGACTGTCCCTTGGAGCCCAGGACGCCGATCACCTCGAAGGGCGCGCCGCGGATCCGGATCCGCTTGCCGATGGGGTCGACCTCGCCCCACAGCTGGGTGACCACCGTCGGGCCGAGCACGGCCACCTTCCGGCCCTGTCGCGCGTCGCGGTCGTCGAACATCCTGCCCGAGGCGACGGTGAGGTCCCGCGCCTCCAGGTATTCGGGGGAGACCCCGTAGACGGTGGTGCTCCAGTTGGCGCCGTCCGCCGTGACCTGGGCCATGCCGCCGACCGAGGGCGCCACAGCCGCGGCGCCGTCGACCTGGCGGCGGATGGCTTCGGCGTCGCTGTCGGAAAGACCTTCCCCGGCGCCAGACCCGCCCATGACCCCGCCGGAACTGCGCGGCTGCTTGGGGGACACGATGATGAGGTTGGAGCCCAGACCGGAAATGGTGTCCGTGACCTGTCGCTGCGCGCCCATGCCGATGGAGGTCATCATGACCACGGAGGCGACCCCGATGACGACCCCCAGCGAGGTCAGGCCCGAACGGAGGGGGTGGGCGATGATCGCCCCGGCCGCGAACCGAATGATCTCGCCCGGAGAGACGCCGCTCATGAGCGCTCATCCTCGATCACGCGCCCGTCGCGAAAGGCGATCCTGCGGCGGGCGGCGTTGGCCACGCCCCGGTCATGGGTGACCAGGACGACGGTCAGGCCCTCGGTGTTGAGCTGCTGGAAGAGCGACAGGACCTCCACGCCGGTGGCGCTGTCCAGGGCGCCGGTGGGCTCGTCGGCGAGCAGCAGGTCCGGACGGTTGGCGAGGGAGCGGGCGATGGCCACCCTCTGCTGCTGGCCGCCGGACATCTGGTTCGGCCGGTGGCCCATGCGGGATCCAAGGCCGACCCGCTCGAGCAGCTCGGCCGCCCGCTCGCGACGGGTCCGGGGCGGCTGGCCAGCGTAGATCATCGGAAGCTCGACATTCTGCAGGGCCGAGAGCCGGGGCAGGAGCTGGAAGGACTGGAAGACGAAGCCGATACGTCGGTTGCGGAAGTCGGCCAACTGGTCATCAGAGAACCGCGCGACCTCCTCGCCCTCGAAGCGGTACCGCCCTGCGCTGGGACGATCCAGGCCGCCCAGAAGGTTCATCAGGGTCGATTTGCCCGAGCCCGAGGGGCCGATGATCGCGATGCTTTCCCCTCGCGAGATCGTCAGGTTGACCGAGTCGAGCGCCGTGACGGTTTCCTCGCCCATGACGTAGGTCTTGGTCAGATCCTCGATCTGGATCATCGCCGCCTCGCCCATGGCCGGTCAGCCCCCGCCGACGCGCATCTTGGGCTTGGGACCGCCGCCGACGACCAGGGTGTCGCCGGCCTTGAGAGGACCTCGCACCTCCGTCATGGCGCCATCGGTCGGCCCCACCTGGACCACCACCGGCTGGGGTCCCTCCGGCGTCTCGCGGTAGACCGAGCCGGCGACGAAGCCCGCCGGGTCCGGGCCGAGTTCGAGGGCCAGGGGACGGAGAACCTTGAGACGCGCCTTCTGGCGCTCATCGAGATGGGTCTCCAATCGGGAGAGGCTCTTGCTGACCGCCTCAGCCACCGCCTTGCGGCCCGTCTCGCCGCCCGGCGCGGCGGCGGCCGTGGCCTGGACGCGAAGCTCGGCCTGTATGTCGGCCCAGGCCTTCTTCTGGCGGGGATCGAGCCCAAGCTGACCGACCACCTTTTGCACTGCAACCGAGCCTGGGAAGGCCGGGCCGGAGTCGCTGCGGGTCGGCGTGCCAGGCGGTCCCCTGGGGGCCGCCTGGACCTGCGCCGGCGGGGTCCAGCGAAGGGCGGCGACCGGAACCTTGAGGACGCCCTCGCGGCGCTGGATCACGATATCAGCGTTGGCTGTCATGCCGGGCAGGAGCTTCCCGCCCGTATTGGCGGCCTCCGCCATGACCGTATAGGCGACCACGTTCTGTTCGATGACGGGCTGCTTGCGGACCTGTGTCACGATGCCCTCGAAGGCCTGGTCCGGATAGGCGTCGACCGAGAAGGTCACGACCTGGCCTTCCCTCACGCCGCCAATATCGGCCTCGTCCACCGAGATCTTCACCTTCACCCGGTCGAAGTCCCGGGCGATGCGGAAGAGGACAGGGGCCTGGAAGCTGGCGGCCACGGTCTGGCCCGGCTCGATGGCCCGCAGGACGACGACCCCGTCGATGGGCGAGACGATGCGCGTCCGGGACAGGTCCACCTCATTGGTCCGAAGGCTGGCGCGGCTTTGCTGGACCCGGGCCCGGGCGGCCTCCAGGGCGGCGGCGCTGGTCCGCGCCTGCGCCTCAGCGGCCTCAAGGGCGGCCTGTGAATAGTAGCCCTGGGCGGCGAGGGACTTCCGGCGCGAGAGTTCCTGCCGCGCCTGCTGGGCCTGGGCTTCGGCCTGGCGGACGGCGGCCTCGCCGGCGGCGACATCCGCCTGCCCGAGACGCAGGCGGGACTCGTAGGTCTGGGGGTCCAGTTCCGCCAGGACCTGCCCGGCCTTCACCCGGTCATTGAAGTCCGCCGAGATCGACCTGATCTGGCCGGAAATCTGCGAGCCCACCTCCACGGTGACGAGGGCCTCGATGACCCCGGAGGCCGAGACCGTCTGCACCAGGGCCCCGGACTCCACCTGGGCGGTGCGGTACGGCGGGGCGTCGGGCTCCGAGCGGCAGCTCCGCAGGCCTGCGCCAGCCAGGGCCAGGACGGCGAGACCGCCCAGGAGATAGAGGGCGCGCCGGCGCCAGTTCGGTCGGGCCGCTGAAGTCATGGCGCCTTGTCCCCCTTCGATCGCCTGACCGATATGGGCCTCATCCGGAGGCTTGGGAAGGCCCGGCCCCCGCGAGGAGGGCGCGGCGCTCGTCCGCCTCCAGGTAGCGCCAGCGACCCTCGGGCAGGCCGTCCAGGGCCAAGGGGCCGATCCGCGTCCGGTGAAGGTCGATCACCCTCAGCCCGACGAGTTCGCACATCCGGCGGATCTGGCGGTTGCGGCCCTCGGAGAGCACGAAGCGGAGCCTGTCCTCGCCCTTCCGGAACACGCCTGCCGGCTTGAGCGCCCTCCCGTCCAGGGACAGGCCGTGCCGGAGGCGGGCGATGCGCTCCGGGGTCAGGGCGCCGGCCACCCGCACCTGGTACTCCTTGGTCAGGGTCGAGTCCGGCGAGATGATGGCCCGCGCGACGACTCCGTCGGAGGTGAGGACCAGCAGGCCCCGTGAGTCCCTGTCGAGGCGGCCGGCGGGCGGCAGGCTCTGATCCTCCGGCGGGGGCGGCTCCCCGGCGAAGGCCCGGGCGGCGGTCAGAAGGCTTCGCGCCTCGTCCTGGCCCGGGGCGGGGTGGGCGCTGACCAGGCCCGGCGGCTTGTTCACCAGGACGGTGACCGGGCCCTCGCCGGGCGACGCCTCGTCGATCACCTGAAGGACCTGGCCGGGCAGGATTTTTCGCCCCGGGTCGGCCACGGTCTCGCCGTCGATCCGGACGCGGCCCGAAGCGATCAGGGCCTCGGCCTCCCGACGCGAGCAGACGCCCTGGTGCGCCAGCCAGCGGTTCACCCGTTCGGGCGCCTCGCCGTCAAACCTTCCGGACCAGGACATGTCGGCAGTTTTCCTCCGCAGGCGATCTTCCGGCTTGTCCGAGTAGACTGGAAGTCCAGGCCTCGGCCAGACCTCTCGCGAAAAGGGATACCAAGGATCGTTACATCTGGCGCCGGATCAGGTGGCCGGACGGGTCCCGAGGAAGAAGAACCGGGGCGTCCGGTCCTCATCCGTGTTCTCCAGGACGGTCTCGACGGTAAAACCTTCCTCCGCCAGCCATCGTTCCCAGTCCGACCGGGAGAAGACGCCGACCCTGTGGCTTTCGGCTGTCGAGGTCATCCGGCCATCAACTTCGCGAAGCAGGAAGGCGTAGTGGACCATGGCCGTCCCGTCGGCCTCCCGTTCGCCGACCCACTCCAGCGCCCGCGCCGAACGGCCATCGGCGGCGTCGCCGCCGAAGGCGTCGGCCTCTCCGGGCTCGAAGGTCTCCAGCACGTCATCGGGAATGAAGAGGGCGAGGCCGCCCGGCGGCAGGTGTCGAAAGGCGGTGGCGAAGGCCGCCCGCAGGTCGGCTTCCGTGGTCATGTAGGCGATGGCGTCGTGGGCCAGGACCAGGTCGAACCGGCGATCCAGGTCCAGCCCTCGCATGTCCGCCGCCAGATGCCCGCACTCCGGGTTGATCCGCCGGGAGACCTCCAGCATGGCCGGGCTCAGGTCGGTCAGGAGGCAGTCCAGGCCAGCCTTGACATGGAAGGCCACATGCCCGCCGCCGCTGCCCAGTTCCAGCAGGCTGCTCGCCTTCGGGCGGGCCTCCAGGAGGACCCGGCGAATCTCGGCGCCCTCGCTGGCGTAGTCCTCAAGGGGCGAGATGACGGGCCACCAGTCGGCGATCTGACCGTAGAAGACGTCCATGATCCCTCCCGCCAAATCCGGCTGATGACCTGAGAGATTGGGAAAGGATGGCTCCCCGAGCAGGACTCGAACCTGCGACAAGTCGGTTAACAGCCGACTGCTCTACCAGCTGAGCTATCGGGGATCACCTGGAAGGACCGGGGCTATAGACCGCGCCGACCAGCCGCGCAAGCGGGTCTGTCGCCCTGGCGCTTCAGTAGCCGGCGGCCTTGCCGTTGGGCTGGCCGTCGATGATCTGGTCCAGGTACTCCGACAGGCCATAGCCCACCAGGTCGCCGCACCTGAACTCGGTCATGCCCTCGGTGATCCGGGTCTGCAGCTCAACGCCTTCCGGGGTGGTCCGGCGGTTGCGCAGGGGAATCAGCGACATCACCCGGCCGGTCACGGAATAGGCCTTGCCGCCCTCGGTCTTCACCTCGGCGCGGAGGTGGGTCTGGTAGCCATGCTCGTCCCAGTCGCTCTCGATCCGGCATTCCGAGATCAGGTCGTAGATCCCGTCGCGGAAGACCATGCCGCCCTGCCGGGCGCCGCCCTTTCCGTCGCCGATCACCGACAGCATCATGCCGAAGTCGCGGCCGAAGTTCATCGGGCACCAGCGGTACCAGTCGATGGCCTGCCAGTGCCGCGGGCCCCAGGACTTGTCCCGCAGGCCGTGCCCGTTGATCTCGAAGACCTCGTCGCCAAGGGTGAACCGGCCCTTCGCGGCGCAGTGCTGCTCGTAGTGGGCCTTGGCGAAGGACTTCTCGGGGTCGATCTCGATGGGCGTCCCGTCCTCGCGCACGGTCTCGCCGCCGTACATGGGCGAGACGCCTTCGTAGTCGAGCTCCACCGTGCAGGGCACGGAGGGGTTCTCGCGGAAGGCGCGCTTGGGGTCCGCCATTTCGTGCGGGCGGGCCAGCAGGAGGGCCTTGCCGGAATAGGTCACGCGCAGGCGCTTGAAGGGCTCGACCACCTCGACCTTCAGGCCGCCGGCGTTCATCTCGGTATTCCCCTCGATGGTCGGTCGCCCGAACATGAAGGCCACCCGGCCGTCCGGCAGGTAGAGGCAGACCGTCATCTCGGCGTAGTGCTCGTTCGGGCGGTTGCCGATGCGGAACCAGCCGCCAGCCTTCCGGGCCGGGTCGAACACGTTGAAGTACATGCTTTCGTTGTAGTTCTTGAAGGTCCCCGGATCGTGCGGGAACTCGTCCTGCGGCTCCAGGCGGGTCTTGTAGCCGGCGGCGGCCCTGGCCATGCGCTGTCCTCCCTTTGTGTGAACGGCACTACACCACCGGGGCGCGAGCCCGCCAAGGCCTGAAAAAGGACGCCCGGCCGAAGCCGGGCGCAAGGTGATGGTGATGGTGGGATGTCTTCGAAGAAGACGAGGGCAGGCTGGCCCGGTATGGTTAATCCCACGTTAAAGCCCGGCCTGCAGGAAAGGGCCCATGAGGATCCATTTCACCGGAATCGCCGGGGCGGGCATGGCCGCCGTCGCCCAGATGATGCAGGACGCGGGCCACCAGGTGTCTGGCTCGGACCAGGACGTCTTCCCGCCCATGTCGACCTTTGTCGAGGGGCTGGGCCTGCCTGTGTCCTGGCGACTCGATCCGGCCAACCTGCCCGCGGACCTGGACGTGCTGGTGCAAGGGGCCAGCGCCAAGCTGGGGGGCGACGACAATGTCGAGGCCGCCGAGGCCCGCCAGCGCGGTGTGCGGGTCACCACCTTCCCGGAACTGGTCGGCGACCTGACCCGGGATCGCGTGAACACCGTCGTGGCGGGCTCCTTCGGCAAGTCCACCTGCGCGGCCCTTGCGGCCCACGTGCTGAGGACCTGCGGCGTGGACGCCGGCTGGCTGGTGGGCGCCATCTCGCCCTCCCTGCCGGCGACCGGACGCTGGGGCCGTTCGCCGGAAATGATCCTAGAGGGCGACGAGTACATCGTCGGACCCAACGACCGGCGCTCCAAGTTCGACCTCTACCACCCGCAGAGGCTGCTCCTGACCTCGCTGGTCCATGACCACGTCAATGTCTTTCCGACCTTCGCCGAGTATGAGGCGCCCTTCCTGCGGCTCCTCGAGGGGCTGCCGGAGGACGGGCTGGCGGTGCTGCGGGATCACCCGGCCGTCCGGTCCGCAGCGACCCGGACCCGGGCGCGGATTGTCTGGTACGGGAGCGGGGAGGGCGGCTGGCGGGCGCAGGACGAGGTCTTCGGCGAGGTCAGCCGGTTTGTCCTTGTCGCGCCGGACGGGACGCGCACGGCCATGACGACCGGCCTCCTGGGCGCCCACAACATCGAGAACATCGTGGGCGTCTCGGCCCTGCTGCTCGAGGCGGACCTTGTGGATCGCGAGGGCCTTGTCCGCGCCGTCGCCAGCTTCGAGGGCATCCGCCGGCGCCTGGACCGGCTGACCCGGACCTCACGCATCCCCGTGATCGAGGGCTTCGGCTCCTCCTGGGAAAAGGCGCGTTCGGCCATTGAGGCCCTGAAGCTCCATTTCCCGGACCGGAAACTCGTGGTGGTCTTCGAGCCCCATACCTTTTCCTGGCGCTCCCGGGACGCCCTTGCCTGGTACGACACGGTCTTCGAGGGGGCGGACCGGGTGCTGATCCTGCCGCCGCCGGGCCATGGGGCGGAGAGCCACCACCAGTCGACCCTTGCCGAGATCGTCGAGCGGACCCGAGCGGCGGGCGTGGACGCCCGTCCGGTGATGGACGCTGGTGAGGCGCTGGACGCCCTGTCTGGCCTGAACGGGGACGAGGTGGTCCTGCTCCTGTCCTCCGGCCCCCTGGCCGGCCTGCCTGACAGCTTGCCGCCGATGTTCGACAGGCTGTACGGGGCCTGACCTGGGAGGCCATTGACCCCCACACCGCACTTCGCGCGGAGCTCCCCCTTGGGGGAGCAATTGGCCCCCTAATTCCTCCCCCCAGGGGGAGGTGGACCGCGCAGCGGGCCGGAGGGGGTCAACGGCCTCTCCGCCTTCCCCCTCAAGCCCCTGCGACCGGCCTACCTCTGGTTGCGGTAGTCGACGTCGTCCCAGGTCAGGTTGGCGAATTCCTTCCGGCGCGGACCCATGTAGCCGAACAGGAAGGCGGCCACCTTGCGCATCTGGATCTCCTCCGAGCCCTCGGTGATCCGGTAGCGGCGGTGGTGGCGATAGATGTGCTCGAAGGGCTTGTGGCGCGAATAGCCGATGCCGCCGTGCACCTGCATGGCCCGGTCGGCGGCCTCGCAGACCAGGCGGTTGCCCCAGTAGTTGCACATGGAGACCTTGTCCGAGAGCTCGCGCTCCACGGCCTTGTGCTCCATCTGGTCCATCTGCCAGGCGGTCTTGCGGATCAGGAGGCGCAGCATCTCGGCCTGGGTCGCCAGCTCGACCAGGGGCCACTGGATGGCCTGGTTGTCGGAGAGGGGCTTGCCGAACGGCTGGCGCATCCGCGCGTACTTGACGCTTTCCTCGATGCAGTAGACCGCCGCGCCCAGCGAGGACGCCGCCTGGCGGATGCGGTTCTGGTGCACGAAGCTCTGGCCGAGGCCCAGGCCGCGGTCGATCACGCCCCAGTAGCTGTCCTCGGGGATCCAGACATTGGTGAAGCTGACCCGCGGGTGGTCGGTGGGCATGTTGAAGGTCCAGAGGTATTCCTCGACCTTCACGCCGGGCGCGTCCGCGGGGACGATGAAGCAGGTGATGCCCGTGGCGTCGCCGTCATTGCCGCTGGTGCGGGCGAAGACCATGCAGTGGGTGGCCACGTGCATGCCGGTGGACCACATCTTCTCGCCGTTAATCAGCCAGCCGGGCTTGCCGTCCTTCTCGTGCGGGACGGCCCGGGTCTCCATGTGGGTGGCGTCCGAACCGTGCAGGGGCTCGGTCAGGCCGAAGATGGTGCGCATCTTCCCGTTCAGCAGGAGGTCCGCGTACTTCTCGTACTGGGCGTTGGTGGGGAACTCCTTGAACATCAGGATGAAGGGGTTGTTCCCGACGATCGAGTGCTCGTTCTGGAGGTCGTTGTGCAGGCCCAGGCCTTTGGCGGCCAGGTGCTCGCGGATCACGGCCATGGCCAGGTTCGATCCGCCCTTGCCGCCCATCTCGGTCGGCCAGGCGAAGCGCAGGTGTCCGGCCTCGTCCGCCAGCTTGCGGGCCTGACCCAGCAGGTCCTCCCACTCATGGCGGGGCAGGCCGCCGCGGTCCCAGTCCGTCCGCGCCCATTCCCGGCGGTGATCGAAGAAGCGGATGTTGTCGTCCTTGCGCTCGAGCGGCTTGATCACGCGCTCGATGAACTCATCGAGTTCCCCAAGGTAAGCAACGAGTTCGGGGGGAAGATTGAAGTCCATGACGTTTCCCTTCGGTCAGCCGGTCTTGCGCCGTTTCGATTGATGTTCTCGATTTACAAGCCCACCCTCAGGCGGGCAGATCGTCAAGTCCGCAACTCTCCTGAGGCGCCCCTACGTCATGGAAGTCGATATTCCCGCCGCCCTCAACGCCCTGGCGCCAAAGCTGGGGGGAACCGCCGTCGAGAAGGCCCAGAGGCTGACCGGCGGGGCCAGCATGGAGACCTGGGCCTTCACCCTGGTGGGCGGCGGCGAGCCCCGTCCCCTGATCCTGAGGCGGCGCTCCGTGCCGATGGACCCGGAGACGTCCCGGTCGGCCACCATGGCGGCGGAAGCCGCCCTGATCCGGGCGGCCGAGCACGCCGGCGCCCCGGTCGCGCCCCTGGTCCGGCTCTGCCAGCCCGAGGACGGCCTGGGCGAAGGCCACATCACCGGCTTCGTCGCGGGAGAGACCCTGGGCCGGAAGATCGTCGCGGACCCGAAGTTCGATGCGGTCCGCCCGCACCTGGCCCGCCAGTGCGGCCAGATCCTGGCGCGCATCCACACCATCCCGGCCGACGCCGCGCCCCTGGCCACCGCCGACGCCCAGGGCGAGTTGGACCGGTACGAGGCCATCTATCGTTCGTCGGGGGCCGAGCGCCCGATCCTCGAGATGGCGATCCAGCACATGCGGCGGAACCTGCCGCCGCCCCTGCCCAACGTCGTGCTCCACGGCGACTTCCGGAACGGCAACATGATGTTCGACCCCGAAAAGGGGGTGGCGGCGGTGCTGGACTGGGAGCTGGCCCACGTGGGCGACCCGGCGGAGGACCTGGGCTGGCTGTGCGTGAACTCCTGGCGTTTCGGTCGGGCCGACCGCCCCGTCGGGGGCTTTGGCGAGTACCAGGACCTGCTGGAGGGCTACGTGGAGGCCGGCGGCGCCGAGATCCCCCTGTCGCGGGTCCTGTTCTGGCAGGCCCTGGGGTCCCTGAAGTGGGGGATCATGTGCCTGATGATGTACTCCAGCTATGCGACAGGGGCGACAAACTCGGTGGAGCGTCCGATGATCGGGCGCCGGGTCTCCGAGACCGAGATCGACCTGGTGAACCTTCTGGAGGCGGGCCTGTGATCGAGCATCCCCGGGCGGACGAACTCATCGAGGCGGTGGCGGGCTGGGTGGAGTCCATCCGCCCCCAGCTGAACCCCCGCGACGCCTTCCTTTCGCGGGTGGCCGTCAACGCCCTGAACGCCGTCAAGCGCGAGCTGGTGCAGGGCCCCGCCGCTGAGGCCGCCGCCGTGGCCAGGCTCTCCGCCCTGCTGGGCATGGAGGGCGACCTCAAGGCCCTGAACGCCGAGCTCTGCGAGCGCCTTCGCCGCGGCGACATGGACGTTTCGACCCCGGGCCTCCTGGCCGCGCTGAAGGCCGGGATCGAGGACCAGATCGCCATCGACCAGCCGTCCTACGTGTCGGTGAAGGTCCGCTGAACCCTAAACCCGGGGCGGCCGGCCGCCCCCCGAAGATCACCAGGAGGAAACCATGGCCACCACCCAGGAGCGGACCGACGAGGTCCTCTATGAAGTCTCCGAGGGCATCGCGACCCTCACCCTCAACCGGCCCGACCGGCTGAACACCATTTCCGGGCCCATGCTGAACCAGCTCACGGCCCTTCTGGTCCAGGCGAACGAGGACCCCGAGGTCCGCGTCGTGATCCTGACCGGGACCGGCAAGGCCTTCTGCGCGGGCCTGGACCTGGTCAGCGCCACCCAGGGCACCGGGATCGGCTCCGACACCTCGGGCCAGAACGTCTCGGTCAACCTGGACCTGCGGAACACCCCGCCGACCGTCCTCTTCGCCATGGACAAGCCGACCATCTGCGCCCTGAACGGCTCCGCCGCCGGCTATGGCATGGACACCGCCATGGGCTGCGACATCCGCATCATGGCCAAGAGCGCCAAGATGGCCGCCGCCTTCGTGCGCCGGGGCATCGTGCCGGAGTCCGGCGGCACCTGGTTCCTGCCGCGCCTGCTGGGCTGGGCGAAGGCCGCCGAGCTGATCTTCACCGGCCGCACCCTGTCTGCGGAGGAGTCGCTGGAGATGGGCCTGGCCAATTCGGTGGTGGATGACGCGGAGCTTCCCGCCGCCGCCCGGGCCATGGCCCGCGAGATCGCTGACAATGCGCCACTTGCTGTCCAGTCGGCCAAGCGCCTGATGCGGATGGGCCTGAACGAGACCTTCAACGACCACGTTCACCACGTCTACCTGCAGTTCCTGCAGCTGATGCGCACCCGCGACTTCCGCGAAGGCATGGTCTCCTTCCTCGAGAAGCGCCCGGCCGAATTCACCGGCCGGTAGGTCCGACCTCTCGCGGCAGGAAAAAGGGGCGGTAACTGCTCCCCCAAGGGGGAGCTCCCGGTGAAGCCGGGTGGGGGAGTTGGGACTGAACCTGGGCCTAACGCCGCCGGTTCTTGCCCAGCTCGTCCGGACAGCCCCGGGCGAGCAGGTCGGGGACCGGTCCCTCCACCCGGTAGAGCGGATAGCGGTCGACCCGGCTGGTCGGCACGCCGCGGACAAGTTCGCCCATTGGCGTGACTGTTCGGAAGCAGGCCTGCAGGTCGGGCAGGGACAGGCGGCGACTCTTGTCCAGGACCAGGCCTGGGCGGTCGACAGGGGCCGGCGCGGCGTCGGGCCAGCGTTCGCGCTCGATCAGGTGCACCAGGGGCGCCTTGACCTGACCGGCGGCGGCCAATTGCGAAAGCGCGCCGTAGTGGGCCACGCCGACCCAGTCGGCCCCGGCCGAGATCCGCGCCGCCTCGACCCGACGGGCGAAGTCCGGCCAGCCCCGGATCGGCAGGAGGGGGTCGGTCCGTGAGTTGATCGGCGGACCCTGCAGTCCCGCCCACGCCAGCACTCCGACCATGGCCACCGCACCCAGGCCGAGTCCTCCCGCCAGGAGACGGGGACGCCAGCCTCGGGGCCGGTCCGCCACCGCACCCGCCGCCGCCAGGGCGAAGGCGGCGAAGACGGTCGCGGGCCAGTGGGCCTGCACCCGGTCATGCAGGCTGTGCAGGGCCAGGTAGAGGCAGAAGGGCAGGGCGGCCAGCAGGGGCAGGGACAGGTCCATGCCGCCCGTGCGCCCCCGGGTTCGGATCGCGGTCCAAACCCCCACCCCCGCCAGCACCGCCAGCAGGGGGTTGAGGAGAGCGAACTGGGTGGTCAGGAACTCGCCCAGATATCCGGGCCGGAACTGCGACGGCTCCACCCGCCCGAACTGCTTCTCGAAGGTCAGCCAGCCGTGCGTGGCGTTCCAGGCCAGGTTGGTGGCGAAGATCGCCGCCGCCGGGACGATGGCGGTCCAGGGCCAGGGGGTGAGCAGCCTGCGCCGCCCCTCGGCGGAACTGGCCAGCCAGAGCACGATCCCGGGCGCGAGGAAGAGGGCGGAGTACTTGGAGATGCAGGCCAGTCCCGCCATGGCGCCCGCCAGCAGCCAGAGCCGGGGGCTGCCGCCAGCATGGATCCGGCCCAGCACCCAAAGGGTGGCGGCCCAGAAGAAGATGGCGGGGGCGTCTGGCGTGGCGAGGAGGCCGCCGGCGCCGATGGTCAGCATGGCGTTGTAGGCCAGCGCCGCCACCAGGCCCGTCGAGGCGCTTCCGCCCAGGCGACGCGCGAGGTCCGCCGTCAGCCATGTGGTCGCCGCCGCGCCCAGTATCGGCAGGAGGCGCACGCCCAGCGGGGTGTCTCCGGCCAGGAAGGTCCCGAGCCGGATCCACCAGGCGATCATCGGCGGGTGGTCGTAATAGCCCAGGTGCAGGTGCTGGGACCAAAGACGGTAATAGGCCTCGTCCTCGGTCAGGGGGATGAAGGCCGCCCCCCAGACTCGCAGGGCGCTGAGCCCCAGGATCAGCAGCCAGAGGCCCCGGCCGGCGTCCAGCCTCACCAGACGGCCCGTGAGGTCGTGACGTAGTTCCAGGCGGCGGCGACGACGGCGCCCGCAAGGCCGGCCACCCACCAGGCGGGACCGCGCTCATAGACCACCGTGGCGACCGCGACATTGGCGGCCAGGGGCACGCTGCACAGGACGCAGAACTTGATGTAGCCGCCGACCAGTTTCAGGCCCTTCAACCGGCGGTCCCGGTAGGTGACAGCGTTGTTGATCAGGTAGTTCGAGGTCATGGCCCCAAGGGCGGCCAGGGTCTGGGCCCAGGAGAAGCCCAGGTGCAGCAGGCTGCGAAGGATGGCCAGGTGCACCACCACGCCGCTGGCCCCGACCATGGCGAACATCAGGAAACGGGGCGAGATGACGTCCTTGCTGAGCTTGGCGACCAGCAGGCCCAGGTACTGGACCACCACGCCGTTATCGAGCTTGGAGTCCCCGGCTTCGCGGGCCCGGAAGGTGTAGGGCAGCTCGACGATCTTCAGGGGCCTGTCCTGTGAGGCGACGATGTCGAAGAGGACCTTGAATCCCGAGGTCGAAAGACGGGGCGCCACTGTCTCCACCACCGACCGGCGGACCATGAAGAAGCCGCTCATGGGATCGGTCAGGTCGGCCTTCAGGACCTGACGGCCCAGCCAGTTGGCCAGGCGGCTGCCCGCCTCGCGCCGGGCTCCCAGGGCTGAGGCGTCGGCGCCAGGACCCCCGCAGTAGCGACTGCCCACCGCCAGGTCCGCGCCGTCCTGGTCAAGGGCCCGGAGCATGTCGGGCAGGAGGCGCTCATCGTGCTGGAGGTCGCCGTCCATGACGGCCACGAAGGGCGCGGCGCTGGCCATGATCCCCTCGATCACGGCGCCCGCAAGGCCCCGGCGTCCGACCCGGTGAAGGCAGAGGACGCGGGGATCCACGGCGGCTACGGCCTTGACCTCGGCGGCGGTGCCGTCCGGGGAGTTGTCGTCCACGAAGATAACCTGCCAGCGCCGGCCGGCGAGGGCCGCCTCGACCAGGCTGATGAGCTTGCGGACATTGGCCCGTTCATTGAAGGTCGGGACAACGACCGTCAGCTCCAGGCCGGCGGCGGCGGGAGATGCGGCTGGCGCGCTCGGGTCGGAATCAGGCAATCGACACCCCATGTCTGGGCGTGGTTTACAGCCGGTGACCCGGCAAGACCAGCCACGGGCCCGGAGGCGGGTCGGAGGAAGGAACAGGCGATGACGATGCGGATAGGATTGGCGCTGGCCGCTGGGCTTTCGGCCCTGGGCCTGGCCGCGCCCGTTGCGGCCGACAGCGTCGGCCACCCGCGCCCCGGCTACTGGGAGCTGACCAACGTCTTCACCGTGGTGGTCACCCAGAAAAAGGTCGAGCGGCGCTGCCTTGTGGCCTCCGAGATCAACAAGTTCATGACCTCGCCTTCCAACCGCCACTATGCCTGCACCTATCCCTCCCGTGCGGTGGGGGATGGCAAGATCCTCCTGAAAGGCAGCTGCAGCACCAAGGAAGGCCAGGTCGCCGACGTGACCGCCAGCGGCGGCTATTCGCCCGAGACCTTCCGCCTGAAGCTTTCCCTGTCGACGCGGATCGCCGGCATCCCCCTGGCGGGGACCGCCACCACCACAGCCCGGCGTCTGGGGGACTCCTGTCCACCCGATGCGGCCCGCTCCGACGAGGCCAAGCGGGTGCTGAAGGGCGGGAACACTCCGCCCCAGAGCTGATTTCCGAACGGCCGGCCTGTCCGGCGCGCCACCGAAGGGATAGTCTGGCCCCATGTCCGAGGTTGAAGCCCGTCTCGCCGCCGCTGGTATCGTCCTTCCGGTCCCGGTCGCCCCCGTTGCCAACTATGTTCCCTTCGTCCGGAGCGGGGCCCTGGTTCACATTTCCGGCCAGGTGTCCGTCGACTCCACGGGAGGCGTGAAGGGCGTGGTGGGGGGGGAGGTCGACCTTGAAGGCGCCCGCGCCGCCGCCCGGCTCTGCGGGATCAACCTCATCGCCCAGATGAAGGCGGCCTGCGACGGCGACCTCGACCGCCTGGTGCGGGTGGTCAAGCTGGGCGGCTTCGTCCAGGCCGGACCGGACTTCTTCGACATTCCCCAGGTGGTCAACGGCGCTTCGGACCTGATGGTCCTCGCCTTCGGCGACGCCGGGCGTCACGCGCGCTCCGCCGTGGGCGTCTATCGCCTGCCCCTGAACTTTGCGGTGGAGGTCGACGCCGTGGTGGAGGTCCGATGAAGGCGCAGTTCGGAGAGGCCTGGGACCTTCTTTTCAGTCCCGCCATCGCCCATCGCGGCCTCTGGAGCCCCGACGGGCCGCCGGAGAACTCCCTCGGCGCTTTCCAGGCGGCCTGCGAGGCCGGGTACGGGATCGAACTGGACGTCCACATCACCGCGGATGGCGATGCCGTAGTCTTCCATGACAACACCCTGAAGCGGATGACGGGCCGGGAGGGCAGGGTCCGCGACCATACCGCCGCAGACCTGGCGCAGATGTCCCTCAAGGGTACGGAAGAGACCATCCCGACCCTGCTGGAGGCGCTGGCGGTGATCGGCCACCGGGCCATGGTGCATGTCGAGCTCAAGACACCGTTTGGCGAGGTGGGCCCGCTGGAACAGAGGGTCCACGATATCCTGGTGGACCATGCCGGGCCGACTTGCGTGATCGGGTTCAACCCCTACAGCCACGCCTGGTTCGCCGATCGTTTTCCCGGGGTCCTGCGCGGCCTGGACAGCTATCGCTGGAATGACGAGGCGACCCACATCTCGCCCGAGCAGCGCAAGGCCTTCGCCCGGCTGGAGCACGTCTCCATCGCCCGGCCGCACTTCCTGGCCATGAGCCTGGACACGGTGGCCAATCCCGAGGTCGCCGCCCATCGCAAGGCGGGCATGCCGGTGGTCGCCTGGACGGCGCGGACGCCGGAGCAGGCGGAGGCCGCCCGGCCGCACTGCGACAACATCATCTTCGAGGGCTTCCGGGCGTGAAGCTGAAGCCCGCGGTGCGCATCAGCCGCCGCATCGCCGAGATCGGCCGGGCGGACTGGGACGCCTGTGCGGTGCGTGAGGATCAGCCCGTCAACCCCTTCATCTGTTTCGATTTCCTCGATTGTGCTGAAGAGGCCGGATGCGCCGTCGAGACGCAGGGGTGGGGGCCCCAGCACCTGGCTGTCGAGGACGAGGACGGGCGCGTGGCCGCGGTCATGCCCCTCTACCTGAAGGGGCACAGCCAGGGGGAGTACATCTTCGACCATGCCTGGGCCGACGCCTACGAGCGGGCCGGGGGCCGGTACTATCCCAAGCTCCTGTCGGCGGCGCCCTTCACCCCCGCCACCGGCCCCCGCCTGCTGGTGCGCCCGGACGTGGACCCGGATGTGGGGCGAAAGGCCCTGCTGGGCGGCGCCCTGACCGTCTGCGAGCGCTACGGCGCCTCGGGCCTGCACGTGAACTTCCCCACCCGGGAGGAGTGGTCCTGGCTGGGCGAGGCGGGCATGGCCCTGCGCGAGGGCCAGCAGTACCACTGGCTCAACCGGGGATACTCGACCTTTGACGACTTCCTCGCCGACCTGTCCTCGGGACGGCGCAAGACCATCCGCCGCGAGCGGCGCGATGCGGGGCAGGGCCTGGAAATCCTCTGCCTGACCGGAGCCGACCTGACCGAAGAACACTGGGACGCCTTCTATCGCTTCTATGTCGATACCGGATCGCGGAAGTGGGGCCGGCCTTACCTGAACCGGCTGTTCTTCTCCCTGCTGGGCGAGCGGATGGCGGACCGAGTCTTGCTGGTGATGGCCCGGAGGGGCGGACGCTGGATCGCCGGCGCCCTGAACCTGATCGGCGGAGACTGCCTGTTCGGGCGCAACTGGGGCTGCGTCGAGGACGTCCCCTTCCTGCATTTCGAGCTCTGTTACTACCAGGCCATCGAGTGGGCGATCGGCCAGGGACTGGCCCGGGTCGAGGCCGGCGCCCAGGGGCAGCACAAGATCGCCCGGGGCTATCTTCCGGCGCCCGTCCACTCGGCGCACTTCATCGCCGACCCGGCCCTTCGCGGCCCCGTCGAGGACTACCTCCGGCGCGAGATGGCCGCCGTGGAGGAGGAGATGGAATGGCTCTCCGAGGCCTACTCTCCCTTCCGCCAGTCGGGAGACGCCTGACTGCGGGCGTGCTATCCCGCAGGCACCAGCTAGGGGAGACCGCCATGAGCCTCGACGGCGCCTATGATCCGGGCAACATCTTCGCGAAGATCCTGAGGGGCGAGGCGCCCTGCGCCAGGGTGTTCGAGGACGAGCACGCCTTCGCCTTCATGGACGTCTTCCCCCAGAGCCGGGGCCACACCCTGGTCATCCCCAAGCATTCCGACGCCCGCAACCTGCTGGAGGAGGATCCGGCGCGGCTGGCGCCCCTGATCCTGACCGTGCAGCGCGTGGCCCGGGCGGTGCGCGCCGCCCTGTCGCCCGATGGCCTCGTGGTGACGCAGTTCAATGGGGCGCCTGCCGGGCAGACGGTCTATCACCTGCACTTCCACATCATCCCCCGGTGGGAAGGCGTGTCGCTCGGCCGGCACGCCGCCGGCGGCATGGCCGACCCGGACGAACTGGCCGAGCTGGCCCGTCAGATCGCCTCGAAGATCAGCTGACGCCCTCCTTAAAGCGCCAATTGCTCCCCCAAGGGGGAGCTCCGACCGAAGGTCGGTGAGGGTGTCAGCTGAGGGGCCGTTGACCCCCTCCGGCCCGGGGCTCCGCCCCGGTCCACCTCCCCCTGGGGGGAGGAATTACAGAGCCAATTGCTCCCCCAAGGGGGAGCTCCGACCGAAGGTCGGTGAGGGGGTCTGCTGAGATCCCGTTGACCCCCTCCGGCCCGCTTCGCGGTCCACCTCCCCCTGGGGGGA
>JBJOJL010000019.1:0-30448 GCA_046046615.1 Pseudomonadota bacterium
CGGGATCGATGTTGGTCACCAACGCGCAGGTGGCGCGCAGGCGCAGGAAGGTGCCGTCGGACTCATCGGCCTCGACCACCATCCAGTCGCCCTGCCCCACCTTGGCGTTGGCGCCGTAGGCGTTGATGATCCCGCCGTTGATCACCGTGGGGTCCAGGCCGCCGGCGTCCAGCAGGGCCGCCACCAGGGAGGTGGTCGTCGTCTTGCCGTGGGTGCCGCCGACCGCCACCGAGAACTGTAGGCGCATCAGCTCGGCCAGCATCTCGGCGCGCCGGACCAGGGGCAGGCGACGGGCGCGGGCCTCGACCAGCTCGGGATTGTCCGGGCGGATGGCCGTGGAATAGACCACCGCCGAGGCGCCTTCGATGTTCGCCGGATCCTGGCCGATGAAGATCCGCGCGCCCAGCTTCTCCAGCCGCTCGGTATTGGCGCTGGCGCGGGCGTCGGAGCCCTGAACGGTGTAGCCGACCCTCAGCATGATCTCGGCGATGCCGCTCATGCCGATCCCGCCGATGCCGACGAAGTGCACCGGGCCGAGGTCAAAGGGCGTGGGGCGGCGGCGGTTCATCGTCCGCGCCCCTCGGCGGCGACGGCCTCGACCAGGTCGGCGAGGCGCTCGGCGGCGTCCGGCCGGGCCAGGCTGGCCGCGCCGGCGGCCATGCGGGCGAGGCGGTCGGGAGCCGCCAGCAGCCTGGCGAGGGCGTTGGACATGGTCTCGACGGTCAACTGGTCCTCGCGGGCGACCACGGCGCCGCCGGCCTCGGCCATGACCCGGGCGTTCTGGCCCTGGTCGTCGTCCAGGGCCACGGCGAGGGGGACGAGGATGGAGGGCCGGCCGGCGATGGCGAACTCGCATACCGATCCGGCGCCGGACCGGCCGATGACCAGGTGGGCGGCCTTCAGCCGGCCCGCCATGTCGCGGAAGAAGGGCGCGATCTCGGCCTTCACATTGGCGTCGGCGTAGATCTGGCGGGCGATGTCCAGGCTTTCCTTGCGGGTCTGCTGCTGGACCTCGAGCCGGTCGCGGAGGGCTTCGGGCAGGGCCGCGATGGCGGCGGGCATGAGCTCGGAGAGCAGGCGCGCGCCCTGGCTGCCGCCGGTGATGAGCAGGTGGATCGGCCCGGCCTCGCCCGGCGGCTCATAGGGGGTCCCGGCGATGGCGCGGATCTCGGCCCTTACGGGATTGCCCACCACGACGGCGCGCTCGGCCACTCCGGGGGGCGCCTTCTGCAGGATGGGAAAGGCGCAGGCTACGGCCCGGACCCGTCCCGCCAGCCGGCGGTTGGCCCGGCCCATCACCGCATTCTGCTCATGCAGGACGGTGGGCCGGTTCTGGGTCAGGGCGGCCAGGAGGCCGGGGGCCGACGGATAGCCGCCGAAACCGACCACCACGTCGGGATTGATCTCGCGGAAGGCGGCGCGGGCCTGGAGGACGCCGGCGAAGATGGCGAGGCCCGCCCGGGCCATGCCGATCAGGTCGCCGGGGCGGTAGCTGCGCGCCGAAAGGCCGATCCTCTGTTCGGCGGGGAAGGTCTCGGCCAGGGCGGCCACGCGCTCGTCGCTGGCCAGGACGATCCGCCAGCCGCGGGCGATCAGGGCCTCGGCCAGGGCCTGGGCCGGGAAGAGATGGCCCCCGGTTCCCCCGGCGGCGACGACGGCGATCTTCTGCATGGGCGGGGTTTACGGGAGTCCCTGGGGCTTGGGTAGGGGGCGCGCCGCGCCCCGGCGGCGGGGTCAGCCCTGGGCGTAGGCGCCGGGCCGGCGACGGGTCAGGGCGAGGGCGAGGCCCAAGGTCAGGCAGATGGCCAGCATGGATGAGCCCCCGTAGGAGATGAAGGGCAGGGTCATGCCCTTGGTCGGGATCAGGTTGAGGTTGACCGCGACATTGATCAGCACCTGCTCGCCCACGAGGACGAAGAGGCCGGCCGCCGCCACCTGCTGGAAGGGATCGGAGAGCTTGAGCGCCCGATAGAGGCCCCGGACCACCAGGAAGGCGAAGAGGCTGATCAGGGCGAGGGAGAAGACGAGGCCGTACTCCTCGGCGGCGACCGAATAGATGAAGTCGGTGTGCAGGTCGGGGACGTGGCGCTTCATCACGCCCTCGCCCGGCCCGCGGCCGATCAGGCCCCCGGCGGCGATGGCCTCTGCGGCGCGGTCCACCTGGTGGGTGTCGGCGGCGTCGGGATTCATGAAACGGTCGACCCGGCTGGCGACGTGGGGAAACAGGAAATAGGTCGAGGCCAGGCCGGCCACCGCCGAGACGCCCAGGCCCATGACCCAGGAAATGGGCACCCCCGCCATCCAGAAGGCGGCCCCGAAGGCCATGGTGATCAGGATCGTCTGGCCGACATCCGGCTGGATCAGCAGCAGGGCGACGGAGATCCCGTAGAGCAGGAAGGCGATGGTGACGCCGGGAACCCCCTGCCCCTTCTGCCCCTCGGCGAACATCCAGGCCACCAGGACGATGAGGGCCGGCTTCATGAACTCGGAGGGCTGGAGCGAGAAACCGCCCAGATCGAGCCAGCGCGTCGCGCCCTTGGCGTTGTGGCCGATGAAGGGCAGGGCCGCCATGATCAGGATGGCGGCGATGTAGACGAAGAAGGCGACGCGGCGCACGCCCCGGTCATCCAGCAGGGAGGCGCCGACAAGGATCGCCGCGCCGGCCGCGGCGAAGACGCACTGCCGCAGGGCGAAATGGAAGGGATCGCCGACATTCATCCGCGCCGCCGCCGCAGGGCTGGCCGCAAAGGACATCAGCACGCCCAGGAGCAGGAGCACGGCCACAGCGCCCAGCAGCCACCGGTCCATGGTCCACCACCAGACGCCGATGGGCGAGCGGTCCGAGCGGGCGAAGGCCTGGTGGGCGGGATTGGGGCTCATGCGGCGTCCCCGGTGCGGGCGACACGGTCGGCGAGGTCCATCACGGCGGAGCGGAAGGCCTCGCCCCGCGCCTCGAAATCCGCGAACTGGTCGAAGGAGGCGCAGGCCGGCGAGAGCAGGACGATGCCTCCCTGCCCCGAGGCCTGGGCGTCGGCGAAGGCCTGGTTCACGGCGCCCGCCAGATCCCCGCACGCCACATGGGGCGCCCGGCCCTCCAGGGCGCCGGCGAACTCGCCGGCCGCCTCGCCGATCAGGTAGGCCCGCTCGATGCGGGGGAAGAGGTCGGCGAGGGAGTCGATCCCGCCCGCCTTCGGACGGCCGCCGGCGATCCAGTAGACCCGCGGATAGCTGGACAGGGCCTGGCGGGCCGCATCGCTGTTGGTGGCCTTGGAGTCGTTGACGAAACGCACCCCCCGGATGTGCCCGACCGTCTCCATCCGATGCGCCAGGCCCGGGAAGCTGAGCAGGCCCTCGGCGATCTCGGCGGCGGGGGTTCCGAGGCCGCGCACCGCCGCGTAGGCCGCCGCCGCATTCTGCCAGTTGTGGCGTCCGGGCAGGGATCGGGCCCGGTTCAGGTCCGCCACCTGGACCGCCCGGTCGCCCGTGGCGTCGTAGAGCACGCCCTGCAGGGCGTAGACCCCCCGGCCGATGGCCTTGGAGGCCGAGATCGGGACAAGGGTGCGCCGGTTGGAGGCCTTGACCTCGGTGCAGAGCCTCTGGCCCCAGGGATCGTCGACGCCAATCACGGCGGTGTCGCCCAGGGTCTGGTTCATGAGGATCCGACGCTTGGCGGCGACATAGCCCTCCATCCCGCCGTGCCGGTCGAGGTGGTCGGGCGAGATGTTCAGCAGGACGGAGACATCCGCCCTGAGGCTGGAGGTCAGGTCCAGCTGGTAGGAGGAGAGCTCCAGGACATAGACGGCGCCGCCATGCATGTCCGGCAGGTCCAGCACCCCCACCCCGATGTTGCCGCCGACCCGGGTGTCGCGACCGGCATGGGCGCAGAGGTGGCCGATCAGGGCCGTGGTGGTGGACTTCCCGTTGGTGCCGGTGATGGCGATGATTTTCGGCCGCTTGTGGGCCGGGGCGAGGTTCACCGTGCGGGCGAAGAGCTCGACGTCGCCCAGGATCTCCACTCCCGCCTCCCGGGCCATGCGTACCGTCCAGTGGGGTTCCGGATGGGTCAGGGGCACGCCGGGCGACAACATCAGGGCGTCAAAGCGCGACCATTCGGCCACGGACAGGTCGACGATCTCCAGGCCGTCGGCCTGGGCGGCGGCCAGGCCCTGGGCGCGCTCGTCCCAGACGGCGACTTCGGCCCCGCCGGCGACGAGGGCGCGCGCGGCGGCCAGGCCGGTCCGGGCGAGCCCGAAGACGGCGACCGTCTTGCCTTCGAAGCCGCGAACCGGGATCAAGCGCCCTCCCCTACCTCAGCTTCAGGGTCGCCAGGCCAAGGATGGCCAGCATGACCGAGATGATCCAGAAGCGGATGACGATGGTCGATTCCGACCAGCCGAGCTTCTCGAAATGATGGTGGATGGGCGCCATCAGGAAGATGCGCTTCCCGGTGCGCTTGAAGTAGGCGACCTGGATCATGACCGACAGGGTCTCGGCGACGAAGAGGCCGCCGATCAGGGCCAGGACGATCTCGTGCTTGGTGGCCACGGCGACGGCCCCCAGGGCGCCGCCAAGGGCCAGGGACCCCGTGTCGCCCATGAAGATCTTGGCCGGTGGGGCGTTGTACCAGAGAAAGCCCAGGCCGGCGCCGATCACCGCCCCGCAGAACACCGCCGCCTCCCCCACGCCCGGCACCACGTGCAGCTGGAGGTAGGTTGCAAAGACGGCGTTGCCGACCAGGTAGGCGATGAGGCCGAAGGCCGCCGCGGCGATCATGACCGGCACCGTGGCCAGGCCGTCGAGGCCGTCGGTGAAGTTCACCGCATTCGCCGCCCCGACGATCACCAGGGCGCCGAAGACGAGGTAGAACCACCCCAGGTTGATCAGGACGTCCTTGAACACCGGCAGGGCGACGCTGGTGTAGAGGCTGGAGCCCGGCGCCGCCTCGCGGCCCCAGAGCACCATCATCAGCACCGCGCCGCCGGCCAGCAGGGTCTCCACGACCAGCCGCAGGCGCCCGGACACCCCGGCCGTGCTCTGGCGGGTGACCTTGGCGTAGTCATCCATGAAGCCCAGCACGCCGAAGCCCGCCGTCACCAACAGGATCGCCCAGACATAGACATTGGACAGGTCGCACCAGAGCAGGGCCCCGGTGAAGAGACCGGCCAGGATCATGACCCCGCCCATGGTGGGGGTGCCGGATTTCTCGAGCACGTGACGTTCGATGCCGTCGGTCCGGATGGGCTGGCCGCGCCCCTGCTTGGCCTGCATCCAGCGGATGAACCGCGACCCCATCAGGACCACCACGAGCTGGGCCGTGAACAGCGCCATCCCCGTCCGGAAGGTGAGGTATTTCATGAGGTTGAGGAGGGGCAGGGAAACCCCCGCCGCAATCGCCTGTTCGTACAGCCAGTACAGCATCAGCCCGCCCCCTCGGTCCGGGGATCCAGGGCGCGAAGCGCCTGGGCGACCTGCCCCGCCCGCGACCCGTTGGACCCCTTGACCATCACCAGGTCGCCCGGCCTCAGGGCCCCGGCGATCATGGACGCCAGCTCAGGCGCCTGACCGGCGTAACCGCCGCGCCGAGTCGAAGGAAGGGCGTCCCACAGGGATTTCATCAGGGGGCCGGCGCAGTAGACGAGGTCGATCCCGGCGTCCGCGATGGGGCGGGCCAGGTCGGCATGGAAGCGCGGAGCCTCCTCGCCCAGTTCCAGCATGTCCGTGAGGGCCAGGATACGCCGTCCCTCGGTCCGGCGCGCGCCCAGGGAGCCGATGGTCGCCGCCATCGAGATCGGGTTGGCGTTGTAGCTCTCGTCGACCAGGGTGAAGTCGCCGCCGCCCGGCAGGCGGACCCGGCTCTCGGCGCCCCGGCCGGGCAGGGCCTCGAAGGCCGAGAGCGCCCCGATCCCGTCCTCGCGCCGCACGTCCAGGGCGTCCAGCAGGAGCAGGACGCACATGGCGTTCAGGCCCCAGTGGGCGCCGGTCTGGGAGAGGCTGAAGTCCAGCGGACGGCCGTCGATCTCCGCCCGCAGGACGCCGCGGCCAGCTTCGACCGAGAAGTCCAGGAGCCGGGCGTCGGCGCCCTCGGCGCGACCGAAGCTGCGCACGGCGAGGCCGCGGGCCCGCGCCCGGGCGGACAGGCAGCCGAACCAGCGGTTGTCGGCGTTCAGGACGGCGACGGCGCCCGGGGCCGCCCCGTCGAAGATCTCGGCCTTGGCCCGGGCGACGCCGGTCTCGCCGTCGGGGAAGTTCTCCACGTGGACCGGCCCCACCGTGGTGATCGCCACCGCGTGGGGGCGCACCATGCCCGAAAGGGGCGTGATCTCGTCGGCGTGGTTCATGCCGATCTCGAAGACCGCCCGCTCGGTGTCGGCGGGCATGCGCGCCAGGGTCAGGGGCACGCCGATATGGTTGTTGTAGCTCTTCACCGAGGCGTGCGCGCGGCCGGCGCGGGCCAGGCCCGCCGCCACCGCCTGGGTGACGCTGGTCTTGCCGACGGAGCCCGTGACCGCCGCGCGGCGGGCGTCCACCGCCCGTTCCCGCGCCGCCAGGGCCAGGGACTGGAGGGCGATGAAGGTGTCCGGCACCAGGACATGCGGGGCGTCCACGGGACGCGAGGCCAGGACGCCGGCCGCCCCCGCCGCCATGGCCTGGCCGACGAAGTCATGGCCGTCGCGCGCGCCGCCGAGGGCGACGAACAGGTCGCCTGGCTCCAGGCTGCGGGTGTCGATGGACACGCCCCGGACCTGGAAGGCCTGGGAAAGCCTGCCGCCGGTCGCCCGCGCCAGGGCGGCCCCCGTCCACAGGAACCGACGGGTCATGCGCGCGCCTCCAGGGCCGCCAGGGTCTCGGCGACGTCGTCAAAGGGATGGACCACCCCGGCGATGGTCTGGCCCTGCTCGTGGCCCTTGCCGGCCACCACCAGGACGTCGCCTTCGCGCAGGTCCGCCACGGCGGCGCGGATCGCCTCACGCCGGTCGCCGATCTCCTCCAGGCCCGGATGCCCGGCGCGCACCTCGGCGCGGATGGCTGCGGGGTCCTCGCTGCGGGGATTGTCGTCGGTGACGATGGCCCGGTCCGCCAACCGGCCCGCGATTTCGCCCATAAGGGGGCGCTTGGTGCGGTCCCGGTCCCCGCCGGCGCCGAACACCACAACCAGCCGGCCTGAGGCGTGGGGGCGCAGGGCCGACAACACCGTCTCCAGTCCGTCCGGGGTGTGGGCGTAGTCCACATAGGCCTCGCCGCCGCCGGCGGCCGCCCCCACCCTCTGGAGCCGCCCGGGGGCGCCGGAAAGCGCCTCGAGGGCGGCGAAGACCGCCTCGGGCGCATCCCCGACGGCGAGGCTGAGACCCGCCGCCGCCAGGGCGTTCATGGCCTGGAAGGCGCCCGCCAGGGGCAGGTCCACGCGCCAGGGCCGCCCCGCGCACTCCAGGGTCAGGACCTGGCCGCCCGGCCGGGGCGCCCGGTCCGTGAGCTTCAGGTCCCGCCCCGCCTCGCCGAAGGTGATCAGGTCGGCGCCGGCCAGGGTCGCCGCCGCAGCGAAGGCCGGGAAGGCCGGGGAGTCGGCGTTCAGGACCGCCGGCGCGCCCCGGGGCAGGAGGGTGTCGAACAGGCGAAGCTTGGCCGCCTGATAGCTGGCCATGTCGCCGTGATAGTCGAGGTGGTCCTGGGTCAGGTTCAGGAAGGCCGCCGCGGACAGGCGGACCCCGTCCAGCCGGCGCTGGTCCACGCCGTGGGAAGAGGCCTCCAGGGCGAGGTCCGTCACCCCCCGGTCCGCCAAGCCGGCGAGGAGGACGGCCACGTCCCCCGCATCCGGCGTGGTGAGCCCGGGCGGGGTCACGACGATGTCCTCCCGGCCCGCCTCGGAAATGCGGACGCCCAGGGTGCCCATGCTGGCCGATACTCGCCCCGAGGCGGCGGCGATCTGGCGGCGGAAGCCGGCGACCGAGGTCTTGCCGTTGGTCCCGGTGACCGCCGTCACCACCTCCGGCTGGCGCCCCTGGAGCGTGGCGGCGGCCAGGGCGTAGGCCCGGCGCGGGTCCCCGGAGACAATGACCGGAACCCCGAGGCCGGGCAGGTCCCGGCCGCAGAGGACTGCAGCAGCGCCGGCGGCGACCGCCTGTGGGGCGAAGTCCGCGCCGTCCCGCGCCACGCCCGGCAGGGCGGCGAAGAGGACTCCCGGACCCGCCTTGCGGCTGTCGGAGGTCACGGCGGTGATCTCCGGATCGACGGGCAGGTCCCTCTGGAGGAGCCGGGACAGTCGCATGGCGGTCAGCGCCCGCCCGCAGGGGCCGGAGCCATTTGGGCGGGCGCGACGACGGGCGCCGGCAGGGCGGCGACCTGCTCGAAACGGCGGTTCACGCCCAGGAAGGGGGCGATCCGGTCGATGACCTTGCCGGCGGTCGGGGCGGCGGTGAGGCCCCCGGTGCGGCCGCCGGACTCGGCGTCGGCGACGGGCTCGTCGATCATGATCAGCACCATGTAACGATCGTCCGAAAGGGCCCCGTCGGTGGGGAAGACGCCGGCGAAGGAGGCCAGGACCTTGTCGCGGACATACCGCCCGCCGATGACCTTTTCAGCGGAGCCCGTCTTTCCGCCCACCCGCAGGCCCGGCGCATTGGCCCGGCGGCCGGAGCCTTCCAGCACGTTGCGCCGCATGAGGTCGAGCATCTGGCGGGAGGTCTCTTCCTTGACGACCCGGCGCCCCTCGGGCCGGGCCCCGGCCCGCATGGGCTGCAGGGTCAGCGGCAGGTAGCGCCCGCCGTTGAGCACGGAGCCCACCCCCGCCGCCAGGGCGACAGGCGACACCGAGATGGCGTGGCCGAAGGAGGCCGAGGCCACCGTGTTGGGGTTCCATTCGCGAGGCAGGATGGGCCGGGCCGATTCCGACAGCTCGATCGGCGCCGCCTTGAACAGGCCGAAGGCCTCGAAATAGTTCGTCATGGTGGGCCCGCCGACCTTCAGGGCGATCTGGCTGGCGCCGATGTTGGAGGACTTCAGGAAGATGTCCCGCGCCGTCATGTCGTGACCGACGGCGTGCAGGTCGCGGATCACCCGCGAACCGATGTTCATGCCCTTGGTCGTGCTGAAGACGGTCTCGGGGGTGATCTGTCCGGTGTCCAGGCCCACGGCCAGGGTGAAGACCTTGAAGGTCGAGCCCATCTCGAAGACCGAGGCGACGGCGCGGTTGCGCAGCTGCTCCGGCGAGGACTCCCCGGCGTGGTTCGGATCAAAGGCCGGCCAGGAGGACATGGCGAGGATTTCGCCGGTCTGGACGTTGGTGATCAGGCCAACGGCGCCCTTGGCCTGAAGGCGGGTCGCCGCCGCGTTCAGCTCGTCGTCCAGGGCGGCCTGGACCCGGACGTCAATCGAAAGGGGCGTGGGCTGCTGGTCGTGGGCGCCGGCGCGGATCCTGTCGTTGAGGGCGCCTTCCGCGCCGGCCAGGCCCTCGCCGCCGGTGTCGGAGAAGCCGATCAGGTGGGCTGCGGAGCTGCCCAGCGGATAGACCCGGCGGGGCTCCTGCTCGAAGACCAGGCCCGGCAGGCCCAGGGCGTGGACGCGGTCCCGCTGGCGGGGCGACAGGGGGCCCGCCAGGAAGGTCCTGCGCGAGGACTTCAGGGCCCGGTCCAGCCGGGTGACGGACACGTCGGGAAGGGCCGACAGGACGGCCGCGCGGGTCTCGGCCCGGTCCCAGACGTCCCGGGGGTCCAGGTAGAGGGTGTAGTAAGGCAGGTCCGCCGCCAAAAGGGCCCCGCGCCGGTCCACCAGGGGCGCCCGGCCCGGCCCGCCTCCGCCGCCGCGCACGCCCGCCGCGTCGATCCCGGAGAAGAGGGCGAGACGGGTCGCGCCGACCGCCAGGCAGGCGAAGCCCGCCAGGAAGAGCACCATCACCACGAAGATCCGGATGCGGGCGTCGTTCTCCGCACGGCCCGAGGCCCGGGACTTCTCGAAGGCGCGCTCCAGGCTCCAGAGCCGGTCCTTGATCCAGCGCCAGCCGGGGGCGGGCAGACCTGTATGAATCAGGCTCATGGTTTGGGCTCCGGGGACTTGGCGGCGGCGGGGATGGCGGATGCGGGCGCGGCGGGGGCCGCGGGCTCCTCCTCCGCGACGGCGGAGGTCTCGGTCTCGAGGGCCGAGGGAGCGGCGGGCGGGCTCACGGGCGCCACGGGAGCCGGCGCCTGGGGCGACTGGAGGGCGTCGGCCAGACCCTGGGGGGTGATCTCGCGGCCGGCCGCGACGGGGCCGAGGCCGGCATAGGCCCGCGACAGGGCTGTCAGGCGTTCCGGGCGCTCCAGGTGGGCGACTTCGGCCTCCAGGAGGACGATGCGCTGGCGCTCCTCGACGATCTGGCGCTCGGCCGCGGCGATCTGGCCGCGCTCGCCCCCGGCCAGGGTCTTGGCCAGGTAGACCCCCAGGATCAGGGCCACCAGGAAGACGGCGAGAGCGACGTCCAGGGTCCGGAATCCCAGCAGGCGGCGTTCGAGCAGGTTCATGCCGCGGCCCTCCAGACGGGGGCGGCGGTGCGCTCTGCGGCCCTGAGGCGGGCGGAGCGGGCGCGGGGATTGGCGGCGGTCTCGGCCTCCGCCGGCGCGGTGGACCGGGCGGACAGGAGAGTGAAGCTGGGATCGGCGCCCCGCGGCGCCTCGGGCGCGTGACGGGACCCGCCCGGCGTCCGGCCCGACCGCTCGGCAAGGAAGCCCTTCACGATGCGGTCCTCGAGAGAATGGAAGGTCACGACGGCGAGACGCCCGCCCGGACGCAGGGCGCGCTCGGCGGCGAGGAGGCCCGCCTCCAGCTCAGCCAGCTCGTCGTTCACGGCGATCCGCAGGGCCTGGAAGGACCGGGTGGCCGGATGGACCCGGGCGCCGCGCCGGCCCCCGAGGGCCCGCTCGATCACCTCGGCCAGGTCGGTGGTGCGGGTGAAGGGCTGGACCTCGCGGCGGCGGACCAGGGCGGCGGCGACCCGGCGGGACTGACGCTCCTCGCCGTAGATCCAAAGGATGCGCGCGATCTCGGCGGCCTCGGCCGTGTTGACGATGTCGGCGGCTGTCGGGCCCTGGTCGCCCATCCGCATGTCCAGGGGGCCGTCGCGCAGGAAGGAGAAGCCCCGCTCGGCCTCGTCCAGCTGCATGGAGGAGACCCCGAGGTCCAGGGCCACGCCATCCACCGAGGCCTCGCCGAGGACGTCGGCCATGGTGGAGAAGGGCGCACAGACGAGGGTGAAGGCGTCGCCCAGGCCGACGGCGAAGCGGGCGGCGGAGGGGTCGCGGTCAAAGGCGGTGACGCGGGCGCCCGCAGCGAGGAAGGCCCGGGTGTAGCCGCCGGCCCCGAAGGTGCCGTCCACGACATGCCGGCCGGGCGCGGGGGCGATGGCGGCGACCACCTCTTCCAGCAGGACGGAGAGGTGCGGCGCGCTCATCCCGCCGATCCTGCGCCGGACAGTCCGGACCTCTGGGCCCTCTGCGCGGCGCGGAGCTGGGCGAGGCCTTCGCGGGCCAGCTCCCTCTGGGCGGCGCGGTGCGCCTGGAAGGCGTCGCGCTCCCAGATCTGGAACCGGTCGCCCAGGCCGACGACCACCACCCAGTCCGTCAGCCCGAAGGCGTCGCACAGGGTCTCGGGAAGCGTGATGCGGCCCGCCGTGTCGAAGCTGAGCCGGGCCATGCCGCCCAGCACGGAGGTCTCCAGGGCCGAGCGCAGGGGATCGCCGAAGTCCAGCTCCTCGATCACCCCGAGGTAACGGTCGAACAGGACCTGGCCCCCGCCCTCGATGCAGTCGGCCTCGATGGAAGGAAAACAGACCACCCCGTCGAAGGGGCCGGCCACGGCGGCGCGGAACTCCTGCGGCACGACGATGCGCCGCTTGGCGTCCAGCTGCTTCTCGAACGTCGAGATGAACATCCCGCAGCGTCCCGTCCTGCAGCCCCTCTGGCTGCGCCCCTGCCGATCCCGGAACGGCGGCGGCCGCGGCGGAAGCCGCGCGCCAGGACGCCTGTTCAGGGTTCCAATGGGCTATCATGGGATCGAATGGGAAACAATGACTCTGGATTTCAATATCCAGTAATTCCAGCTGATTTTCATTCAAATATGGTTAATTTCCACTCACCATCCACAGGTCATACAGGGAACAACAGGACATCGAGCCCGGTCGCGCGGGCCTTCTGTTGATAACCGTGAGTCTGGGACAGGGATGGAAACCAGACGGCCTGTAAGCCGGGTTCTGTGCCGCCCGCCGAAACGGGCGCGGCGATCATTCCTCTGGACCGCCCATTGCTGGACGGTTCTCGCGACCTACCCGGACCCCTGGGCCTGCGACAGCCCTGCCGGATCGCTCCGGCGCGAGGTCCCTATTCGGTCTTGCTCCTGGCGGGGCTTGCCATGCCGTCCCCATTGCTGGGTCCGCGGTGCGCTCTTACCGCACCCTTTCACCCTTGCCCCGGCCGCAACCGGGGCGGTCTGCTCTCTGTGGCGCTATCCCTGGGGTCGCCCCCGGCGGGCGTTACCCGCCGCCATGTCGTAGTGGAGCCCGGACTTTCCTCCCCCGCCCCGAAGGACAGGAGCGACCGCCCGGCCGTCTGGTTCC
Source organism: Pseudomonadota bacterium (assembly GCA_046046615.1). Lineage (GTDB taxonomy): Bacteria > Pseudomonadota > Alphaproteobacteria > Caulobacterales > Caulobacteraceae > Phenylobacterium. The sequence continues at coordinate 12,578 of JBJOJL010000019.1, forward strand.
GCGGCTACAAGTGGCCCCGCTGGCGCCGGGCGTCAATCGGCAAGGCGGGCGAAGACCATCTGGTCCCAGGCCTGGTCCTTCCACCAGCCGCGGCGCGCCAGGACGCCTTCGCGGTGGAAACCCATGCGCTCCAGGAGGGCGCAGGAGCGCTCATTCCCGACCGTCACCATGGCCTCGAGGCGCAGCAGGCCGAAGTCGGCGAAGCCCCGGGCGATCACCGCCGGCAGGATCGTCGACATGATCCCCCTCCCCCACTGGTCCCGGGCGAGGTCATAAGCGATCTCGCCCCAGCGCCCGCGGCCGCGCTCGATCCGGTTGAAGCCCACCGTGCCGATCAGGCGCGGATCCCCCGCCCGGCGGACGCCCCAGCGCACGCCCAGGCCCTGGGCCGCCTGGGCCTCGGCCCAGTCGATGATGTCGAGGGCCTCAAACTCCGTCTGCAGGGGCTCGATGTCCATGAAGGCGCAGACCTCCGGGTCGGAGAAGAGGTCCAGCAGGCCCGGGGCGTCCGCCTCGGACAGGGCCCGCAACTCGTAGCCCTCCACCCGGGGCGGGTCGGTGATCATCCGCCGGCCAGCCGCAGGAGGGCGATCAGCCGGGCGCGGGTCAGGCCGTCGGCCACCCCGTCGATACGGCTCTGCACCCAGTGCCGCTGGAAGGCCGTGACCACCTCCCGGGTGGCGGCGTCGAAGCGTCCGGTGGGCGCGCAGTCATAGCCCAGCCGGGTCAGGCCGGCCTGGAAGGCGAAGACGGCGGCCCCTTCCTCCCCCTCCGCCAGGGGCGCGCCGGGCGCGGGCGGGGGCTCGACCCACAGGCCGTGGCCCGCCGCCGCCAGCCGCTTCCAGGGGAACCGCTCCCCCGGGTCCTGCTTGCGGGCCGGGGCGACGTCGGAATGGCCGACGATATCGCCGTCGGCGACGGTCCAGCGGCTGCGGATGTCGGCCACCAGGGCGATGACGGCGGCGACCTGGGGCTCGGGGAAGTCGCGATAGCCGAACTCGTGCCCGGGATTGACGATCTCGATCCCGACCGAGCGGCTGTTGATGTCGGTCCGTCCCTTCCAGGAGGCGACGCCGGCGTGCCAGGCGCGGCGCGCCTCGTCCACCAGCCGGAAGACCCGGCCGTCCTCCTCCACCAGATAGTGGGAACTGACCCGGCCGCCCGGCGTCGGGTCGCGCAGCTGGGCCAGGGCGGCCTCGCCGGTCTGCATGCCCGTGTAGTGCAGGACGATCATGTCCGGCGGGGCGGTCCGGGCGTCGAAGTTCGGCGACGGGGCGTCGATCAGGTCCATGACCGGGAAGCTAGGACCAATCGCCCCTCATCGCATCCAGATTGTGGAGGGGCCTGCGTTCCCTGCCGTGGGGGGTCAGGTCGGGTGTCAGCTCGGGGGCCGTGACCCCCTCCGGCCCGCTGCGCGGTCCACCTCCCCCTGGGGGGGAGGAATTAGGAAATCATTGCTCCCCCAAGGGGGAGCTGCCGGCAAAGCCGGCTGAGGGGGTCAACGGCGGTCGGTCAGGCCCCCTGCCCGCGACCGAACAGGAGGGCCAGGCGCGCCAGCTGGTTGAAGCGGAAGGCGGTGACCAGGACGCCCGCCAGGGCCAGGGCGGCGCCGACCGCCATGCGCAGGTCGACCACGTCGCCCGTGAAGATCACCCCCAGGGCGATGGTGAAGATCGGAGTCATCAGGGTCAGGGGCGAGACCAGGGTCGCCTCGTAGCGCTGGATCAGGGTGTAGTAGAGGGTGTGGGCCAGGACGGAGACGACAAGGCCCGAGAAGAGGACGGCGGCCCCGAAGGCCCAGGGATTGGCCATGGCCACCGCCGCCTGCCCGGTCTCGAAGGACAGGGTGTAGGCGAGGGTCGGGATCACCGAGGTCAGGCCGACCCAGGCCTGGAACTGGAGAGGCTTCACCCCCTCGATCTGCTTCATCAGCACGGCCCCGAAGGAGCCGATCACCGCCGAGGCGACCACGAAGAGCAGGCCCGCAGACATGTGCAGGCCGTCAGGGTTCCACATCACGAGCACGACGCCGGCCAGGGTCATGGCGGTGCCCGCGATCCGGCGCGCGTCCAGGCGCTCGCCCAGGAGGAACCAGGACAGCACCGCCGTGACCGGCACGCCCAGCTGGCTGACGATGGCCACCGCCGACGGACTGGCCGTCTTGAGGGCGAAGAAGACCAGGGCGAAGGTCCCGCAGCCCATGCACAGTCCCACCAGGATCATCCGCCAGAGGGGACGGGGCGTATTCCGCAGCCAGGGCCAGACGACCGCCAGCACCACGGCGAACCGGAGGGCGGCGTAGAACATGGGCGGGGCGCCCAGGTTGGCGATCACGAGCTTGGAGATGATCGAGTTGGCCGCCCAGATCAGGCAGACCAGCGTCATCAGGCCAAAGTCGCGCGGGCTCATGCCGGGGCTTTCGCCCGCTTTGGCGGCAAGGGCAACGCCTTTCCAGCCCGCCGGGGCGACTTGTCAGCCGCCGGCCGCCGCGCGAGGCTGGCGCAAACGGAGGCGCAGATGAGCGGACCCTTTCTCGGACCCGACGTGAAGGACCTGGGCGCGGCCTGGATCGACCCCTCGGCCCGGCTGTTCGGCGCGGTGGAGATCCATCCCGCCGCCTCGGTCTGGTGCAATGTGGTGGTGCGCGCCGAGAGCGACCGGGTGGTGATCGGCCCCCGCGCCAACATCCAGGACTTCGTGATGATCCACGTGGGCGCCGGCACGGGAACCTTCGTGGGCGCCGACTGCTCGATCACCCACCACGTCACCCTGCACGGCTGCGACATCGGCGAGGCCTGCCTGATCGGCATCGGCGCCACGATCATGGACGGCTGCCGGATCGGCGCGGGGTCCATCGTGGCCGGCGGCGCCTTCCTGAAGGAGGGGACGGTGATCCCGCCCAGCTCCATCGTCATGGGATCGCCCGGCGCAGTGACCCGCACCCGGGACAACACCCTGGCCAACCGGCTGAACGCTTTCCTCTACAGGCGGAACGCGGAAGCCTACGCGACCGGGGACTATCGTCTCTGGTCCACCGAAGGCTTCCGCGCCGAAATGGCCGCCGAGCGCGCGCGCCTGGCGGCCGAGCTTCAGGCCGCCGCGCCGAGCGACAGGGCCTCGTAACGCGCCAGGTGATGGTCGGTAGAGCCGAACAGGCCCTCGATCATGGTGGCGCGCTTGAAGTAGTGGCCGATGGCCATTTCGTCGGTCATGCCCATGCCGCCGTGCAGCTGGATGGCGTTCTGGCCGACGAACTTGCAGGCCTTGCCGATCTGCACCTTGGCGGCCGAGACGGCCTTGGCCCGCTCGGCGTCGCTGTCGGACAGGCGGATGGTGGCCATGTAGGTCATCGAGATCGACTGCTCGAGCTGGATGAACATGTCGACCATGCGGTGCTGCAGCACCTGGAAGGACGAGATCGGCACGCCGAACTGCTTGCGCTGCTTGGTGTACTCGACCGTGCCTTCCTGCAGGCGGCGCAGGACGCCGCAGGCCTCGGCGCAGGTGGCGGCGATGGCCTCGTCCATGACCTTCTCGACCAGGGGCAGGGCCTCGCCCTCGCCGCCAATCCGGGCCTCGGCGCCCAGGGCGACATTCTCGAAATAGACTTCCGAGGCGCGGAAGCCGTCGACGGTCGGATAGTCGCGGGTGGTCACGCCCTTGGCCGACTTCGGCACGATGAAGACCGAGATCCCGCCGGCGTCGCGCTGGCCGCCGCCCGTGCGGGCGGTGACGATCAGGTGGGTGGCGTAGGGCGCGCCCACCACAACCGCCTTGTGGCCGTTGAGCACATAGCCGGAGCCGTCCTTGCGGGCGGTCGTCTTCAGGTCGCGGATGTTGTAGCGGCCCTGCGGCTCGGCGTAGGCGAAGGCGAAGATGGCCTTGCCGGCGATGATCTCGGCGATCAGCGCGTCGGCGCCGGCGGGAGCGCCGTGCTTCAGGAAGCCGCCGCCGATGACCACCGTGCCGAGGTAGGGCTCGACCACGAGGGCCTTACCCAGCTCTTCCATGACCACCATGTTCTCGGTGTAGCCGCCGCCCAGGCCGCCGAGGGCTTCCGGGAAGGCCGCCCCCAGGATGCCCAGCTCGTCGGCGAAGGCGCTCCAGACGTCAGGACGCCAGAAGGGCTCGCGCCCCAGGGCCGCCCGGCGCTGGTCGAAGCCGTAGTTGTCGGCCAGGTAGCTCGCGACCGTGTCGCGGAGCATCGACTGTTCTTCGGTGAAGCTGAAATCCATGTGTGTCCCGCCCGGGGCCCTTGGCCCCTCCTGAATGTCCCTGGAAGGCCTTAGAGGCCCAGCACCATCTTGGAGATGATGTTGCGCTGGATCTCGTTGGAGCCGCCGTAGATCGAGGTCTTGCGACCATTGAAGTAGTCGCCGGCCAGGTCCAGCGAATGCTGGGGCCCGATGCCGGAATTGTGGCCCGCCTCGCCAAGGAAGGGCGCGCCGTAGTGGCCGGCGGCCTCAAGGGCCAGCTCCTGCAGGCGCTGCTGGATCTCGGTGCCCTTGATCTTGAGGATCGAGCTTTCCGGGCCGGGGCCCTTGCCGCTGGATTCACCGGCCAGGGTGCGCAGTTCCGTGAACTCCAGGGCCGTCAGGTCGATCTCCAGCTCGGCCACCTTGCGACGGAAGAAGGCGTCCTGGATCAGGGCGCCGCCGGCGTCGGACAGCTCGGTGGAGGCCATCTGGCGCAGGCGCTCGAGGCCGCGCTTGGAGCGCGCCACCCCGGCGATGCCGGACCGCTCGTGGGCCAGGAGGGCCTTGGCGCAGGTCCAGCCCTGGTTCTCGTGGAAGACCCGGTTCTCGACCGGCACCTTCACATTGTCGAGGAAGACGTCGTTGACCTCGTGGCCACCCTCCAGGGTGGTGATCCGGCGGACCGAGATGCCCGGGCTCTTCATGTCGATGAGCAGGAAGGAGATGCCGGACTGCGGCTTGGCGTCGGGGTCGGTGCGGACCAGGAAGAAGCCCCAGTCGGCGTGCTGGCCAAGGGTGGTCCAGGTCTTCTGGCCGTTGACGATGTAATATTCCTTGCCGTCGTCGCCGGTCACGCGCTCGGCGCGGGTCTTGAGGCTGGCGAGGTCAGAGCCGGAGCCCGGCTCGGAATAGCCCTGGCACCACCAGACCTGGCCGTCGCGGATGCCGGGCAGGAACTTCTGCTTCTGCTCCTCGGTGCCGAAGGTGTAGAGCACCGGCGCCAGCATGGAGACGCCGAAGGGCAGGACGCCGATGGTGTCGGCCCGGGCCTGCTCCTCGGACCAGATGTACTTCTGGGTGGGCGTCCAGCCCGTGCCGCCCAGTTCCACAGGCCAGGACGGAACCGACCAGCCCTTCTGGGCCAGGATGCGGTGCCAGGAGAGGTAGTCTTCCTTGCCCAGGGTCTCGCCCCGCTCCTGTTTCTCGCGCAGCGCCTTGGGGTAGTTCTCGGCGATGAAGGTGCGGACTTCCTGGCGGAAGGCGTTGTCCTCGGGGGAGAAATCCAGGTTCATGTGAAAGCTCCGGCGTCTGGCGCGGCGATACGCGCCTTTCCGCCGCCCCACATAGGTGAAGGACCGGCCGTTGAAAAGCGGGGCGAACCGGTGACGTCAGGGCAGTTTGAGGCGGAAGTTGAGGACGATGCGCCCCGCGCGGATCCGGCGGTCGTCCGGCGCGACCCGGGTGTTCCGGGCCAGTTGCAGGGCGAAGGCGCCGACATTGGCGCCGGCGGGGGCCTCGGAGACCAGCCGGCAGTCCTCGAGACGCCCCCCGGCGGCGACGCGGCAATCCACCGACGCCCTGCCCTGGCCCGGATCGCGGGGCTCGGCGGCGGCGAAGAGGAGCAGGGCGAGGAAAAGCATCTGGGGCTTGTAGCGCGGCCCCGGTCCGGCAATGAATGAATTTCCCGCCGGCGGAGGCCAGACGACAGCCATGAGCGAACCGGATCGTCCCCCGCAGGCGGTGCGCACCCCCTGCATCAAGGTCTGCGTCGTCGACGGCGAAAGCGGGCTTTGCATGGGATGCTACCGCCGCCTGAACGAGGTGGCGGGCTGGTCGAAGATGACCCCCGAGGCCCGGGACGCCGTGATGGCCGAGCTGCCGTCGCGCCGCAGCCTGATCCGACCGGAGAAGCTGGCCCTGTTCTGAGGGGCGCACGTTCACATCCGGCTAACCCTGTCGCCCTAGGCTCCGCGCCTGTTGCCCCGGGAGACGCCCTGCACATGCTCAGGAAGGCCATGATCGCCCTTGCCGCCGCTGTTGCGGCGGTCGCCGCGGGGCAGGCCGTGCTGGTGTTCGCCCCGGCCGTGCGCGCCACGGCGGCGACCCTGTCCCCGGTTCCGGCCAGCCCCGCCGGGGCGGCCATCGAGATGGGACGGGACGGCCATTACTGGGCTCAGGCCCGGATCAACGGACAATCCGTCCGGATGCTGGTGGACACCGGCGCCACCGTGGTGTCCCTCACCGCCGCCGACGCCCGCCGGGTGGGCCTCGACCCGGACTCCCTGACCTACGGCCTGAAGGTGGCCACCGCCGCCGGCGAGGCCCGGGCGGCGCGCATCACCCTGCCCTCGGTGGCCGTCGATGGCGCCGTGGTGCGAAATGTCGACGCCCTGGTCCTGGACCGGGACACCGACGCCTCACTGCTGGGCATGAGCTACCTGCGCCGGCTCTCCGGCTTCGAGGCCACGCCCCAGACCCTGCGCCTCCACCCCTGACCCGGACACCTCGGCCAAGGCGCGAAGGATGACCTCCGTCCCCGCCCCGGGCCTGACCGACTCCACCGTCAGGAGGCGCCGCCAGGCCCGCGCCCCGCGCCGCCCCTGGAACAGGCCCAGCATGTGACGGGTCATGGCCGCCAGCGGGACCCCCTCGGCCAGGCGCGCCTCGACATAGGGAAGATAGGCTTCCACGGCGGCCTCCGGCGTCACGATCTCGCCCTCGCCGAAGATCCGGGCGTCCACCTCTCCCAGCAGCCCGGGATCGTGATAGGCGGCGCGCCCCAGCATGACCCCGTCGAAGTCCGCCAGCAGGGCCTCCGCTGCCTCAAGGTCGCCGATCCCGCCGTTGAGCGCGATGGTCAGGCCGGGCCGCTCGCGCTTCAGGCGACGAACGAGATCATAGTTCAGGGGCGGGACCTCGCGGTTCTCCTTGGGAGACAGCCCCTTCAGGATCGCCTTGCGCGCATGGACGATGAAGGTGTCGACCCCCGCCGCCGCGCAGGCGTCCACCAGGGTGAAGAGGCTGGCCTCCGGGTCCTGGTCATCCACGCCGATCCGGCACTTCACCGTCGCCGGGACGCGGACCGCCGCGCGGATCGCCGCCATGCAGTCGGCCACCAGGGCCGGCTCCCGCATCAGGCAGGCGCCGAAGCGCCCGGACTGCACCCGGTCGGAAGGGCAGCCGACATTCAGGTTGATCTCGTCATAGCCGAAGGCCTCGCCGATCCGCGCCGCCGCAGCAAGCTCCGCGGGATCGCTGCCGCCCAGCTGCAGGGCGACGGGGTGCTCGGCCGCATCAAAGCTCAGCAGACGCTCGCGGTCGCCATGCAGGACCGCGGCGCTTGTGACCATCTCGGAATAGAGAAGGGCCCGCCGCGTCAGCACCCGGTGGAAGGACCGGCAGTGCCGGTCGGTCCAGTCCATCATCGGGGCGACGGAGAAGCGGTGGGAGGTCTTATTCCTCTCGCGGGCGTCCTGGACGGACAAGCATCCACTCCCGTTCGGAGCCAACAAGGATGGGCCTCAATAGGCCAATCCCCCGGAGCGCGCAAACCACCCGACAGCCCGCGCCAGAACGCCGGGAGGCTTGCCCCCGTTTCCCACAGCGATGAATGTACCCGCATCAACCCAAGTGAGCCCGCATGTCCAAAACCCAACGCCTTCGTCCCGCCCAGCATTCCCGAACCGCAGCGCTCAGCCCCGAGGGCCTGACGGAAAAGCTCTCGGGATGCGAGGAAGGGCGGTGGACTTTGGAGGTCTCCGGCCCGCCGCAGGGCGGCGTCGATGTCTACCATTACGTCTATGACACCGTGGACGGCGCCGGCGTCCCCGTCACGGCGACAGCGGCCCTGATGGCGCCGCGGGGTCGGCCGCCGGAGGGCGCCGACCGGCACCCGGTGGTGGTGGTCCTGCATGGGACCATGCCTGACAAGCCCTACAACCTGGCGGACCTGTCCGGAACCAACCCGGGCTCGGAGCGGGCCATCTGCCTTGCCGGGGTCTACGCCAGCCGGGGCTTCATCGTGGTGGCCCCGAACTACACCGGCCTCGACGCCTCCAATGCATCGCACCAGTCGTATATGCACGCCGCCCAGCAGACCCAGGATGTCCTCGACGCCCTGGCGGCGGCGCGGGAACTCATGCCCGAGGTCGGCTGCACGCCTTCGGAAAAGCTCTTCCTCGCCGGGTACTCGCAAGGGGGCTGGCTCACCATGGCGACCCATCGCGAGATGGAGGCCCGGGGCATGGAGCTCACCGCCTCCGCCCCGATGTCCGGGCCCTACGCCCTGACCGCCATCGTCGACGATATCTTCCTGGGGCGACCGGTGAAGGGCTCGACCGTCTACATGCCTCTCGCCATCCGGGCCTACCAGGAGGCCTTCGGCGACGTCTACGGAACGCCTTCGGATGTCTATTCGGCGGACCTGGCTGACGACGTCGCCACCCTGCTTCCGAACGAGACGTCGCACATCCTCCTGATCCAGCAGGGCCGGCTTCCGGCGACGGCGGTGTTCAGCGACCGGCCCGTCGCCCCGCCCGGCAGCTCGGAATTCGTGGTGAGGACCTTTGCCGAGAGCTCGCCGGCCCGCGCGCCAGAGACCTTCGCCGACGTCTACGCCCTGGGCTTTGGCGAGCGCCCGCTGATCCACGACCGCTTCAGGGCGGCTTACCTCGCCGACATTGAGGCCCATCCTGACGGCGGCTGGCCCGCCTACGGGACCGGCGAGCCTCCCGCCAGGTCCGGAAACGGCCTGAGGCGCGCCGTGATCGCAAGCGACCTGCGGGGCTGGGAGCCGCAGAGGCCGCTCCTCATGATGGGCGGCAAGGGGGACGCCGCAACGCCCATCGCCTATGGCGGCGAACTCATGATGCGCTACTGGAGTGAGCCGCACCGCGCGCCGGACCCCGGGGTGGTCGCCCTCTACGACTTCGAGGCGCCGTCGTCGGAGAACGATCCCTTCGCAGCCCTCAAGGCGGACTTCCGGAGCCGGAAGGGACCCTTCCTTGAGGCGATGTCGGCGATGCCGCCCTGGGTCGACGCCTACCACCAGCTCCTGCTGCCAAGGTACTGCTACACGGCGGCGAGGTCCTTCTTTCAGTCCCTTCTCTAGCCGGAAGTGCGTTTATTGCGCGTTTTGGCGGCGCTTCCGGCGTTTCACGCAGGTGACATCCGGCGGCGGGCTTGGCAGGGTCGTCTCAAGCGATTCCCTGCTTGAAAGGTTTTCCATGAACATTTCCGACCTGGTCGACGCTGTCGCCGCGACCGACTCCAAGCTCACCAAGGCCCAGGCCAAGGCCGCCATCGAGGCCACCTTCGCCGCCATCCGCGGCGCCGCCGTGAAGGGTGACGAAGTCTCCATCCCCGGCTTCGGCAAGTTCGCCGTCCAGTCCAAGCCGGCCCGCACCGGCCGCAACCCCTCGACCGGCGCGACCATCCAGATCGCCGCTTCGAAGGCCCTGAAGTTCAAGCCCGCCAAGGCCCTCAAGGACGCCCTGGGCTAAGACCCGCGTCACGGACCGGCGCCCCGGCGCCGGTCCGCCTGCGCCAGGCCAGAGCGCAGGCGCCGCCGCTCAGAGCGGCTTTTCCAGAAGAAACCACGTGCCGTCGTCCTGCGGGAAATAGTTGTCCCGCCGGTAAGCGAAACCGTAGTCGACCAGCCTCAGGCCGAAGCGATCCATCAGCTCGCCGGCGAAATCCCGCTTGAAGAGACGGTCCGCATTCCCGCGATAGGTCACCGTCACCGGGCTGGGATTGTAGTACTCGCAGACCATGATGTAGCGCCGCGAGAGCGCGAAGAGGTTGTCGTAGACCCTCGGAAGCTCGTCGGGGTGAATGTGGATCAAGACCCCCTTGGTGAAGGCGAGGTCGAACCGTCCCTCGCCGGTCATCGTCTCGAGGATGGTCTGCTGGTGGATCTCGGCGATCCCCAGGTCACGCGCCTTCTGTGCGGCGTTGGCGTTGATCTCGTAGCCGCAGAGGGCGAATTCAGGATCGATCCGGTTCAGGGCCTGGAGGTTGAGGCCGATATTGCAGCCCAGTTCCACAATGGATCGGACGCCGGGGGCGGAACGCAGGATATTCCCGAACAGGACTACGTTCGAGGTGATGAGCTTTTCGCCCTGGTTCCGCGACATGTAGTCGTCGCCGAAGGCGCCCGCCCAAAAGGCTTCCTGTTCGGTCCTGAACGTCATGGTCTTCCTCCCGGATAACGGCGCGCGGGGTCATGCTTGGCTGCTTCCCCGGCGAGGTCAACGCGGTCGGGACGACGCGGACCGGCGACATGACGCCGGCCCGCTTCACTCCGGAATCGGCCGCCGGGATCAGGCGATCCCGAGGACGGCGGCGAGGACCATCAGGATCCCGACCAGGCCCACGCCCCAGATCAGGGGACGGATCTTGGGCAGGCCCAGCAGATAGACAACCGCGTGGGCGACGCGGGAATAGAAGAACAGCTTGGCGCCCAGAACCGTCGCCGCGCCGCCCAGGTTGCCTGTCGCCGCCGCGACAAGGATCAGGGGCGCGAAAATCGTCAGCCCCTCGCGGTGATTGTCCACCACCCGCAGGGCGCGGGCATGGAAACCTTCCGGCGGGCTGAGCCCATCCCGGGAATCCGCCATGACCTGGAGCCCCTTGGAACGGGCCCCTGCCGCGGCCTGGATGAGCACCAGGACAAGAAGCAGGGCGGACGAGTAAACAAGAAGCCTGAGTTCAATCGGCATTTTTCCCTCCCATGTGCGCCGGCCCGGAGCGGGCCTGTCACGCAGGGGAAGGCTCGGCCGCTTCCCGCCCCACGTCAACGGCCCCTTGGCGTTCCCGCCCCAGCGGGTGATGATGGCGCTTCAAGGAGATCCGGACATGCTGACCCGACCGCTTCGGCCCCTGGCCCTGGGCGCCGCCCTCCTCCTCGCCGCTTGTTCCGCCGGAGGCTCGCCCGACCCCCTGGCCGGGTTCGGCCCGGACCCGAAGCTGCCCCCGCCCTCGCGCTCGGCTGTTCCCCAGATCGCCATCGCCAAGCCGGTGGGCTGGGCCGCAAACGAGACGCCCCGCGCGCCGGAGGGCTTCGAGGTCACCCGTTTCGCCGGCGCCCTGGCCCATCCCCGCTGGCTGCTGGTCCTGCCGAATGGCGACGTCCTGGTGGCCGAATCCTCGTCGGAGAAGAAGGGCAAGCCCGGCTTCCGCGACCGTGTCGCCAACCTGCTGATGGGCCAGGCCGGCGCCCTCCAGCGGACCAGCCCGAACCGGATCACCCTGCTGCGCGACGCCGACGGCGACGGCCTGGCCGAGCTCCAGACCCCCTTCGCCGAGAACATCCGGCGCCCCTTCGGCATGACCCTGGTGGGCGACAGCCTCTATGTCGCCCAGGACGACGGGATCGTGCGCCTGCCCTACAAGGCCGGCGAGACCAAGGTGTCCGGCCCGCCCGAGCGGATCTTCGACCTGCCCGCCGGCCGTAACCACCACTGGACCAAGAACGTCTTCGCCAGCCCCGACGGCAAGACCCTCTACGCGACGGTCGGCTCGAACTCGAACATCGGCGAGAACGGCATGGCCGAGGAGGAAGGCCGGGCGGCGATCTGGGCGATCGACCCGGTCGCCCGGACCGGACGGCTCTTCGCCACGGGCCTTCGCAACCCCAATGGCCTCGACTTCGAACCCGTCACCGGCGCCCTCTGGACGACCGTGAACGAGCGGGACGAACTGGGGCCGGACCTCGTGCCCGACTACATGACGAGCGTCCAGGACGGCGGCTTCTACGGTTGGCCCTACAGCTATTTCGGGCAGGTCGTGGACGAGCGGGTGCAGCCCCAGCGCCCCGACCTCGTGGCCAAGGCCCTGAAGCCCGACTACGCCCTGGGCGCCCATACGGCCTCCCTGGGCCTGGCCTTCTACCGGGCGGAGGCCTTCCCGGCGAAGTACCGGGGCGGCGCCTTCGTCGGCCAGCACGGCTCCTGGAACCGCAAGCCCTTCAATGGCTATCGCGTGGTCTTCGTGCCCTTCGCCGGGGGCAAGCCCTCCGGTCCGCCCGAGGTCTTCCTGGACGGCTTCCTGACCGGAGACGGCAAGACGCGGGGCCGGCCGGTCGGCGTGGCTGTCGACAACAAGGGCGCCCTCCTGGTCGCGGACGACAGCGGCAAGGCGATCTGGCGGGTCGCGCCCAAGCGGCCCTGAGGCCCCGGCGTCAGCCGAAGGTCTTGCGCAGGCGGAACTGGATGGCGCCGTCGTACTGGAGGTTGCGATAGTCCTCGTACTGGAAGGGCGCCGTGTTGCGCGGCCCTGACCAGACGTCCCGGACCCGCACGACATCCCGCCCGAGCGGCGCCTGGACCTCGACACGGAGCGAGACGTCCGGCCGCCACTTCCATTCACCGAAGACCAGCATCCACATCTCGACCTTCTGGGTCTCGATCTCGGACATGCGGAAATAGCGATCGATGTAGGGGCCCATGAGGTCGACGCCCCAGGTCGAGCGGAGCTTGGGCAGGTCCTGGGTGTAGTGCAGCTCCCACTCCGACTCCCGGACCGCCTGGATGCCCGGCGGGGGGCCATAGGTCTGGATGGCCGAGATCTGGCGGGGCTGGCCCGTGGTGGGATCGGTGACCTCCGTCTGCCGGAAGGTGACCTGGGCCTTGAGCATGGACAGGGGAAGCCCCAGCCCGTCGAGGGGCGAACTCAGGCTGACCTGGACCTCGTTCCGCCAGCCGTCGCCGATGTTGGCGGGCGCATCGGCCACCAGGTTGCCGAGATAGACCGGCGCCCGGTCGATCACGTCCTTCAGCTCCGACCTCCGAAGGGTGACGATGACGGCGCCCCGCTTGAGGAACCGGCGCTCCACCGCCAGTTCGGCCACCCAGGCCTGCATGGGCGAGAGGTCCGGGTTGCCGGCGATCACCGCCCCGGTCTGGGCGACGCTGTTGTTGGCGACGAAGTCGTCGAAGTTGAGCTGGGTCACCTCGCGCTCGACCCGTCCGCGGACCTGCAGGTCGGCCATGGGGGACCAGGTGGCGGTCGCCCGGGGCTTGGTGAAGGACAGGGACTTCTCCAGGACGACATCGCCCGAGGAGGTCACCTTCGAGGCCTCCTGGCGAAGGCCGAACTCGAAGGCCAGGGTCGGGGAGGCGCGCCAGGCCGCCGTGCCGAAGATCTCGCCGCGCTGCTCCTCGACATGCACGTTCGCGGCGGGAAGGGCGATGGCGACGCCGCCGACCTGGAGTCCGGTGGTCGAATCCAGCGCATTGAGCGCGCCCTCGATCCCCGCCTCCAGGTTCAGCGAAGGCGAGGCCGTCCGGCGATAGTGGAAGCGGCCCACCGTCTCCGACACCTCCTTGGTGTTGGTGAAGAGGCGATTGATGGAGGGGCTCTCGAACCGCACGAGGCTGTCGGTGTTGTTCCACTGCTGGAAGGCCACCAGGTCGACCTGGTTGGGCCCGAAGCGACGGTTGAACCGGGCGCCCAGCTCGCCCTGGACCTTCTCATCGGCCGCGTACTGGTACTCGCGCCAGACGCCTGGATAGACGATGTGGTCGTAGTATTCCCCCGCCGCATCATTGCCCATGTAGGTGCCATTGACCCGCAGGCGGCCGCCGGCGAGAGGCGTTTCGTAGGCGCCCATCAGCCACTTGCGTTCGCCCTGGGCGTCGTAGTCGATGGTGGAGCGGATCAGGGGGCGGCCGGCGGGATCGAGGCGTATGCGGTCGCCGTCGCCGGCCTGGTCGTTGGGGCCCTTGCCGTAGACAAAGGACGCCTCGAGCAGCTTGCGGTCCCAGCGCCACTCCGCCTCGCCCCTCAGGCCGTTCAGGACCCGGCCGTCAGCAATCGGCCAGGTGGTCCAGGTGGCCGCACCCTTGGCGCCGGACGAGGACTTGCGGATGACGTTGGCGATCACCGTGCGGCCCTGCATGTCGATGCCAGGCGCGCCGCCGCGGATCACGTCGATGCGCTGGACCGACGAAACGGGAATGCGCCGAAGGATCTCCTCCAGGGTGTCGTTCTTCGACACCGGCGGCTCCCCGTCGATCAGGACGTTCCCGCCCGAACCCGACAGGCCCCGGACGGCGGCGCCCTTGTCGAAGGAAAAGCCCGGCAGCCGCAGGACCATCTCGAGGGCTGTCGAGGGACCCACGTCGGCGAAGTAGGAAGGAGGGTAGGAGATCACCCCCCTTTCGGAACCCGAAGCGGCGGGAACGGAGGCGGCGACCGCAGCGGGCGGGGCCTCGGCGGACGCCGCCTGGGGCTCCGCAAGGGCAAGGCCCGAAACAGCGGCGATGACAGACGCGAGCATGAACTGGAACTCCTCCCTGTGGCGGAGTCTGACGCGCCAGGCCCGGCAGGGCCAGCAAAAAGGCGCCTACCGGTGACTCAAACGCGCCCGGTCACCGGGACAAGGGCGCCGGTCACCGCCGAAGCGGCCTCCGAGGCGAGGAACAGGATCACCGCCGCAAGCTCGGCGGTGGAGACCCAGAGCGCCGGGTCCGCCTTGGGCATGTCGGCACGGTTGGCGGGAGTATCGATGATCGAGGGCAGGACGGCGTTGACCGTGATCCGGTCGCCCTTCAGCTCCTCGGCGAGGCTCTCGGTCAGGCGGTGGACCCCGGCCTTGGAGGCGGCGTAGGCGCCCATGCCCGCGCCGGAGCGCAGGGCGGCGTTGGCGCCGACATTGACGATCCGCCCGGCCGCCGAGGCGCGCAGGTGCGGCAGGGCCGCGCGGCAGGCGTTGGCCGCCGTGGCGACGTTCATCCGGTAGAGCCGGTCCCAGGTGGCGGCCTCGCCGCCATCCAGCGTCTCCCACGCGAAGCCGCCGGCGATGTTGAGGAGGGCGTCGATCCCGCCCAGGCCCGATGCGGCGGCTTCAAGTCCCCGCGCGGCGGAAGCGGGATCGGTCAGGTCGACCCCGCCCAAAACGACAACGCCCGGCCCGCAGGCGGCGACGAGGCCGTCCGGGGGCGCGGGCGCGAAGTCCAGGAGGGCGAGGCGGCCGCCGCCCGCCGCAGCGGCTTTCGCCACCGCAGCGCCCAGGGTCCCGAAGGCCCCCGTGACGACGATCCGCCTGCCGGACACCGAGGCCTTACAGGCGCTCGATGATGGTCACGTTGGCCAGACCACCGCCTTCGCACATGGTCTGCAGGCCGTAGCGACCGCCCTTGCCCTTCAGGGCGTTGATCAGGGTGGCCATCAGCTTGGTGCCGGAGGCGCCGAGGGGGTGGCCCAGGGCGATGGCGCCGCCGTTGACGTTGAGCTTCTCGGGGTCGACGCCGAGGTGCTGGAGGTAGGCCACCGGCACGGAGGCGAAGGCCTCGTTGACCTCGAAGACGTCGATGTCCGAGACCTTCATGCCGGCCTTCTTGAGGGCGCGCTCGGTGGCGGGAAGCGGGGCTTCCAGCATGATCACCGGGTCATGGCCCATGACCGACAGGTGGTGGATGCGGGCCAGGGGCGTCAGGTTGTGCTCCTTCAGGGCGCGCTCCGAGACGACCATGACGCCCGAGGCGCCGTCGCAGATCTGGCTGGAGGAGGCCGCCGTGATCCGGCCGCCTTCACGCAGCAGCTTCACGCCGCGGATGCCGTCGAGGCTGGCGTCGAAGCGGATGCCCTCGTCCACCGTGTGAATGACGGTGTTGCCGTCGGCGTCCTTGATCTCGACGCCGATGATCTCGTCCTTGAAGGCGCCGGCCTGGGTCGCCGCGATCGCGCGCTGGTGGCTGCGATAGCTGTACTCGTCCAGCTGGTCCTTGGTCAGCTTGTACTTCTCGGCGACCATCTCGGCGCCCATGAACTGGGAGAACTGGATGCCGGGATAGCGCTCTTCCTGCCAGGGGCTCTTGGGCACGCCGAAGCCGTTCTGGGCCGGCAGGGAGACCGACAGGCCCATGGGCACGCGGCTCATGCTCTCGACGCCGGCGGCGATGACCACGTCCATGGTGCCGGACATGACCGCCTGGGCGGCGAACTGCAGGGCCTGCTGGGACGAGCCGCACTGGCGGTCGACGCTGGTGGCGGGCACGCTCTCGGGCAGCTTGGAGGCCAGCACGGCGTTGCGGGCGACGTTGGTGGACTGCTCGCCCACCTGCATGACGCAGCCCATGACCACGTCCTCGATGGCGGCCGGATCAATCGAGGTCCGGTCGACCAGGTCGTTCAGCACGACGGCGGCGAGGTCCGTCGGGTGCCAGTCCTTCAGCTTGCCGCCCTTGCGGCCGCCGGCGGTGCGACCCGCCGCAACGATATAGGCCTCGGCCATGTCTTCGCTCCCATTCTCGCGCCCGGGCGATCCCGGGGTGCATCGGGGCGGGACCATAGGCCCCGGACGCGGGGGAAGCCAAGTCGTTCCGCACCCGTCCCGACGGGATCAGGCCGAGAAAATCCGGGCCAGGAGGCGATTCAGGGCCTCGGCGTCCGTCGCGTCGAAGGCGGCGGGGATCTCGGCGTCCACGTCCAGCACGGCGATGAGCGTCCCACCGGCGTCGAAGACCGGGCAGACGATCTCGCTGGCCGACCGGGAGTCGCAGGCGATGTGCCCGGGGAAGGCGTGGACGTCCTCGACGACCACCGTCTCGCGCCGCTGCGCCGCCGTCCCGCAGACCCCCTTGCCGAAGGCGATGCGCAGGCAGCCCAGCGTGCCCTGGTAGGGGCCCAGGACCAGCTCTTCCGGCCGCTCAGGATCGACCCGGTAGAAGCCGGTCCAGAAAAAATGCGGGAAGGCCTGGGCCAGCATGCCCGCCACCACCGCCATGCGGGCGGTCAGGTCGGGCTCGCCGTCAAGGACCGAGGCGACCTCGACCTCCAGGGCGGCGTAGCGCGCGGCCTTGTCGGACGGGAGTTCTACGGAGTTGAAGGCTTCGGCCATGGGGGCTCTATAGCAGCACCGGACGACCGGCGGCGAGGCTGTGCATGATCACCCTGGATTTCGGCGGCGGCCTGCTGCTGGGCCTGGCCTCCAGCCTGCACTGCGCCGGCATGTGCGGCGGCATCGCCGCCTCCATCGCCCTGGCGGCGGCGCCGGGGGCCGGACCCGGGGGGCGTCTCGTCGTCCTCCTCCAGGCCCAGGCGGGCAAGGCGGCGGGATACATGGCGGCGGGCGCGGCCCTGGGCTGGGCCGGGGCGGGGCTCTACGGCGCCCTCGACCTGTCCGAGGCCTTCGGGATCCTGCAGAAGGTCAGCGCCGCCGTCCTGATCTGGACGGCCCTGGGCCTGATGGGCCTCGTCCCCTCCCCCGCCATCCTCGGCCGGCTGTTCCAGCCCCTGTCCCGCTGGATGCTCAAGGCCCGGCGCTCGTCCCGCGGCCTGGCGGCGACGGCGGCGGGCCTGGCCTGGGGCCTGATCCCCTGCGGCATGGTCTACGCCGCCCTGCTCTACGCCCTGCTGGCCGGAACGCCGGGCCGGGGCGCCCTGGTCATGGCCGGCTTCGCCCTCGGCGTCCTGCCCTCGGTGACCGCCACCGCCCTGGGCGCCTCCAGCCTGGTGCAGGCGGGATCGCGCCCGGCCCTCAGGCTGGCGGCGGGCGGCGCCCTGATCGCCTTCGCCCTGGCCACCCTGGCCTGGCCCGCCGGAACCGCCCCGGGCCTCTGCCTGCCCGCCTCCTGAATCCACGAGGCTGAGGGGGTCAGCTGAGGGGCCGTTGACCCCCTCAGCCGGCTTCGCCGGCAGCTCCCCCTTGGGGGAGCAATTGGCTCAGTCATTC
>JBJOJL010000020.1:0-29486 GCA_046046615.1 Pseudomonadota bacterium
GGTCTCGCCGCCGGGACCGGCCAGGGCGCGGGCCAGGGCCTCGACCTCGTCCTGGGCGTGGACGAGGTTGTCCTCCCAGAGGTCTCCGTGGCTGGGAAAGCCCAGCCACATGGCCCGGTGAGGGGCCCACTCGGCGGGAACGGGGCGGGACATGGCGCGGTTCTCCCTGAAGGGACGCGGGCAGATGGGCGAGGCCGGCCCCCACGTCAACCCGGCGCATGAAAAAGGGGCGGCCCGTCGCCGGACCGCCCCTGAACTCAGCTGAACCCGGTCGGGATCAGAAGGAGTACTTCAGGCCGAACTTGACCTGCCAGAGCGAACGGTTCGGCGCGTCCGAGTTGGACAGCGTCTTCACCGCCGGCTGGAAGTTCGAATAGGTGTACTTGCCGCCGGCCAGGCTGACCCCGACGATGGGCGCCACGTAGGGGAAGTCCACCTGTTCCAAGACGCCCCACTCGTCGTTGATCATGTTGCCGATGTTGATGAAGTCAGCGAACAGCTTGAGCTTGGCGCCGTTCGGCACGAAGGCCGGCAGCTCCTGGCTCAGGCGCAGGTCAAAGCGGGTGACGTCATCCGAACGGAAGCCGTTCCGCGGCGAGATCTTGCCCGCGTGATCGGTCAGGCCGACGCCCTTCAGGTACTCGTTGAAGGCCGCCATGTTGAAGCCCGCCGCGTAGGTGACGATCGGGTCGCTGGTCAGGGTCACATTGCCCGAGCTGTCCACCTGCGGGACGTAGAACAGCTGGCGGTTCGAGGCGCCGTCGCCGAAGGTCGACATCGAGGCCGAGCCGGACATGTTGTAGACGAAGCTGTAGGGCAGGCCCGACCGGTGCTCCATGAACAGGGAGACGTTGGTCTTGTTGTCTTCCCAGAGTTCCTTGGTCCAGGACAGGCGCAGCTTGTACGAGTGCTTGATCTCGTAGTTCGAGGTCGCCAGGCCCGGATTGTTCACGTCCGCCGTGGCCAGGTTGGCCCAGTTCGAGAAGGCCACGGAGCTGGTGCCCGGGTTCACGTCCTTGGCGTCAGTCAGGGTGTAGCTGAAGCTGCCGTCGAAGCCGGAGTCCCAGGACTTGGAGAGGCTGAAGGCCCAGGCCTGCTGGAAGCCCTGGTCCGTGTTGGTCAGGATCAGGTCGCTGCCGGTATCGGAAGAGGGCACGCCGGTGACGAAGAGGCCGCGCTCGGCGTTCCGGCGGTAGATCGGCCGGCCATCCGGCGCATAGGCGACCGGCGAGAGACCGCCGCGATAGTCCTTCCAGAGGATGCCCTTGCGGACGTCGCCGCGCAGGTAGTCCACCGAGAACTCGTAGTTGTCGCCCAGCCAGCCGAGGTTCAGGTCACCGGCGAAGGTCAGGCTGCTCTTCCAGGTCTGGATCGGCTCGAAGCTGGGGTCGATGCCGTTGGCGCCGGCCGAACGCTGGATGTTGACGATCGCAGGCTTGGTCGGGTCGAGCAGGGCCTCCAGCGCCGTCGGCAGGTCCGCAAAGCTGGTGACCTGGCCCAGGATGGCGTTGTCGTTCGTGCCGGCGGCCAGGCCGCAAGCCGAGCTGGTGGCGTTGCGCAGGCAGGAGACGCTGGCGCCGAGGACGCCGGTGTTGGAGAAGCTGTTCGACACCCAGACGGTGGCGGCGCCGCCGGAGAAGAGGCCGAAGCCGCCGGTCACCCGCAGCTTGCTGACGCCCACCGCCCCGAAGTTGGCCTCATAGTCCGGCCGCCAGTCGAAGCTGAGGCGCGGCATGAAGACCGACTTGCCATCCAGGTTCTCCGAGTTGGAGAAGCCGTAACGGCTGAGGAAGTAGGGGTTGGCGAGCGGCTTGTCGTCCTGGTTGAGCCGGGTGTAGCGGAAGCCGGCCGTCACGGTCAGGTCCGGCGTGATCCGCAGGGTGTCCTGAGCGTAGATGTTCCAGGTGTCGTAGTCGAACTGGGCGGCCAGATCCTTCTCGTTCCGCACGCCGTCGCCGTTCGCGTCGACAATGGCGTTCTGGTAGACGAGCTGGTTCAGGACCTTGTTCTGGAGGTCCGCCACGCTGTTGAAGGTGAACTCGCCTTCGGTGCGCTGGGCGAAGAGGTTGTAGACCTCCAGGTTCTCCTTCTCGACGCCGGCGGCGAACTCGTGGTCGCCCAGGTCGTAGAAAGCGCGGGCCCGATAGGTCTTGACGGTGTTCTCAAGCTCGTTGGCGTGACGCGAGTTGTCCGGGCCGGCGAGGATCCGGGTGGCCGTGCCGGAGACCGCCGGGTTGGCGCCGATGGAGAACTGGCCGTACTCGGCCGACTCATCGCCATTGCCCGTGGCGTTGCCGGAGACGCCGCCCACCGGGATCTGCAGGGTCACCACTTCCTTCTGGGTGACGGTCAGCTCGGTGCGGAGGTTGTCGGTCCACTCGGAGTTCAGCTGGGCGGTGTAGACGGTGAGGTCATCGCCCTTGGTGTAGTAGTTCGAGTAGAGGGCCAGCTGGGTCGAGGAGGAACGGTTGCCCTCGATCAGGCGGGTGCCCTCGGTGGACTGCCAGGTGAAGGCCAGGCGGTGATTGTCGGTGATGTTCCAGTCGAGCTTGACGAGCTTCTTGGTGTCCTCTTCCGGCAGGGCCAGGTTGTTGAGGATGGAGCTCTCGGAGTCCACGCCATAGCCATAGACATTCTTCAGGATGTCCTGGACCTGGGTCACCTGGGCCGGCGTGATGAAAGGGATGGCGGCGTTCGGGTTGCCGGCGATGATCGGCTTTCCAGAACCGACCGGGCCAGCAATCGTGCCCCGCTCGGCGTCAAACTGCTCGTAGGACAGGAAGAAGAAGAGCTTGTCCTTGATGATCGGCCCGCCGAGGGTGGCGGCCCAGGACTTCTCCTCGAAGATGTTGGTGAAGGTCTGCCCGTTGGCCTTGTCGCCGATATAGTCCTGGTCGGAGTACTCGTAGACGAAGGTGCCCTTGAATTCGTTGGTGCCGGACTTGGTCACCACGTTGATGTTGGCGCCCTGGAAGTCGTTGTAGAGCACCGAGTAGGGCGCAAGGTTCACCGACATGGCCTGGACGGCGTCCGGCGAGATCGGGCTGCGCTGGGTGGGATAGCCGTTGTTGTTCAGGCCGAAGTCGTCGTTCTGCTTCACGCCGTCGACGGTCAGGCTGTTGAAGCGGTTGGACACGCCGCCGGCGAAGACGGCGTCCAGGTTGGACGGGTCCAGCACCACGAAGGGGTTGAGGCGGGCGACGTCCTTGAGGTCGCGCTTCAGGCTGGGCAGGTCCTGGATATCGCCAAGGCCATAGTTAGAGGTCGGCCCGCCATTCTCCTCGCGGCTGGCCAGGGCGGCGGTGACCACCACCTCCTCGACCTGGTTGCCGGCGAAGGCGAGGTTGACGGTCACCGGTGCGCCGACGCCCACCGACTGGATGCTGGAGGACTCGGAACGGCCGGAGGAGGTCGCCTCGACCTTGTACGGGCCGCCGACGCGGAGGCCGCGGGCGGAGTAGAAGCCGTCCGGACCGGAAAGGGTGGTCACCGTGGTCCCGGTGGGAACGTGGGTGATGCTGACAGTGGCGCCGGCGACAGCCGCGCCCGAACTGTCGGTAATGCGGCCACGGATGGCGCTGGTGGTTTCCTGCGCGAAGGCCGGGACGGCCATGGCGCACATCAGGGCGGCGACCGCCGCGCTGTTGGCGAGCATTCTCGTGGACATCATGGATACCCCTCCATCGGATCAATCCGGCCTGCAGCCTGCCCCGACCGGTTGGGGGCCCGTATACCCCGGAATGTCACAATTGGGGTGACGCTTTTTTGACAACCCGCGCGGCGGGCCGAAGTGCTGCAAAAACGCCACGCTCACCGGCCAGGAGCGCCCGTTTGGAAGGCGCCGTTCAGCCCCGGCCTGACCAGACCGCCCGAATCCGCGCGTCGCGGCCGCAGCCGACCCGGTAGCGGTTGTAGTGGCCGGGATTCTTGTGGGCGTAGTCCTGGTGGTAGCCCTCGCCCACCCAGAAGGTGGCGCGGGGCAGGATCCGGGTGGCGACGGGCCGGCGGATCTGGCGGGCGACGTCGGCCTTGACCTGCTCGGCGGCGCGACGCTCGGCGTCGTCCGCGACGAAGACCGCTGTCCGGTAGCTGGGGCCGATATCGCAGATCTGGCCGTTGGGATCTGTGGGATCGATGTTCCGGAAGAAGGCCGCGACGAGGTCGGGATAGGTGGTGCGGGCGGGATCCCAGGTGACCCGGATGGCCTCCAGGTGACCTTCATGGTCCTCGTAGGTCGGATTCCGCTTCGCACCCCCGGAATAGCCAACGACGACGTCGACCACCCCGCGAGCCTTTTCCATGTCGTGCTCGGCGGACCAGAAACAGCCGCCCGCGAAGACAGAAGTCCTGAGGTTCGCCCCCTTGGGCGGCGCGGAGGCGGCGGGAACCGCGGCGCCCGCCAGGAAGGCCAGGCAAAGGGCAAGTGCGACGCGCATCATGGGTCCGCCTCCTCTTCCGGCTCCCGGATCAGGCGAGGTCAGTGACGAAATCCGCCTCGGTCCGGGCCCGGACTTCGTCGAGCGTAACGCCCGGGGCCAGTTCCACAAGACGGACCGCAGAACGCCCGCGGTTGATCTCGAAGACCCCGAGGTCGGTGATGAGGAGGTCCACCACCCCCTTGCCCGTCAGGGGCAGGGTGCACTCGCGCACCAGCTTGGACCGACCGGACTTCTCGCAGTGCTCCATGACCACGATGACCCGCTTGACCCCGGCCACCAGGTCCATGGCCCCGCCCATGCCCTTGACCATCTTGCCGGGCACCATCCAGTTCGCCAGGTCGCCGTTGGCGGCCACCTGCATGGCGCCGAGCACCGACAGGTCGATATGTCCGCCACGGATCATGGCGAAGGATTCAGCGCTGTTGAAATAGGACGAGGAGTCCAGCTCGCTGATGGTCATCTTGCCGGCGTTGACCAGGTCGGGGTCTTCCTCCCCCTCGAAGGGATAGGGGCCCATGCCCAGCATGCCGTTCTCGGACTGCAGGGTGACCTGCACGCCCGGCGGGATGTGGTTGGCGACCAGGGTCGGGATGCCGATGCCGAGGTTGACGTAGAAGCCGTCCTTCAGCTCGCGCGCCGCCCGGGCGGTCATGTCGTCGCGGGTCCAGGGCATCAGGCGCTCGCCTTCTCGCTGCGGGGACGGGTGGTCAGGCGCTCGATACGCTTCTCGTAGGCCGGGCCCTTCAGGATGCGATGCACGTAGACGCCGGGGGTGTGGATCATGTCCTTGTCCAGGGCTCCGGTCTCGACCAGGACCTCGACTTCGGCCACGCAGACCCGGCCCGCCGTCGCCATCATCGGATTGAAGTTCCGCGCGGTCTTCCGGTAGATCAGGTTGCCCTCGGCATCGCCCTTCCAGGCCTTGACGATGGACAGGTCGGCCTTCAGCGCCCGCTCCATCAGGTAGGTCTCGCCGTCGAACTCCCGGGTCTCCTTGCCCTCGGCGACCACCGTGCCGACGCCCGTCCGGGTGTAGAACGCCGGGATGCCCGCCCCGCCGGCCCGGATGCGCTCGGCCAGGGTGCCCTGGGGCGTGAACTCCACCTCCAGCCGGCCCTCGATGTAGAGCCGCTCGAAGAGCTCGTTCTCGCCCACGTAGGAGCTGATCATCTTCCGTATCTGGCCGTTCTCGAGCAGCAGGCCCAGGCCGAAGCCGTCGACGCCGCAGTTGTTCGAGACCACCGTCAGGTCCTTCACCCCGGACTCGCGGATGGCCAGGATGAGGTTCTCGGGAATGCCGCAGAGGCCGAAGCCCCCGGCCATGACCGTCATGCCGTCGAACAGCAGGCCGGAGAGGGCGGAGGCCGCATCGGATTGGATCTTGGTCGCCATTCCCTCACCCTACGCTGCAATGCAGCATTTGAAAACGCCCGCGACGCCCTGGGGGGCCTCCGGATTGGCGCGGAGGCCCGCCCGGGTGTAGGAGGCGGACATGACCCAGACTCCCGCCCCCTCCGGCCTGCCGCCGGTGGACTTCAACGACTGGTCCGCCGACTTCGAGGGCTTCTCCCGCCGCCTGGGCGACAGCTTTGTCCGCTACGGGTTCTGCGTGATCGCCCACCACGACCTGGACCTGGCCCGGATCGACAGGGCGCTTGCGGCCTCGCAGGCCTTCTTCGCCCTGCCGGAGGCGGTGAAGCGCCGCTATGTCACGGGCGTCGGCGGCCAGAGGGGCTACACGCCCTTCGGCGTGGAAACCGCCAAGGACTCCCAGCACTTCGACCTGAAGGAGTTCTGGCACATGGGCCGGGATCTGCCGGCGGGTCACCCCTACGCCCCGGTCATGCCGCCGAATGTCTGGCCCGCGGAGGTCCCGGACTTCCGCGAAGAGATCACCTGGCTGTTCAACGCCCTGGAGGATTTCGGCCTGCGGGTGCTGCAGGCCCTGGCCGCCTATCTGGGCCTGGAGCGCCGCTGGTTCGACGACCCCGTGCGCGACGGGAACTCGATCCTGAGGCTCCTGCACTATCCCCCCGCGCCGCCGGACGGCCCCAACATCCGGGCCGGGGCGCACGGCGACATCAACGTCATCACCCTCCTGCTCGGCGCCGAGGAGGCCGGACTTGAGGTCCTGGACCACGATGGCCAGTGGCTGGCCGTAAACCCGCCGGCCGGGTCGCTGGTGTGCAACATCGGCGACATGCTGGAGCGGCTGAGCAACAGGGTCCTGCCCTCGACCATCCACCGGGTGGTCAATCCCGCGCCGGAACGGCGGGGCTTCTCGCGCTATTCCACGCCCTTCTTCCTGCACTTCCGGCCGGACTTCGAGATCCGCACCCTGCCGGGCTGCGTCACGTCGGACCGGCCGGACGCCTTCCCCGAGCCCATCACCGCCGACGCCTTCCTTCAGCAGAGGCTGAGGGAGATCAAGCTGGCCTGACGCCGGGCTGCAGGGCCTCCAGGCCCGCGGCGTCCGAGACCGTCACGGACAGGTCCGTCAGCAGGCCGTCATGGATGGCGTAGATCCAGCCATGGACGCTGAGCGCCTGGCCGCGCGCCCAGGCCTCCTGGACGAAGACGTCCGAGGCGACATTCCGGACCTGGCGTATGACGTTGAGCTCGCAAAGCCGGTCGAGTCGCGGCCCGTCCGGCAGCGCCTCGAGTTCGCCGCGGTGCTCGGCGTAGATCTCGCGGATGGGGTGCAGCCAGTGATCGACCAGGCCGCGGCGCTGGCCATCGACGGCCGCCGCAACGCCACCGCACCCGTAATGCCCGACGACCATGACGTGCCGGACCTTCAGGACGTCGACCGCGAACTGGAGCACCGACAGGTAGTTGGCGTCCTGCGGCGGGGCCAGGTTGGCGACGTTGCGGTGCACGAAGAGCTCGCCGGGATCGAGGCCGACGATCTCGTTGGCGGGCACCCGGCTGTCGGCGCAGCCGATCCAGAGGTATTCCGGGCTCTGCTGCCCGGCGAGGCGGCGGAAGAATCCCGGATCGACGGACAGCTTGGCGGCGGCCCAGCGCCGGTTGTTGGCCTTGAGGTCCTCAAGCATCAGGGTCTCGGCGCTCCCGGCTGGTTCTTGGGGTGGGCGGCCTCGAAGGCCGGATGGCCCGCCGCACGGTCGGCGACGGCCTTCAGGGCCGGCCAGCGGTTCATGTCGAGGTCGTAGCGGGCCGCCGCATAGACCTGGGGAATCAGAAGGCAGTCGGCGAGGCCCGGAACATCGCCATAGGCGAAGGCCCCGCCGTGCCGGGCGACCATCACCTCCAGGGCGTCGAACCCGTCGCTGACCCAGCGGGCGGACCAGGCCGTGACGGCCTCGCGGCCGACGCCCAGTCCCTGCAGGGCCTGATGCACCCTAAGATTGTTCAGGGGGTGGATGTCGCAGGCCACGAGGGCGGCCATGGCCCGGACCCTGGCGCGGCCCAGGGCGTCCGGCGGCAGGAGCGGCGGCTGGGGATGGGTGTCCTCCAGCCATTCCAGGATGGCCAGGCTCTGGGTCAGGAGGTCGCCGGAACCGGTGTCCAGGGCGGGGGCGAGCCCCTGGGGGTTTCGCGCCCGGTAAGCCTCGCCGTGCTGGTCGCCGGCGCGCAGGTCCACGGGGACGATGTCGAAGTCGAGGCCCTTCAGGGCCAGGCCAATGCGCACGCGGTAGGGGGCGGTGGCGGCCCAGAAGCTGTAGAGGGTCAGGCCCAAGGCGGTCAGTCCAGCCGGAAGGCCAGGGCGCCGACGCCCTCGACCTCGCCCTCGACCCGGTCGCCCGCCTGCAGGGGCCCCACGCCTTCAGGGGTGCCGGTGAAGATCAGGTCGCCGGCCTGCAGGGTCCAGAGACGGGAGGCCTCGGAAAGGATCTCCGCCACGTTCCAGATCATGTCCGCCACCACGGCGTCCTGGCGGGTCTCGCCGTTGACGGACAGGCGGATGCGTCCCTGGGGCGGCGCGCCCGTCCAGGGCAGGATCGCCGAGACGGGCCCGGAGGCGTCGAACCCCTTGGCCGCCTCCCAGGGCTGTCCCTTGTCCTTGGCCAGGGCCTGGAGGTCGCGCCGGGTCAGGTCGACCCCGACGGCGTAGCCGAACACGTGGCCCAGGGCCTCATCGACCGGGATGTCCGCGCCGCCGGACCTGAGGGCGACCACGAGTTCGATCTCGTGGTGCAGGTTGGTCGTGGCCGGGGGAAAGGGCACGGGCCCGCCAGGCGGGACGACGGCGTCCGCCGGCTTGGCGAAGAAGAAGGGGGGATCCCGGTCGTCGCCGCCCATCTCGCGCCGGTGGGCGGCGTAGTTGCGGCCCACGCACAGCACCCGGCGGACCGGGAAGACGGCGTCCGATCCCTCGACGGGGACAAGGACCGGGGGCGGCGGGGCGTGGGTGAAGCGGGTCATGGGGTGGGAATACGCCCCGCGCGGCGCGAGGAAAACCCCGGGCGCGACAGGGGGCGCGGGTGATTGACACCGTTCCCGCCCTGCGGCCTAGGTCCCCCGACCGGAACCGGAGCGCGCCATGTCCGACCCTACGCCCAAAGGCCCCCTGTCCGACCTGAAGGTCGTGGAGATGGGCACCCTGATCGCCGGTCCCTTCTGCGGCCAGGTGCTGGGCGACTTCGGCGCCGACGTGGTCAAGGTCGAGGACCCGGGCAAGGGTGATCCCATGCGCCAGTGGGGCCGGTCCCTCCCCAAGGGACTGTCGCCCTGGTGGCCGGTGATCGGCCGGAACAAGCGCTCGGTGGCCCTCGACCTGCGCCAGCCCGAGGGCCGCGAGCTGGCCCTGGCCCTGATCGACCAGGCTGACGTCCTGATCGAGAACTTCCGCCCCGGCGCCATGGAGAAGTGGGGCATGGGCTATGAGGCCCTCGCCGCCCGCAATCCCCGTCTGGTGATGGCCAGGGTCTCGGGCTTCGGCCAGACCGGGCCCTATTCGGAGCGGGCCGGATACGGCCTGATCGGCGAGGCCATGGGCGGGCTGCGCTACGTGACGGGCGAGCCCGACCGTCCGCCGGCCCGGGCGGGCATTTCCATTGGCGACAGCCTGACCGCCCTGCACGCCGTCATCGGCGTGATGATGGCCCTGCACCACCGTGAACGAACGGGACGGGGCCAGATGATCGACGCGGCCCTCTATGAGAGCGTGCTCTCCGTGATGGAGAACCTGGTCACCGAGTACGACCTGACCGGTTATGTCCGTGAGCGGTCGGGCTCCATCCTGCCCGGCATCGCGCCGTCCAATGTCTACCCCTGCGCCAACGGCGAGAGCCTGCTGATCGGCGGCAATGGCGACGCCGTCTTCGCCCGGCTGGCCGCCACCATGGGCCGGGAGGACCTGGCCGCCGACCCGCGCTACGCCACCCACGCCGCCCGCGGCGAGAACCAGGCCGAGCTGGACGCGATCGTCTCGGCCTGGACCCGCAACTGGCCCCTGCCCGAGCTCCTGGCCCTGCTGGAGGCCAACGGCGTGCCCTGCGGCCGCATCTTCCGCGCCCCCGACATGCTGGAGGATCCCCAGTTCGCCGCTCGCCAGTCCATCGTCGAGGTGGACCACCCGGTCTTCGGGAAGGTGAAGATGCAGAACGCCTTCCCGAAACTGTCGGAGACCCCGGGAGGCGTCCGCTGGCCGGGCCCGGCCCTGGGCGAGCACACCCGGGAGGTTCTTGAGGGCCTGGGGATCGACGCCGGCCGCCTGGCCGACCTCGCCGCGCGGAAGGTCACCGCCCTGGGCTGACTAGCCCGAGACCGCCAGGTCGTCGGCGTGGATGACGGGCCCCTCGGAAAAGCCGAGGGCGGCCTCGACCCCGGCGGAGCTGAGGCCGCAGATCCTGGCGGCGTCCTCGGAATCGTAGCGGCTCAGGCCCCTGGCCACCTCGCGGTCCGCCTCATCCCGGACCACGACGGCATCCCCCTTGCCGAAACGCCCCTCGACGGCGGTGACCCCCGCCGCCAGCAGGCTCTTGCCGCCCCGGAGGGCCCGGGCGGCGCCCGCATCGATCCGGATCACCCCGGACGGGGCCAGGGACCCGCCGATCCAGGACTTGCGCGCGGCGTGGGGCGAGAGGGCCGCCGTGACCAGGGTCGCCCGGCCGCCAGCTTCCACCGCCGCCAGGGGCCCGGCGCGCCGACCAAGGGTGATCAGGGTGGCGCAGCCGGCCTGCCGGGCGATGCGGGCGGCCATGATCTTGGTGGCCATGCCCCCCGTCCCGACCCCTGCCGAGGCGTTGGCGCCGCCGGCCATGGCCTCGATCCCGGAGTCGAGGTCGGTGACCAGGGGCACGTGTTCGGCTGCAGGGTCGGACCGGGGATCACGGGTATAGAGGCCATCAACGTCGGAGAGCAGGACCAGGAGGTCAGCGCCGATCAGCTGCGCCGCGCGGGCGGCGAGCCGGTCATTGTCCCCGTAGCGGATCTCTTCGGTCACCACCGTGTCGTTCTCGTTGACCACCGGCACGACCCCCAGGTCGAGCAGGGTCTCCAGGGTGGCCCGGGCGTTGAGCCATCGACGGCGGATCTCGGTGTCGTCGCGGGTCAGCAGGACCTGGGCGACCGGCAGGCCATGGGGTTCAAGGGCCGCCTCCCAGGCGTGCATGAGCGCCGACTGGCCCGCCGCGGCGGCGGCCTGCTTTTCCGGCAGGGTCAGGGTCTTTCGGGACAGGCCCAGCCGCCGACGCCCCAGGGCCACCGCGCCGGACGAGACCACCAGCACCTGCTGGCCCCGGCTGCGCAGGCGGGCGAGGTCAGCGGCGAAGTCGGCCAGCCAGTCCCCGTCCGGGGCGCCGTCCGGGCCGACCAGGAGGGCCGAGCCGATCTTCACGACCACCCGGCGGGCAGAGGCGAGGTCGCTCACGGGCGCCAGTCTCCCGCGGTCTCCCCGGCCGCCTTCGCCTCGGCGCGGCGCGCCTGGACCTGTCGCCAGGCCTCGCGCAGGAGATCCTTCACGCCATGCCCCGAGACGCCGGAGACCAGGCTGACCGGCCGGCCGGCGGCGGCCTCCAGGGCCTCCTGCTGCATGGCGAGGGTGTCCGCGTCGAGGGCGTCGACCTTGGAGAGGGCCAGGATTTCGGGCTTGTCGGCGAGGCCGGAGCCGTAGGCCTCCAGCTCATGCCGGACCGTGCGCCAGGCCTCCGCCACGTCGGTCTGGGTGCAGTCCACAAGGTGGATGAGGACCGCCGTGCGCTCCACGTGGCCGAGGAAGCGCGTCCCCAGGCCGGCGCCCTCCGAAGCGCCCTCGATGAGGCCGGGGATGTCGGCCATGACGAACCGCTCCTCGGGCGACAGGTCGACGATGCCGAGGTTGGGCGCCAGGGTCGTGAAGGGATAGTCAGCGATCTTTGGCCGGGCGGCGCTGGCCGCCGCCAGGAAGGTGGACTTGCCGGCGTTGGGCAGGCCGGCCAGGCCGACATCGGCGATCAGCTTCAGCCGCAGCCAGATCCACTTTTCCTCGCCCGGCTGGCCGGCGTTGGCGTGGTAGGGGGCCTGGTTGATCGGCCCCTTGAAGCGGTCATTGCCCCAGCCGCCATTGCCGCCCTTGGCGAGCAGGACGCGCTGGCCGGGATGGTCCAGGTCGACGATCAGGGTCTCGCGGTCTTCCTCCAGCACCTCTGTGCCGACGGGAACCTTCAGGACGACGTCCTCGCCCGCCGCGCCATGACGGTTGCGGCCCATGCCGTGGATACCCGTGCCGGCCTTGAAGTGCTGGTGGTAGCGGTAGTCGATCAGGGTGTTCAGCCCCTCAACAGCCTCGATCCAGACATCCCCGCCCCGGCCGCCATCGCCGCCGTCCGGACCGCCGTACTCGATGTACTTCTCCCGCCGGAAGGACACGGCGCCGCCGCCGCCATTGCCCGAGCGGATGTAGATCTTGCACTGGTCGAGGAACTTCATGGAGTGGCCCTAGCACGTCCCGGCGACAAAATCAGGCCAGCCAGATCTGGCCGCGCGAGGGCAGGGCCTCGCCGCGGGACAGCACGAAGGTCTGGCGGCGCTCGCCGGTGTAGAGGAAGCCCGCCTTCACCAGGACCGCGTCCGACGCCGGGTTCTCGTCCAGCCGCCAGGCGCGCACATAGGTCCGGCCCCAGTCCCGGGCGGCCCAGTCCAGGGCGGCCTTGACCGCTTCGGTCATCAGGCCCGCACCCCAGTAGGGTCTCCCCAGCCAGTAGCCGATCTCCGTCGCGGGGGCCGGCTCGCCGAAGAAGGACAGGAAGCCGACCAGGCCTTCCGCCGGATGCTCGAGGGCGAAGCGCGCCTCCAGGGCGGGATCCAGCACGTCGCCGGAAGCCAGGAAGGCCTCGGCGTCCGCAAGGGAATAGGGATGGGGCAGGCGCGCCGTGGTCCGGGCGACCTCGAAGTCCGAGCAGAGGGCGGCGATGCGGGCGGCGTCGCTGCGCCGGGGCGAGCGCAGGCGCAGGCGGGGCGTCTGAATGACGGGTTCCGGGCGAAAGGGGCGCATTTCAGGGACCTCCCGGCCCCTCTGGCGGGGGCCTGAAACGAAAACGGGGAGCCCGGCGCCCGGGCTCCCCGCTTCGGGAGATCCTCCGGTCCGCCAGGCAGGCGGACCTTCGGGAAGGTCCGCGTCAGCCGGCCGCGTTTTCCACGCAGACGTAGGTGCGGTCATCACGCTTGGTGATGAACTTCACGGCGCCGTGGGCGGTCGCGAAGAGGGTGTGGTCCTTGCCCATGCCGACATTGTCGCCCGGGAAGAACTTGGTGCCGCGCTGGCGCACGATGATGTTGCCGGCCAGGACCGCTTCGCCACCGAACTTCTTCACGCCGAGGCGGCGGCCCGCCGAGTCGCGCCCGTTGCGCGAGGAACCACCGGATTTCTTGTGAGCCATGGGGGCCTCCTGAAACTTGGGTTCCGACGCTTATTCGGCGTCGGTCTTCTTGGCCGCGGCCTTCTTGGGCGCAGCCTTCTTCGCGGCGGGCTTTTCAGCCGGAGCGGCCTCGGCGGCCTCCGCAGCTGCGGCCTTGGCCTTGGCCGGAGCCTTCGCCTTGGCGGCCTTGGCCGGGGCGGCGGCGGGCGCCGCAGCTTCCAGCGAGGCGACCACGGCCTTCAGGTTGCGGGCCTTGGCGTCCAGCAGGGCCTTGGGCGTCAGGTCGACCACGCCGTCCCAGGCGGCGGTCTTGCCGGCGCCCGTGATGGAGGTGACGCGCAGAACGGTCTCGGTCTGGCGATGCCCGCGGGTGCGGCGATAGCCCTGGCGGCGGGTCTTCTTGAAGATCCGGACCTTCTCGCCCTTGCGGGTCTCGACCAGGGTGGCGTTGACCGCAGCGCCCTCGACAGTGGGGGCGCCCACGGTGACCGCGGCGCCGTCGCCCAGCATCAGGACGTCAGAGAAGGCCACGTCCGCGCCGGGCTCGCCGCCCAGCTTTTCGACCACCAGCACGTCGCCAGGTTCGACCCGGTACTGTTTGCCGCCGGTTCTGATCACCGCGTACATGATTGGCGTCCCGAAGAAATAGCAAAGAAAGCGGCGCCCGCAGGGAACCCCGCGGGCGGAAGCGGGCTCTTATACAGACCGACCCGCCTGAGTCAACGCGCGGACGCTCAGTCGGCGCGGTCGGCCTGCCGTCCGGCGGGCAGGGGAAGGGGCTGTCCGCCCCACTGCTCGACAAGGGCCGCGGAGACCGACTGGAAGACCCGGAGACGATTGGGCGAGCCCTTGGGCGCCTGCGGCGCCAGCACGGCGACGGCGTAGGTCCTCCCGTCCGGCGCCGTCACCAGGCCGACATCGTTGAGGCCGAAGGTCTCGCCCCGGAAGTCCTGGCCGGTGCCTGTCTTGTGGGCGGCGCGCCAGCCCGGCGGCAGCCCGCCGCGCAGGCGCATGGGCCCGGTGGTCACGCGCCCGAGAGTCTCGAGGATGAAGTCCGTGGAGGTCCTGGAGAGGAGTTCGCCGCGGTGGAGGGCCGCCAGGGCGCGCACGACGCCGGCGGGGGTCGCCCCGTCGAAGGGCTGCTCCACATAGGCTTGGAGCGAGGCCGCACGGGCTTCGGGATCCAGGCGCGCCCGGGCCGCCTCGAAGGCCCCGTAGGCCGAGAGGTCGGGGCTCCAGGTCAGTCCGGCGATCCGGGACTGGAGGCGCCGCTCGTCTTCGGCGAGCCGGATCCCCGACATGCCGCGGGAGGCCAGGAAGGCCTGGACGGCTGCCGGGCCGCCCGCCAGGGCCATCAGCTTGTCATTCGCCGCGTTGTCCGACTGGATCAGGGCGCGCCGGACGAGGTCGCGGACCGTCGTCTCGTAGGTCCCGTTCTCGATCAGGTGGGTGACCGGCTGGTTGAAGACGCTCCGGTCCGCATCCGTGAGGATCACCGCCTGGTCGAGGTCGAGCCGCCGGGCGTCGACATGGTCCATTATGGTCAGGGCCACCCAGAGCTTGGAGACGCTCTGCTGCGGGAAATGCCTGTCGCCCTGCCAGCTCGCCAGCCATCCGGACTGGATGTCCAAAACGGCGATTCCCACGGGCCTTGGGAAACCGGGGTCCAGGCTGGCGAGGCGTTCGGCGAATCCCTCCGGAGCCGGGGGCGCCGGCCGGTCGGCGAGGTCCGCATCCCGGCGGACCGCAGGCCCCGGGCCCTGTCGCGGATGGGCGATGGCGGATGGCTCCAGGGTGCGAAGGAGCGGCGCGGCGCCGGCGGCGGCTATGGGGCCCATGGTGACGGCCAGGGCGGCGGAAATCGTGGCCAGGGGACGCCGGAATCCCAGCAGGAGGGCTGAGACCCCCACATCAAGGGCGGCCTCCGGCAGGGGTCGAAGGCGCTCTGGCAGCCTGCGGGCGGCGTGGATGACGAGGGACGGGGCGATCCAGGCGGCGTCCGCCAGGGCCAGCAAGGGCCCAAGGGCCCTCCAGCCCAGGCCCGGCGGCGGCGGCGGAGGCGGCGGTGTCATGCGGAGCCAGGGCGAAGGCATGCGTGTTTCAGCCCTGATCCGGGCCGCGGCGTCAAGCCGGCCGCCCTCAGGTCAGGTCCAGACTGATCCGGCTGACGCCGGCAAGGCCCTCCAGGGCGCGGCGAACCTGCGCAGGCGCATCGGGGGAAGGCGTCCTGAGACGGACGGCCACGGCGCTGCGCCCGGGTCCCGTCCGCCAGGCGCGGACCTCCTCGGCGTCCAGACCGGCAGCCTCCAGCCGGAGGGCCACCTCGGACTCAAGGGCGGGGGACTGGCGAAGATCGAGGAGGGCGGCCCCTGCCCGCCGCAGGATCGAGGCGGCGAAGTGGGCGATCAGTCCCGCGCCGACCAGGGCCGCGATGGGGTCCGCCCAGGCCCACCCGAGTCGCGAGGCGGCGAAGAGCCCGGCAAGGGTCAGGGCGGCGACCGCCGCATCCGCGGCTACGTGGAGGTGTGCGGCCGAGAGGTTGATGTCGCCCGAGGGATTCCCCCGGTCGGCGGCGTCGGGACGCAGGAGGGCCATGCAGGCCAGGTTCAGGACCAGCCCGCCCGCCGCCGCATAGAGGGCCGCGGGATAGTCAGGGACCTCGGGCGTGAACAGGCGAGACACGCTCTCGACGGCGAGGCCGAAGGCCGCCAGGGCCAGAAGCACGGCGTTGGCGAACGCGGCGAGGTCGCCGATCCGTCCCGCGCCGTGGGCGAGGCGGGGATTGTGGGCGTGCGCCCGGGCCACCCTGTAGGCGGCTCCGGCCACTGCGAGGGCGGCGACATGGGCGCCGGAATGGGCGCCATTGGCGACAAGGGCGACCGAACCGAAAACCAGGCCCGCCGCGACCTGGACTGCGGAGGCGACAGCGACCAGCAGGGCGGCCAGCCAGGTCCGCCGCTCATTGCGGGCGACCCGTGCGGGGACGCCGGTCTCATCGATGGGCAGGCGGGCGAGGGACAAGACTGGGGGGATCCCGTCAGGAGGGCGTCGGAGACATTCTGTAACTTTGTAACACGTCTGGGGCGGTTGGCCAAGTGCAGCGGCCCGGCGGGGCGCCTACGAGGTTTCCCCAAGCCGCCCGAAGGATTAGATGGGAAGCCATGAGCCAGAAGACCCCCGTGACCGTACTCACCGGCTACCTCGGCGCCGGCAAGACCACCCTCCTGAACCGGATCCTCTCCGAGGACCATGGCCGGCGCTATGCGGTCATCGTCAATGAGTTCGGCGAGGTCGGGATCGACAACGACCTCATCGTCGGCGCCGACGAGGAAGTCTTCGAGATGAACAATGGCTGCGTCTGCTGCACGGTGCGCGGCGACCTGATCCGGGTGCTCTCGGGGCTCATGAAGCGAAAGGGCGGCTTTGACGCCATCATCGTGGAGACCACGGGCCTGGCGGACCCGGGGCCCGTCGCCCAGACCTTCTTCGTCGACGACGACGTGCGCGCCCGGACAGAGCTGGACAGCGTGACCACCGTGGTCGACGCCCTGCACCTTCCCCTTCGCCTCGGCGACTCCCGCGAGGCTGTCGAGCAGATCGCGTTCGCCGACCAGATCATCCTGAACAAGACGGATCTTGTCTCGGAAGCCCAGCTTCGCGACATCGAGGCGCGCATCCGCCGGCTGAACCCGCTGGCGCCCATTCACCGGGCCCAGAGGTCAAACGTTCCCCTGGAGATGATCCTGGGCCGCGGCGGATTCGACCTGGAGCGGATCACGGAGCTCCAGCCGGAGTTCCTGAACCCGGCGCATGGCGAGCCTGGCCACGTCCACGACGAATCCTGCGACCACCATGACCATGACCATCACCACGGGCATGATCATGACCACGGGCACGGGCACGGGCACGACCATGCAGCCGAGGCCGGCATCTCCAGCGTGTCGCTGACCCTCGACCGGCCGATGAACGGCGCCCGGGTCAGCGCCTGGATCAACGACGTTCTCCAGACCCAGGGCCCGGACATCCTGCGGGCCAAGGGCATCATCAATGTGTCGGGAGAGGAGCGCCGCCTGGTCTTCCAGGCCGTTCACATGATCCTGGAGGGCGATCTCCAGCGGCCCTGGCGTGAGGACGAGCCCCGCGTGTCCCGCCTTGTCTTCATCGGGCGGGACCTGGACCCGGAAGCCCTGAAGGCGGGCTTCGAGGCCTGCGCCGCCTGAGGCGGGACCGCCCGGATACGAAAAGGGCCCGCCCGGTCGCCCGGGCGGGCCCCTTCGACCCCGGGGGGTGAAAGACTCAGAGCTCTTCGTTGATCAGCGCGACCTGGAAGTAGCCATTGCCCTGCAGGGTGTTCATGACGCGCATGAACTCGCCGTAGCGCACGTCCCGGTTGGCGCGGATGTAGACGCGTTCCTTGGTCGGGTCAGCCACGTTCAGCTTCCGCGCCAGGTCCGCCGGAAGGCGATCGACCGTCGTCGCCGCCTCGCCGATGAAGAGGCCGCCATTCTGGATGTTGATGACGGTCGGTTCCTCCATCTTGGCCCCAGGCGGCGGCGGCACGGCCGGCGGCAGGTCAAGCTTGATGGAGACCGTGGCGGCGGGGATCGCCACCATGAAGATGATGAGGAGCACCAGCATCACGTCCACGAACGGCGTGACGTTGATGTCGCTGTTCTGGCCGAGATCGAAACGCCCGCCGCCTCCGCCGCCCAGCTTCGCACCCATGAGACAATCCTTCCCTTCAGGACGCCCCCTGGACGTCCGGCTGTGTTGCAAAACCCTTCGCCAATCGGACCGGGATTGTAAAGCCCCAACCCGACGCGCCCCCTCCCCTAGGCGGGCTGCCGGGGGTATTGGAGGTCCATGACCTATGCTTTTGACGCCTTCGTGACCGCCGCCCTGTTCGACTCGGATGACCGGGCCTGGTTCGCCCTGGGGGATGGAACCGTCCGGTCCGAGGATGGCGAAGTCCACCAGGCCCACGACGGGGCCGTGCTGTGCGCTGCTGTCCACCCTTCGGGCCAGGGAGTGCTGACCGGAGGCGACGACGGCGCCCTGGTCTGGACCCGGGCCTCGGGCCCGGTGACTCTGGAACGCGCGCCCGGACGCTGGATCGACGCCCTGTCGGCCAGCTCGCAGTCCGGCCTGATCGCCTGGGCCTCGGGCCGGGAAGTCCAGGTCCGGGACGTGGCCGATCCGGAGTTCCGCCGGACCTTCGCCCATGAGCGCTCGGTCACGGACCTGGCCTTCGACCCTCGCGGACGCCGGCTGGCGGCGGCCACCTACGGGGGCGCCTGGCTCTGGTACGCCCGGATCGCCGAGCAGAAGCCCGAGATTCTGAAATGGGCCGGCAGCCACATCGCCCTGGCCTGGAGCCCGGACGGAAAGTTCCTGATGAGCGCCATGCAGGAAAACGCCCTGCACGGCTGGCGGGTGGCCGACGACAAGAACCTGAAGATGGGCGGCTATCCGGCCAAGGTGAAGAGCCTGGCCTTCCTGTCCATGGGGCAGATGCTGGCGACGTCGGGCGCAAATGGCGTCGTCGTCTGGCCCTTTACCGGTCCGGCCGGCCCCCTGGGAAAGCAGGCGGCGGAGGTCGGCTATGATGAAAGCGTCCTGGTCGCCCGGGTGGCGGGCGCGCCCGACTCGCGACTGGTCGCCGCCGGACTGGAAGACGGCAGGGTCTGGACCTGCGACCTGACGGGCCAGCGAATCGACATGCGCAAGGCCGAGAAGGGCGAAGCGATCTCGACCCTCGCCTTCAGCCGCAAGGCGCGGCGCCTGGCCTGGGGCGACGAGGCCGGCGGCGCCGGGGTCTTCGACCTCTAGCTGCGGGTCCGTTGACCCTCAGCCCTCGAAGCCGCGCAGTTCGCCCCAGGCCTCGAAGGGGTCGCGGGCCGAACGCAGGGTGTTGATCGGGGCGGACTCATCGCGCCAGCCCAGGGCCATGCCCGAAAAGAGCATGTGGTCGTCCGGCAGGCCGAGGATGTCGGCGACGGTCTTCGGATAGCGCGCCCAGTACTCCTGGGCGCAGGTATCCAGGCCCTGCTCCACCGCCAGCAGCATGACGGTCTGCATGTACATGCCGACGTCCGACCACTGGGGCGGGCCCAGCTTGCGGTCGAGGCAGAAGAAGAGGCCCACGGGGGCGCCGAACAGCTCGGTGTTGCGGGCCAGCTGGCGAAGCCGGGCCGGCTTGTCCTCCCGCGGGATGCCGATGGTGGCGTAGAGATCCTCGCCGTTCTGGAACCGCCGGGTCCGGAAGGGATCCCAGAGGTTCGGCGGATAGACGTCGTACTCGGGCGTCTCGCCCATGGGATTGGCCGCCGCCCGGGACTTCAGCTCGGCGAGCGGCGCCCCGGCCAGGGCGTAGACCTTCCAGGGCTGGAGATTGCCGCCGGAAGGCGCCCGCGCGGCGGCCTCAAGAATTCCGCGCACCAGGGCCTGCGGAGGACAATCGGGCCGGAAGGCCCGGACCGAGACCCGGCGATCGACCGCTTCGCTGACCTTCATTTCACCCTCCGACCTGGCGACGGCCCGTCCCGCGCCCTTGAGGGACTGACTAGCACCGCGCCGCCAGCCTTGTCAGCGCGTTTGCCTCAGCCCCGGCATGGCCTATCCTCGCACCATGGCGAGAAGCGCGGGAAGCAGCCGTCCCCGGCGGCGTTGGCTAAGGCGGGTCCTGGTCCTGGCGGGGATCGTCCTCGTCGGCCTGCCCCTGGCCCTCGTGGCGCTCTATCGCTTTGTCCCGCCGCCCGTGACCCTCCTGATGATCCAGCGGTCCCTTGAGGGGAAGGGTCTGGACCGGACCTGGCGACCGCTGGACGAGATGTCGCCGGCCCTCATCCGCTCGGTGATCGCCGCCGAGGACGCCGGCTTCTGCAGCCATCATGGCTTTGAGTTCGAGGCCATGCAGGCCGCCTGGGAACACAACGAGACGTCCGACCGGATCCGGGGCGGCTCGACCATCAGCCAGCAAACGGCGAAGAACGTCTTCCTCTGGCCCCAGCGCTCCTACCTCCGAAAGGGCCTGGAGGCCGGCTTCACCGTCCTGATCGAGATCGGCTGGGGAAAGCGGCGGATCCTTGAGGTCTACCTGAACACCATCGAGTGGGGACCCGGCGTCTACGGCGCCGAGGCGGCGGCGCGACGAAACTTCGGGGTCGGCGCGGACCGACTCACCCCCGCCCAGGCGGCGCGGCTAGCCGCCATCCTGCCCAGCCCCCTGAAGTGGCGCGCGGCCAAACCGGGCCCATATGTAAAACGCCGGTCCGGCCGGATCGGCGCAGCGGCGGGAACCGTCCGACGGGATGGCCTCGCCGACTGCATCCTCGCCACCCGCTCGCGCTGAACCCGGGCGGACATCAGGAGACGCTTCATGCGGATCGGGGTTCCCCGCGAGATCAAGGCTGACGAACATCGGGTGGGACTGGTCCCCGCCGCGGTCCGGGAACTGGTCGCCCAGGGCCACGAGGTCCTTGTCGAGGCGGGGGCGGGGACGGGCTCCGGCTTCGCCGACGCCGCCTATTCCGAGGCCGGCGCCGCCCTGGCGCCCGACGCGGCGGCGGTGTTCGGGGGCGTGGACCTGATCGTGAAGGTCAAGGAGCCGCAGAAGGCGGAGTGGGAACGCCTCACCCCCCGGCACATCCTCTTCACCTACCTCCACCTGGCGCCGGACCCCGCCCAGGCCGAGGGCCTTTGCCGGTCAGGCGCCGCCGCCATCGCCTACGAGACGGTGACCGACGCCCAGGGCGGCCTGCCCCTCCTGGCGCCCATGTCGGAGATCGCCGGGCGGCTGTCGGTCCTGGCCGCGGCCCAGCACCTGCAGAAGCACAATGGCGGCATGGGCCTCCTCCTTCCCGGGGCGGCGGGATCGCCCCCGGCGCGGGTCACCGTGCTGGGCGGCGGCATGGTGGGAACCAACGCCGCCCGCATGGCGGTGGGCCTGGGCGCCCAGGTCACGGTGGTGGAGCGGTCGCTTCCCCGCCTGCGGGCCCTGGACGAACTCTTCGCCGGACGCATCCGGACGCGCCATTCCAGCCTCGACGCCGTGGAGGCCGAGATCCTTTCCGCCGACGTGGTGATCGGCGCCGTCCTGGCGCCGGGCGCCGCGGCGCCCCGCCTCCTGCGGCGCGAACACCTCGCGCGGATGACCCCCGGCGCGGTCATCGTCGACGTCGCCATCGACCAGGGCGGCTGTTTCGAGACCAGCCGGCCGACCACCCACCATGCGCCGACCTTCGTGCTGGACGGCGTGGTCCACTATTGC
This sequence comes from Pseudomonadota bacterium, assembly GCA_046046615.1. Classification (GTDB taxonomy): domain Bacteria; phylum Pseudomonadota; class Alphaproteobacteria; order Caulobacterales; family Caulobacteraceae; genus Phenylobacterium. The sequence goes on from JBJOJL010000020.1 coordinate 21,510, forward strand.
GTCGCCAACATGCCCGGCGCGGTTCCCCGGACCGCCTCGGAAGCCCTCGGCGCGGCCACCCTGCCCTTTGTCCTGAAACTGGCGGAGTCCGGCCTCGACGCCCTGTCGCGGGATCCGCACCTGGCGCGGGGCCTGAATGTCCTGGGAGGCGAGATCACCCATCCAGCGGTGGCGACGGCCCTCGGGAAGACCGCCCGCGACCCCTACGCCGCCTGGGGCTGAGGCCTTCGGATCAGGCGGCGGCCCAGGCGCCCGGATCCAGGGCGTCGGGGTCGTCGATGGCCATGTCGTCCCAGTCGAGATCCGGCGGCGGGCTCGCCGCGGCGGCGACGATGGCGTTGAGTTCGGCCGCAGACGAGACGCCCACGAGGACGGCCGAGGCCTCGGGCCGCGACAGGGCGAAGCCCAGGGCGGCCTGGAGCGGGTCGGACCGGCCCTCGGCGATCATGCGGCGGGCGCGGGAGATTCGCGTGGCCGCCTCGCGGAGATGGTTGGGCGCCCGGTCGGGCGGCAGCAGCAGCAGGCCGTTGAGGAAGATCGAGCGGAGGTGGACCTCCATGCCCAGGCCGGCGATGGCGGCCAGGGTGCCGTCGTTGATCAGCCTTTGGTCCAGCAGGCTCGCCGGCGCCTGGACGATGTCCGGCCGGAAGCGGCGGGCCACGCCCAGGGGATCGTCGGAGGCGAAGACCGAGACCCCGATCTTCCGGGTCAGGCCCTCGTCCTTCAGGGCCTTCAGGCGATCCCAGAGGGCGGCGCCATGCGGACCGAGGAGTTCGGCCACCGAGGGCACGAAGATGCATTCGGCCTGGGCGACGCCCAGCCGGTCCAGGCTGGCCCGGGCCTCGGCCTCGACGATGTCGGGGCCCCGGTCCGGCCGGATGGTGGAAATGCAGACATTGAAGCGATCGGGGCGGGGCAGGACCTCGCCGATCTCGCGCTCGGCCTGCAGGGAGCGGCCCGTGACGTCGAAAAGGCGGACGCCCGCACGGGCGGCGACCTCGAGGATGTCCCGGACCTCGGCCTGTGCCGACCGCCCGCGGACCGGCGCGCGATCGAGGCCGAACTGCCCCGAACCGAGGCCAAGCTTGGAAACCGGCGAAGACATGAGTTCTTCAGGCGCGCCCTGGGTGACTTGAGGCGGCATCCTCGCCCGAATGCCTAAAGAAGCGGTTTCTGAAATGCTTACAGGACGTTAAATTCGACCCCCATGAGAACCCCCCTTCCCGACTGGCCGGTCTTTGGATTCGTCGATGACGTCCGCCCGGCCCTGGACGACGCCCGGCGGCGCGGACGCACCTCGGTGCTGGCCACCCTGGTGGCCGTCGAAGGCGGCGGTCCGCGGCCGGTGGGGACCCAGATGGTCTTCACGGACTCGGGCGATGCGAGCCCCGATCCCGTGGCCGGCTATTTCTCAGGCGGGTGCGTGGAGTCCGACGTCGCCGACCATGCCTACGCCTGCCTCGCCGACGGGGAGGCGCGCCGACTGGTCTACGGCGAAGGCAGTCCCTGGCCGGACATCCGCCTGCTCTGCGGGGCGCGGATCGAGATCCTGCTGGAGCGCCTGGAGGCGTCGGACCCGGCCCTGGCCGTCCTCCTCGAGGCCTGGGCCGCGCGCCGGCCGGCGGACTGGGTCACCGACGGACGCCGTCGGGCCTGCGGCGCGCCCGGCGAGATCGAGGCCTGGGACGGGGCCTTCACCCGGCGCTGCGATCCGGCCCAGAGGCTGGTGGTCTTCGGTTCCGATCCCACCGCCCTGGCGATTGCGGCCCTGGGCGCCCAGTCCGGCTTCGAGACGACCCTCGTGCGTGGCAAGGGCCCTGAGGCGCCGCCGCCGGTCCCCGGCCTGGCCTACAGCCGACAGTCCCCCGCCGAGGCCCTGGCCGCCATCGGGACCGACGCCTGGACCGCCATCGCCATCGCCAGCCACAACCTGGAGCTGGACCGCGAGGCCCTGGCCGCCGCCCTGCCCTCGGCGGCGGGATATGTCGGCCTGCTCGGCGCCAAGCGGCGGCTGGAGGAACGCCTGGCGCCCCTGCGGACGGCGGGCGTGCCGGAAGCGGTCCTTTCGCGGGTCCATGCCCCCATCGGCCTGGATATCGGCGGCAAGGCGCCCTGGGCGGTCGCCGTCTCGGTGATCGGCGAGATCATGGCCGAGCGCTTCGGCGGCGGGCGCAAGGCCTGAGCGCCAGCCCGGCGTCTCACCCCCTGAGAAGGGCGAGCACCTCCACGGATTCCCCCGCCGATGCGGCGGGGGCGTGAGGCAGGCGGCGCAGCAGGGCGTCAGCTTCGGAGAAGACACGCACCAGGGAGGAGTCCTGGTCGAGGAAGGCCTCCACGGCCTCGCCCTCCCGGTCCGCCGCCAGCCGGGCCCGCATCCAGTGTTCCCGGGGGCCATTGGCCGGGAGCGGCGCCAGCAGGCGGGCCGGCCGCAGGGCCGGGGTCGAGGGCCGACCCTCAAGGGCGGCGACCAGGGGCCGCAGGAAAAGCTCGGCGCAGACGAAGGCCGAGGCGGGGTTGCCGGGCAGGCCCAGCAGGGGACGCCCATCGGCCAGGACCCCGAAAAAGGTGGGCTTTCCGGGCCGGACGGCGACGCTTTCGACCCGCAGGTCCAGGCCCAGGTCGCCGGCGGCGGACCGGACCAGGTCATGGTCGCCGACGGAGGCCCCTCCCAGGGTGACCACCAGGTCGCCGCCCGCTTCGGCGATGGCCTGCCGGACCGCCTCGCGGCGATCGCGCACGCCGGTCACCCGGCGCGTCTGAGCCCCCCAGGTCTGCAGCATGGCCTCCAGGCCCGGAGAGCCGGAGTCGAAAATCTGCCAGGGGCCTGGGATCGCCGGCGCCTCCACAACCTCCTCGCCCGTGGAGACGAGGCTGACCTGCGGGGGACGCACCACCCGGACCCGGTCGCGCCCGGCGGAGGCGCAGAGGGAAAGTCGCCAGGGATCCAGACGCAGGCCTTCGGTCAGGAGCCGCCCGCCCGCCCGGAAGTCGCGACCGGCCTGGCGCACATTGTCTCCCGGCTCACAGGCGGGAACCTCCACCGCATCGCCCTCGCGTCGGGCGTCCTCCTGGATCACCACCGCATCGGCGCCCTGGGGCAGGGCCGCCCCGGTGAAGATGCGCACCGCCTCGCCGGCGCCGAGGGCCCCCTCGAATCCGTGGCCCGCGGCGCTCTCGCCAATGATCCTCCGGGTCCCCGCACCGTCGGCGCTGCGGACAGCCCAGCCGTCCATGGAGGAATTGGTGAAGGGCGGCTGGTCTCGGACGGCGCGGATGTCCTCGGCCAGCATGCGGCCGAGGGCCTGCGACAGGGGAAGCTCCACAGGCCCCAGCCGGCGGACGGCGGCCAGCATGGCCGCCCTGGCGGCCTCGACCGTCATCAGCTTCATTCGCGGACCCAGTCGCCGGAACGCCCGCCGGACTTGGACAGGAGGCGCACGTCCTCGATGACCATTCCCCGGTCAGCGGCCTTGAGCATGTCGTAGAGGGTCAGGCAGGCCACGCTGACCGCCGTCAGGGCCTCCATCTCCACCCCCGTCCGCCCCGTCGTCCGGACCCGTGCGGTCACCTTCAGGCGGGCCCCGTCGACCTCGACGGCCACCTCAGCCTTGGAGATGTCCAGGGGGTGGCAGAGGGGGATCAGGTCCGAGGTCCGCTTGGCCGCCATGACGCCGGCGATCTCGGCCACGGCGCGCACGTCGCCCTTGCGCCCCTGACCGGAGACCGCCAGGGCCAGGGTCTCGGGCGCCAGGCGGACAAAGCCTTCGGCGATGGCCTCGCGGGCGGTCTCCGGCTTGTCGGAGACATCCACCATCCGAGCGCGGCCCTCGGCGTCGATGTGAGTCAGGCTGCTCACTTTTCCAGCAGCCGCGGCATGAGCTCGACCATGTTGCAGGGCCCATGTCGGCTGTCGAGCTGGGCCTGGATGACCTTGTCCCAGCCGTCCTTCACCGCCCCGTTGGACCCGGGAAGGCAGAAGACGAAGACGCCGTTGACGATGCCCGCCGTGGCCCGGGACTGCAGGGTGGACAGGCCCACGGACTGGAAGCTGACCAGGTGGAAGACCACCGAGAAGCCGTCGATGCGCTTGTCGAAGAGAGGCTCCACGGCCTCGGGGGTGACGTCCCGCCCGGTGATGCCGGTGCCGCCCGTGCTGATCACCGCGTCGACCTGGCCAGAATCGACCCAGGCTAGGATCCGGGCGCGGATCTCGTCGACGTCGTCCCGGACGATGGCCTTGTCGGCCAGGATGTGGCCGGCCCCCGTGACCCGGTCCGCCAGGACGTGTCCGGAGGTGTCGCTCTCCTCATCCCGGGTGTCCGAGATGGTCAGGACGGCGATGCGCACCGGGACAAAGGGCCGGGCCGGGTCGATCCGGCCTCCGGGGGTCAGGGTGATCGGGGTCGCAGAAGTCATGGGGCCTCCCATCGCGCCAGGTCGTCTCGGTCCCGCCCGGTCGGCTCGATCCACCGCGCGCCGTCCGGGCCCGTCTCCTTCTTCCAGAAGGGCGCCCGGGACTTCAAGTAGTCCATCAGGAAGTCGCAGGCCTCGAAGGCGGCGCGGCGGTGCGCCGACGCCGTCGCGACGAAGACAATGGCCTCGCCCGGCGGGATGGCGCCGGTCCGGTGGAGGATCATCACGTCCTGGAGGCCGAACCGTTCGCGCGCGGCGGCCTCGTGCCGGGCGATCTCCTTTTCCGTGAAGCCGGGATAGGCCTCCAGCTCCAGGAGGGTGGTGCGACCGGCCTCGGCCCGGGCCAGGCCCGTGAAGCTGGCGACGGCCCCCGTCTCGCTCCGGCCGCGGCAGAATTCAGCCAGGGCCTCGCCGGGGTCGAAGGGTTGGGAGACCAGCCGGATCACCCTCAGCCCCCGCTCATGGGGGGCAGGAAGGCGACTTCGGAATGGGCCGCAAGATCGACGTCCAGGCTCACCAGGACCTGGTCGACGGCGGTGCGGACCGCCGGCGCCTGGAGGGCCTCGAAGAGGGCGGGATCCTCCGTCGCAATCCGGCCCCTCAGTTCGCCCAGGGTCCGTGCGGGAATGTCCCGCTCACGCCAGCCGGCGACATCGGCGAGCCGCCCGAACAGGAGCACCCGCGCCACCCTCAGCCCCCCGTCGTGGACATGTGCCGCTGCACGGACGGCGGGGCGTTGCGGTCGATGCGGAAGTCGTGGCCCTGGGGCTTGGCGTCGATGGCCCGCAGGATCGCCTCGCGGAGTTCGCCTTCCGAGGCGCCGCTCCGGATCACGGCCCGGAGGTCGCTGGCGTCCTCGCGGCCCAGGCAGGTGTGCAGGGTCCCCGTGCAGGTCAGTCGGACCCGGTTGCAGAGCTCGCAGAAATTGTGGCTGAGGGGCGTGATGAAGCCCAGCCGCCCGCCGGTCTCGGCCACCCGGACGTAGCGGGCCGGACCGCCCGTGGTCAGGTCGAGGTCGGACAGGGTCCAGAAGCTTTCCAGCCTGGTCCGGACATCCCGCAGCGACAGGAACTGGTCGCTGCGGTCCACGTCGATCTCGCCCATGGGCATGGCCTCGATCAGGGTGGCGTCGAAGCCCTGGCCGTGGGCCCAGGCGATCAGGTCGGGCAGCTCGTCGGCGTTGTCGTCCCGCAGGGCGACGGCGTTGATCTTCACGGCGAGGCCGGCGGACCTTGCGGCCTCGAGCCCGCGCAGGACCTGGGCCAGGTCGCCGCCCCGGGTGAGCCGACGGAAGGTCTCGGGGTTGAGGCTGTCCAGCGAGACATTGACCCGCCGCACGCCGGACGCCGCCAGGCCGGCGGCGAAGGTCTCCAGCCGGGTGCCGTTCGTCGTCAGGGTCACCTCGTCCAGGTCGCCGGCCGCCAGCCGCGGCGACAGGGCGCCGAACAGGTCCATCACCCCCTTGCGGACCAGGGGCTCGCCGCCGGTGATGCGGATCTTCCTGACGCCCAGGTCGATGAAGGCCGACGCCAGGCGCTCAAGTTCCTCGAGCGTCAGCACCTGCGCCTTGGGCAGAAAGGTCATATGCTCGGCCATGCAGTAGACGCAGCGCAGGTCGCAGCGGTCCGTCACCGAGATCCTCAGATAGGTCACGGCGCGGCCGAACCCGTCCACGAGGAGGGGCCTGGACCGGAGGGCGGGCGCTGTGTCGAGCGGCGTCATGCCGGGCCAACATATGCGGGGACGACGGAACATGACAGGGGCGGCGGTCGGGCGCGGGTCGGGTTATGCGGCAATCCTGCTGGCGGCGGGGGCCGGACGCCGCTTCGGCGGCGGCAAGCTGCTGGCTCCCTGGCGCGGCGCGCCCCTGGTCGCCGGGGCGGTGCGGGCGGCCCTGGCGACGCCCTCGGGGCAGGTCATCGTCGTCACGGGAACGGATCCCGGGCCGGTCGGAGACGCCTGCAGGGCGGCGGCTGAACGCCTGGGCGGCGCAGGGCGGCTGCAGATCGTGCACGCCCCCGACCACGCCGAGGGGATGGGCGCCTCCCTGCGCGCCGGGGTGGCCGCCCTGCCGCCGGGGCTCAAAGGGGTCTTCGTCTTCCTGGGCGACATGCCGGACGTGCCGGAGGCGGTCCTTCCGCCCCTCATCGCCGCAGTGGAGGCCGGCGCCCCGGCCGCCGCCCCGCACCATGACGGGCGGAGGGGGCACCCGGTCCTGTTTTCGGCGCGCCTGTTTCCGGACCTCGCCAGCGCCTCCGGGGATGCGGGCGCGCGCGAGGTCCTCTCGGGGCTTGGCGAGACCCTGGCCCGGGTGGAGACCTCGGACCCCGGCGTCCTTTTCGACGTAGATCGCCAGGAGGACCTCTCGGGCGACGTCAGGTGATCCAGCCGGTCCCCAGGCTGGCGAGGGAGACGCCCACAAGGATGACCTGGTCGCCATTGCCCATGTCCACGATGACGTCTGCGCCGACCTGGGCGATGGTGCGCGAGGGAGAGCCCTCCAGCTTCAGCCGGTCGCCCTCGGCGAAGGAAAAGTCCGTGATCCGGTCGATCCCCGCGCCGGAGAAGGAATAGAACAGGTCCGCGCCGGCCCCGCCGCTGATCGTGTCATTGCCCCGGTCGCCCCAGATCCAGTCGTCGCCGGCTCCAGACATGACCGAGTCGTCGCCCTGGCCGCCGCGCACCCAGTCATTGCCGACCCCGCCGTCGACCGTGTCATTGCCCATGTTGCCGTAGACGATGTCGAAGGCCGCATCGCCAAAGATCAGGTCGTTGTCCTTGCCTCCGACCACCCAGTCCTCGCCGTCGTAGCCGCGCAGGGTGTCATTGCCCATGTTGCCGTTGATGTCGTCGAAGCCCGAGCCGCCGATGATGTTGTCATTCCCGGCTTCGCCTCGGAGATAATTGGAGCCCGCCGCGTCCACGATCCTGTCATCTCCGGCTCCCCCCCAGTAGGTATCGTTCCCACTCGCCTCAGCGGTCTCGCCTATGAGGTCGTCCCCGTCGCCTCCATCGACGTAGTCAGATCCCGTATCGCCGAGGATCGTATCGCTACCGACCTCTCCGAAGAGGGAGTCGCTCGTTCCGCCTCCATCGATGAGGTCGTTCCCGGCGCCCCCGAAGACGAGATCAGAGCCAAGGCCGCCAATGATGGAGTCGTTGCCGCCTAGTCCATCCAGGAAGTCTGAGCCGCCATTCCCCGCCAGGATGTTGTCGATCGCATTGCCGATGAGGGAGTCATTGAACTCCGATCCGGATGCGTCCTCCATCGTCCCGATCAGCCATCTGAGATTCAGGATGAGGTCGTAATTGTACTCGAACGTCGGGACGGCATACCCGACTTCGTTCATCCGCGCGTTCGCGTAATCGTAGGTGGGCAGCACAATGCGCCATCCGCGATCAGAACCCGCCGCGGAGACCTCGTCATGGCCGCCAGCGTCCCAGATGGAAACGTAGAACCCGGTTGTGGACAGGGTGTAGACCCCGTCCCCGGTGTTCTTTGACATGTTGGGGCCATAGAGAGACTGGAGGCCGATCACGTCCAGCAGCATGGGCGTGGCCGGG
>JBJOJL010000021.1:0-27071 GCA_046046615.1 Pseudomonadota bacterium
CAGGGCGGGCGCGATTAGTGGTGCGAGTCCGGCTTGAAGACCGGCGGATCGCTGAACTGGTGGAAGGGCGGCGGAGAGGACAGGGTCCACTCCAGGGTGGTCGCGCCTTCGCCCCAGGGGTTGGCTTCCGCCTTGCGGCGGCGCACCGCGGCCTCGAGGAGGACCAGCAGGAAGACGCCGACGCCGACCACGGTGACCAGGTAACCGTAGGTGGAGACCTGGTTCCAGAAGGTCAGGGCCTCGGGATAGTCGACATACCGGCGAGGCATGCCCTGCAGGCCCAGGAAGTGCTGCGGGAAGAAGATCAGGTTCACGCCGACGAAGGTGATCCAGAAGTGGGCCACGCCGAGGAACTCGTTGTACTTCACGCCCCACATCTTCTCGAACCAGTAGTAGAAGCCGGCGAAGATCGCGAACACGGCTCCCAGGCTGAGCACGTAGTGGAAGTGGGCCACCACGTAGTAGGTGTCGTGCAGGCTGTAGTCGATGCCGGCGTTGGCCAGCACGACGCCGGTCACGCCGCCGACGGTGAACAGGAAGATGAAGCCGATCGCCCACAGCATGGGCGTCTTGAAGTCCAGGGAGCCGCCCCACATGGTGGCGATCCACGAGAACACCTTCACCCCCGTGGGCACCGCGATGACCATGGTGGCGGCCACGAAGTAGGCCCTCAGGTCGATGGGCATGCCGACGGTGTACATGTGGTGGGCCCACACGATGAAGCCGACGAAGCCGATCGCCACCATGGCGTAGGCCATGGCCAGGTAGCCGAAGATCGGCTTCCGCGAGAAGGTCGAGACGATGTGGCTGATGATGCCGAAGCCCGGCAGGATCAGGATGTACACTTCCGGGTGACCGAAGAACCAGAACAGGTGCTGGAACATCACCGGATCGCCGCCGCCAGCGGGATCGAAGAAGTGGGTGTTAAAGTTCCGGTCCGTCAGCAGCATGGTGATGGCGCCGGCCAGCACGGGCAGGGACAGGAGCAGGAGGAAGGCGGTCACCAGCACCGACCAGGCGAACAGCGGCATCTGGTGCAGGGTCATGCCCGGCGCGCGCATGTTGAAGATGGTGGTGATGAAGTTGATCGCGCCCAGGATCGAGCTGGCCCCCGCAAGGTGGAGGGACAGGATGGCCAGGTCCATGGAGGGGCCGGTGTGCCCCTTGGTCGAGAGCGGCGGATAGATCGTCCAGCCGCCGCCGAAGCCCTTGCCCGGTCCGCCGTCCACGAAGAGCGAAATGCACAGCAGGATCCAGGCCGCCACGAGCAGCCAGAACGAGATGTTGTTCATCCGCGGGAAGGCCATGTCCGGCGCGCCGATCATGATCGGGACGAACCAGTTGCCGAAGCCCCCGATCATCGCCGGCATGACCATGAAGAAGATCATGATCAGGGCGTGGGCGGTGACGACCGCATTGTAGCCGTGCTTGGACGCCTCGACGACGCCGAGCTGGTCGAGCCAGCCGCCCTTGACGAAGACCTGCAGGCCCGGCTCGGCGAGCTCAAGCCGGATCAGGCCCGAAAGGGCGCCGCCGACGATCCCCGCCATGATGGCGAAGATGATGTAGAGGGTGCCGATGTCCTTGTGGTTCGTGGAGAAGAGCCAGCGAACCAGGAAGGGCGGCTTGTGATCGTGGTCGTGATCAGCGGTGGAAGCGTGGGCCATTGAACTATTCCTGACCTCAGTTCGACGCCGGCGCCGAAGCGGGCGCGGGCGTGGCGGAAGGTGCGGGCGCCGCAGCCGGGGCTGCAGCGGGAGCAGGAGCCGCGGCGGGAGCTGCTGCGGGCGCGGGAGCCGGAGCCGCCGGGGCCGCCGGGGCGGGCGCAGCGCCCACCTTGTAGCCGCCCTTGGCCGCGACCCAGGCGTCGAATTCGGCCTGGCTGACCGCCCGGACCTCGATCGGCATGTAGGCGTGGTCCACGCCGCACAGCTCGCGGCAGTTGCCGTAATAGACGCCGGGCTTCTCGATCGTGAACCAGGTCTCGTTCAGGCGGCCGGGGACCGCGTCGCTGATGATCCCGAAGGCGGGAACGGCGAAGGCGTGGATCACGTCGGCGCCGGTGACCTGGACCCGGATCGGCTTGCCCACCGGCACGACCAGCGGCTCGGTGGTGGCCAGCAGGTAGGGCACCTTCTGGGCCTTGGCCTTGTCTTCCGGAAGGATGTTCGAGACGAACTCGCTGATGCCGTTGTCCGGGTACTCGTAGCCCCAGTACCACTGGTAGCCCGTGGCCTTCACGGTCATGTAGGGCTTGGGCATGTCGTTGTAGGCGTAGAGGAGCCGGAACGAGAAGATCGCGATGAACATCAGGATCAGGACCGGGACAATGGTCCAGACCACCTCGATCACCGTGTTGTGGCTCCATTTCGCCGGGGTCGGGTTCGCCTTCTTGTTGTAGCGAACCATGACCCAGACCAGCAGGGCCAGCACGAAGAGCGTGATGACCGTGATGATCGGCAGCAGGATCACGTTGTGGAAGAAGGTCGCGTCATGCTTCAGCGGGGTCACCCCCGGCTGAAGGCCGATCGCCCCCGGCGTCGGCTGCCCGACCCGCACTTCGTCAGCCAGGGCGGGAAGCGCCCAGACCATCGTCATCGCGGCGGCGGCGGCGGACGCCAGACCTGCCCGAATGCCTTGAACCCTAGACTTCATGTCCCCTCGGTCTTTGCTCGCGGACGGCTCCGGCCCGGGAGGGCGGCCCCGCCGACGTCTACGCGGGCCGCACGGCCACATGGCCGAAGTCGGGTCCCTCGGGGGCGTGCATACGCGCTCGCGGATCGCTTGCCAAGCGGTCCAAGCGCCTTTCCCGGCGCCCCGGACAGGGTGACGCAGGGACTTGCACGTCCTATCTGTGGGCGGACGATCCCGCATGGAGTCCCGCATGTCCCTTCCCTCCGAATCCGCCTCCCTCCTCGAGACTCATGACCTCGCCCCGGAAACGGCGCGGCGGGTGCTCTCGGAGGCGATCGGGGACGCCGATGACGGCGAAATCTTCCTGGAGCGCTCGCGCAGCGAATCCTTCCTCTTCGATGACGGGCGGCTCAAGTCCGCGGCCTTCGACACCTCCGACGGCTTCGGCCTGCGGGTCGTGGCGGGCGAGTCGGCCGGCTACGCCCACTCCAGCGAGGTCTCCGAGGCGGCGCTGAAGCGGGCGGCGGGATCGGCCGCACTGGCCCGGCGGGGCTATTCCGGCAAGGCCGACGCGGGGCCGCGCCCGACCAACCGGCGCCTTTACGACGACGTGGACCCCACGGACTCCCCCGACTTCGAGGCCAAGGTCGCCCTGCTCCAGGAGATCGACGCCTGGTGCCGCGCCCGAGACCCCCGGGTGGTGCAGGTCATGGCCTCCCTGGCCGGCGAGCAGAGGACGGTGGAGATCCTGCGGGCCGACGGGCGGCTGATCCGGGACGTCCGCCCTCTGGCCCGGATCAATGTCCAGATTACGGTCGAGCGCGACGGCCGCCGCGAGAGCGGCTTCGCCGGAGCGGGCGGCCGGGCGGGATTCGAGGCCTGGATCACTCCGGACGCATGGCGCGCCCAGGCTGAGGAAGCCCTGCGCCAGGCCCTTGTGAACCTCGAGGCCGGCCCGTGCCCGGCCGGCGAGATGGACGTGGTGCTTGGCCCCGGCTGGAACGGCGTCCTGCTCCACGAGGCGGTCGGCCACGGGCTGGAGGGCGACTTCAACCGCAAGGGCTCCTCCGCCTTCTCCGGCCGCATCGGCGAGCAGGTCGCCGCGCGCGGGGTCACGGTCTACGACGACGGCACCCTGCCGGGTCGCCGCGGCTCCCTGTCCGTCGACGACGAGGGCACCCCGACGGAACGGACCGTCCTGATCGAGGACGGCATCCTGGTCGGCTACATGCACGACCGGATGAGCGCCCGGCTGATGGGCCTGGCGGCCACTGGCAATGGCCGCCGCCAGTCCTACGCCCACCTGCCCATGCCCCGCATGACCAACACCGCCATGGAGGGCGGCGCCACGCCCCGCGAGGAGATGATCGCCTCGACCCGGCGCGGGCTCTACTGCGCCAACTTCGGCGGCGGCCAGGTGGACATCACCAACGGCAAGTTCGTCTTCCAGTGCACCGAGGCCTACCTGATCGAGGACGGCCGCATCACCCGCCCGGTCAAGGGCGCCACCCTGATCGGCGACGGCCCGACGGCCCTGACCCGGGTCACCATGATCGGCGACGACTTCGACTTCGATCCGGGCGTCGGCGTCTGCGGCAAGTCGGGCCAGTCCGTGCCGGTCGGCGTGGGCCAGCCCTCGCTGAAGATCACCGGCCTGACGGTCGGCGGCGCCGGGGGCTGACCCCCGGCCAGCCGCCTCAGGCGGCGGGGGTCTGGGGCTCGCCGCGCACCGGCTTGCCCTCGTGCGCCCAGCCGCGGACCACGAAGCTGATCGCCACGAAGGCGACGCCGCAGACGACCCCCGCCCAGCCCAGGGCCCTGAAGCCCGCAATGGCGGTGTCGAGGGCCAGCTTGGGATCCAGGACCTCGCCGCCGACGGACTCCGTGACCAGGAAGCCGGCGATCCAGCCGCCGACATACTGGGCGATGGAGGAGGCCAGGAACCAGACCGCCATCATGAACGAGACGACGCCCGGAAGGGTCAGCTTGGTGATCTCGGACAGGCCCACCGGCGACAGGAAGAGTTCGCCCGTCGTGTGCAGCAGGTAGAGCAGGCCCAGCAGGACCAGGGGCACCCGGAAGGCGCTGTCGTGCAGGCTCGCGCCCCAGACGACGATCAGGAAGCCCAGGCCCACCTGGATCAGGCCGAAGCCGAACTTCAGGGTGGGGTTCGGGTCCTTGCCGCGCCGGCCGAGCCAGGTCCACAGCGCCGCCAGCAGGGGGGCGAAGATCAGGATGAAGCCGGCGTTGAAGGACTGGGTCTGGGCGGCGCCCACAGAGGTGTCGATCCAGCTCCACCAGCTCGAGGGCTTCACGCCGATGGCCGCCAGCTGCTCCGGCGTGCCGTAGGGAATGCCCAGAAAGCGCCCGGCCTCGTGGGTCAGGGACAGGTCGACATTGGTCGAGGCGAACAGGTTCAGCGACGAGCCGGCCTGCTCGAACAGGGTGAAGAAGATCACCGACCCGAGGATCAGGATGACCGCCAGGCCCATCCTCTGGCGCTCCACGGTGGTCTGGCAGACCCGGATGATGATCCAGGCCAGCGCCGCCAGGGAGCCCACGATGGCGAACGCCAGGGCGCCGCCCACCAGCTGGCTGTTCTGGACCGTCAGGAAGATGATGCCGATGGCCAGGATCGACATGATGTAGGTCATCCACTCGCGGCTGATGAAGCCGGCGAAGGGCTCGCGCAGCTTGCGGGGATTGGGCGGCTCGCCCTTGCCCTCCAGCAGGGGCCGGCCCAGGACGAAGACGATCCAGCCCAGGAACATCCCGACCCCGGCCAGCCCGAAGCCCGCCCACCATCCGAAGTGCTGGCCCAGGAGGCCGCAGAGGATGGAGGCCCAGAAGGCCCCGAGGTTGATGCCGTAATAGTAGAGGGTGAAGCCGGAATCCCGCCGCGGGTCGCCGTGGGGATAGAGGTCGCCCACCACCGCCGAGATATTGGGCTTCAGGAAGCCGACCCCGAGGATGATCAGCGAGACGGCGAAATAGAACATGCTCGCCGAGCCGTTGTTGACCAGGGTGCGGATCTCGTAGTCGCCCTCGGGGATCGAGGTGGGCAGGCCGGTCGAGAGGGGTACGCCCGGGATCGAGATGCCGCCGCCCTCGCGCGGGCCGAACTCGTACTTGGTCCCTTCCACAAGGATATGCGCCACCCGGTCGTCCATCCGCCCCTCGGAGACTATGGGATAGACGTTTCCGCCGTAGATCAGGTCCTGCTGCGAGGGCCTGCCCTCAAAGCCCATGGAGATGTGGCCCGCCACCAGCAGGAGGGCGCCGAAGGCGACCGCCTTGCGCGAGCCCAGCCAGCGGTCGGCGATGAAGCCGCCCAGCAGGGGCAGGAGGTAAACCAGGGCCGTGTAGGACGCGTAGAGGGAGCTGGCCTCTGCCCGGTCGAACATCAGGTGCTGGGTCAGGTAGAAGATCAGGATGCCGCGCATGCCGTAATAGGAGAACCGCTCCCACATCTCGGCAAAGAACAGGACCAGCAGTCCCTTGGGATGCTCGCGGAGGAGCTGGCGCATCACCGGAATCCCGGTGGCCAGGGTGACGAGCAGTCCAAGGAGGATGACGATGTTCATCTCAGGGAATCCGGAAACCGGGCAGGCCCGACGGACCCGCGAAGACATGAAGGGTTGAACAGACCATGCGCCGCCGGTTCAGGCAAGCAAGGCGCCATGGGGGGTCAGAAGGCGGCCTCGCTCCAGACCGGGTCAAGGCGTCCGCCCCAGGGGCCGTGGAACTTTTCGAGGAGTCGGTCGGCCTGGGTCAGGCCGCTCTCCGCGATCTCGACCAGGGGCGCCAGGTAACGGCGTTCGTCCGCGCCCGACGCATCGGTCCGGGCCCGCCGCTTCAGGCCTTCGGAGGCGATGGCGACGAGGTCGCGGGCCACGTCCTGGACCGTCCGCGAACCGATCTTCGCCTTCAGGCCCAGCCGGGTCACGTCCGCCCGGAGCCGCTCATGGGAGTCCAGCGGCCAGTCGCGGCACAGGTCCCAGGCGGCCTCCAGGGCCGCGCGGTCGTAGAGGACGCCGGTCCAGAGCGTCGGCAGGGCGTCGAGCATGGGCCGGGGCCCGGCGTCGGCGCCGCGCATCTCGAGGTACTGCTTCAGCCGCACCTCGGGGAAGGCGGTGGTGGCGTGGTCGGCGAAGTCCTTGAGGCTCGGTCGGTCGCCGGGCAGGTCATCAAAGCCCGAGGTCATGAACTGCCGGAAGGAGCGCCCCGACAGGTCGACATAGGCCCCGTTCCGCTTGGCGAAATACATCGGGACATCAAGGAGATAGTTGGCGTAGGCCTCGTAACCGAACCCGTCGGCGAAAACGAAGCCCAGCATGCCCGTGCGGTCGGGGTCCGTGTCGGTCCAGACGTTGGCGCGGGAGGTCAGGAAGCCTGAGGGCCGACCCTCCACGAACGGCGAGTTGGCGAACAGGGCGGTCACCACCGGCTGCAGGGCCAGGCTGGCGCGGAACTTCAGCCGCATGTCCGCTTCATCCTCGAAGTCGAGGTTGGCCTGCACGGTGCAGGTGCGGAACATCATGTCCAGGCCCAGCCCGCCGACCTTGGGCATGTAGGCGCGCATGATGCGGTAGCGGCCCTTGGGCATGACCGGCACCTGGGCGCGGGTCCATTCCGGGGTGAAGCCGAGGCCGAGGAAGCCCAGGCCGAGGCGTTCGCCGACCTCCCTGACCTCTTGCAGGTGCCCCGCCGTCTCGGCGGCGATCTGGTGCATGTCGGCCAGGGGCGCGCCGGACAGCTCGAACTGCCCGCCCGGCTCAAGGCTGACATTGGCCATGCCGCGCTCAAGCCCGATCAGGGTCTGGCCCTCCAGGACGTCCGTCCATCCGTAGGGCTTGAGGCCCTCCATCAGGGCCAGGATGCCGCTGTCGCCGTCGTAGGGAACGGGGGCGTGGTCCGCCTTCCGGAAGACGAACTTCTCGTGCTCGGCGCCCACGCGCCATTCCGCCGGCGGGGTCTCCCCCGCCTGCAGCCAGGCGACGATGTCGGAAAATTCCAGCGGTCGGTCGTCGACCTTGGAGTCGGCCATGCCCCTCTACCCGTAGGTTCCCTTCCCGGACCCGCAATCCCGCGGGGCGCGATCTTTACGCCGTTAAGTCGGGTTCGCGCAAATCAGGATTTCTCGCGTGTGATCAGGAAATCAGGTCCGCCAGTCCCCGAGCACCGCCTGGACCAGGGTCAGGGCGGACAGGGCCGCCGTGTCCGCTCTCAGGATGCGGGGTCCAAGCGACACGGCGATGACGCCGCTCCGCGATCGCAGGCTGGCCCTCTCGGAGGCCGAGAAGCCGCCCTCCGGCCCGACCAGGATCGCCAGGGGCCCGCGGGGCAGCCCCCCCAGCGCCGCCAGAAGGGGCGGCGCCTCTCCCGCCTCGTCGCAGAAGACCACCGGGACCTCGACGGGCAGGGCCTCGAGGACGCGGGACAGGGGCTCCGGCGCCCGCAGGAGGGGAACATCCAGGCGGCCCGTCTGCTCGGCCGCCTCGGCGGCGATCGCCTCCAGCCGGTCGATCCGCGTGTGGTCGGCGTTGGTCCGCTCGGTGGTGACCAGGCGGACTTCCGCAACGCCCAGCTCCACCGCCTTGGCGACCACCGTCTCGAGGGGCGTCCGCTTGACGAGGGCCATGACCAGCACGATCCCGCCGGACGGAGGCTGGACCCGGGTCTGGTCCACCACCTCCAGCGTCGTCGCCCGCTTGCCCGCCGAGACGATCCGCGCCCGCCACTCGCCATCCCGCCCGTTGAAGACCAGCACCTCGTCCCCGGGCCCGCGCCGCATCACCTGCACCAGGTAACGCCCCTGGGCGTCGGGCAGAAGGATCGGCCGCCCGCCGGCAAGGTCATCTGCGACGAGAAGTCGGATCATGGTTCAGGTCCGGACGGATGGGAATCGCAGTCGCTGCAGGAAGTCAGTAGAACGACCTCCCGCCGCGCCGTCCATGCCGTGGATCCGGCGGGCCGAACAGCGCACTGCAGGGACGGGAGTCGACCAAACCATGAGCCGGCTAAAGCTGCTCTTCATCGCCCTTCTGCTGCTCGGGGCCACAGGATGCGCCACCCCGGGGCCGTCCGCCTCCTCCAAACCCTGCCCGGCGAACCCGGCCGAGACCCTGAACACCCCTGGCTGCATACGGGCGACGGCGGCCCTCGGATACGAGTACGCCGTCCTTGCGGCCCTGGCCTACGAACCGCCAGGCGCACCCGACCTGGCGCCGCCAGCGGGCGTGGTCGAGGCCGAGGCCTGCAGGGAAATCGCCTGCGACGGCGCCCTGGGCTACCAGTACAGGGTGTTTCACCGCGTCCGCGATGGACAGGTGGTCGAGAAGATCGTCGCCTTCCGGGGTACGGACGGGAAGGGGGACTGGTCCACCAACCTCTTCGGCAGGAGGGACCAGAACCGCGCGGCGCTCGCCACCTTCCTGAAGGTGCGCGGGGACGGATCAGTTCCTGTTTCCGTGACAGGCGACTCCCTTGGCGGCGCCCTCGCGATCCAGGTGTCCATGTGTCACCCGGTGCACCGGAGGGTCGCCCTCGACGCTTCACCGCGGTTCTACAAGAGCCTGTGCCCGGGAGGCCGCGCGCTTCCGCGCCCGGCCGACGCCAGCACGAAGCTGCTCCTCTTCTCGGAGACCGGCGAAATCCTGAGCCCGACCCGATGGGCGGGACGGAACCCCGACCAGTTGGCCACCCGGGTCAATTGCATCGGCGGCGAGAACACGATCGCGCAGCACGACGTTCGCCGGCTGGCCGCCTGCATGATCCACCGCGCGGTGCAGGGCGGTTCGGACGACGCCAGGCGCTACAGGGATGGGAACCGCCCGGCCTTCGACCGCTACCTTCCAGATCCGAAGGACTGACGGGCCGACTGGACGACGCCTCCGCCTTCCGCCTAGGCTCGCCGCATGACCGGTAAGGACAACTCCGACGACGCCTACGAGGCGGACCTGCAGCGCCTTCAGCTGGCCCTCGTCCGCTACCAGCAGCACGCCATCGCCGCCGGCGACAAGGTGCTGATCATCTTCGAGGGCCGGGACGCGGCGGGCAAGGACGGCTCGATCCAGAGGATCACCGAGCACCTGTCCACCCGGGCGACCCGGGTCATCGCCCCGCCCAAGCCCTCGGACCGCGAGAAGACCCAGTGGTTCTTCCAGCGGTATGTCCCCTGGCTCCCGGCCGCCGGCGAGACCGTCATCTTCAACCGCTCCTGGTACAACCGGGGCGGGGTGGAGCCGGTCATGGGCTTCTGCACCGAGGACGAGCACGAGCACTTCCTGCGCGAGGTTCCCGCCTTCGAGGGCATGCTGGTCGACAGCGGCGTCCGGCTGGTGAAGCTCTGGCTGGACGTCAGCCGCAAGGAGCAGAAGAAGCGGCTGGAAGAGCGTCGGACCGATCCCCTCAAGGCCCTCAAGACCAGCCCCCTGGACGAGGCCGCCCAGTCCCGCTTCGACGCCTACACCGACGCCCGGGACGGCATGCTTCGGCGGACCCATTCGGACAGGGCGCCCTGGACCTGCGTCCGCTCTGACCAGAAGAAACCCGCCCGGCTGGACATTATTCGCCACCTGGTCCGCACCCTGGCGCCGGAGGAGATCGCCCGTGAGGTCGAGGCGCCGGACCCGGCCGTCCTTTTCCCGTTCGAGCTCGGCGCCCTTTCGGACGGCCGACTGGCCCGGTGAAGGCCGACCTCTCCGCCCGGGAGGCCCGCCGGCTGGCCCTGGCGGCGCAGGGCTTCGGCAAGGCGCCGCCGGCCGCGCCCGGACGGGGCGACCTGCTCAGGCTCGTGCGCCGGCTGGGTGTTGTGCAGATGGACTCCGTCAACGTCCTGGCGCGGTCGCACTACCTGCCCTTCCATTCCCGGCTCGGCGCCTATCCCCGCAAGGCCCTCGAGGACCTGGCCTGGGGCGACCGGCCCGGCCTCTTCGAATACTGGATGCACGAGGCCTCCCTGGCCTCGCTGGAGGTCCAGCCCCTTCTCAGGTGGCGCATGGAGGACGCCGGGGCCGGGGTCGGCGTCTGGCGGGGCGTGGCGGCCTTCCTGCGCACCCACGGCGACTTCATCGACCGGGTCCTGGCCGAGATCCGCGACCGCGGCCCCCTGTCGGCGGCCGAACTCGGCCTCGGGGCCCGGGGCGCAGGCGGCTGGTGGGGCTGGAGCGAAGGCAAACGGGCCCTGGAGTGCCTGTTCTGGACGGGGCGCCTGACCACCGCCGCCCGCCGGGGCGCCTTCGAGCGCGTCTACGGCCTGCCGGAACAGGTCCACCCGCCCGGCGTCCTGGCGGCGCCGACGCCGA
Source organism: Pseudomonadota bacterium (assembly GCA_046046615.1). Lineage (GTDB taxonomy): Bacteria > Pseudomonadota > Alphaproteobacteria > Caulobacterales > Caulobacteraceae > Phenylobacterium. Next base: position 10,941 of record JBJOJL010000021.1, read on the forward strand.
ACCGGGGCGAGGCCCAGAGGGCGCTCCTGCGCATCGCCGCCAGGGCCCAGGGCGTGGCGACCGAGGCGGACCTGCGGGACTATTTCCGGATGCCGGCGGCGGACGCCCGGATGCGGGTGGCGGAACTGGTGGAGGCCGGCGACCTGACCCCCGTGCGGGTCGAGGGCTGGCGGGCCATGGCCTACCTGTCCCCCGACGCCGGGTCTCCCCGCCGGGTGAAGGCGGAGGCCCTCCTCAGTCCCTTCGACAACCTCATCTGGTTCCGGGACCGGGCCGAGCGCCTGTTCGACGTGCGGATCCGGCTGGAGATCTACACCCCCGCCCCTCGCCGGGTGCACGGCTACTACGTCCTGCCCTTCCTGGAGGGCGAGGCCATCACGGCCCGGGTCGACCTGAAGGCCGACCGGCGGGCCCGGAGGCTCCGGGTCCAGGCGGCGCACGCCGAACCCTCCGCCGGGCCGCAGACCCCGGAGGCCCTCGCCCGCGCCCTGTCGCGCATGGCCAGCTGGCTGGGCCTGGAGGCGGTGGAGGTGGAGCCCAAAGGCGATCTTGCGGGCAGACTCGCGGGCGAGGTCGCCCGGCTAGGCTGAGGCCTTCGGCGTCATCACCAGCCAGGGCGTCGGCGCGGCGCGGAACTCCCAGACGGCGAGCAGCTGGTCCAGGTGGCTGCGGTTGCGCAGGATCTCCGGCAGGGGCGCCGTCTTGGGGCCGGGATGCACCACCGTGATGTCATGGGTGGCCTCGAAGCGGGCGCGGAGGCGGTCCAGCACCCCGGGGCGATAGACGTCGTGGGTCTCGACGATCAGCCGCATGCCGGCCAGGGCCGGGGCGAGGTCCGGGCGCAGCAGGTCGTCCTCGGCGCCCTCGATATCGACAATGACCAGGCAGCGGCGGCCGGCGAAGGCCTGGAAGTCCTCTGGCCGGAAGAGACCCCCGGTGCGGACGCGGGACTCCACCCCGTTCAGCCCGGCCATCCGGCGGCAGGCCTCCAGGGCGGCGGGGGCGGTGTCGTAGGCGTGGATCACCGCCTGGGGGGCCAGCCGCGCCAGCCCCACGGCGTAGTAGCCCTCGGCGCATCCGATATCGAGGATCACCTCGGGGTCCACCGCCAGGGCCGCGGCCAGATGGGGATGCAGTTCGTCCTCGTAGGTCCCGACCAGGCGGGGAGCCAGGGCGCCCTCGGTGGCGTCCTCGACATAGACCATGCCGGCGAAGGGGCCACCCAGCACCCGGCCCCCATCCAGGTTGCGCAGGGCCTGGGCGATCATGCGCGAGCGCCAGATGGCCAGGACCCGCAGGCCGAGGGTCGCCCCCTCCGGCGTGGACAGGCCGCCCGGCGAATCCAGCCGGGCGCGGAACCACTCCCGGACCGTCTCTAGGTAACTGGCCATCCGCACTCCGGCGCTTCACGTACACTCTGCCCCCCGGGCGGGGCGGGCTCAAGCCGTCGTCAGGCGGCGCCCAGGGTCACGGCGTGGAGGCGGGCGTAGGCGCCCCCGCGCCGGACCAGCTCGTCATGCGCGCCCTCCTCGAGGATGCGGCCGTCCTCGAAGACCAGGATCCGGTCGGCGTTGCGGACCGTGGACAGCCGGTGGGCGATGATGACCGTGGTGCGTCCCTCCATGAGGGCCTCCATGGCCGCCTGGACCTCGCGCTCGGTCTCCACGTCGAGGGAAGAGGTCGCCTCATCCAGCACCAGGATGGGCGCGTCGGCCAGGAAGGCCCGGGCGATGGCCACCCGCTGGCGCTCGCCCCCGGACAGCTTCACCCCTCGCTCGCCCACCAGGGTGGCGTAGCCGCCAGGCAGGCGGGCGATGAAGTCATGGGCCCGGGCCCGGCGGGCGGCGGTCTCGATCGCCTCCGGGGAGGCGTCCGGCCGGCCGTAGGCGATGTTCTCGGCGATGCTCCGGTGGAACAGGGCCGGGTCCTGGGGCACGACGGCTATGGCCCGGCGCAGGCTGGCCTGGGTCACCGACGCCACGTCCTGGCCATCGACCCGGATCGCGCCGGAGTCCACGTCGTAGAGCCGCTGGATGAGCTTGACGAAGGTCGACTTGCCCGAGCCCGTCGGCCCGACAAGGGCCACCCGCTCTCCCGGCCGGATCCGCAGGGAGAAATCGCTGAACAGCGCGCGGCCCGCCTTGGCGTAGCCGAAGCCCGTCCGGTCGAAGACGATCTCTCCGGCTCCGGGGACGAAGGGCTGGGCGCCCGGCGAGTCCGGAACCTGGGGCGCGGTGCGCATGTAGCGGGCCAGGTCCTCGGCGTCGTCCAGGCCCTTCTGCAGCATGCGGATGTTATCGCCCAGGTTCCGCAGGTAGCCGCTCATCAGCATGAAGGCCGTCACCCCGAAGACCACGTCTCCGGGGGTCGCCTCGCCTCGGGTCCACAGGTGGATAAGAAGGCCCGTCAGGCCGGCCTGGAGGAAGGCGAGCAGGAGGCTCTGGACCATCCAGATGTCGGTGAAACTGTACCAGGTGCGGATCGCTGCGTCGCGCCAGAGCGAAGTCACCCCGGCGATCCGGGCTTCCTCCCGGGCCTCGGCTCCGAAACTGCGCACGGCGGCGTTGCCGGAGATGGAGTCCGCCAGGGCCCCGCCGATCCGCGTGTCCAGGGCCACCGAGCGCTGGTTCAGCGGCCGGGCGAAGCGGGCGATCAGGAACAGGTTGGAGCCGATGAACAATGCGACGGCGAAGAGCGAGAAGAGGCCGACCATGGGCCAACGCAGGATCATCATCACCGAAAGACCGACCAGCACCAGCAGGGCCGGGCCGATCCACATGATCACGGCGTCCGAAACCTGATCGTAGGCCCACATGGCCCGGCTCAGCTTGCGCACGGTGGCGCCGGCGAAGGCGTCGGCGTGCCAGTCGGCGGAATAGGCCTGGACCCGCGCAAAGCCGGCGTCGGTCATTTCCTTCATGTTGAAGGCGGCCAGATGGCACCAGGGCTTGTCGCGGATATTCCGGACGATCGCCAGGGCAACGCCGATGCCGATGAAAATCGCCCACCAGCGCCAGGCCTCCGGAGCAAGCGCCGGCCCCAGGATCAGGGTGTCCACCATCTTCCCGGCCGCCCAGGGCATAGCCATGTCGAGGCCGATGGCGACCAGAGCGAAGGTCACCACCCAGGTTAGCCGCCAGGGACGGCGCATCCAGAAGCCGGCGATGAAGCCCATCACCTGGAGATTGCTCAGGGCGCGCTCGCGGGGCGCCTCGTCCTCGTCTTCGTAATGTTCGGTCATGTCTGCAGCAGGGGCGGCCGGGCCTGGATTGCGGGCGCGGCGGCGTCAGGAAGCGTCGGGAGGTTTGGGCGGCCGGGGTGGAGCGTCAGCCCCTGGACCGACCCGCCATGCGGAGGGCGTCGGCGAAGATATCTGTCATTCCGGCCCCCCTTTCCTGCGGCTGAGAGCCCGGTTGTGATGCCCCTGCGGAAACCTGGGGTCAACCCGTCGTCCGGAGGTCCTTTTCGACTGATGCGGCCCGGTCACAGTCTGGTAGAAGCGCGGGCATGCCTGAGACGCCGCCGTCCGAAATCCTGCCTGACGCCCGTCCCGACAACTGGGTCGACCGGTTCGCCCCCGAGGGTCTCAGGCCCTGGCTGAAACTGGGACGTTTCGACCGCCCCGTCGGAATCTGGCTGCTGATGCTGCCTGGCTGGCAGGGCGCGGCCCTGGCCGCCTCGATGGCGGGCCGCTGGCCCGACCTGCTTCTGCTGGCCAAGATCTTCGCGGGGGCCGCCCTGATGCGCGCCGCCGGATGCGCCTACAACGACATCGTCGACCGGGACCTCGACGCGAAGGTCGCCCGCACTGCGAACCGGCCCGTCGCCTCCGGCCGGATCTCCGTCCGCCAGGCCTGGGCCTTCCTGGTCGCCTGCAGCCTGGGCGGGGCGGCCATCCTCTTCACCCTGCCGCCCCTCGCCATCGGGCTGGGGATCGCCTCCCTGGCCCTGGTGGCCGCCTATCCCTTCATGAAGCGGATCACCTGGTGGCCGCAGGCCTGGCTGGGCCTGACCTTCAACTGGGGCGCCCTGCTCGGCTTCGCCGCCGTCTCGGGGGAGATCGGGATTCCGGCCCTCCTGCTCTATCTCGGCGGGGTCTTCTGGACCCTGGGATACGACACGATCTACGCCGTGCAGGACATGGAGGATGACGCCCTCGCCGGCATAAGGTCCTCGGCGCGAAGGCTCGGCCCTTCCGCCCCCAAGGCGGTGCTGGGCTTCTATGTCCTGGCCTTCGCCCTCGCCCTGGCCTGCGCGTTCACGGCCCGGCTCGGGCCCCTGTTCCTGCCGCTCGCCGCGGGCTATGGCCTGCACCTGTCCCGCCAGGCCGCGCGCCTGGACATGGACGACCCCCAGGGCGCGCTCGCCCTCTTCCGGTCCAACGCCCTGGCGGGACTGGTCCTCTTCGCCGCCCTTGTGGCCGGGCGCTTCGGACAGGGCCTCTGGGGCGGCGGGGGCTTGTAGAGCCGCCCCCTGCACCCGATAGTCAAACTTATCCACCAGGGAGGATGACATGGCTGACGACGCCCTTCCGACGATCCTGCAGCTGACGCCGCTGGACGAAACCTACCGCCGCGATCCGGCCAGCGTGCTCGCCCGCCTGCGGAGCGCCTGTCCCGTGCACCAGGACGCCTTCAGCGGCGCGACCTTCCTCTCCCGCTACGCCGATGTCCGCGGGGTCGCCACAGACCTCACCCTTTGGAGGGATCCACTGCGGGCCGACCCCGAAAGCCGCAGGCTTCAGCGCTTCGATCCGCCGGACCCCAGCCTGCCGCGCAGCGAAACTTCTTCCATCCTGACCCTGGACGACCCGGACCACGCGCGGATCCGCGGCCCCTTGTCCCGGGCCCTCTACGCCCGGGTCGCCCGCTTCCGGCCCGAGGTCGAGCGGATCGTCGACGAGGCCCTCGACCGGATCGGGGCCCAGGCCGAGGTCGACCTGATGGACCTCTTCTGCGTGCCCATCCCTATCGACGTGATCGCCTCCATCCTGGGCGTGCCGCACGACCAGCTCGAGGCCTTCCGCGACTGGTCCGAGGGACTGATCCAGGGGCTGAACCCCTTCCGCAACGCTGACCAGACCGCCCACATGGAGCGGTCGAGCCTGGCCCTGAACGCCTACTTCACCGAGGCCCTCGCGGACCGGCGCGCCCATCCCCGCGACGACCTGATCTCGGACATGGTCCGCCTTCAGGGCGAGGGCGCGCCCCTCAGCGACACCGAACTGCGCATCAACCTGACCGCCCTGCTCGTAGGCGGAAACCTGACCACCACCGACCTGATCGGCAACGGCGCCCGACTCCTGATGCTCAACCCTTCGGAAAAGGCCAAGCTGATGGCCGACCCGGGGCTGGCCCCCGCCCTGGTCGAGGAGGTGCTCCGCTTCGATCCGCCCGTCGACGCCACCTCCAGGGTCGCCTCCCGCGACATGGAGATCAGCGGCTGCCCGGTCAGCAAGACCCGCAGCCTCAACCTGCTGCTCAGGGGCGCCAACCGCGACCCTGAGGCCTTCGAGAACCCCGACGTCTTCGACATCACCCGCAAGAAGGTCCCGCACATGTCCTTCGGCGGCGGCGCCCACATCTGCATCGGCGCGCCCCTGGCCCGGCTCGAGGCGCAGGTCGCCCTGCCGCGCCTCTTCGCCCGCTATCCGGACCTCGCCCTGGTCGATCCCGAGGCCGAGCCCGCCTGGCGCAGGCTTCCCTTCTTCCGGGGCCTGGAGACCCTGAGGGTGCGGACCGGGGCCTGATTCCAGCCGCAAACCTCTGGAAGGAAGGGCCCAATCCGGTTACCGGACGCCCATGATTTACACGCACAAGGAGAATACCCATGCGTAAGGTTCTCGCTTTCGCGGCCTGCCTCCTCGGCGCCGCCGCCCTCACCGCCTGCACCACGGTCGACGCCACCACCGGCGAGACGGTGAAGAGCAACACCAAGACCGGCGCCCTGACCGGCGCCCTGGCCGGCGCCGCCCTCGGCTACCTGACCAACACCAACAACAGCGACCAGGGCCGGAAGAACGCCATGATCGGCGCCGGCATCGGCGCCCTCGCCGGCACGGCCGTCGGCAACTACATGGACAAGCAGCAGGCTGAGCTGCGCCGCGAACTCGCCGGCACCGGCGTCAACGTCGAGCGTCAGGGCGAGAACATCGTCCTCCAGATGCCGGGCGACGTGACCTTCGACACCAACCGCTCCGAGATCAAGCCGCAGTTCTACACCGTCCTCAACGACGTCGCCGGCACCCTGAACAAGTATCCGCAGACCACGGTCGACGTGATCGGCCACGCCGACTCCACCGGCTCCGCCGAGCTGAACCAGGGCCTGTCGGAGCGCCGGGCCGGGTCGGTCGCCGAGTACCTCGTCACCGCCGGCGGCGTGATGCGCGAGCGGCTCTTCGTGGCCGGCAAGGGCTCGACCGCCCCGATCGCCGACAACTCGACCCCCGACGGCCGCGCCAAGAACCGCCGCGTCGAGATCGTCCTGAAGCCGATCACCAGCTGATCCAGGACGGCGAACCGTGCCCGCCGCCGCCCGCGTCGATCCAAAGGCCTATTTCAGCCCGGCGGAATGGGCGCCCCTCGCCCGCCGTTCGCGGTGGAAGGGGCTGGCCCTCCTCGCCCACGCCTGGGGCGTGATCTTCGCGGCGGCGGCCATGGCCGTCATCTGGCCCCTGACCCTGCCGCTCGCCGTCGTCATCATCGGCGGGCGGCAGCTGGGCCTGTCGATCCTGATGCACGACGCCGCCCACGGCGCCCTGCATCCGAGCCCGAAGGTCAATGACCTGGCGGGCGAATGGCTCACCGGGGGAGGGCTGCTCCGCTACCGGGCCTACCACCTGGGCCACCACAAGTTCGCCCAGCAGGACGAGGACCCGGACATCGGCCTGTCCGCGCCCTTTCCCATCACCCGCACCTCCCTGCGGCGCAAGCTGCTCCGGGACCTGACCGGCCAGACCTTCTTCAAGCAAAGGTTCGGCGACCTCGTCCGCCGGCTGAAGGCCCGGACGCCGGGCCAGCCGCTCCTGCCCATCCTGGCCGAAGAAGTCCGACGCAAGCGCCGGTGGCTGCTGGGCGGCGTGGTCATCACCCTCATCGGCGGCGCCTTTGGCGTCTGGTGGGCCTGGCCCGTCTTCTGGGTCCTGCCCCAGGCGACCTGGTTCCCGGTCATCACCCGCCTGCGGAACATCGCCGAGCACGCCTGCATCCCGCGGGGCGAACCCGACCCCCTGCGGCAGGCCCGCACCACCCGCGCCGGCTGGATCGCCCGCGCCCTGCTCGCGCCCTACTGGGTGAACTACCACTGCGAGCACCACATGTTCATGCACCTGCCCTGCTACAACCTGCCCAAGGCGCACCGCCTGCTCGCCGGGAAGGGCGTGCTGGCCGGCATGCTCCACGAGCCCGGGGGCTACAGGGTCGTCCTGGCCCGCGCGACCTCCCGCCCTGAGCCGGCGGTCGCCGCGGCTTCATGATCGGCGCCGACCCCGAGAGCCGGCGGGCCTTCATCCTGGCGAACACCCGCCTCCAGTCCCCCCCGCACACGCCGGAGCTGTCCCTGCACCTGGCGGACGAGATCACCCCGATCTGGCGGATGACCGAGGAGGCCCTTGAGGAGATCGGCCTGCCGCCGCCCTTCTGGGCCTTCGCCTGGGCGGGCGGGCAGGCGCTTGCCCGCTACATCCTCGACGCTCCGGAGACGGTCGCCGGCCTGCGGGTCGTGGACTTCGCCTCAGGCTCCGGGATCGTCGCCGTCGCCGCCGCCCGGGCCGGAGCGCGAAGCGTCCTCGCTGCGGACATCGACGGGTTCTGCGGCGCGGCCCTGGCCCTGAACGCCGCGGCCAACGGGGTCGCCATCGACTTCACCGACCAGGACCTGCTCGATCGCCCCCCGCCAGAGGCCGACGTGATCCTCGCCGGCGACATCTGCTACGAGAAGCCCCTCGCCGAAAAGGTCATGGCCTGGCTCGAAGCGGGCCGTTCCCGGGGCGCGCGCGTCCTGATCGGCGATCCCGGCCGGTCCTACTTCCCCCGGGAGGGGCTGGTCCGCCTGGCCGAGTACCAGGTGCCGACCACCCGCGAACTCGAGGACATGGAGATCAAGCGTACGGCCGTGTGGACATTCCCTCACCGCTGATCTAGCGTGAACATAAAAGGAACAACAGGAAGGAACCGCCCCCATGAACCCCCTTTCCCGGAATCCGGATGCGCGCTGGGGGCGGCGCCATCCGGCCGCCCGCGGCCGTTGGCTAGGGCTTGGACTGCTCGCCGTCGCCCTGATCGCGGTCCAGCCGGCCGTCGCAGCCGAGGCGCAACAGGACAATCCCACCGGACTCTCTGTCTTCAGCAATCCGCCTCCGCCCGCCGTGGTGGACCGCCCGCTTGAAAAAGACCGGACCAGCCAGACCCTGGGCCTGGCGCGCATCGCCTCGTCGATCCGGCACGGCGTTCCCTACGCCCTGGTGCTCTGGGGCAGGAAGTGCGCTCCCGACAACCTTGTCTCCTGGGACGAGGCCAACGACGGCTTCGAGATGGGAGAGGTGGACGAGCGGATCTTCCACGAAACCCTGACCAGCCTCGGCTTCCGCGTGGCTGGGGATCCCACCGACCTCTTCGAGGACGCCGAGGCGCCGGCGGGCGACCTACAGGTCGGCGCCTTGATCACGGACTACAGCTTCTCCGCCTGCGGCGGCTTCATGCCCGGCGAGCAGAAGCTGGACCTGGAGACGGCGATCGGCTCGGGGTCCGCGCAGATGACCGTGGAATGGCAGATCCACGCCCCTGCGCTCTCGAAGACGATCGCACGGGTGCGGACGACCGTCCGGGTCGAGACCCCCAGCCCCGTGATCAACGCCCCGGAGGCCCTCTACCAAGCGCTCTTCCGGGACAGCGTTCGGGCGCTTGCCGCAGATGACCGCTTCCGGACGGCGGCGACGACCCCGATCCGCACCGCGTCCGGCCTGGTGGAGCCCCAGCCGACCGAGCCCCTGCGCCTGGCCGGCGCCCGGACCCCCGCCAAGGTGCCCGACGCCCATCGTGCGGTGGCGGCGGTGCTCACCGGCGCCAGCCTCGGCACCGCCTTCCTGGTCTCGGACCAGGGCTATCTCCTCACCAACCGGCATGTGGTCGGGTCGACCCGGCTGATCAAGCTGAGGTGGTCGGACGGCTCCGAGAGCGTCGGCGAGGTGGTCCGCTCGGACGCTGGCCGCGACGTCGCCCTGATCCGCACCGATCCCCGCCCCGGCCCCGCCTTCCGGTTGAGGACCGAACCCGTCCGCCAGGGCGAGACGGTCTTCGCCATCGGCACGCCCATGGAGACACGCCTTCAGGGCACCCTGACCCGGGGGGTCATCTCCGCCAGCCGCAGCCTGGCCGGATACCGGTTCATCCAGAGCGACACCGCAGTGAACCCGGGGAACAGCGGCGGCCCCTTGCTGGACGAGGCCGGCAAGGTGGTGGGCATGACGGTCTCGCGCTACGCCTCGGGTCCGGAGGACGGAATCCAGGGACTGAACTTCTTCATTCCCATCGAGGACGCCCTGAGGTTTCTGGCGCTGACGGTCGAGCCGCGCTAGTCCTCGGCGACGTTCCTGGGGCCTGCCGCCCCTGAGCCGAGCTGGAGGGCGATACATGCTGCGCCGGACCTTTCTCGCCACCCTTCCCATCCTGGCCGCCGCCGGCGGCGCCGTCGCCCAGAGCCGGGAAGCCAATCCCAACCGCAACCGGCCGGACGTCGGGCCGGGCGACCGGATCGACGGCGCGACCTTCGCAAGTCGCAGCGCCGCATGGGGCGTCCGCGGCGCGGCGGCCACGGCCCATCCCCTGGCCACGCAGACCGCCATCGACATCCTGCGGCGTGGCGGCTCGGCGGTGGACGCGGCCATCGCCGCCAATGCGGTCCTCGGCTTTGTGGAACCCATCGCCTGCGGGATCGGCGGCGACGCCTTCGCCATGCTCTGGGATCCCCGGACCCGCCGGGTGGAAGGGCTGAACGGCTCGGGCCGGAGCCCGAAGGGACTCAGCCTGGAGACGATCCGGGCCCGGGCCCGGAACGGCCTCATCCCCTCCTTCGGCGCGATCTCGGTCAGCGTGCCCGGCGCGGTGGACGCCTGGTGGACCCTGCACCAGCGCTACGGCAAGCTGCCATGGAAGGACCTCCTGGCGCCCGCCGCCGCCCTGGCCCGCGAAGGCGTTCCCGTCAGCCAGAACGTTGCCTATTACCTGGCCCGTTCGCTGCGCGGCTTCACCCGTCCCGGCGCCGGGATCGAGGAGGTCGAGAACTTCCGGCGCACCTGGGCGCCGGGGGGCCGCACGCCCCAGGAAGGCGAGGTCTTCGCCAATCCCGACCTCGCCCGCACCTACGACCTGATCGCCGCCGGCGGGCGGGACGCCTTCTACCAGGGCGAGATCGCCGAGCGGATCGAGCGGTACTTCAAGCGCATCGGCGGCTGGATGACCCGGGCGGACCTCGCCGCCCACCGCAGTCGCTGGGACCCGCCGCAGAAGACGACCTACCGGGGCGTGGAGGTCCACGGCCTGTCGCCCAACAGCCAGGGGCTGGCCACCCTGCAGATGCTCAACATCCTGGAGACCTTCGACATCGCCGGCATGGGCTTCCAGTCCGCCGCGGCCATCCACCATGGCGTCGAGGCCAAGCGGCTCGCCTTCGAGGACCGCGCCCGATTCTACGCCGATCCGGACTTCGCCCGGATTCCCACCGAATGGCTCCTGTCCCGGGACTACGCCGCCCAGAGGGCGCGGCTGATCCGCCCCGACGCCATCCTGTCCGACCTCAGGCCCGGCCAGGCGCCCTCGCGCGGGGACACCACCTACTTCTGCACCGCCGACGCGGACGGGATGATGGTCTCCTTCATCCAGTCCAACTACCGCGGCATGGGCTCTGGGCTCGCGCCGGACGGCCTGGGCTTCATGCTCCAGAACCGGGGCGAGCTCTTCGCCCTGCAGGATGGGCACCCCAACCTCTACGCCCCCGGCAAGCGGCCCTTCCAGACCATCATCCCCGGCTTCGCCGTCAAGGATGGCGAGCCCTGGCTGGCCTTCGGCGTGATGGGCGGCGACATGCAGCCCCAGGGCCAGGCCCAGGTCCTTTCCAACATGGTCGACTTCGGCCTGGGTGTTCAGGAGGCTGGCGACTCGCCCCGCTGGCATCATGAGGGCTCTCCCGAACCGACCGGCGAGCCGGCCCGGCCCGGTCCGGGCCTCCTGCGACTCGAGAACGGGGTCCCCAAGGCCACGCGGGCGGCCCTGGAGGCGCTCGGCTGGCCGATCGGCGAGAGCGACGGCGGCTTCGGCGGCTACCAGGCCATCCAACGCTGGCCCGGCCGCTACGCCGCCGCCACCGAAATGCGCAAGGACGGCGTCGCCCTGGCCTGGTGACGAGGTCAGGCAAAGCCGAGTGAGGGGGTCAACGGCGGCTCAGCTGACCCCCTCCGCCGCGCTGCGCTCGCCACCTCCGACTGGGGGGAGGAACTAGGGAGCCATTGCTCCCCCAAGGGGGAGCTGTCAGCGAAGCTGACTGAGGGGGCCAACGGCGTCGGCGGGGTCCACCCCTCACCTCAGCCCGGATGCTAGAAGTCGTCTTCCATGAGCGAGCGGAAGTGCTCGAAGATCTCGGCGGCCCGGGCCTCGCCCGCAGGGGCGGGGCCTGTCTCCGCATCTTCCGCCGCACCCGCCTGGGCCTCCGGCGGCGCTGCGCCCTCCAGCCGACCGACCACGAGCCCGTTCTGGACAAGGGTCAGGGTCTCCCCGGCCTCCAGGCCGGCGAGTAGCTGGGCGGCCCGGGGCGGGAGGTCGTCGAGGTCGAGCTGCTTCATCGCCGTCCACTGTAATCCGGCGGGCGCGGGCGGCAAGCCGGCAGGCTCGGGCATGGACGCGGAGGCCGGAACGGGCGAAACTCCCTTCCCAAGATCCCGGAGGCCAAGCCCATGGACCCGATCCCCGCCGGCCACGCCCTGGCCCTCTGGGCTGCGCTTCACATCCTCCTCCTGCTGGGCCTGTCCCTCCTCGTGGTCCGCCAGAGGCGCCGGCACGGCGTGGCCCTGGGCGACGGCGGGGTCCCCGAACTGGCCTGCGCCATCCGCGCCTTCGGGAACGCCACCGAATACATCCCCATGGGCCTGGTGGGCCTGGCGGCCCTGACCCTGGCCGGGGCGCCGCCCCTGGCTGTGCATCCGGCGGGGCTGGTCCTGTTCGGCGGGAGACTTGCGCACGCCATCGGCCTGTCCCGGTCCGGAGACGCCTCGCCCCTCCGGGCCGGCGGGGTGGCGGCCACATGGGGCGCCTACATCTACCTGGCGGTCGCCCTGCTCTTCTACGCCCTGCCCTGAAGCCGCCCTCCCCGGCTTGCCGGGGCGGCGCCGGGCGGCCATATGGCGTCCATGAGCAACGAACTTTCCGCCGAACTTGTCGCCGCCGCCGTGCGGGCCGGAGCCGACGCCGCCGAGGCCGTTGACGCCGAACACCAGTCGCTTTCCGTCACTGTCCGGCATGGCGCCCTTGAAGAGGTGGAGCGGGAAGAGGCGCGCGACCTCAGCCTTCGCGTCTTCGTCGGCCGGCGGCACGCCACCGTCTCGGGCTCGGACATCTCGGCCGACGGCCGAGCGCGTCTTGTGGAACGGGCCGTGGCCATGGCCCGCCTCGCGCCGGAGGATCCCTGGTCGGGCCTGGTCGAGCCCGGCGCCCTGGCCTCCGGACCCCACCCCGCCCTCGATCTCTGCGACCCGTCAGACCCCGATCCCGAAACCCTGGAGGCCCTGGCCCGGCAGGCCGAGGCCGCCGCCCTGGACATGCCGCGCATCGCCAATTCCGACGGCGGGTCGGCCTCGGCCTCGCGCTCGGCCTGGCGGCTGGCCACTTCCCACGGCTTCTTCGGCGAGCACAGGGCCACCGGATTCCACGTCGGCGCCGCCGTCATCGCCGGCGAGGGCGAGGGCATGGAAAGCGGTTATGACGGCCTCTCGCGCCGCTGGTTCGACGACCTGCCGTCGCCGGAGAAGGTCGGGCGCGAGGCGGCCCGGCGCGCCGCAGCCCGCCTTGGGGCCCGCAAGATCGCCTCGACCACCGCCCCCGTCATCTTCGAGAACCGGATCGCCACCTCGCTGATCGGACCCTTCATCGGCGCCATCAGCGGCCCCTCGGTGGCGCGGGGCGTTTCCTTCCTCAAGGACCGGCTGGGCCAGGCGGTCTTCGCCGAGGCGGTCACCCTGGTGGATGACCCCCACCTGCCCCGGGGCCTGGGCTCGTCGCCCTTCGACGACGAGGGCGCCCTCAACCGCAGGACGGCCCTGGTGGACAAGGGGGTCGTGACCACCTGGCTGCACAACGCCGCCTCGGCGCGGCAACTCGGCATGGACCTGACCGGTCACGCCTCGCGCGGGTCGGCCGGTCCGGCCGGCGTCGGGACGTCCAACCTGACCCTGGAGCCCGGCGACCGGGACCTGGCGGGCCTGATGGCGGACGCCGGGACGGGCCTGCTCGTGACCTCCATGTTCGGGCCGTCCCTGAACGCCAACACCGGCGACTGGTCGGTCGGGTGCTCGGGCTTCTGGTTCGAGAACGGAGAGATCGCCTACCCCGTCTCCGAGATCACCGTGGCCGGCGCCCTGCCGGACATCTACGCCCGGCTGGTCCCGGGAGCGGACCTGGAGTTCCGGGGCTCGGCCAACTCGCCCTCCCTCCTCGTCGACGCCCTCTCGATCGCTGGCAAGTAGAGCCCCTGGACAGCCCGCTTCAGGGGTTTCGGCGCCCTTCAGGCGGACAAATGCGCATGGATGGCCCCCTTGCCGAGGTTTTTCCGGCACGGTCCATTGATCCTTAACCGCCCTGGGACTATCGCGCGCCCAGACATCCCGATCCAGGAGCCGCAGCCATGCCCCATCGCCAGCTTCTTCACCTCGTCATCGGCGGTGAACTCGTCGACGTCGACACGCTCGAGTTCCGCGACCTCTCCAAGATCGACCTGGTCGGCGCCTACGCCAGCTACCAGGAGGCGGTCGACGCCTGGCGGGCGAAGGCCCAGTCAACCGTGGACAACGCCCTGATGCGCTACTTCATCATCCACGCCCACAAGCTTCTGAACCCGGACAGCGACGACCACGCCCACTGACCTATTCGCGGCGGAGCAGGGTCTCCGTCAGGGCTCGGCCCCACATGTTCGACCGGAAGTCGGCCTTGATGGCGTCCGGGTCGTAGGCGGGGCTGTCCACCCACTCCAGGAAGGTCTGGCCAGCCGGCTCGCCCTCGGCGAGGTAGCGCTCGAAGGTGTAGTCCAGCACCCCGGTCTTTCCCGCCTTGATATGCAGGTACTTCAGGCTGAGCTGGGCCATGGCCTCGCGGATCGGCACGCCCTTGCGGAAGTGCAGGTAGAGCACGCTCATGATCCCCGCCCGGTCCGCCCCCGACTTGCAGTGCATCAGGGCGGGATATTCCAGGTTCTCGAAGAGGGCCTTGGCGCCGTGCACCCGGGCGCGGCTCGGGACCTCCCGCGAAGTGATGGTGAAGTCCACCAGGTTCAGGCCCAGGCGCGCGCAGGCGTCCTTCTCCAGGGCGTAGAAGCTGGCGTCGAATCCGCCGCGCAGGTTGACCACCGTACGGATGCCCCGGGCCTTCCAGTCCTCGAGTTGGAAGGGCCAGGGCTGGTTGGCCCGGTAGAGCTCGTCCGACACCGCATGGGCGTTGGAGAAACGCAGTCGCAGGAAGGCGTGGTCCTTGAACAGGTAGTCCCGGTAGGCGCGCCGCCGCCCCTTCGGCGTGGTGAGGTCGTAATCCGCCAAGTCGGGGCTCCTGAGTGGGCCTCCTATCTAGGGCGCCGGCGCCGCACAGCAAAGCCCGCGGGCGTCCACCGGGGGCCGGCATCTTGACTTCCCCCCTCCGAGGGCCGACCCCAGCGGAATGAACGCTCCGGCGGATCCCAACCGGCTGTCGACCCGCGATATCCTCGCGCGGACCTGGCGCGTCTACCTGGCGCCCCGCTGGACCGGGCTGGCGCTGGCGGGACTTTGCGCCGTGGTCGTGGCGGTGCTCAGCGCCCGGCTGGTGCAGATCCTCGAGCCCGCGATCAACGACCTGATCGCCCGGCCGAAGCCCGGCGCCCTGCTCGTCATTCCCCTGACCATCGCCGCCCTCGCCATCGGCCGCGGCCTGGCCCAGGTCCTCCAGGCGACCCTGGTCAACCGGATTGGCAACGCCGTGGTCGGCGACGTCCAGGTCCAGCTGTTCGGCAAGCTGGTCCGGGCCGACCTGGCCCGGCTCCGCTCGCAGCATTCCGGCGCCTTCGTCTCCTCGGTGCTCTACGACGCCGGCCTGATCCGCGAGGCCGCGACCGCCGGCGTCATCAACTACACCCAGCACGCCCTGACGGTGATCGGCGCCATCAGCGTCATGGTTTCGAACGACCTCGTCCTGTCCCTGGCCCTGATCGTGGCCGCCCCCGTGGCCAGCCTCATCATGCGGCGATACGCCAGGCGCTCCTCCCGGGCGGCCCAGGGCGCCATGGCCGAGACCTCCGCCCTGTCCACCGCCATCATGGAGAGCCTGGACGGAGTCCGGGTGGTGAAGATCGAGAACCGCGAGGCCTTCGAGGAGGCCCGGGTCGCCGAGGTGGTCCGCCGGCGCCAGGACTTCCTCGTCCGGGGCGCCAACGCCCGCGCCCGGGCGGCGCCGGCCACCGAGACCCTGATGACCCTCATCACCGCCGCAGTGATCGCCTGGGCGGGCCTGAGGTCGCAGGACGGCGGGATGAACGCCGGCGCCTTCGTCGCCTTCATCGGCGCCCTGGCCCTGGCCTCCCAGTCCCTGCGCCAGCTGGCCAACCTCCAGACCGTCTTCTCCGAGGGACTGTCGGCGGCGCACCGGCTGTTCGCCGCCCTGGACGTCGAGCCCGAGGTCCGCGACCGCCCCGGCGCCGTGGAGACTCCGCGGGGCGAGGGGCGGGTGGCCTTCGAGGACGTCCGCTTCGCCTACGGCGAGGGCCCGGAGGTCCTGGAGGGGGTCAGCCTGTCGGTCTCCCGCGGGGAGACCGTCGCCCTGGTCGGTCCCTCAGGCGGCGGCAAGTCGACTCTGCTGAACCTGATCCCACGCTTCTACGACGTCACCGGCGGCCGGGTGACCCTGG
>JBJOJL010000022.1:0-24829 GCA_046046615.1 Pseudomonadota bacterium
ACCATCTCGTCAATCCCAGTCCCTGGCCGCTGGCGGGCTCCTTGGCCGCCTGCGTCATGGCCGTGGGCGGCGTCATCGCCATGAAGGGCCTGTTCGGCCTGCCCAAGGGCGACCTCACGGTCCTCCTCGCGGGCCTCGCCGGTGTCCTGCTGACCATGGCCGGCTGGTGGCGCGACGTCACCATCGAGGCCAACCAGGGCGACCATACCCCGGTCGTCAGCATCGGCCTGCGCTACGGCATGATCATGTTCATCGCCTCCGAGGTGATGTTCTTCGTGGCCTGGTTCTGGATCTTCTTCGAGATGGCCCTCTTCAACGAGGTCCGCACGCACTCCGGCATCGAGGAGGTCCGTCAGGCCTGGGCCAGCTGGCCGCCCAAGGGCGTTGAAACGGTGCCCGCCTGGAACCTGCCCCTCCTGAACACCCTGATCCTGCTGCTGTCGGGCACGACGGTGACCTGGGCGCACCACGCCCTGCAGAGCGGCGACCGCCGCGGCGCGAAGATCGGCGTTCTCCTGACCGTGATCCTCGGGGCGATCTTCACCGCCGTCCAGGTCTACGAGTACCACCACATCCTCGAGCACAAGTACTTCTTCGGCGGCGAGGGCGCGGAGAACTCCGGCCTCTATGGGTCGGCCTTCTTCATGGCCACGGGCTTCCACGGCTTCCACGTGCTGATCGGGACCCTGTTCCTGCTGGTCTGCCTGGGCCGCCTGATGGGCAAAGGCTTTACCCCGAAGCAGCACTTCGGCTTCGAGGCGGCGGCCTGGTACTGGCACTTCGTCGATGTGGTCTGGCTCTTCCTGTTCGCCTTCATCTACGTCGTATTCGGCGCCTCGGGCGGACACTGATCCCGGATGGCCGGCGTGAACCCCCTCCTGGCGGGGCTCGCCGGCCGTTGTCCCAACTGCGGGGAAGGCGCGCTGTTCCGCGGCTTCCTGACTGTCGCCGACCGTTGCGACGCGTGCGGCTTCGACCTGGGGCGAGCGGATTCCGGTGACGGCCCGGCGGTCTTCGTCATCCTCATCGGCGGCTTCATCGTCGCCTTCGCCGCCCTGTTCACGGAGATCGCCTACCGGCCGCCCATCTGGGTGCACATGGTGGTCTTCCTGCCCCTCACGGTGGTGGTCTGCGGCGGGCTCCTGCGACCCATGAAGGGCATCCTCCTGGCGGCCCAGTTCGCCAACCGGGCGGCGGAAGCCCGTCATGACGACTGAGCCCGTCCCGCGGCGACGTTTCCCCCTCGGCCTGACCCTCGCCACGGTGGTCGGCCTGGCCATCCTTGTCAGCCTCGGGCTCTGGCAGGTCCAGCGCCTCGCCTGGAAGGAGGCGCTGCTGTCCCGGGTCGCCCGCCTGGAGACGACCGCGGCGGTCGACCTCGTCCCGGTGCTGAAGTCAGCCGCCAGCCTGGAGGACCTGGACATGGTCCGGGTCCGGCTGGAGTGTCCCGGTCTCTCCAGCGCGCCCTTCGTCGAACTCTATGGCCTGAAGGACGGCGACGCCGGCCGCCGGCTGGTCTCGGCCTGCGCCTTGGGCGAGGGGCCCTACGCCAGCATCCTGGTGGATCGCGGCTTCATCCCGGACTCCGTCACCGAACGCCCCGCCGTGCGCGCCGAGGCGGGCGCCGCCGTGCCCGGCGCGGCCCAGGACGCCGTCACCGGGATTCTCAGGATGCCTGACCGGCCCAACCGCTTCACCCCGGCGGCGGACCCCGGGAAGGGGCTCTGGTTCGCCCGCGACATCCCGGGCATGGCCGCCGGCCTCGGGGCCGTGCGTCCCGCCCCGGTCATGCTGATGGCGGAGACATCCACCAACCCCGACTTCAAGGCCCTTGTCCCGTCCCCGGTTCCCGCCGCCATCTCCAACCGGCACCTGGAGTACGCCCTGACCTGGTTCGGCCTTGCCGCCGCCCTGGCCGGGGTCTATGCCGCCCGCCTCCGCAAGCACTACAGACCCTGATGCGATACATCTCCACTCGCGGCGGTTCCCCCGCTGTCGGATTCGTCGAGGCGGTCCTGGCGGGCCTGGCGCCGGACGGCGGCCTCTACGTTCCTGAAACCTGGCCCCAGTTCTCCACCGCCGAGATCGCCGCCTTCGCCGGGCGGCCCTACGCCGAGGTCGCGGCGGCGGTCCTTGGCCAGTTTGCGGGGGACGAGATCGCGTCGGGCGACCTCGAGCGGATGTGCCGGGAGGCCTACGCCGCCTTCGACCACCCCGCCGTGGTCCCCCTGGTCCAGCTGGCTCCCGACGTCTTCCTGGCCGAACTGTTCCATGGCCCCAGCCTGGCCTTCAAGGACGTGGCCATGCAGCTCCTGGCCCGCCTGTCCGATCATGTGCTGGAGCGGGCCGGGCGCACCCAGACCATCCTCTGCGCGACGTCCGGGGACACCGGCGGCGCGGCGGTGGAGGCCGTCCGCGGCCGGGCCAAGCCGCGGATCGTCGCCAGGGTCCCGGACGGGCGTATCTCCGAGGTCCAGCGGCGCTTCATGACCACGGCCGTCGAGGACAATGTCCGCTGCCTGGCGGTCGCCGGGGACTTCGACGCCTGCCAGGCGATCCTGAAGACCGCCCTGGCGGACTCCCAGCTCCAGAAGGCTGTGGGACTCTCGGCCGTCAACTCCATCAACTTCGCCCGGATCGTCGCCCAGTCGGTCTACTACTTCACGACGGCCGTCGCCCTGGGCGCGCCCCATCGCCCGGTGTCCTTCGCGGTGCCCTCGGGAAATTTCGGCGACGGGTTCGCCGGTTATGTGGCGCACCGGATGGGACTTCCGGTCAGCCGCGTCCTTATCGCCACCAACGCCAATGACATCCTGGCCCGGACCTTCGCGACCGGGACCTACGCCCGTGGCGTGGTGGCCGAGACCCAGTCGCCGGCCATGGACATCCAGTCCGCCTCGAACTTCGAGCGCCTGTTCTTCGAGGCGACGGGACGGGACGGGGCCGCGACGGCGGCGGCCTTCACCGGTTTCGCCGCCGGCCGCGACATCTTGACCCCGCCGCAAGCCCTGGCGGCGATGACCGCCCTCTTCGCCGGCGCCACGACGGACGAGGCGGCCACGTCCGAGGAGATGCGCCTCACCCTGGCCGAAACCGGCGAGGTCGCAGACCCCCATACAGCCGTGGCCCTGTCAGCGCTTCGGCGGACGCCCGGATCCGGGCCCACGGTGGTCCTAGCGACGGCACATCCGGCCAAGTTCCCGGAAGCGGTTCAGGCGGCCACCGGCCAGCCCCCCGTCACCCCGGCCCGGGCCCGGATCCTTGCCGAACGCCCGGAACGGTTTGAACGCATCTCCGCCGACGCGGGAAAGGTCGCCGCCTATGTCCGGGCCTTCGCCGGCGGCTGAGACGCCCCGGATCCACACCCTTCCCAACGGAGTCCGGGTCGTGTGCGACCCGACGCCCGGCGTCCATACCGTCGCTCTCGTGGTGGCGGCGGGGCGGGGCGCCCGGTGCGAGGGCGCCCGTGAGTCCGGGTGGTCGCACCTGCTGGAGCACATGGTCTTCAAGGGCGCTGCGGGCCGGAACGCCCGCCAGCTGGCCGAGGCGATCGAGGCCGGCGGCGGACAGATGAACGCCGAGACCGGCTTCGAGCGGACGGTCTTCCATGTCCGGACCCTGTCCGAGGGCCTGGATGGCGCTTCGGCCCTGCTGTCCGACATCCTCCTCCGCCCGACCCTGGACCCCGGGGACCTCGACCGGGAACGGCGCGTGGTGCTGCAGGAGATCGCCGAGGCCGAGGACACGCCAGACGACCTTGTCTTCGAGATGGCCCAGGCGGCGGCCTTCCGGGATCAATCCCTGGGGCGGAACATCCTGGGGGATGCGGCGAGCCTCGCCCGCGCCGATACCCGGGGCCTGGCCGACTGGAGGCGCCAGCTCTACGCTCCGGACCGGCTGGTCATCGTCGCCTCTGGGGCGGTCGACGAGGACGCCCTGCTTCGCCTCGCAGAGCGCGACTTCGCCGGCGCCGACGCCCCCGGGACCTCCGCATCGCCCGCGTCCGCCCGGTTCACGGGCGGGGTCCGGACGGACGACCGTTCCCTGGAGCAGGCCAACCTGGTCTTCCTCTGCCCCGGCCTGGCCGCCACCGATCCCGACGCCTGGGCCGCGCAGGTCTTCGTGGAATGCCTGGGCGGGGGCATGGCCTCGCGCCTGTTCCAGGAGGCGCGCGAGGACCGGGGGCTCGCCTACGCCGTGGACGCCTGGGGCGAGTTCTGGTCCGACTGCGGGATCATCGGCGTCTTCGCTGGATGCGAGGCCGAAAGCGCCCCGGACCTGGCCCGTCTCGCCGTCGAGCAGATGGTCGACCTGGCCGACTCCCCGCGGGAGGCGGAGCTGTCCCGGGCCCGGGCCCAGCTCAAGGCCGGCCAGTTCATGGCGGCGGAATCCCTCCTGACCCGCGCCGAGCAGGCCGCCTCCCAGGTCCTGACCCATGGCAGGCTGGTCCCCGCCCGCGAGATCGCCGAGCGGATCGACGCCTGCGACCCGGCCGCCGTGCAACGCGCGGGGAGCCGTCTGCTCGGGTCCGGACTCTCGGCGGCGGCGGTCCTCGGGCCGTCAGCGGCGCATCCGGCGGCCGAGGCCTTCCGTTCGCGGCTGCGTTCCCTGGCCGGGACGGCTTGACGCCGGGGAAAAACGGCGGAGGTTTCCCTGATGGCGCTTCTGGACTGGATCACGCCGGGCGACAGCTTGCGGCTTCAGGGAGAGGGGATCGAGATCCGACCCCCGCGCCCGTCCGACTTCCCGGAGTGGAGCGACCTTCGCCGGGCCTCCCGCGAATTCCTGCAACCCTGGGAGCCGACCTGGCCCGAGGATGACCTGACCCGCGCCGCCTGGCGCCGCAGGCTGGCCTCCTACGCCCGCGACATCGACCTTGGCGTGGCCTATCCCTTCCTCGTCTTCCGTCGCAGCGACGGCGCCCTGACCGGCGGCATCACCCTGTCCAACATCCGGCGGGGCGTCGCCCAGATGGGGACGGTGGGCTACTGGTGCGGCGCGGCCCACACCCGCCAGGGACACACCCTTGCCGCCGTGCGGACCCTGACGCGCTTCGCCTTCCGCTCCCTGGCCCTGCACCGGCTTGAGGCCGCCTGTCTTCCCGAGAACACACCGTCCCGCCGGCTGCTGGGACAGGCAGGGTTCGCCGAAGAGGGACTGGCTCAGGCTTATCTGAAAATTAACGGCGAATGGCGAGACCATGTCCTGTTCGGACTGGTTGCGCCGCCACCGCGCAGCGAGGGTCCGACGGGATCACCCTCCACCTGACCGGGACTCCGGATGCCGAACGACCGCTGGATCTGGGACGCGACCGCGACGCTTGAAGCGCTGGGCGCCGCCTCGGTGGCCCTCTGGCTCTGGGAGCCCGGGCTGGACCGGATGAGTTTCACCGGACCGACCCGGGCCCTGGGCCTGGGCCCCTTGGCGCCGGAATGCTCGTCGGCGGCCCTGCGCGCCCTGACCCAGCCCCAGGACCGGGCTGTCGCCGCCGAGCTGCTGGCCGTCCAGCCCCCGGGATCGGAGATTGAGCTGCGCCTCAAGATCCTTGGGGGGGAACAGTGCCTCTGGCGCGGGGTCTGGCTGGAGGACGGCGTCCGCGCCGCCGGCATGGTTGCTGCGGAGACCCGGTTCTCGGTCTCGGGCTTTGACGGACTGACCGGCCTTCTGGACCGGCGGACCTTTGTCGCCCGGGCGCAGGAACGCCTGAAATCCCCGGGCGGCGGCGTTCTCGTGGTCGCTGACCTCGATCGGTTCCGGAGGCTCAATGAGGCCCTGGGGCATGACCGGGCGGACCTGGTGCTCGCCGCCCTTGGCGCGCGCCTGGCGGCGGCCTTCCCGTCCGAGGCCCTCACGGCGCGGGTCGGCGAGGATGAGTTCGCCGTACTGGCGCCCCGGAGCCGGCCGGGCCCGGAGGACGTCCTCAGGCGCGCCCTGGAGCAGCCCCTGCGGATCTCCGGCCTGGACATCCACCCGACCCTGTCCCTGGGGGCGGTGGAGGCGGAGGAGGGCGAGGAGGTCGAGGCCGCCGAACTCCTGCGCCGGGCCGAGCTCGCCGTAGAGACGGCCAAGGCCGAGGGCCGGGGGACAGCCGTCGCCTACGGTCGCACCCTGGAATCCGACGGCCTGTCCCGCCTGGCCCTTGAGGGCGACCTGCGCGGCGCCATCGGCCGGGGCGAGCTGCGGCCCCACTACCAGCCGATCGTCAACCTCACCACGGGGGCGCTCTCCGGCTTCGAGGCGCTTGTCCGCTGGAATCACCCGCGGCGCGGCCTGCTGGCGCCGGACGTCTTCCTGGGCCTTTGCGAGGAGATGGGGCTGATCAGCGAGCTCGGCGCCTACATGCAGTGCGACGCGGCGGTGCAGTTGGCGCGCTGGAGGCGGGATCACTGGGCGGCGGGCGAGCTGACGGTCTCGGTCAACCTCTCGACGGGCGAGGTCTATCGTGAGGGCCTGGTCAACGACATCATCCGCATCCGGAAGGAAACCGGGCTGCCCCCGGGGGCGCTCAAGCTTGAGGTCACCGAAAACGACGTCATGCGCGATCCGGATGCGGCCGCCATCATCCTTTCCGACCTCAAGGAGGCTGGCGCAGGCCTGGCCCTCGACGACTTCGGGACTGGTTTCTCCTCGTTGAGCTACCTGACGCGCCTGCCTTTCGACACCCTGAAGATCGACCGCTACTTCGTGCGCACCATGGCCACCAATGAAGGCTCGGCCAAGATCGTCTCGTCGGTCATCAAGCTGGGTCGGGACCTTTCCCTTGAGGTGGTGGCCGAGGGTGTGGAGAGCGCCCAGATCGCACGTCGCCTGAGGGCCCTGGGCTGCAATTACGGGCAGGGGTATGGCTATGCCCCGGCCCTCTCCCCGCAGGAGGCCGAGGTCTACCTCAATGAGTGCTATGTCGATGGCGCCGCGCCGGTGAAGCCGAGGGGCTGACGGGCCTCAGGCCCGGCCCGCCTCGGATGTGAGGAAGGACGGATCGACCCCCAGCCGCCCCAGGGCCGCCGCCCAGAGCTCCGTCTTGGGCGTATCAAAGGCCAGTGTCTCGTCGGCGGCACAGGTCAACCAGACGTTCTGCCGGATCTCCTGCTCGAGCTGGCCCGGGCCCCAGCCGGCGTAACCCAGGGCCAGTCGCGAGCGCCTGGGGGCGGCGTCCCCACGGGACAGGGCCTCCAGGGCCTCTCGGGTGGGGGTGCAGGCAAGGCCGCAGGGCGTCGACAGGGTGGAGCCATCCGAGGCGTGGAAGTCGCCGGTGTGCAGGACGAAGCCCCTTTCCCTCTGCACCGGTCCGCCGAGCAGGACCGCCTCGCCGCGGCGGGCCTCCGGACAGGGCAGGGAGAGCTGGTCCAGGACCTCACCCAGCTTCAGGCCCTCGAGGCGCTGGTTCAGGACCAGGCCCATGGCGTGATCTGCGTCATGGGCGAAGACGAGGACGACGGCCCGCTCGAAACGGCGGTCGCCTATCGCCGGGAGGGCGATCAGGAGCTGGCCGGAGAGGTAGGCTGCGGGGTCCATTCCCGATTTCTCCGGCGCCCTTGAGGCGGATTCAAGACGCCGAATGTCAGTTGGCCATTGCAGGGCCGCGCCGAGCGGTTATCTCTGCCGCTTCCCTTCCGAACAGAGCCCGGAGACAGGCCATGACCGTCAAGGTCGGAGATACGCTTCCCGCCGCCAATCTCATCGCCGGCACGGCCGAAGGGCCCAAGCCCACGACGGTCGACGAGATCTTCAAGGGCCGCAAGGTGGCCTTCTTCGCCGTCCCCGGCGCCTTCACCCCCACCTGCTCGGCGCGGCACCTTCCCGGCTACAAGGACCTGGCCGGCGACCTGAAGGCCAAGGGCGTCGACGCCATCGTCTGCCTGTCGGTCAACGACGCCTTCGTGATGAAGGCCTGGGGCGAGAACCAGGGCGTGCTGGGCGAGATCGAGATGATCGCGGACCCGGCCGGCGACTTCACCAAGGCGGTCGGCCTGACCATGGACGGCTCCAAGTTCGGCCTGGGCCTGCGGTCGCAGCGTTATTCGATGTACGTCGTCGACGGCGTCGTGCAGCAGCTCAACGTCGAGGCCGCCGGCGAGTTCAAGGTCTCGGCCGCCGACTACCTGCTGGCCCAGATCTGATACCGGCGTCTGGCCCCGCCGTTCGCGGCGGGGCTTGACCACCGGCTCCCCCCGGTCCGAAGTGTCATCAACGACAAGGACGGGGAGGGGCGGCCATGCCCTATGTGGAAGGCTTCACGGTCCATGACGCGGATGCGCACGTCATGGAGCTGCCGGGCGAGATCGACCGCTATGTCGACCCCGGCCTGAGGGCGGCCTTTTCCGAGGCGATCCGCAAGCCCAATGACCTGATGGGCTGGGCGGAGAAGGTCCGGGCGCAGCAGGAGGACCCGGATTTCCGCGCCGGCGACGAGGACAACCTGCTCCTGCGCAAAAACTACCAGGCCCTTGGCGCTTTCCGCCGGGAGGACCGTCCCCGCACCCTCGACCTTCTCGGCTTCGCCAGCCAGCTGGTCTTCACCACCCACGCCTTGGGCAATTACGGGCTTGAGGAGGCCGGCCGGATCGACCTGGCCCTGGCCGGCGCCCGCGCCCACAACCGTATGATGGCCGACTTCTGCTCGGTCGACCGTCGCCTGCTGGCCACTGGCTATGTGCCCCTGGTCGACATCGCGGCCGCGCCTCGGATCGCCAGGGAGGCGATCGACCTGGGATGCCGGGGGCTGATGATCCCCTCGCGCTGCCCCCCCGGCCACAGCCCCAGCCATGTGGGTCTCGACCCCCTCTGGGCCCTCCTCGAGGAGGCCGGCCTGCCGGTCCTGTTCCATGTGGGCGGCGAGGAGAAGATGAACCCGGCCTATTTCGAGAACGGACTGCCGCGGGTCCTCGACTTCCACGGCGGGGCCGAGAACTTCACCTCCCTGTCCTTCATGACCATCCCTGTCGCGGTCTGGCAGACCCTGGCGGCCCTCGTCTTCGACGGCGTCTTCGACCGCTTCCCCAGGCTGAAGTTCGGGGCCATCGAGCTGGGCGCTTCCTGGGTTCCCAGCCTGATGAAGTTCATGGACTCCGGCGCCGCCGCCTTTGGCCGCGAGGAGCGGCTCCAGCGCCTGTCCGCCCGGCCGAGCGAGATCCTGCAGCGGCAGTTCCGCGCCACGCCCTATCCCCATGAGGACGTCGCCTGGATCATCGCCAACGCCGGCGAGGAGGTCTGCATGTTCTCCTCGGACTTCCCCCACATCGAGGGCGGGCGGAACCCGCTGAAGCGGTTCGGGGAGTCGCTGGAGGGGGTTCGGGAATCCGCGCGCCGGCGGTTCTGGCGGGACAACTTCATCGACCTGATGGGCGCCGGCCTGCCCGCCGACCTCCACGACCTGCCCGGGCTGGAGGCGGCCTGAACAGTCAGGGGATCGTCCCGGCCGACTTGAATACCGACGCCCGCGCCGCCAGATCACGGGCTCCAGAATCCACGGAGAGGAATTGGGGCCCGGATGATCGCCACCCTTGCGCGCGACCTTCGCTTTGCTTCCGGGCTCTATCGCACCCTGGCTCGGGTGAGGGGAATCCATCCCTCCAGCCCCCGCCGGATCTGCGATGACCTCGAGGCTTCGGTCCGCAGGTGGCGCGACCGCGAGGCCCTGCGGTTCGACGGCCGTAGCCTGACCTATGGGGAAATGGACGCCCTGGCCAACCGGTTCGCGCGATGGGCGCTGGAGGCGGGCTTGAAGTCCGGCGACCGCGTCGCCCTCTTCCTGCCCAACCGCATCGAGTACCTGCCCGCCTGGTATGGCCTGTCCAAGGTCGGGGTCGTTTCGGCCCTCATCAACAACCAGCTGGCGGGCCAGGCCCTGGCCCATTGCCTGAACCTTGCGGGCGCCCATGAAGTCATCGTGGACGCCGAAACCTCACCCGCCGTCCAGGAGGTGCTGGGCGACCTTGGCCGCACGCCGCGGCTCTGGAGCCTGGATGCCCCGCTTCCGGGTGAGGGAGACCTGACCGCCGACCTGGCCGGACGCTCCGCCGAGCCGCCGCCTCCGGCCCTGCGCGAGGGCCTGAAGGCCGGCGACACAGCCCTGCTGATCTACACCTCGGGCACAACAGGCCTGCCCAAGGCGGCGCGCGTGACCCATGTCCGGGTGCAGCTCTACATGCGCGGCTTCGCCGGGGCGACAGGCGCGCGGCCGGACGACCGGATCTATGTGGCCCTGCCGCTCTACCATGCGACTGGCGGCCTCTGCGGCATGGGAGCGGCCTTGCTGAACGGCGCCTGCGTCGTACTCAGGGCGAAGTTCTCCGCCACCCAGTTCTGGGAGGACATCCGGCGCGAGGGATGCACCCAGTTCGTCTATATCGGCGAGCTCTGCCGCTACCTCGCCAACCAGCCGCCGCATCCGGACGAGCGGTCTCACACCCTGCGCCTCGCCTTCGGGAACGGTCTGCGGCCGGATGTCTGGGACAAGGTCACCGGTCGCTTCTGCGTGCCCCGGGTCCTGGAGTTCTACGGCTCCACCGAGGGCAATGTGTCCATGTTCAACTTCGACGGCCGGGCCGGCGCCATCGGTCGGATTCCCCGCCCCCTGAAGCAGCGCTTCAACGCCCGCATCGTCCGCTTCGATTACGAGGCCGAGGCCCCGCTGCGGGGGCCGGATGGCTTCTGCACCGAGGCGGTTGCGGGCGAGGCGGGCGAGTGCC
This sequence comes from Pseudomonadota bacterium, assembly GCA_046046615.1. GTDB lineage: Bacteria > Pseudomonadota > Alphaproteobacteria > Caulobacterales > Caulobacteraceae > Phenylobacterium. Next base: position 10,692 of record JBJOJL010000022.1, read on the forward strand.
TGGGCCGCATCGACTCCTCCGATCCCCGTGCGGAATTCACCGGCTACCTGGACCCCGCGGCCTCGGACAAGAAGGTGCTCCGCAACGTCTTCGCGGAGGGCGACGCCTGGTTCCGGACGGGCGACCTCCTGCGCCAGGACGCCGATGGGTATGTCTATTTCGTCGACCGGGTGGGGGACACCTTCCGCTGGAAGGGCGAGAACGTCTCCACGGCGGAGGTCGCCCTTCGCCTGCAGGCGGTCCCTGGCGTGGTCGAGGCCAATGTCTACGGGGTCGCCGTGCCGGGCGCCGACGGCCGGGCCGGCATGGCGGCCCTGGTGACCGGCGAGGACTTCGATATCGGGATCCTGGCGGCCCGCATCGCCGCCGACCTGCCCGAGTACGCCCGTCCCGCCTTCCTCAGGCTCCAGCCCGAGATGGCTGTCACCGGCACCTTCAAGCAGCGCAAGGTCGACCTTGTCGCGGACGGCTTTGATCCGGGGAAGGTGCAGGCGCCGATGTTCCATCGTGCGGCCGACGGCGGGTACCGCCCTCTCGACGCCGCCGCCTACGAGGGAATCGTCACGGGCCGGATCCGGATCTAAGGAAAAGCACTTTACAACGCAAAGTGATTTGCTAGGTTGGTTCCAGAGCCATCAAGGAGCCTTCCATGACCGACGCCCAGACCCAGATCGGCGAGGATCTCGCCTACCTCAAGACACTGGCCGAGGAGGGGCGTGCAGCGCCCGTGCTCGCCGGGCCCTACATGGCCCTGGGCGGAGGCCTGTTCGGCGCCGTGAGCCTGGTCCAGTACGGCATCCTCACCCGGGCCCTTCCCCTGCCTCCTCAGGCGCTGGGCTGGCTCTGGCTGGCCGGCGGCCTGGCCTTCGCCCTCGCCCTGCCCCTGCTGAACCGAAGAACCCGCAACCGACCCGGCGGCGCCAGCACCCTCAATGAGACGATCGGCGTGGTCTGGACACATGCCGGACTGGTCATCTGGGTGATGTTCGTCGCCCTGACGGTCTACGGCTTCCGGATGTCGGACTGGAGCGCCTTCAATCTCTTCCCCTCTGTCATCCTGGCCCTCTACGGCCTGTGCTGGATGGCCGCCGCCCACATCGGCAGGACGCCCTGGCTGCGGGCGATCGGCCTCGGGGGCTTCGCCGCCGCCATTGGGCTCGCCGCCGTCGCGGGTGGTCCCGGGCTCTGGCTCGCCTACGCCGCCGCCCTGTTCGCCCTTGGCCTCGTCCCGGGCCTGATCCTGATGCGCCGGGAAGCCCGGGCGTGAGCGGCGGGTTCGATATCGACGGCCTCGACGAGGTGATCCATGGACGGGTCCGGCTGGGGATCATGGCCTATCTGTCCGGCGCGGGGGCGGCCGATTTCGGGGAATTGAAGACCCGGCTTTCGGCGAGTGACGGCAACCTCTCCGTTCACCTCAGGAAGCTTGAAGACGCCAGCTATGTCTCCATCGAGAAGACGTTCTCGGGGCGCAAGCCGCTGACCACCGTCCGGATCACCGACCTGGGCCGCACCGCCTTTGCCGCCTACCTGGAGGCGATCCGGCGGCTGCTGCCTCCGGCTTGACCGGCGACTCCCGCCCTGGGGTCCCCACCGCGGCGGGAGTCGCCTATACCGGGAGGCATGTCTGAGGACGCCACACCTCCCGCCGTGGACGAGGGCCAGCCCCTCGTCGGGGCCGCCCTGATCCGCGACCAGGTCCGGCGGCTGCCGGACGGTCCGGGCGTCTACCGGATGATCGGCGAGGGCGGAGAGGTCCTCTATGTCGGCAAGGCCCGGTCCCTGAAGAAGCGTGTCCTGCAGTACGCCCAGGGCCGGTTCCACACCCAGCGCATCGCCCTGATGGTCGACCTGACCCGGGCCATGGAGTTCGTCACGACCCGGACAGAGACGGACGCCCTCCTGCTTGAGATCAACCTGATCAAGCAGATGAAGCCGCGCTTCAACGTGCTCCTGCGCGACGACAAGAGCTTTCCCGAGATCGTCATCCGGCGCGACCATCCCGCCGCCCAGCTGCGCAAGCACCGCGGCGCGCACACCCTCAAGGGCGACTACTTCGGCCCCTTCGCCTCGGCGAACGCGGTGAACCGAACCCTCAACACCCTGCAGAAGGCCTTCCTGCTGAGGTCCTGCACGGACAGCGTCTATGAGGGCCGGACCCGGCCCTGCATGCTGCACCAGATCCGCCGATGCGCCGCCCCGTGCACGGGCGCGATCAGCCTGGAGGACTACACCGCCCTGGTGGACCAGGCCGAGGACTTCCTGCGCGGACGCAGCCGCGCGGTGATGACCCGGCTGTCGGACGAGATGCAGGCCGCCTCCGACGACCTGGAGTTCGAGCGCGCCGCCCGCCTCCGCGACCGCATCCGCGCCCTTGCGGCCGTGAGCCAGGAGACCCTGGTCAATCCCGAGAGCCTCGAGGAGGCCGACGTCTTCGCCCTGCACAGCGACGCGGGCCAGGCCTGCGTCCAGGTCTTCTTTTTCCGGGCGGGCCAGAACTGGGGCAACCGGGCCTACTTCCCGAGGATTGACCGGAGCGATCCGGACCCGGCGATCCTGGCGGCCTTCATCGGCCAGTTCTACGACGACCGGCCGATCCCCAAGCTCATCCTGGTGAGCTGCGAGCCTGACGAGACTGACCTGCTGGCCGAGGCCTTCAGCCTGAAATCCGGCCGGAAGGTGGAAATCCGCCGGCCCGAGCGGGGCGAGAAGCGCGCCCTGGTCGACGAGGCCCTGACCAACGCCCGCGAGGCCCTGGGCCGGCGTCTGGCCGAGGGCTCCGCCCAGTCGAAGCTCCTGGCAGGGGTCGCCGAGGCCTTCGGTCTGGACGCCCCCCCGGAGCGGATCGAGGTCTACGACAACAGCCACATCATGGGGACCAACGCCGTCGGCGGCATGATCGTCGCCGGGCCGGACGGCTTCCAGAAGGCCCAGTACCGCAAGTTCAACATCCGCAGCACCGAGCTCACCCCCGGCGACGACTACGGGATGATGCGCGAGGTCCTGCGCCGCCGCTTCTCGCGCCTGACCCGCGAGTCGGCCTCTGACGAGGCCGCCGTGCGCCCGGACCTGGTCCTGATCGACGGCGGCGCCGGCCAGCTGGCGGCGGCCCTGGAGATCCTGCAGGAACTGGGCGTGGACGACATCCCGGTGGTCGGCGTCGCCAAGGGCCCCGACCGGGACGCCGGGCTGGAGCGCTTCTTCCTGCCGGGCCAGCCGCCCTTCATGCTGGAGCCCAAGAGCCCAGTCCTCTATTTCCTCCAGAGGCTTAGGGACGAGGCCCACCGCTACGCCATCGGAAGCCACCGGGCCCGCCGGGCCGCCGACCTGCGGCGCAATCCGCTGGACGAGATCGAGGGCATTGGCCCGACGCGCAAGCGGGCCCTGCTGCACGCCTTCGGATCCGCCGCCGGCGTGGCCCGGGCGTCGACCGAGGACCTGGAGAAGGTCGAGGGCGTCAGTCGCGCCCTCGCCGAACGCATATTCGCCGCCTTCCACAAGGAGCGCTGATGAAGGCCCTGCCCAACATCCTGTCCACCTTCCGGATCTTCCTGACCCTGGCCATGTTCGCCGCCCTGGTGGCGATCGGCGCCGGCCGTGACCCGGGGGGGCAGCTGGCGGCCTTCGCCTTCTGGGCCTTCGTGATCGCTGCGGTGACGGACTTCCTGGACGGCTGGCTGGCCCGGCGGTTCGACGCCGTCACCGTCTGGGGAACCATCCTGGACCCCATCGGCGACAAGATCCTCGTCTGCGGCGCCGTGGTGGGACTGATGGCGGCGGGCGCCGGCCCGGCCTTCGCCCTGCCGGCGGGCCTGATCCTGTTCCGGGAGTTCGCAGTCAGCGCCCTGCGCGAGGTGGGGGCCGCCCGGGGGCTGAAGCTGCCCGTCACCCGCCTCGCCAAGTGGAAGACGGCGGTGCAGCTGGTCGCCCTCGCCGTCGTGCTGGGCGTCGGCGTCCTGCCCGGCCTGCCGCCCCAGGCCCCGGGCGTCCTGATGTGGTTCGCCGCCCTCCTGACCCTCTGGACCGGGGGGGAGTACCTGCTCCAGACGCGCAAGGGCCTGGCGGCCCAGGACTGAGCCCCCGGCTCCGGGGCTTCAGCCGCCCACGTGCGGGGTGATGAGGCCCAGGGGCGCCGCGGTCGTGTTCTTCACAGACCGGATGACGATCCGGCTCTCGATGTTGGACACCAGCCCCAGGGACAGGAGCTTGCCCCTCAGGAACTCGTCGAAGGCCGGCATGTCCCGGGTCACGATCCGCAGTTCATAGTCCGCCGATCCCGTGACCGTGGCGCACTGGACGACCTCGGGCATGTCCGAGATGGCCCGGTCGAAGGCGTCGAGGTTGTCCTTAGTCGGCAGGGCCAGCTTGACCGTGCAGTAGACCTCGAAGGACAGACCCAGCTTCTCGCGGTCGAGGATGGTCACCCGGCGCTGGATGATCCCGGCGTCCTCCAGGCGCTTGATCCGCCGCCAGCAGGGGCTGGAGGACAGGCCGACCCGGTCGGCGATCTCGGCCACGGAGAGGCCGGCGTCGTTCTGGATCAGCTCCAGGATCCGGGCGTCGATGGCGTCCAGGGTCTCCGGCACGCGGGCTCCTTGCGGGTCTGGCGCATGGATCTTCCCAAAGGGTCCCGATCCCTGCGTGTTCGCGCAGGCTTGTGCCCCGGAACCGCGCCCCGGCGCAATACCCTTCCGCGCCGGGGTCCTGCGACGGCGATGTCTTGCTTTCCACGTCAGGTGGGCTAGGCGTGGGGCATGTCCGGGTTCGACTTTGACGCCGTGGTGGTGGGGGCGGGCGCCGTGGGCCTCGCCTGCGGTTACGCCCTGGCCCGCAGGGGCCAGTCGACGGTGGTCCTGGAGGCCGGCCCGCGCATCGGCGAGGGGGTCTCCGCCCGGAACTCCGAGGTCATCCACGGCGGGCTCTACTATCCGACGGGGTCGCTGAAGGCGCGCCTGTGCGTCCAGGGCCGACGGGCCCTTTACGCCTTCCTGGAGACGCACGGCGTCGCCTTCGACCGCTGCGGCAAGCTGGTGGTCTTCAACGGCCCGGAGGAACTCGCCCGGCTGGACGGAATCCTCGCCCAGGCGCGAACCAACGATGTCGAGGGGATGGCGGTCCTGACGGCCGCCCAGGCTCGGGCCCTGGAGCCTGAACTGCAGTGCGATGCAGCCCTGGTCTCGCCGGAAAGCGGGGTCTTCGACAGCCACGGCTATATGTTGGCCCTGCAGGGCGAGATCGAGGCCGGCGGCGGAGCGGTGGCCCTGTCCACGCCGTTCGAGGGCGCCGAGCCGATTGCCGGAGGCGGCTGGAAGGTCCGGACGGGCGGAGCGGATCCCACGGTCCTGACCGCAGCCCGCCTGGTCACGGCCCCGGGTCTCGACGCCCAGGCGGTCGCACGGCGGATCGAGAGCTTCCCCGTCAGCGCCATCCCGAAGGCGCATTTCGGCAAGGGCGTGTACTTCCGGCTCTCGGGACGGGCGCCCTTCGCCCGCCTCATCTATCCGCCGCCGATCCACGGGGCCCTGGGCACGCATTACCGCCGGGACCTCGGCGGACAGGCTGTCTTTGGCCCGGATCTCGAATTCGTCGAGGCGCCCGACTATTCGGTCGACCCGGCCCGGGCGCAGGCCTTCGCCGCCTACATCCGCAAGTTCTGGCCGGCCCTTCCCGACGGCGCCCTTCAGCCCGACTACGCCGGGGTCCGGCCCAAGCTGCACGGCCCGGACGAGGCCCAGCCCGACTTCCGCATCGACGGACCCGAGGCGCACGCCCTGGACGGCCTGGCGGTGCTGTTCGGCATCGAGAGCCCGGGCCTGACCAGTTCCCTCGCCATCGGCGAGGAGGTCGCCGCCCGACTGGGGCTCTAGGCGGCCCAGCCGGCGACCCAGTCCGCCAGGGCCTGCGGAGACATGCCCCGCGCATTGGACAGGGCGGAGAAGTTTCCGGGATTCAGGAGCCTGTCGGTCCTGGGGTCGATCACCAGCAGGGCCGGCACGCCCGGCAGGCGGCTGGTGATCCCATAGCGGGCCGGAATCTGGAGGTTCCTGTCAAAACGACCGACGTCGACCATCACCGTGACGAAGTGCGTTTTCAGGAACCTGTCGAACTCGGGCAGGGCCATGGTCCCGGCCAGGATGCGGCAGTCTGGGCACCAGTTGCCGCCCAGGTCGATGAGGAGGCGCTTGCCCTGGCGTCGCGCCTGGGCCCGGGCGCGGTCGACGACGGCGCTGGCGTCCGCCGCCTCGTCATAGGGCAGGGGCAGGGGGGTCTTGAGCTCGGCGAAGGACCTGATCGACAGGCGGGGCGCCGGTTTGGCGGCGAGCGCGGACGGGGCGGCGGCGGTCGCGGCCGCGGCGGTCAGGATGAGGCGGCGGCGGTTCATTTCGGCGGGACTCCGGAGGTTCGGTCAAAGGCTTCCAGCGCAGCTTCGGTAACGTCAAGGTCGGTCCGCAGCCGGGGCCATCCGATCGGACCCGTCCCCCGCCTGGCCTGCAGGTCCAGAGTCTCCGGCGTGGCGTCGGAGGCGTCGCCGGACCGTCCGGCGAGACGCGCGCGCAGCAGGTCCGCCGGGGCCTCCAGCCAGACAGCGGCGAGGGCGACGCCAAGGCGGCCCGCCAGGTCCGCCGCCCGGGCCCTATGCCCGGGGTCGAGGAAGGTGGCGTCCAGGATCACGCTGCGCCCGGCGCCGAGAAGTTCCTCCGCCTCGGCGAAGAGAGCCTCGTGAACGCGTGCGGACATGTCCGGTCCATAGGCCTCCGCCGGCAGTCGATCGGTCGGGGCGGCGCCCGACAGCCGCTTGCGGATCTCGTCCGAGCGCAGGACTACGGCCCCAGGCGAGGCGCCGAGTTGCGGGGCCAGGGCGCGGGCCAGGGTGGTCTTGCCGGTTCCCGACATCCCCCCCACAGCAAAGAGCCGGGGAGGGGCGGGCTGCAGGTGCCGGAGGGCGGCGTGGAGGTAGGACCGGCCTGTCGCGTCGTGGCCGGAATTGGCCTCCACATGGGCCCGGACGACGGCGCGGACCGAGAGCATGAGGGGCAGGGCCGCGAGGCCTTCGCGAAGGGCAGGCCCCTCGCGCCGAGCGGATTCGTCCAGCCAGGCGTCCAGCACACGGCACGCGGCGTCGCGCCGGCCCCGGAAGTCGAGGTCCATCAACAGGAAGGCGAGGTCGTACTGGATGTCGATGTCCGACAGGCGGTCATTGAACTCGATGCAGTCGAAGAGGACCGGCCGGCCGTTCTCCAGGAGGATGTTCCCGAGATGGAGGTCGGCGTGGCAACGGCGCGTGAATCCGCTCCGGCGGCGGGCCTCCAGCAGCGGGGCGGCGGCGGCGAAGGCGGCGGCCGTTCCGGCGATGACCGCCTCGACCTCTTCCCGCCCGAGCCGGTCAGCGAGACCGGTCAGCAGGTGGGCGTTGGAGTCGATGGTATAGGCCAGCCCCGCCGCACCGCCGCCCTCCGGTCGCAGGGGGGCGCTGGCGTGGAGGCGTGCGATCTCCCGGCCCAACGCCTCGGCAAGGGCGCCGTCCACGGCCTCGGGGCGGGCAGACAGGACAGAGCCCTCGTCAAAGCGCCGCATCTCCACGGCGTAGTCGACCGCGGGTCCGGGGCCGTCCAGCTCCAGGCCGGTCGCGGACCGGGTGACGGCGTGGACCCTCCGATAGATGTCCGGCGCCGCTGCGGTGTTGAACGCGATTTCCCGCTCGGCGGCCTCGCGCCGGAGGGCCAGGGTGGTGAAGTCCACATAGCCCAGGTCCACCGGCCGCTTGACCTTCCACGCCGTGTCGCCGGCCAGGTAGATGCGGTTGCAGGCGGTCTCGATCCGGCGGCCGCCCAGGGCGGAGAAGAAGGCGTCGACCTCCGTCCCGTCATCGGCCGCCTGGGTCACGGATAGAGCCGGCTCGTGGTCCAGCCGCCCGGCGCGGCGTCGAAGACCAGCCGCTCGTGCAGGCGGAAGGGCCGATCCCGCCAGAACTCGATATGCGCCGGCGTCAGGCGAAAGCCCGACCAGTGGGGCGGCCGCGGCGCCTTGCCGAGGCCGAACTTCACCCCGTAGGCGGCGATGGCCTTCTCGAAGGCCAGGCGGTCGGGCAGGGGCTGGGACTGCTGCGAGGCCCAGGCGCCCAGCTGGGCGGGACGGGCCCGGGTGGCCCAGTAGGCGTCGGCCTCCTCGGCGCTGACCGGCGTGACTGCGCCCCGCACCCGGACCTGTCGGCGCAGGGACTTCCAGTGGAACAGGAGGGCGGCCTTGCCGCTACCGGCCAGCTGCCGGCCCTTGGCGCTGCCCAGGTTGGTGTAGAAGACGAAGCCGTCAGGGCCGGCGTCCTTCAGGAGGACCATGCGCACGTCGGGCAGGCCGTCGCCGTCAACCGTTGCCAGGGCCATGGCGTTGGGGTCGTTGACCTCGGACTTCACGGCTTCGGCCAGCCATTCGGCGAAGAGGGCCAGCGGGTCCTCGGCGGTCAGGGGCGGCAGGTCTGCGCTGGCGACCGCTTTGAGGTACTCGTCCTCGGTGGGCGACGGGGGGATGGGGGGCTTGGCGCTCATGCGCGCCCTATAGCGCAGGCGGGCGGCCAAAGGTATGGCTAGCCGGACACGGGAGCGAGGAGGCATCGCCATGGCCACGCGCGGACAGATGATCCGGATGCAGATGAGCGACGGCGCCGAGATCGGCGTCTACCACGTCGAGCCGACGGGCGAGCGGCGGGGAGGCCTCGTCCTGATCCAGGAGATCTTCGGCGTGACCGAGCACATCCGAGAGCAGTGCGACCTCTTCGCCGACCTGGGTTACGAGGTCCTGGCCCCGGCCCTCTATGACCGCGAGGTTCCGGGCTTCGAGGCCAGCTATTCCGAAGAGGACATCCAGCGCGCCATCCAGGTGGCCCGCCAGCTGCACGACTTCGAGGTCTCGCTGAAGGACGCCCAGACCTGCATCGACGCCCTCAAGGACAAGGGCCCGGTCTTCATGACCGGATACTGCTATGGCGGGTCGGTCACCTGGGCCATGGCGGCCCGGTCCGGCGACCTGGCGGCCGCCTCCGGCTATTACGGGGGCATGATCCCGACCCAGGCGAACCTGGAGCCGAAGTGCCCGACCATCCTGCACTTCGGCGCCCACGACCACGGCATCCCCTTGCCCGGCGTCGAGCGGGTCGCCGAACTGCATCCTGAGGTGGGGGTCTACATCTACGACGCGGGCCATGGCTTCCAGTCCGACCGGCGGACCGACTACCACGAGCCCAGCGCCAAGCTCGCCCGCGAGCGGACCCTGGCCCTGTTCCGCGCGAACGGCGGCTAGGCCGGACCCTTCCGCATGTCGCACAACACCTTTGGCCACCTGTTCCGCGTGACCACCTGGGGCGAGAGCCACGGGCCCGCCCTGGGCTGCGTGGTGGATGGCTGCCCGCCGGGCCTGTCCCTGACCGCCGCGGACATCCAGGTCTTCCTGGACCAGCGCCGGCCGGGCCAGGGCAAGTTCGTGACCCAGAGGCAGGAGCCCGACGCCGTTCGCATCCTGTCCGGCGTCTTCGAGGACGAGCGCACGGGCGGGCCCGTGACCACCGGGACGCCCATCTCGCTGATGATCGAGAATGTCGACCAGCGGAGCCGCGACTATTCCGAGATCGCCCGGGCCTACCGGCCGGGCCACGCCGACTATGCCTACGACGCCAAGTACGGGGTCCGCGACTATCGCGGCGGAGGACGCTCCTCGGCCCGCGAGACGGCGGCCCGGGTGGCGGCGGGCGCCATCGCTCGCAAGGTCCTTCCCGGCGTCTCCGTCCGCGCGGCGGTGGTCCAGATCGGTCCGCACGCCATCGACCGGTCCCGCTTCGACTGGGACCAGCGGACGGAAAACCCCTTCTGGGCCCCGGACGCCGCGATCGTCCCGGTCTGGGAGACCCACCTCGAAAAGGTGCGCAAGGCCGGCTCGTCCACGGGTGCGATCATCGAGGTCGAGGCGACCGGGGTTCCCGCCGGATGGGGCGCGCCCCTTTACGGCAAGCTGGACGCCGAGCTCGCCGCCGCCCTGATGTCGATCAACGCCGCCAAGGGCGTCGAGATCGGCGATGGTTTCGCGTCGGCCTCGCTCTCGGGCGAGGAGAACGCCGACGAGATGCGGATGGGCCCGGACGGTCCGGTCTTCCTCTCGAACCACGCCGGCGGGATCCTGGGCGGCATCTCCAGCGGCCAGCCGGTAACGGCCCGGGTCGCCTTCAAGCCGACCTCCTCCATCCTGACCCTGCGCCAGTCGGTGAATGCCGACGGCGAGGAGATCGACCTGCGCACCAAGGGCCGGCACGACCCCTGCGTCGGCATCCGCGCCGTTCCGGTGGTGGAGGCCATGGTCGCCTGCGTCCTGGCCGACGCCTTCCTGCGTCACCGGGGGCAGGTCGGCTGACGCCCGACGTCCGCGGCGATTGAAGCCGGCGGGCGCCGCCACCATCTCACCGTCTCACTGTCCCGGAGTGCTGGAGCCCCCTATGCCGTCACCCTCCCGCCTGGCCGTCGCGGCCCTGGCCCTCGCCCTTCCCGGCGCCGCCCTCGCCGCCCAGGCGCCGGCGTCGCCCGTCCCCGTCCAGGCCCCGGCCGCCGCTGAGCCCTTCAGCCTCGCCCCCCTGCCCTACGCCTACGAGGCCCTGGAGCCGGTGATCGACGCCCAGACCATGCGGATCCATCACGGCAAGCATCACCAGGGCTACGTGAACAACCTGAATGCGGCCGTGAAGGCCAACCCGGCCCTGCAGGGCAAGTCCCTCGAGGCCCTGCTGGCCGATGTGGCGAGCCTGCCGCCGGCCATCCGCAACAATGGCGGCGGGCACTACAATCACACCCTGTTCTGGAAGCTGATGGCGCCGCCCGGCCAGGGGGGCGAGCCCTCGGCGGCCCTGGCGGCGCAGATCCGCAAAGACTTCGGGTCGCTGGACGCCTTCAAGGAGGCCTTCCAGGCCGCCGGCGCCCAGCGGTTCGGCTCAGGCTGGGCCTGGCTTGTCTGGACCGGCGACCGCCTGGCGGTGACCAGCACGCCGAACCAGGACAATCCCCTGATGGGCGACGCTCCCGTCAAGGGCGCCCCGGTCATCGCCAATGACGTCTGGGAGCACGCCTACTACCTGAAGCACCAGAACAACCGGGCCGGCTACCTGTCCGGCTGGTGGGGGGTGCTGAACTGGAACGAGGCCAACCGCCTGTTCGAGGCGGCGACCCGCAAGGGCAAGTAGGCCTCAGCCGAGGGTCAGGGTGCAGGACTCGCCCAGCGTCGGCCGGGACACGGTGATCCTTGAGAGCCCCGGATAGCGCGGCGCGAGGCGGTCGGCGAACCAGGCGCACAGGTTTTCGAGGGTCGGCCGATCAAGCCCGGGCTTGTCGTTCAGGAGGCCGTGGTCAAGTTCGCCCGCCGCCGCGCGCAGGTCGGCGTCCAGGTCCGCCAGGTCCGCGACCCATCCCACGGCGCCCTCCGTTGTGCCCCGTATGGCGGCCTCGACCCGGAAGGAATGCCCGTGCAGCCGCCGGTAAGGCCGGTGCTCGGGGCCCTCGGGGAGGTAATGCGCGGCGTCGAAGGCGGCGGCCTTGGTGATCTCGAACTGTCGCTGGGTCATGTCGGTCTCGACCGGCGGGCCGGTCAGGGAATGCCAAGGGTCTTGTGGGTCTGGACGCTTAAACGCCAGCGGGGGTGCGAAAGGCAATAGTCGATCGCCGCCCGGGTGTTCGCCGCCAGGGCGGGCCCATCCATGGGCTGGAGCAGGAGGCGCTCGAAATCCCAGCCCTCGAAGGCCGCAGGATCAACCCCGGGCTGGGGAAAGACCAGCTTGAGCTCCTGTCCCGACATCTGCACGACCGGGACAGACCCCTTGGGGCTGACGCAGATCCAGTCGACGCCGGGCGGGCAGGGCAGGGACCCGTTGGTCTCCAGGGCGATGCTGAACCCGCGGTCGTGAAGGGCCGCCAGGAGGGGCGGGTCCGCCTGGAGCAGGGGTTCGCCTCCGGTCAGGACCACCAGCCGGTCTTCGGCCCCGCCGCGCCAGGCTGACAGGATCGCTTCGGCGAGCGCCTCGGGGGTGGCGAACCGGCCGCCGCCGGGGCCGTCCATGCCGACGAAGTCCGTGTCGCAGAAGTTGCAGGCCGCCGTCGCCCGGTCCTCCTCCCGGCCGGACCAGAGGTTGCAGCCGGCGAAGCGGCAGAAGACCGCCGCCCGTCCCGCCTGTCCGCCCTCGCCCTGGAGGGTCAGGAAGATCTCCTTGACCGCGTAGCTCATGGCGTGAGGGCGGGGCGGCCGGCCGCCTCCCATTCCCGCCAGCCGCGGGCGCGCAGCTCACAGGCCGGGCAGACGCCGCAGCCATGCCCCCAGTCCTGCCGGGCGCCTCGCTCCCCCGCGTAGCAGGTGTGGGTGTGCTCAAGCACGATGTCCACCAGGGCCGGGCCGCCCAGTCCCTGGGTCAGGGCCCAGGTCTGGGCCTTGGTCAGGCGCATCAAGGGGGTGTCGATCACGAAGTCCCGGTCCATGCCCAGGTTGATCGCCGCCTGCAGGGCGTCGAGGGTGTCGCGGCGGCAGTCGGGATAGCCTGAGAAGTCCGTCTCGCACATGCCGCCCACCAGGCGCCCCAGGCCTCGCCTGTCAGCCAGGGCGGCCGCCCAGGTGAGGAAGACCAGGTTGCGCCCGGGCACGAAGGTGTTGGGCAGGCCCCTCTCGGTCATCTCGAAGGCGCGTTCGGAGGTCAGGGCCGTCTCGCCGATGGCCCCGAAGGCCGAAAGGTCAAGGCGATGATCGGGGCCCAGCCTCGGGGCCCACGCGGGGAAGGCTTCCCTGACCTTCTCGATGACAATCGCCCTCTGCATCATCTCGACCGCATGTCGCTGGCCGTAATCGAACCCGACCGTCTCGACGTGCGCATAGCGATCGAGGGCCCAGGCCAGGCAGGCGGCGGAGTCCTGCCCGCCGGAGAACAGCACCAGGGCATGGTCAGTACGGATCATGCGCCTCAATACCTCCGCCGACGCTGCATTGCAAAATCCCCGACTCCCTTAGCCTGCAAGGAATTCGGGTTCCGAATATCCAGTATGTCGTCAATTTCGCCGAATCGCACCTTCACGGATTATTGAGTTCGCGCGGATTGACTTGAAACGGTCATGATAAACTCTCCGTAATGTTCAATTTGCATGTACCAAGTGACGAGATGGAGTTCCTTACAAAGTAAACACAATCATCAAAACCGGGCCGTTTCCACCGGGGGGAGGATCGAGTCATGAGTTCGTTCTGTCTGAAGCGCATTCTTTGCGTTTCCGCGTCCGGTCTCGCCCTTGCGGCGACTTCACAGACCGCCGCCGCCCAGTCGTCCAACACCATCGAGGAGCTGGTTGTCACCGCCGAGAAGCGGGAACAGAGCCTCCAGGACGTACCTGTCGCCGTTTCAGCCTTCTCCGCCGCCAAGCGAGACCTGATCGGCATCAACACGATCCAGGACATCACGAACTTCACCCCGGGCCTGCAGTACAACAGCTCCACCGACCGGGTGTCCCTGCGCGGGGTCGGACGATTGACCAACGTGCTCTCGGCGGACGCCGCGGTCGCCAACTATTCCGACGGCATCTACGAGACCTTTGCGGTCCGGGCCGGCGCCTCCACCATGTACATCGACCGGGTCGAGGTCCTGCGCGGCCCGCAGGGCACCCTCTACGGGCGCAACTCCATCGGGGGCGCCCTGAACATCATCTCCAAGCGTCCTTCCAAGGAAGCCGGCGGGGAGGCGCGCTTCGGCGTCGACAACTACGGCGCCACCAGCCTGGAGGCGACCTATTCGCTGCCGATCAGCGACCGCGTCGGCGTCCGCCTCTCGGGCAACTGGTTCAACCAGAGCAATGGCTGGATCGACAACATGGTCCCGGGCATGCCTGACGAGGGCAACGTCCGGAACGAGTGGACGACGGAACTCCAGGTCAAGATCGACTTCAACGACAAGCTGGAGACCTGGCTGAAGGTGATCGGCACCCAGTGGCGCAATGGCGCCGGCGGCCCGGGCGCGGCCTCCGGCAACTGGACGCCCTACGACTGGCCCACCTATTTCTCGCCCCCCGGGGCGACACAGCCCAACCAGGGCTTCGCCTGCTACAACGGCCCGATCGCGACGGGCGTCACGAATGTGGTGA
>JBJOJL010000023.1:0-24287 GCA_046046615.1 Pseudomonadota bacterium
ACTTCCCCCTGTCCGTCTGGCAGACCGGCTCAGGCACCCAGTCGAACATGAACGCCAACGAGGTCATCTCGAACCGCGCAATCGAGATGCTGGGCGGCGAGATGGGGTCCAAGTCCCCCGTCCACCCGAACGACCACGTCAACATGAGCCAGTCGTCCAACGACACCTATCCGACGGCCATGCACATCGCCGCCGCCGAGCAGGTGCACCACGACGTCCTGCCGGCCCTGGAGCACCTGCTGGCCGCCCTGCGCGCCAAGCAGGCCGCCTTCGAGCCCATCATCAAGATCGGCCGCACCCACACCCAGGACGCCACCCCCCTGACCCTCGGCCAGGAGTTCTCCGGCTACGCCCAGCAGGTGGAGAACGGCCTCAAGCGCATCCGCCAGTGCCAGCCGGGCCTGCTCGAACTCGCCCAGGGCGGCACCGCCGTCGGCACCGGCCTCAATGCCCCGGTCGGCTTCGCCGAGCTGGTCGCCGCCAAGATCGCCGCCATCACCGGCCTGCCCTTCGTCTCGGCGCCCAACAAGTTCGAGGCCCTCGCCGCCCATGACGCCATGGTCTTCAGCCACGGCGCCCTCAACACCGTCGCCGGCTCCCTGTTCAAGATCGCCAACGACATCCGCTTCCTGGGCTCCGGCCCCCGCTCGGGCCTGGGCGAGCTGTCCCTGCCCGAGAACGAGCCCGGCTCGTCCATCATGCCCGGCAAGGTCAACCCGACCCAGTGCGAGGCCCTGACCATGGTCTGCACCCAGGTCTTCGGGAACCACGCCACCCTGACCTTCGCCGGCGCCTCGGGCCATTTCGAGCTGAACGTCTTCAACCCGGTCATGGCCTACAACTTCCTGCAGTCCTGCCGGCTGCTGGCCGACGCGGCGGTCTCCTTCACCGACAACTGCGTGGTCGGTATCGAGGCCCGCGAGGACAACATCAAGGCCGCCCTCGAGCGCTCCCTCATGCTGGTCACGGCCCTGGCGCCGAAGATCGGCTATGACGCAGCGGCCAAGATCGCCAAGACCGCCCACAAGAACGGCACCACCCTGCGGGAAGAGGCCGTCGGCGGCGGCTATGTGACGAACGAGGAGTTCGACGCGGTGGTCCGGCCCGAGAAGATGATCTCGCCGGGCTGATGCAGGTCGTCCGCCTCGAAGACGGGCTTCCCCATGATTTCGAACCCCTCCGCGCCGCCGCGACGGCGGAGGGTTGGCGGCACATGGATCGGCTGGCGGCGGAGGTCGCGGCCGGAGCGCCGGTCTTCCGGGCGCTCTTCGCCGTGCGCGGGGACGGCGCGCTTCTTGGCGTCGGCGGCCTGACCGACGAGCCTTTCCCTGACGACGGGGGACCCGCCCTGCGCCTGCGCCGGCTCTACGTTCACCCGGACGCCCGCCGGCGGGGCCTGGGCCGCACCCTCGCCACAGCCCTCGTCCAGGAGGGGCTCGACAGCGTCAGGCGCCTCACCGTGCACACGGAGGACGAAAGGGCGTATGCCTTCTGGCGGGCGCAGGGGTTCGAACCCGTTGCAGACCGGGCCTGGAACCTCGAGTTCAGGGGCTGAAATCCGGGCCGCGCCCGGACAGCTACATCCGGCGCCAGACGGCGAAGTCGGCCAGTTCGGCCATGGCGGCCTTCCAGCCGCTGGCGGAGTCGAAGTCGGCCAGAGCCGCCTTGGCGTCGGCGGCGTAGTCCTCGGCCAGGGCCAGGGTCGCGTCCAGGGCGCCGCAGTCCGCCACCAGCCCGCGCGCGCGCTCGAAGTCGGCCTCGGTCTGCTCGCGCCGGTCGATGGTCCGCTCCCAGAAGGCCTTTTCCGCCGCGCCCGTCCGGGCGATGGCCAGCAGAAGCGGCAGGGTCGCCTTGCCCTCCCGGAAATCGTCGCCGGGGTTCTTGCCCAGGGTCTCGCTCGCCCCGGAATAGTCCAGGGCGTCGTCCACCAGCTGGAAGGCCAGGCCCAGGTTGCGGCCGAACCGGCGCAGGGCGGCGCAGGT
This sequence comes from Pseudomonadota bacterium, assembly GCA_046046615.1. Classification (GTDB taxonomy): domain Bacteria; phylum Pseudomonadota; class Alphaproteobacteria; order Caulobacterales; family Caulobacteraceae; genus Phenylobacterium. The sequence continues at coordinate 1,983 of JBJOJL010000023.1, forward strand.
CGCGGCCGGCGCCCCCGCCGACACCGCCCCGGCTTCCGAGGCGGCGGCGAAAAGCTCGGCGGTCTTGGCGCCGATGATCTCGAGATAGGTTTCCTGGGGCAGGTCCAGGTCGTGGGCGCGGGTCAGCTGCAGGACCTCGCCCTCGGCGATCACCCGGCTGGCCCGGGCCAGGATCTCCAGGGCCGGCATGGATCCGGCCTCGACCATCAGTTCGAAGGACCGGGCGAACAGGAAGTCGCCCACCAGCACGCTGGCCGGGGCGCCCCAGATCAGGTGGGCCGCCACCTTGCCGCGCCGCAGCTCGGAAGAGTCGATCACGTCGTCATGCAGCAGGGTGGCCGTATGGATGAACTCCACCGCCGCCGCCAGGTTCAGGCAGGCGTCGTCCTTCGCCCCCGCCAGACGCGCCGCGGCGATGGTCAGGAGGGGCCGCAGGCGCTTGGCGGACCCGCCGATCAGGTGCTCGGCCAGGGCCGGGATCACCGACACCGGGCTCTGCATGCGATTGCGGATCAGGGCGTCCACGCCGTCCATGTCGCGCTGGGCGAGGCGGGTCAGGCCCGCGATGGAGGGCGCGCTGCGGGCGACCGGTTCGGCGGCTTGCGTTGCGGACGACATGCCGAACGCGATAAGGCAGGCGCCTCGCCGGCACAATGCCCAACCGGGGTTTTTGGCGCAAACGCATGACGGACCCAAGGCAGTCGGACGCAATCCTCGGGGGCCGGGTCCGGCTCCTCCAGTCCGCCCGGGGCTACCGGGCCGGCATGGACGCGGCCCTCCTGGCGGCGGCCTGCGACGCGCGCCCGGGGGATCGGGTGCTGGACCTGGGCTGCGGCCCGGGCGCCGTCATGCTGGCGGCGGCGGTGCGAAGGCCCCAGGCGCGCTTCACCGGCGTCGAGGCCGACCCCGAGGCCCTGGCCCTCGCCCGGGCCAATATCGACCTGAACGGCCTGTCCGACCGGGTGGAGGCCGCTGGCGGCGACGTCGCCCTCCCCTTCTCCCGCCTGGGCCTGGCCCGCTTCGACGCCGCCCTCTGCAACCCGCCCTTCTTCGATGACGCCCGGGCCCTTCGCGGCCCCGCGCCGGAGAAGACCCGCGCCTGGATGGCGGCCGACGGCCTGGCGGCCTGGACGGGCTTTCTCCTGAAGGCCGTGCGCGACGGCGGGACGATCACGATCATCCACCGGGCCGACCGGCTGGCCGACCTCCTGGCGGGCCTTGCGCCGAGGTGCGGCTCCCTCCGCATCCGGCCCGTCCAGCCCCGCGCCGCCTCGCCCGCCAGCCGGGTGATCGTGCGCGCCGTGCGCGGCGGCCGCGCCCCCCTCAGGCTGCTACCAGCTCTGGTCCTGCACCCCGACGGCGAGGGCAAACACACCGACGCCGCCGAAGCCATCCTCCGAGACGCGGCGCCCCTGGAATGGGACTGAGACTGCCACCAGCCGCCCCAATTGCTCCCCCAAGGGGGAGCTCCCGGCGAAGCCGGGTGAGGGGGTCAACGGCCCCTCAGCTGACCCCCTCCGGCCCGCTGCGCGGTCCACCTCCCCCTGGGGGGAGGAATGAGGCGGTAATTGCTCCCCCAAGGGGGAGCTGTCAGCGCAGCTGACTGAGGGGGTCAACGGCGGTCCAGCTGACCCCCCTCCCCCACATGGCGGGAGGAACTAGCCCGCCGGCCGGGCTGAGCGCCGGTCCAGGGAGGCCAGGACGAACTCCGCCAGGCGGTCCGCCGCCCGGGGCGCCCCGCCCCTGGCCTTCAGGAGAGCGATCTCGGCGTCCTCCAGGGGCGGCAGGCCGTCGGCCTCGCCCAGGAGGACCAGGTCGTCGGGAACCATCTCCCTCGGCAGGACGGTCAGGCCCAGGCCCGCCCTCAGGGCGGCGTGCTGCCCAGCCAGGGAGGGGCTGGTGTAGGCCGCCCGCCAGGTCCGCCCCCGCGCCTCCAGGGCCGCCACCGCGCGGCGGCGATAGACGCAGGGGGCCGGGGCGATGACGAGGGGCGCGGGCTCCTCGGGCCTCGCCACCGCCCGGTCGGCCGCCACCCAGACCAGGGGCTCGCGCCAGACCCGCACCCCCAGATCCGGCCCCAGGGGCTCGCGCTTGACCAGGGCCAAGTCCAGGGCGCCGGCCTGCAGCCGGTCCAGCAGGTTCAGGGTCAGGTCGCAGGTCACCGCCAGGGCCACCCGGGGATGGGCCCGGGCGAAGGCGCCAAGGATGTCCGGCAGGTGGACGGTGGCGAAGTCCTCCGGCGCCCCCAGCCGCACCTCGCCCTCCAGGTCCTCGCCCGTCAGTTCGGCGAGGATCTCGTCATTCACCCTCAGCAGCCGCCGGGCCTTGGGCAGGAAGGCCTCCCCCGCCTCGGTCAGGCTGACCCGGCGCGGGTCGCGGGCCAGAAGCTTCACCCCCAGCCGGTCCTCCAGCCGCCGGACCTGCAGGCTGATCGCCGACTGGCTGCGCCCCAGGCGCTCTCCCGTCCGGGTGAAGCTGCGGGTGTCGGCGATGGTCACGAAGGTGCGGACCAGGTCGAGATCCAGATTGACGTCGCGTGACACATCTCACTCCATGATGAGTTTCCCTTATCACAGGAATAGCGCCTTTCAACGCGCCAAGGGGCCCGGACCGCCTTAGGAGGTCGCCCCGCGCGCCGGACCGGGCGCGTCCGTTCCCGGAAGCCGACATGCCCGAAGCCCTGACCTCCGCCGCCGCCCTGGGCGCCGCCAACCTCCTGGCGCCGGCCATCCTCTTCTTCGCCCTCGGCCTGTTCGGGGGCTTTGCGAAGTCAGACCTGTCCCTGCCCGCCTCCACCAGCCGCACCCTCTCCCTCTTCCTGATGCTCTGCATCGGCTTCAAGGGCGGGGTCGAGGCCGCCGACGCGGGGCTCAGCGAGGGCTTCCTCAGGGCCGGGATCGCCGGCCTCCTCCTCTCCCTGACCTGGCCCCTGGTCGCCTATCCGGTCCTGCGTCGCCTGGGCGGGCTGGAGCGCGCCTCGGCGGCGGCCACGGCGGCGGCCTTCGGCTCGGTTTCGGTGGTCACCTATGCGGCGGGGTCGGACTTCCTGTCCGCCCACGGCGTGGTCTTCGGCGGCTACATGACGGCGGTCCTCGCCATCATGGAGGCCCCGGCCATCCTCACCGCCCTCATCATCGCCCGGCGCGCGGCCGAGGGCTCCGGCGCCGGCCACAGCATGGGCGGCATCCTGCGCGAGGTCTTCCTGGGCGGCCCGGCCCTCATGCTGGTGGGCAGTTTCCTGATCGGCCTGACGACAGGCGAGGCCGGCATGGCCCGGCTGGACGTCTTCGTGAACCCCCTCTTCCAGGGCGCCCTCTGCCTCTTCCTGCTGGACATGGGTCTGGCCGCCGCCCGCAGCCTCACCGACGCCGGAAGGCCCCCCGCCCGGGTCCTGGCCCTGGGGATCGCCCTGCCCCTGGCGGGCGCCTGCGCCGGTTACGTCGCCTCTCGCCTCGCCGGTCTCGCCCCCGGCGACAGCGCCCTCCTGATCCTGCTGGCCGCCTCGGCCTCCTACATCGCCGCCCCCGCGGCCATGCGAACCGCCCTGCCCGAGGCCCGGCCCGGCGTCTATCTCGGCCTCGCCCTCGGCGTGGCCTTCCCCTTCAACCTGATCCTCGGCCTGCCCCTCTACGCCCTGGCGGCGGGGGCGCTGTAGAGGGGCGGCTGAGGGGCCGTTGCCCCCCTCCGGCGCGCTGCGCACGCCACCTCCCCCTGGGGGGAGGAATTGCAGCGCTAATTGCTCCCCCAAGGGGGAGCTGTCAGCGTAGCTGACTGAGGGGGGCAACAGAGTCTCAGCTGCCCCCCCGGAACCCCGCAGATCAGTTCCGCGACGTATCCACCAGCTTGTTCTTGCTGATCCAGGGCATCATGGCGCGCAGGCGGGCGCCGACCTCCTCGATGCCGTGCTCGGAGGCGCGGCGGCGGGTGGCCTTGAAGCTGGGCTGGCCGGCCTGGTTCTCCAGCATGAAGTCGCGCACGAAGCGGCCGGACTGGATGTCCTCCAGCACGCGCTTCATCTCGGCCTTGGTGTCGGGGGTGATGATCCGCGGGCCGGTCACGTACTCGCCGTATTCGGCGGTGTTCGAGATCGAGTAGTTCATGTTGGCGATGCCGCCCTCATAGATGAGGTCGACGATCAGCTTCACCTCGTGCAGGCACTCGAAATAGGCCATCTCGGGGGCGTAGCCCGCCTCGACCAGGGTCTCGAAGCCGGCGCGGATCAACTCCACCAGGCCGCCGCACAGCACGGCCTGCTCGCCGAACAGGTCGGTCTCGCACTCCTCGCGGAAGGTGGTCTCGATCACGCCCGAGCGGCCGCCGCCGATGGCCGAGGCGTAGGCCAGGCCGAAGTCGAGGGCGTTGCCCGTGGGGTTCTGGTGGATGGCGATCAGGCAGGGCACGCCGCCGCCCTTCTCGTACTCGCCGCGCACGGTGTGGCCGGGGCCCTTGGGGGCCACCATCAGCACGTCCACCGTGGACTTGGGCTCGATGAGGTTGAAGTGGATGTTCAGGCCGTGGGCGAACAGCAGGGCCGCGCCGTCCCGCAGGTTGGGGGCGATCTCGGCGTTGTAGATGCCGCGCTGCAGCTCGTCGGGCGCCAGCACCATCAGGGCGTCGGCCCACCTGGCGGCCTCGGCCACGCTCATCACCTTCAGGCCGTCGGCCTCGACCTTGCGGGCGGTGGCGGAGTCGGGCCGCAGGGCGACGGCGACATTCTTCACGCCGGAGTCGCGCAGGTTCAGGGCGTGGGCCCGGCCCTGGGAGCCGTAGCCTACAATGGCGATCTTCTTGTCCAGAATGCGGGCGAGGTCGGCGTCGCGATCGTAATAGACGCGCATGGGCGGTCTCCTTTGGACAAGACGGGCGCGGGGCCGCTGGGCCGGCCGCGCAAAAGCCCGCCGCTTGAAGGGGAAATTTCCCGCCGCGTCAAGCAAGGCCGGCCCTCCGGGACGCAGGCCGGAGGGCCGGCCCGCCCCTACCAGAAGAGGCTGAAGGCCACCTGGACGATGCGCCCGGTCCACAGGTCCACCATCACGGCGTCGCGCCCCAGCCGCACCCAGGCGTAGCCGACCGGCGGGACAGGCAGGCCGTAGACCCACCAGGAGTCGATCCGGTAGCGCGGGGTCCACCAGGTCCAGGGCAGGACCTCGCCATAGGACCAGCGCCGGTAGGAGAAGCCCGGCGGCGGGGACCAGGGATCGCCCCGGTAGCGGTAGGGCGGAACCCAAACCGGCGGATACCAACGGGGATCGTAGCGCGGCGGCCGCCGGCCGTCGTGACGATAGGCGTCATGACGGTAGGAGTCGTACCGGGGTCCGTCATGGCGGTCGTAACGGTCGCGCTCATGGCGGTCACGGTCGTCGCGGCGGTCGCGATCGCGGCGGTCTTCGTCGCGGCCGCGCGGTTCGCGCCCGGCCCCGGGCGGCGGCGCAGGCGGCTCGGGCCGGACCTCCCGGGGCTGGCCATACCGGCCCCAGGCCTGGGCCGGCGCCGCATCCCCGCCCCTTGCGCGGGGTTCGGGCCGGGCATCGGGCCGGGCGGCGGGAGGCGGCGGGGCCTCGCGCCGGTCGAAGCGCGGCCCGTCCTCGCGGGGGCGCTGGAAGTCCTCCCGGCGGTCGGGGCGGCCCTCGCCCTCGCCGGCCTCCTGGGCGGACGCCGCGGACGCCCCGAAAAGGGCCAGGATCAGGGTCAGGAGGGATGCGCTGGCCGAATGACGGTTCATGGTCCTTGCCTCCGAGTGCGGAGGCCGGAGGGTCTCCGCGCGGTTGTCGCCCCCGCACGCTTAGGATTAGGAAGGCCAAGCTGAACCGCGCTTGAACGCCGCCGCCCGAAGAGGTCCCCCGAAATGCCCGCCCTGCCCCAGGATGTCGTCGGTTACTGGCGCAATGCGGGCCCGCGCCGTTGGTTCCGCAAGGACCCCGCCTTCGACGACGCCCTGCGCCTGCGCTTCGAGCCCGTGCATTTCGCCGCCGCCCGGGGCCAGTACGACGACTGGGCCCAGGAGGCCGAGCCGGCCCTGGCCCTGATCCTCCTGCTCGACCAGATCCCCCGCAACATCTTCCGGGACAGCGCCCACGCCTTCGCCACCGACGGCAAGGCCCGCCGGGTCACGCGCCTGGCCCTGCGCCGGGGCTTCGACCTGCAGGTCGAGCGCGAGCTGCGCCATTTCGTCTACATGCCCCTGGAGCATTCCGAGGACCCTGTGGACCAGGCCGACTGCGTGCGCCTGATGCAGGCCCTCTGCGCCGAGACCGGCGACACCGAGATCCTGCGCTTCGCCGAGATGCACCGCGACATCATCGACCGCTTCGGCCGCTTCCCCCACCGCAACGCCGCCCTGGGCCGCGAGAGCACGCCGGCGGAGCTGGCCTACCTCTCCGACGGCGGATTTACGGGATAACTCCGCCGGTCCTGTGGACTTGCCCGCCTCGGAAGGTTCCCGGCCCCGCCCGAATCGGGTCCCCTAGGGAACCTTCCGGAGCCTCCATGAACGCCCCCGCCCGCATCGACGCAGACCAGACCTCCGCCGCGACCGGGCCGGCGCTGGAGCAGCCCTATCTCGACCTCCTGGCCGACATCCTGGCCAATGGCGTCGATCGCCCCGACCGCACGGGGGTGGGCACCCGGGGCGTCTTCGGCCGGCAGATGCGCTTTGACCTTTCGCGCGGCTTTCCCCTCCTGACCACCAAGACCCTGCACCGGCGCTCCATCGTGGTGGAGCTGATCTGGTTCCTGCGCGGCGAGACCAATGTCCGCTGGCTGCAGGAGCGCGGGGTCAGCATCTGGGACGAGTGGGCCGACGCCGAGGGGGAGCTGGGCCCCGTCTACGGCCGACAGTGGCGCTCCTGGGCCGCGCCGGACGGCCGGGTCATCGACCAGATGGCCGCCCTGGTCGAGGGGCTGAAGCGCAGCCCCGAGAGCCGCCGCCACATCGTCACCGCCTGGAACCCGGCGGACGTGGACGACATGGCCCTGCCGCCCTGCCACTGCCTCTTCCAGTTCCACGTGGCGAACGGGCGCCTGTCCTGCCAGCTCTACCAGCGCTCGGCCGACGCCTTCCTCGGCGTGCCCTTCAACATCGCCTCCTACGCCCTCCTGACCCACATGGTGGCGGCGGTGACGGGGCTGGAGGCCGGCGACTTCGTCCACACCCTGGGCGACGCGCACCTCTACCTGAACCACCTGGACCAGGCCCGCGAGCAGCTGGCGCGCGCGCCCCTGCCCCCGCCCCGGCTGGAGCTGGCGGCCCGGGACGATCTCTTCGCCTTCGAGCCCGGCGACGTGAAGTTCAAGGGCTACAAGGCCCACCCGGCCATCTCCGCCCCCATCGCGGTCTGACGGCCTTGGCCGCCCCCCTCCTCACCGCCGGCCCCATCGCCCGGGCCCGCAATGGCGTCATCGGCCGGGAGGGCGCCCTGCCCTGGCGGCTGAAGTCCGACCTCGCCCGCTTCCGCGCCCTGACCATGGGCAAGCCGGTCATCATGGGCCGGCTGACCTGGGAGAGCCTGCCCCGAAAGCCCCTGCCGGGCCGCACCAACATCGTCCTGTCCCGCGACGCCTCCTACGCCCCCGAGGGCTGCGTGGTCTGCGAGGACTTCTCCGAGGCCGTGGCCATCGGCCGCGAGCAGGCCGAGGAGGACGGCGCCAGCGAGGTCTGCGTCATCGGCGGCGCCTCGCTCTTCGCCCTGGCCCTGCAGCGCGCCCGGCGCATCTACCTCACCGAGGTCCACGCCGACGTGGAGGGCGACATCCTGCTGGCCCCCTTCGACGAAAGCCGCTGGCGCGAGGTCCGCCGCGAGGACCTCCCCGCCGGCGAAGGCGACGAGTACCCCGTGACCTTCCGGGTGCTGGAGCGGGCCTGAGCCCCTTTTCCTTGGCCCGCCCCTCGCTCATAGTCCCCGCCAATGACAATCCCGGGAGGAGACGGGCCATGGACCTGCAGCTGATCGCCGAGGACTTCCAGTTTCCGGAAGGCCCCATCGCCATGAACGACGGCTCGGTGATCCTCACCGAGATCAAGCGCCAGACCCTGACCCGGGTGAAGCCCGACGGGTCCAAGGAGATCCTGGTCGAGACCGGCGGCGGGCCGAACGGTGCGGCCATCGGCCCGGACGGCGCCATCTACATCACCAATAACGGCGGCGCCTTCGAGTGGCTGGACAATATGGGCATGACCATCCCTGGCCCGACCCCGGCCTCGCACACCGGCGGCTGCATCCAGCGCTTTGACCTGAAGACCGGCGCGCTGACGACCCTTTACACCGAGTGCGACGGCAAGAAGCTGGTGGGCCCCAACGACATCGTCTTCGACCGGCAGGGGGGCTTCTGGTTCTCCGACCACGGCTGCTCCACCCCCGAGGGGCGGAAGTTCGGCGCGATCTACTATGCGAAGATCGACGGCAGCCACATCAGCCGCCAGAAGGACCACCTGATCTCGCCCAACGGCATCGGCCTCTCCCCCGACGAGAAGGTCGTCTACCTGGCCGACACCAACCTGGGCCGCCTCTGGGCCTTCGACATCGCCGAGCCGGGCGTTCTGGCGCCTCCGGACGGCTTCGCCCCCGGCCGCGTGGTCTGCAACCTGCCCGGCTACCAGCTGCTCGACAGCCTGGCGGTGGAGGCCGGCGGCAAGGTCTGCGTGGCGACCATCATCAACGGCGGGATCACCGCCTTCGACCCGGACGGCTCGGTGGAGCACTTCCCGGTGCCCGACCTCGTCACCACCAACATCTGCTTTGGCGGGGCGGACATGCGGACGGCCTGGATCACCGCCTCGGCCACCGGCAAGCTCTACCGCGCCACCTGGCCGCGGCCGGGCCTGAAGCTCAACTTCAACGCCTGAGGCCCGGCATGCCCCGCGCCCCCGACCCGCACGAGCCGGAGATCGTCGCCAGCCTCGAGCGGGCCGGCGAGCTCTGCGAGGACCTGACGCCCCTGGTCTATGACCGCCTCTTCCGCGAGCAGCCGGCGATGGAGGCCCTGTTCTGGCGGGACCAGAACCACCAGGTGCGCGGCGAGATGCTGACCCGGGTGCTCCAGGCCATCCTCGATTTCGTGGGCGAGCGGCTCTATTCCCGCACCCTCATCCAGAGCGAGGTGGTGGTGCACGAGGGCTACGACGTGCCGCCGGACGTCTTCCGCACCTTCTTCGCCACCGTGCGGGACGCCGTCCGCGAAGTTTGCGGCGAGGACTGGCGGCCGGAATGGGAGGCGGCCTGGGCCACCACCCTCAACGACCTCGACTGGTACGTCACCCATCCCGACCAGGCGATGACCCCGGCCTGATCAGGCCGGGGCCTTACGGTCTCAGGACAGGCTGGCCATGGCCGTGCGGTCGAAGCTCATCAGTTCGTCATTGCGGCCCTGGTGGATCTTCACCGCCCAGTTCGGGTCCTGCAGCAGGGCCCGGCCCACGGCCACCAGGTCGAACTCGTCACGCTCCAGGCGGCGCAGCAGCTCGTCGATGGAGGCGGGCTGCGAGGCCTCGCCCGCATAGGCCGCGACGAACTCGCCCGACAGGCCCACCGAGCCCACCGTGATGGTCGGCACGCCGGTCAGCTTCTTGGCCCAGCCGGCGAAGTTGAGGTCCGAGCCCTCGAATTCGGGCTCCCAGAAGCGGCGCTGCGAGCAGTGCAGGATGTCGGCGCCGGCGTCGGTCAGGGCCGTCAGCCAGGCCTCCAGTTCCTTCGGCGTCGGCGCCATCTTCACGGTGAAGTCCTGCTGCTTCCACTGGCTGATGCGGATGATCACCGGATAGTCCGGCCCCACCGCCTTGCGCACGGCCCGCAGGATGTCGGCGGCGAAACGCGCCCGGCCAGGCAGGTCCTTGGAGCCGTAGGCGTCCTCGCGTTCGTTGGTGCCGTCCCAGAAGAACTGGTCGATCAGGTAGCCGTGGGCGCCGTGCAGCTCGATGGTCTCGAAGCCCAGCCGCTTGGCGTCGGCCGCGGCCCGGGCGAAGGCGTCGATGGCGTCGGCCACGGCCTCCTCGCTCATGCCCTCGCCGAACTTCTTGCCCGGGCTCGACAGGCCCGAGGGGCTGTCATAGCCGCCCTTGGGGTTCCACTCCGGATCGCGCGAGCGCACGGCGCCCACGTGCCAAAGCTGGGGGGCGATGGCGCCGCCCTCGGCGTGCACCTCGTCAGCCACCCGCTTCCAGCCGGCCAGCTCCTTCTCGCCGTGGAAGCGCGGGACATTGCGGTCGTTCAGGGAGGCGGCCCGGTCCACGCCCGTGCCCTCGGTGATGATCAGGCCCACCTCGGCGGCGGCCCGGCGACGGTAGTACTGGGCCACCTCCTCGGTCACCACGCCGTCGGGCGAGAAGGACCGGGTCATGGGGGCCATGACCAGGCGGTTCTTCAGGTTGAGGCCCTTGAAGGACCAGGGCTGGAAGAGGGCTTCGGCGGCCATGGGCGGCGTCTCCTGGATCGGGCCCGTCACGCCAGGCCCCGGTTTCGGTGTTTCGGGGCGACCTTATGCACCCTCGTCGCGCCGGCGTCAGGCGAAATTCCGGGTCCGACCGGAGGCGCGGGCGCCTTGCATTTCGACCGTCCCTTCGCCATGGTCTGAGCAATGCTCAAATTGCGCCCGGCGACCGACGCCGCCGCGCCCTTTCAAGGAGTCCGCCATGAGCGACGGAGCCGTTGACCTGAAGGCCGAAGCCCGCGCCCGGGCCTATTCCATCCCGCTGGATGAGATCAACGTCGCGGATCCGGAGCTTTTCCGCACCGACACCCAGTGGGCCTATTTCGAGCGCCTGCGGAAGGAGGACCCGGTCCACCTCCACCCCGAGGGCCACCACGAGCAAGGCCCCTTCTGGTCGGTAACCAAGTACAACGACATCATGGCCGTGGACACCAACCACCAGGTCTTCTCGTCCGAGCCGGCGATCACCCTCTTTGATCCGGATGACGACTTCACCCTGCCCATGTTCATCGCCATGGACCAGCCCAAGCACGACCTGCAGCGCAAGACGGTCAGCCCCATCGTCTCGCCGCAGAACCTGCACATGATGGAGCCCCTGATCCGCGGCCGGATCCAGAACACCCTGGACAACCTGCCCATCGGCGAGCCCTTCGACTGGGTGGACCGGGTGTCCATCGAGCTGACCACCCAGATGCTGGCCACCCTCTTCGACTTCCCCTTCGAGGACCGCCGCAAGCTGACCTTCTGGTCCGACATCGCCACCGCCGACCTGACGTCCAAGCTCTTCAAGACGGACGACCCGGACACCGAGCGGAAGATGTATCTCTTCGAGTGCGTCGACTACTTCACCCGGCTCTGGAACGAGCGCGTCAACGCCGAGCCCAAGGGCGACCTGATCTCCATGCTCGCCCACGGCGAAGCCACGCGGAACATGGACCGCATGGAGTACCTCGGGAACCTGATCCTGCTGATCGTCGGCGGCAACGACACCACCCGTAACACCATGACCGGGTCGGTCTACGCCATGAACCAGTTCCCGGACCAGTTCGCCAAGCTCAAGGCCAACCCGGACCTCATCCCCTCCATGGTCTCCGAGACCATCCGCTGGCAGACCCCCCTGGCCTACATGCGCCGCACGGCGCTGCAGGACTACGAGCTGGGCGGCAAGACCATCCGCAAGGGCGACAAGGTCGTCATGTGGTACGTCTCCGGCAACCGGGACGACGAGGTCATCGAGAACCCGAACAGCTACATCATCGACCGCGAGCGCCCGCGCCAGCACCTGTCCTTCGGCTTCGGCATCCACCGCTGCGTGGGCAACCGCCTGGCCGAGCTGCAGCTCAAGATCCTCTGGGAGGAAATCCTCCAGCGCTTCCCCGAGATCCAGGTCGTCAGCGAGCCCGACCGCGTCTTCTCGTCCTTCGTGAAGGGCTACGAGAGCATGCAGGTGGTCATCCCCTCCCGGCTGTAGGCAGGGGGCTCCGGCCCCTCCGCAGACCCCCTCACCGACCTCCGGTCGGAGCTCCCCCTTGGGGGAGCAGTTGGCGCTGTAATTCCGCCCCCCCGGGGGAGGTGGCGCGCGCAGCGCGTCGGAGGGGGTCAACTGAGCCGCCGTAGACCCCCTCAGTCAGCTTCGCTGACAGCTCCCCCTGGGGGGAGCAATTGGAGTTCTAATTCCTCCCCCCAGGGGGAGGTGGACCGCGAAAGCGGGCCGGAGGGGGTCAACGGCGCCTCAACAGACCCCTCCGCTCAGGCGGCTCCCCCGCCTAGTCGCCCCGTTCCAGCGCCCGCAACAGCGCCAGGACGTCCGGGTCGCCGAAGGGCATGAGCTGGGTCAGCAGGACGCCCGCCTTGCCGGCCTCCGGGTCCGCCCAGAAGTAGGTGTTGAAGATCCCCGCCCAGTTCAGGGCGCCGGGCCTGCGCCCCTCCTTCGTCGCCTCGGGGGTGACCACGCTCGCCAGGCCGTGACCGGTCAACATGTCCGGATAGAGGTCGAAGTCGGTGGTCAGGGCGCCGTTGGCGGTCTTGAAGGCGCCGGCCTTCAGCGCCCCGGTCTGCACCTCGCTGAGCGCGCGAACGGTCTCAGGCTTCAGCACCCGCGCCCCGTCCAGCTCCCCGCCATTCAGCAGCATGCGCAGGAAGCGGATATAGTCCGGCGCCGTGCCGTGCAGGCCGCCGCCGCCCGACAGGACCTCGGCCTCGGTCCCGCCGGGCGGGGTGGGCGCGGGGAAGAGGGTTCCCTCCACCCGCAGGTGCGCCACAGCGCGGCGGGCCGGGTCCACCGGGGCGAAGCCGGTGTCGGTCATGCCCAGGGGTCCCAGGATGTGCTCGGCGAGATAGGCGTCGAGGCGCTGGCCGCTGGCCGCCTCCATGGCGAGGCCCGCCCAGTCGATGCCGATGCCGTAGCTCCAGGCCTCGCCCGGCTCATGCAGCAGGGGCAGGACGTGCGCCGACCGGGTCCCGCCGTTCGGATCTGGGGCGCCGGTGGCCGCATGCCAGCGGGTGAGGTCTGCGCTCAGGAAGGCGTAGCCGAACCCCGAGGTGTGGGTGAGCAGGTCCCGCAGGGTCGGCGCCCGGCGGGCCGGCCTCAGTCGCGGCGCGCCGTCCTCGCCGAAGCCCTCCAGCACCTTCAGGTCGGCAAACTCCGGCAGGAGGCCCGACAGGTCTCCATCCAGGCTCAGCCGGCCCGCCTCCACCTCGCGCAGGGCGGCGACCGAGACGATGGCCTTGGTCATGCTGGCCAGCCAGAAGATCGTGTCCTGGGTCATGGCCGCAGGCGCGCCCGCCTGCCGCACCCCGGCCTGGCGGGTATAGGTCACCCCGTCCCGGTCGGCCACGGCGGCCACCGCGCCGGCGATCCGCCCGGAGGCGACCGCAGCCTCCAGGGCCTTCTCAAAGCCTGCGTACACGCCCGCCTCCCGGGTCAGAGGCCAAGCACCATCTTGGCCATGATGTTGTGCTGGATCTCGTTCGACCCGGCGTAGATCGAGGTCTTGCGATAGTTGAAGTAGTGCGGCGCCAGCGTGGCGGCGTAGTCCGGGCCGGCCCGCGGTTCGTTGCGCTCGCCCCGGATCTCGGCCCAGGTGTCGCGCACGAAGGGCGCGGCGTAGACGCCGGCGGCTTCGAGGGCCAGCTCGGTGATGGCCTGCTGGGCCTGGCTGCCTTCCAGCTTGAACATGGAGGACACCGCCCCCAAGGTCTCGCCCGTCACCCGGGCGCCGAAGACGCGCAGCTCGGTGGCGTTCAGCGTATCGACCTTGATCTGCATCTCGGCCAGCTTGCGGCGGAAGGCCGGGTCATGGACCAGCTTGCCGCCGCCGTCGGAGGCCTGCAGCGAGGCGATGCGCTTGACCTTCTCCAGCTGGTGGGTGAGGCCCGGGGCGTAGGGATTGCCGCGTTCGAACTGCAGCAGGTACTTGGCGTAGGTCCAGCCCTGGCCCTCCTCCCCGATCCGGTTCGAGACCGGCACCCGGACGTTCTCGAAGAAGACCTGGTTGATCTCCTGCTCGCCCTCGGCGGGGCCGTCCAGGGTCGGCAGGGGCACGATGGAAATGCCCGGCGTCTTCATGTCCAGCAGCAGGAAGCTGATGCCCATCTGCCGGATGGCCTCGTTGGAGGTCCGCACCAGGCAGAACATCCAGTCCGCCCACTGGGCGTAGGTCGTCCAGATCTTCGAGCCGTTCAGGACATAGTGGTCCCCGTCCCGCTCGGCCTTGAGCGACAGGGAGGCCAGGTCCGATCCCGAGCCGGGCTCGGAATAGCCCTGGCACCACCAGACGTCGGTGGACAGGATCTTGGGCAGGTGCTGGGCCTTCTGCTCGGGCGTGCCGAAGGCCATGACCACCGGGGCGCACATGGTCAGCCCCATGTTCGAGGTCGAGGGCGCGCCCGCCAGGGCCATCTCCATCTCGAAGATGTACTTGCGGCTGTGGCTCCAGCCCGTGCCGCCGTATTCGGTCGGCCAGTCCGGGGCGATCCAGCCCTTGTCATGCAGGCGCTTGAGCCATCGGACCTGGCCCGCCTTGTCGATGTGGGCGTTCTTCGACTGGGCCATGCGCGCACGCATGTCGTCGTCGAAAGCTTCGGCGATGAAGGCGCGGACCTCGTCGCGGAAGGCGAGGTCCTCCTTGCTGAAGGCCAGGTCCATGGTTCCCGTCTCCCGGTCAGACGCCGTCGAGGTATTCGATCTCGGGCCGGCCGCCCATGCACGGGCCCATCTTCGGGCCCGCCGCCTTGAAGTATTCCGTGCCGCCGTGGTGCTTCAGCGCCGCCTCGTCGGCGTAGAGCTCCAGCACCTTGTAGACCTGCGGGTTGGCGCGGCTGCGGGTCAGTTGGTAGGCGTGGCAGCCGGGCTCATTGGCCCGCACCTGCTTGGCCAGCTCGGTGAAGATGGCCTCGAACTCCGCGTTCTTGCCTTCCGCCACGGTCAGGGTCGCGATGACGCCGATCATTCCGTTTCCTCCATTGGGTTGAGGTTACGGACGGTAGAGGCGGCCCCGGCGGGCGGCAAGCCCCGCCGCAGGGTCAACCGGGCGGGAAGACGCCCGCTCAGCGGTCGCGGCCGTCCCGGTCGCTCCAGCCGTAGGCGACCCATTCATGGCCGCCGACCTTGCGGGCCTCGATGACGCCGTCATCGCCCATGGGCCCGCGGGCGACCGTCGCCGGCTGGCGGCGCAGGCGGCCCGTCAGGGCGGCCAGTCCCAGGAGGGCCGTGCCCACCACGGCCGCCACCACCACCGTGGCCGCCGCAAACAGGGCGGCGACCGCCGCCAGGAGCAGCCCCGCCACGGCCGCCAGGACCGCCAGCACGGCCTTGGGGCCGCGAAGGGTGGAAGACCCGGAACTGTAGGCGATGCGGATCATCGTCGTCCTCTGCAGGGACGGCGCCGGACCGTCCGGCCCGCCGTCCCAGACATGTTGTGCGCCCGCGCGGGCGCGTCAACGGGGAATCCGCCGAGGGAAGCGCGCCTCAGGGCCCGGAGAGCCGGTCGGCGATGTCTGCAAGCCGGGCGATGAGGAAGCGCGCCCGCAGCCGGACCGGATCGGCCTGGCGGATCTCGAGCAGGAGCTCGGTGTCCGGAAGGTCGGCGTCGGGCAGCCTCAGGGCGACCCTCAGCGCCGCGAGCGCCGCCTGGGGGCCGCTGATGACCGCCATGTCGAAGACTTCCAGGGCCACGGCCCGGGGCAGGTGGTCGCACAGGGTGGGGGTCCAGACGTGCTCCCGGTAGAGCTCCCGCGCCTCTCCAGGGGACAGGTGGGTCGCATCAAACGCCAGGTCCCCGAAACAGACCTCGCCGCCGGAGCCGCGCGGATCCCTGAGCCGCCCCCCCTCGCGGGCCGCAAGCACGCTGAAGGCTTCCTCGAAGTTCGCAACCTCCCAGGAAGGGGGCCCAGGCGGCTCGGAAGCGGGCTCCCGCGCCGCCCTGGAAATCCGGACCGCCAGGGCCAGGGCCTCGTCCGGTGAATCCGGGACAGCCACGGAGACGTCGACGCCTTCCCGGTCCAAGCGGCGGCGGTTCTTCGGCATGCAACGACTCCAGGCGACGGGCCGTGCGATTCGGTTCGCACCGCCCGGCCGTCGGGAATGTCGCCTTGGGACCTCAGAGGGCCGGCGGGAAAAAAGCGTGAAACAGCGTGAAAATCGCGTGAGTTGGGACCAAAGGGCGGGCGCATCGAATGGATGCGTCCGGGTTTGACCGGTCTGCGCCTTCGGGCGCCCCCGGCCCAGGAGGAGGGTCGGCCAGTTTGTCCCGCAGGCAGGATCGCGGCGCCGAGGCCGATGTTTCGGGTCGCCCAACAGCCCGGAAACGCCGGACGCGCTGACCCGGGTCGTTACCCTAGACCCTCGCGCCCGCCATCTCCGCACGCTCGCGGCGGATGGCGTCGTAGGCGGCGTTCAGGGCGGCGGCCTTGGCGTGGGCGATGTCGATGTATTCCTCGGGCAGGCCCAGGGACCGGACACGGTCCGGGTGGGCGTCGGCGATGCGACGACGCCAGAGGGCGCGCAGCTCATCGTCGGAGGCGTCATGCGGTGCGTCGAGCACGGCGTACGGATCGTCCTCCGGGGTCCCCAGGTGGGCCGCCCGGATGCGCCGGAAGGACAGGGGGCCGAAGCCGAAAAGCTCGGCCACCCGCTCCAGGTAGGCCTCTTCCTCGGAAGAGACCGCCCCGTCCGCCGCGGCGATGTGGAAGAGGCCGTCCAGCACGTCTTCCAGAAGGCCGGGGCAGTTCCGGTAGCGACGGGCCAGTTGGCGGGCATAGCCCTCGTAGCCATGCGTCGTCTGCCGGGCCAGGTCGTAGAGGCGCTGGACGTTGCCCTCCGAGGCGGCCTCCGGCGAGAACACCTCGGCGAAGGCGTCGAACTCGGAGACCCGCGCCCGGCCGTCGGCCTTGGCCAGCTTGGCGCCCAGGGCGGTCACCGCCGTCGAGAAGGCCGGGTCGGCGCCCGGCGGGCCGGGGGGACAGTCGCAGTCGCCCGCGTCAGGCCTTCGGACCGCCAGGGCGGCAATTCGGTTCCAGAATCCCATCCCGTCTTCCCAAGCCTGCGCCGCCGCCGTGCAGCCCGCGCGCCCCTTCACCCGGCCCTGTGATACACCCTGAGGACCCGGCGGGATCGTTACGATTTCGACAGGCGCCCGGCGGCGCGAGGGGGGACTCCTCTGGACGGGCCTTTCCCGGGTGTGGTCTTAAGCCGCGGTGCGTGGCGGCGGAGGCCCCTTGGACAGGCGCTGGACCTTCTGGATCGACCGGGGCGGGACCTTCACCGACGTGGTGGGGCGCACGGACGATGGCCGCGAGCAGGTGGCGAAGCTCTTGTCGGCCTCGCCCGGCGGCGGCGACTCCGCCGTCGAGGGCATGCGCCGCCTGATGGGGGTCGCCCCCGGCGCGCCCTTCCCGGCCGGGCGGGTGGACGCCATCCGGATGGGCACCACCGTCGCCACCAACGCCCTGCTCGAACGCCGCCTGCCCCGCACCCTTCTCATCACCACCCGGGGTTTCGCCGACGCCCTGCGGATCGGCGACCAGGCCCGCCCGGACCTCTTCGCCCTCGACATCCGCCGGCCCGAGCCCCTCTACGCCGGGGTCCTGGAGGTGGACGAGCGCCTGGGCGCCGACGGATCGGTCGTCGCGCCCCTCGACCCCGACGCCCTGGCCGCCCGGCTGGCGCCCCTGGCGGGGGACTACGAGGCTGCGGCGGTGGCCTTCCTGCACGCCGACCTCAATCCCGAACACGAGATCCTGGCCGGCCGGCTGGCGCGGGAGGCGGGCCTGGCCTTCGTCGCCCTCTCTCACGAGGTCTCGCCCCTGCCCCGCTTCCTGCCCCGGGCCGAGACCACCGTGGCGGACGCCTGCCTGACGCCGGTCCTTCGGGCCTATGTGGACCAGGTCCAGGCCGCCGTCGGCGGGGCGCCCCTCTGGTTCATGACGTCCGCCGGCGGACTTGTCCGGGCCGAGGCCTTCCGCGGCCGGGACGCCGTGCTCTCCGGACCCGCCGGGGGCGTCTCGGGGGTGGCCGCCGCAGCCCGGGCGGCGGGGGCGCCGGCGGTCCTCGGCTTCGACATGGGGGGCACCTCGACGGACGTCTGCCGCTTCGCCGGGACCCTCGAGCGGCGCGAGACCGCCGAAGTCGCCGGGGTTCGGCTGCGGGCGCCCATGGTGGATGTCGAGACCGTGGCGGCGGGCGGCGGCTCCATCCTCGCCTTCGACGGCGACCGGGCCCGGGTGGGACCGGCCAGCGCCGGCGCCGTCCCCGGCCCGGCCGCCTACGGGCGCGGAGGGCCGCCCACCGTCACCGACGCCAACCTCGTGCTGGGCCGCCTCGATCCCTCCCGCTTCCCTTCGGTCTTCGGTCCCGCGGGCAATGCGCCCCTCGACGCCGCCGCGGCCCGGGCCGCCCTGGCCGGCCTGGCGGCGCAGATGGGGCTGCCCAGCCCGGAAGCCGCCGCCGAGGGCTTCCTGGCCGTGGCCGTCGAGCAGACCGCCCAGGCCGTGCGCCGGATCTCCACCGAGCGCGGCTTCGACCCGCGCGACCACGCCCTGGTCGCCTTTGGCGGCGCGGCGGGACAGGTCGCCTGCGACGTCGCCGCAGCCCTCGGCGTCTCCGAGGTGCTGTGCCCGGGGCGGGGCAGCGTCCTGTCCGCCTGGGGCATGGGCCAGGCCCGGCCCGCCGTCCTGCGCCAGGCCGGGCTGGAGGCGCCCCTCGACGCCGCGGGGCTGGAGGCGGCGGCGCGGCTGGCGGAACGGCTGTCGCGCGAGGCCCTCGACGGCCTCCTCGCCCAGGGGGTCACAGGCGGCGTCGCCGAGGTTCGGCTCGGCCTTCGCTACGACGGCGCCGACGCCGTCCTGGCTACGGCGCCGGGTCCGGAGGCCGGGGTCCGGCAGGCCTTCGAGGCGGCCCACCGGCGCCTCTTCGGCTTCGTCGAGCCGGACCGCACGGTGCTGATCGCCCGGGTCGAGGTGGAGGCCGCCGAGCCGGCGGGCGCCCCCCCTCCCCTGCACACCCACACCGGTGACGCCGCCCCGACGGCCCAGGGGGCGCCGAGCGTTATGCAGATGACCTGCCTATCGGTCGCCCTGCCGGCCCCGGTGGTGGAGGCGGGCGAACTGGCTGCGGTCGCGGGACCCGCCCTGATCGTGCGCGACGACACCCAGATCGCCGTCCTGCCGGGCTGGCGCGCGCAGGGCGAGGCCGACGGCCTGATCCGCCTGGTCCGGGTCGCAGGCGTCGGCGCCCGGACCGTCCGCCTGGACCGCCCGGACCCGGTGACCCTGGAGCTCTTCAACCGCCGATTCATGGGGGTGGCCGAGGCCATGGGGGCGGCCCTGGAGCGCACGGCCCATTCGGTCAACATCAAGGAAAGGCTCGACTTTTCCTGCGCCCTCTTCGACGCCGACGGCGGCCTTGTCGCCAACGCCCCGCACATGCCGGTGCACCTCGGCTCCATGGGCGCCTCAGTCCGGGCGGTGCGCGAGCGGCGCGGGACGGTGCGCCCCGGCGAGGCCTTCGCCCTGAACAATCCCTATGCCGGCGGCACCCACCTGCCGGACATCACCGTCGTCATGCCGGTCTTCACCCGGCCCGGGTCCGAAGGTCCGGCGGAGCTCTATGTGGCCGCCCGGGGGCACCATGCCGACGTCGGCGGCGTCCAGCCCGGCTCCATGCCGCCATTCTCACAAACCCTTGAAGACGAAGGGGTTTTGCTGGACGCCCTGCCGATCATGCGGGACGGGATCTTCCTGGAGGCCGAGGTCCGCCAGGCCCTGCTGGCCGGCCCTTGGCCCTGCCGGGCGCCGGACCGGAACCTGGCGGACCTGAAGGCCCAGCTCGCCGCCTGCCAGGCGGGGGCCGACGCCCTGGCGGCCATGATCCGCGACCAGGGCGCCGAGGTGGTGGCCCGCTACATGGGCTTCGTCCAGGACAACGCCGCCCGTGCCGTCCGGCGGGCCTTGGGCCGCCTGTCCGACGGCGAGGCGCGGGTTCCCATGGACGGCGGCGGCGAGATCGCCGTGCGCATCCGCCTGGACCCGGACCGGCAGGGAGCGGAGATCGATTTCAGTGGGTCTTCCAACCAGTTGCCGTCGAACTTCAATGCGCCCTCGGCCATAGTCGACGCCGCCGTCCTCTACGTCTTCCGCACCCTGGTGGACGACGACATCCCGCTGAACGCCGGCTGCCTGGAGCCCCTGAAGGTGCGCACCCGCCCGGGCTCCCTCCTCGCGCCGAACCCGCCCGCGGCGGTGGTGGCGGGCAATGTCGAGACCAGCCAGCACGTGGTGGACGCCCTCTACTCCGCCCTCGGGGTCATGGCCAACGCCCAGGGCAGCATGAACAACTTCACCTTCGGGGACGAGGCGCGGCAGTACTACGAGACCCTCTGCGGCGGGGCCGGCGCCTCGGCGCTGGGGCCGGGCGCCAGCGGCGTCCACACCCACATGACGAATTCCCGCCTCACGGACCCGGAGATCCTGGAGCGCCGCTTCCCCGTTCGCCTGGAGGCCTTTGAAATCCGCAGAGATTCCGGCGGCCAGGGCGCCTTCCGCGGCGGCGACGGCGTGCGGCGGCGGGTGCGCTTCCTGGCGCCCCTGGAGGCGGCCCTGCTTTCCACCCGGCGGGAACACGCCCCCCAGGGCCTGGCGGGAGGCGGCCCCGCCCTGCCGGGCGCCCAGCGCCTGATCCGCGCCGATGGGTCCATCCTGCCCCTCGCCGGCTGTTTCTCGGTGACTGTCGCGGCCGGCGAGGCCATAGAGATCGAAACCCCCGGCGGCGGCGGCTTTGGCGCGCCTGTCGCCACACCTGCGCCGGATTCCGAGGCTAGTCCCGCCCCATGATCGCCCTCGTCCTCGCCCTGCTGCTGGCCGCCCAGGAGCCGACGGCCGCCGCTGCGCCGCCCTCCGACGCCCCCCAGGTCACGGCCCCGGCGCCGCCCGCCGAGCCCGCAGCCCCCAGCCCGCCGCCGGCGGACGAGCCCCCCTGGCCGACGGGCGCGCCCCGGGACGACTACGGCTTCGTGGGCTGGTGCTACGGCATCCTAGAGGGCTACCTCGCCCAGCACGACCGGGTCATGCCCGACGTCACCCGCATCGAGAAGACCTACCGCCGCCCCGGTTCGTCCCTGGCGGACGACCTGAAGGTCTACGCCGACCAGCAGGTTCAGGGCCGGGCCCACCTGGCGGCCTTCACCGAGGCGCTCCAGGCCGCGGAAAAGGCCAGCCTGTCGTCCCTGCGGCCCCGCGGCGAGGCGGCCATCGCCAAGGGCCGCGCCGTCTGGGCGCCGGCGGCCAACCTGCCCACACGCACCGTCGCCCAGCAGTGGATGGGCTGGACCCTGCCCCAGGCCTGCCCCGTCACCGCCGATCGCCTGAAGGCCAACGCCGCCCTCATGGGGGTCGCCTTCGGCGCCGGAGCCGAGACGCCCGGCCCGGCTCCGGAACCGGAAGCCCCGGCGGCGGAACCTGCGCCCGCTCCCCCTCCGGAGGCGCCCCCGGAGGCGCCCCTCGAACCCCCCCCCGCAGAGGGCCCACCCGCCCTGCGGGAGTCGCCCGGGCCGCAATAGCCGCGCGCCCGGACCGGGTGTAGGCTGGCCCCCTCGTCTCCGGAGCCCGCCATGACCGCGCCGCACCTGATCTACTTCGCCGACCCGATGTGCTCGTGGTGCTATGGCTTCTCGCCGGTGATGGAGGATATCCGCCGCGCCTTCGGCCGGGCCCTGCCCGTGCGCCTTGTCATGGGCGGCCTGCGCCCCGGCACCGAGACCCCCATGACCCAGGAGGCCAAGGACAGCCTGCGCGGCCACTGGGTCCATATCACTGAGGCCACCGGCCTGCCCTTCGGCGGCGCCGTACTGGACGAACCCGGCTTCCTCTATGACACCGACCCGGCCGCC
This sequence comes from Pseudomonadota bacterium, assembly GCA_046046615.1. Taxonomy (GTDB): domain Bacteria; phylum Pseudomonadota; class Alphaproteobacteria; order Caulobacterales; family Caulobacteraceae; genus Phenylobacterium. The sequence continues at coordinate 23,789 of JBJOJL010000023.1, forward strand.
CGGGCTGTGGTGCGGGTGCGGCGCGACAATCCCGAGGGCGCCGTCGCCTACCTCGGCCGGTTGCAGAGGGCCTTCTACGCCGAGGACCGAAACATCACCCGCCCCGAGGTCCTGGCCGAACTGGCCGCCGACTACGGCGTGGCCCCCGAGGCCTTCCTGGCGGACTTCGAGACGGACGACCTCAAGCACGAGACCTGGGCCGACTACGGCGTCTCGCAGCGCGCCGGCGTGACGGGCTTCCCCACCCTGGTGGCCGGACCGGGCCCCGAGGGGACCTACGGCGTCGTCACCCGCGGCTACAACCCGGGCGACCAGGTCGTGGCCATCCTCAAGGCCTGGCTGGAAGGCCCGCCAGCGAACGGGTGAGAGCCCGACCGCCGAAGACCCCCTCAGTCAGCTTCGCTGACAGCTCCCCCTTGGGGGAGCAATTGGCTCTGTAATTCCTCCCCCCAGGGGCAGGGGAATCGCATTTGGATTGATTGATCTGTGCGAACTGGAT
>JBJOJL010000024.1:0-24093 GCA_046046615.1 Pseudomonadota bacterium
TCTCCTCCGGCACGCCCAGCCCCCGCAGGGACTTGCAGTGCTGGGAAAAGACGAACTGGCTGCCGTGCGCCCAGCCGGCCCGGGTCTGGCCCAGCTCGCGCAGGACGGGATCGATCTTGCGGTCCGGATGCCGGTAGACGCCGAAACCCTCCACGGCATGGCGGAAGATGTCGGGCGCCAGGGCGAAGACGGTCCACCAGTCGCCGGGCGTGCCGGTTGCGGTGCCCGGCTCGGCCACCGGGTCCCGGCCGGGGCCGAACAGCAGGTCATAGTACCTGTGGATCAGGTCGGAGCCGACCTCGGCGCGGGGGACCTGGCGCAGGACCGGCACGGTTTCAGCCCCCGGTCCGGGCGGTCTGGATGGGGGCGCCGTCGGCGTCCAGCACCAGGCCCTGGCTGCGGCCGCCATCCGCCGTGGCCGCCTCGTGCTCCACGTCCGCCGGGCCCATGGGCCGGGTCCAGGATGCGAACTCCAGGCAGACGCCGTCAGGGTCGAAGAAATAGACCGAGCGCACAAAGACCTCGTCCGTCACCTCGGCGCTGACCTGGAAGGCGGAGTTGTCGTGGTTGAAGACCGGCGAGACCTCGATCCCCTTGGCCTTGAGGCGCTCTACATAGTCGTCGAACTTCTCGGCCGGCACGTTGAAGGCCAGGTGGTTCATGGAGCCGTGGGCCGTCACCAGCCCCCCCTCGTGCGGCAGGGTCCGGGGCGAGGACACGCCCGGCGACTGGGCCGGGGCGTCGGGGAACCAGAAGAAGGCCAGGGAATCCCCATTGCCGATGTCGAAGAAGAAATGCTGTCCCGACTTCATGGGCAGCTCGATGGTCTTCACCAGGGGCATGCCCAGGACGTCCCGGTAGAAGGCCACTGTGCGGGCCATGTCCCGGCAGACAAGGGCGATGTGGTTGACGCCGCGGATGTCGAACTCGGTGTTGGCGGGGGCGGGCATGGTCGGGAGGTCTCCGGCGGGGCTGGGGCCGCCACCTGATCCCTTCGCCGCAGGGACGTCAAATCCCTTTCAGCCCCCCGCCCGCCGGCAACAGCCGGACAGGACCTCTCCCGAGGGGGTCGTGACAATCGCCTCGTAGGGGGCGAGCAGGTCCGACATGCCGTCCGAACAGCCTTCGGGGCGGCGGATCACCACCAGCTGCCCCGCTGCCCGTCCCGGCCTCGCCAGGCGCTGGACGAAGACCCGGGGATCGCCGGTCGCCCCCCGCCGGGCGCCGGCGGCGAAATCGACATCCTTCATCCCGGGCCGGCTCATCCGGGCCCGTTCGCCCGCCGTCCTGAGCCCCCAGAACGGCTCTGTTCCCGAGCACTGCAGGGGCGCTTGCGCCGGATCGGCGGCGCCAGGGACCAGCCGGTCGGCCGGAGCCCAGGCCGGGCGGTCGCCGGGACCGGCCAGGATCTCCCAGGCCCCGCCGCCGGGCCCTTCGGCCCACCGTCCCGTGAGGATGAGGCCCGACGTCCCCGCCGGAAGGCTTCCTGCAGGCCCGGATTGGGGTTCAGGGCCGGCGCTCAGGCCGAGGGGACCCTGTCCCGCGACGGTGTAGCGAAGCCCGGGGTCCGGGGTGCGCAAGCCGGCGCCGCCGGCCAGGGCCAGGAGCCCCAGCCCCATCGCCAGCCGGATGAGGACGGATCGGCCCACCTCAGGCCTTCCGGCGCATGATCCGCATGTCGGGCAGGCCGGCGCCGGGGGTCTCGATGCCCAGGGCCTGGACGATGCCCGAGAAGACCTCCGCCTCGGTCATGTTCCGCCCCGGCTCGGGCCGCCCGGTCAGGGGGTCGAAGCCGTAGGTCATCAGGGTGTCCGGATCGACCCCGCCCAGCACCTTGCCGCCGTTCGCCAGGGGCGAGACGATCAGGGCGCCGTTATTCAGGTCGTGGCCGGAGCCGAAGGTCATGGCCCCCTCGGGGCGGTTGCGGCTGCGGCCGAACTCGGTGGCCACATAGAGGAGGCTGTGGTCCCAGTAGCTCTTGCCTCCGGCCAGTTCCTCGCTCTTCAGGAGGGTGATCAGCCGGTCGGCGACGCTCAGGACCCGGCTCCACATCAGGGATTGCACCTCGCGGTGCGCCTGGTGGGAGAAGTCGAAGGCGATGGGCGTGTTGCGCATGTCGCCGGCGGACAGGCCGCCCCGGCCCAGGGCCGCGCCCTTGTTGAACACCGCCGAGTTCTCGGGACCGAGGGTGACGGTGGAGGCCACGCCGCAGCGGATAAGGAGGAAGGCCAGGGCCGCCTGGCTCTCGATGGGGTCAAAGCCGTAGGCGGGGAAGGCCTCTCGGACCTTCCTGGCCAGGGGCGAGGACTTCAGGCCATGGGCCTTGAGCGGCATGTCCTCGGAGTCCGGATGCACCATCAGCTGGGTGATCAGGTCGGCGCCCTCGATGTCCCTCAAGGGCGCGCCGCGCAGCTCGAACCAGCGCTTCAGGCGGCCGGAGGCGGCGAAGGTGCGGGCGAACTCGGACTGGGGGTCCAGGGTCCCGTCACGGAAGGCGCGGGCGGCCTCGAACAGCTTGCGGTCCGGCGCATCCTTCACCCCCCGGTAGCCGTCGAGGGACAGGGGCCAGAGGTTGGGCGCCGGCACGCGCTCGCCGTAGGCCGAGGACGGCAGGGTGTCGTCCGTGCCCCGGTCGGTGAAGGCGGTGCCGTTGATCAGGTGAACGTTGGGGATCGGCCGGCCGCCGCCGTAGGTCAGGGCCGTGGCCTCCTGCAGGGTCCGGCCGCGCCAGGCGGCGTTGCCCGTCACCGAGCGGTGCTCGGCCACCCCGTGGTTCACGCTGGTGCCGGTGTAGGTCACCACCATCATGTCCTGGCTGTGACGCTTCACGAACTCGGACTGGTTGGCGGTGAAGGGGGCGGGAATGGCCCCGATGGTCTTGCTGGAGAAGTCGATGGCCCGGAAGGGTCCGCCACCGGGCGACTGGACCAGGGAGTCCGGCCAGGCGTTCAGGATCTTGCCGTTCCGGCTCTCGGACTCCCGCACGGCCAGGAAGGAGTCGACGATGGAGCAGCCGCCGCTGCCGCCCAGCACGATCAGGAAGCGGGGCTCGGGCCCCTCCCCCTTGCGGCGGGCGGCGGCCAGGGCGGCGCCGGGGGCGGCCAGGCCGGCGGCCATGCCGGCCAGCACGCCGCGGCGGGAAGCGTTCGGGGTCGAGGCTCTGTGGGTCATGTCCCGGCTCCGGTGTCAGTAGAAGGCCGCTTCGGCCGAGGAGGCCAGGGCGAAGCAGGCGAGGACGGTCTGGTCGGCCTGGCCCTTGCGCGAGCGGCCGGTGCGCCCTTCCAGGCCCTCGAGGAAGGCGGACATGCGCTGGCGCTCGCCGGCGTCGGCCTCTCGGCGGAGGATGCGGTCATACAGCCGGTCAGCCAGGGCCTCGCGCCAGGCGGCGTCGGGTCGGCCCTCGGCGGGCTTGAAGAGGATGGCGGTCGAGGGGTCGGCCTTGTCCCGCGCCACCCGGCCGGAGCAGACCTGCAGGGCCACCCGGTCGAAGGCGATGGGCGAGGCCAGGGAGGCCTGGTCCAGGGGCTGCATGATGCGGATGTCGTAGGGATCGACGCCGCCCAGGACGATGCGGAAGGCCTTGTCGGCGCAGTCATAGCGCGACAGCTCCAGGCAGATCTCCTTGCGCGGGACCTCCAGGGACTCCGAGAGGTCGCGCAGGTAGCGCTCGCCGTCCTTGAACTTGATCCGCGGGTCGGGCGAGGCGGGCGCCGCCTCCTGCGCCAGGGCCGGCGCGGCCGGCGCCGCCAGGGCGGCGAGCAGGGCGATCAGGGTCAGGATGCGCACTTACGGCCTCCCGTAGGCTTCGGTGAGGACCAGGGCGTGCAGCATGCGCTCGGTCCGGTAGTTGAACTTGTCCGGCGCCTTCAGGCCCTTCCACATCAGGGTGAACTCGGTCTGGTCGGCGGGGCCCGGCTCGCGGCCCACCATCAGCTTCCAGTAGTCCCAGACCACCTTCTGGGCGAAGGCGTCGGAGTTGGCGGCCACCTGGCTCCACTCCATCAGGTTGGCCACCTTCTGGCCGAAGATCTCGCCGGCCTCCGGCGCGTCCACCACCCGGGGCCCGTCCGTGCGGACGAAGTTCTTCAGCCGGTTGGGGTTGTAGTTGTTGCGGATGATCCCGTCGTAGCGGGTGAAGGGATAGGTCAGGGGATCCAGGGTGGAGTGGCAGACCGCGCAGGCGGGCGCCGCCACGCCCTTGGCGTCGTAGTCCGCCGGCTCGCTGACCGCCGGGTGCAGGCCCTGCATCCGCGCCAGGTCCAGGCCCAGGTACTGGCGATAGGCCGCCGCCGCCGTGGTCCGCGGGATGGGGGTGAACATGGTGTTCACGGTGGTGAACCAGCGCGTCGTGATCATGCCCGCGCGCTTGTCCCGCGGCACGGTCTGCCCGGCCTGGCGCAGGGCGCGCATGCCGTCCTCGGGCACAGGCTCGAAGGTCGGCGGGGAGTCGCTGGTGCGCTTGACGAAGTCCTGGGCGGTCAGCAGGCCGCGCACGTCCCGGTCGCCGGTGTTGAGCCAGGCGAAGAGGTTGTAGTCCCACTCGTAGTCGGCCAGCGGGATGGAGCCGGCCCGGGGACCGGCCTTGATGCTGTCCACGGGGTTGATCTTGGCGTTGGCCAGGTTCCACAGGACGCCGTTGACGCCCAGCCAGTAGGGCGTGCGCAGGCACTGGTCCAGGCGGTCGGCCAGGGCGCCGCGCCAGGCGGATTCGTTGGGCAGGAGCCGGCGGAAGGCCTCGGTCTCGGCCCGGGTGGGCGAGCGGCCGCAGACGTCCAGGGTCACCTTGCGATAGGCGTGGGCCGGATCGTAGCCGCAGGTGTTCCAGCGACCGGCCGCGGCGGTCCGGGCCTGGCCGGGGGTGCAGCCCGCCGAGGTGGGGAGGCTTGTGGCCAGCTCGGGCTGGGATCCGGCGATCAGCTCGGCCAGGTTGGAGACGCCGTCGCCGTCGGCGTCCAGGGCCTCCACCGCCTTCAGGGCCGCCGGGAGGGCGGCGATATAGTCCGCGTCGGAGAGGGGCCGCGCGGCGCCGGGGGCGAGGTTGGCCGCCACCTGTTCGCCGAACAGGTTCCGGGCGGGAGGGACGGTGTGGCAGGTCGTGCAGTTCACCACCGGAGAGGCGGCGCAGACGTGGGCGTTCGGATAGATCTTGCAGAATTCCATCGACCCGGGGGGCTTGGCCACCGCCCGGGGCGCCGGTCCGGCCAGGCCCGCCGCCACGACGGACAGTCCCACGGCGCCGATGACCGCCGCCCAGCCCTTCAGGCCCGTAACGCCGCGCGCAAGCCCTTTTGTCATTCCCGCAGTCCCCCCGAACGCCTTGGTCTGATCCCTCGCACGCCTGCGCCGCCTGTCAAGTTAACGGCCCGAAAGAAACCCCCTGACCCGGCCCAAAGGCTCAGCTAGGAAGGTGAAAACCTTTGGAGGAGACCCAGGGCCATGCAGATTGATCTTTCCGGGCGCGTCGCCCTCGTCACCGGCGGGGGCCGGGGAATCGGCCGGGCCATCTCCCTTTTCCTGGCCGAGGCCGGGGCCGACGTGGCCGTCAACTACCGCTCCGACGCCGAGGCCGCCGAGGAGACCGCCGCCGAGATCCGCGCCATGGGGCGCACCGCCCGCACCTACGCCGCCGCGGTGGAGGACTTCGACCAGGACGCCGCCATGGCCGAGGCCGTGGTCCGCGACTTCGGGGGCGTCGACATCCTGGTGAACAACGCCGGCATCGCCAGCCGCGGCCAGTCGGTGGCCGATACCGACCCCGCCGAGATGGAGCGGGTGGTCCGGGTCCACGCCTTCGGGCCGCACTACCTTTGCAAGCTGCTGATCCCCCAGATGCGCACCCGCGGCAGGGGCGACATCATCATGATCTCCTCTGTCGCCACCATGGGCATGGCGGCGCGAGGCGGGCCCTACAACATGGCCAAGGCGGCCATGGAGGCCCTGGCCCTGACCGTCGCCAAGGAGGAACGCGCCCACGGCATCCGCTGCAACATCGTCGCCCCGTCCCTGACGGTGACCGAGATGGGCAAGCGCCTGACCAAGGCCACCACCGGCATCGCCGACATCCACGAACTGGACGCCCGCTCGCCCTTCGGCCGGGTCTCGACCCCGGAGGACGTCGCCGCCGCCGTCACCTGGCTGGTCTCGTCCGCCAACCCCTACGCCAACGGCCAGAAGATCAACATCAACGGCGGGGGGTGACGTCCCCCTCCTGCAGCAGGCCGTCCGCCAGCAGCTCCAGGTGACGGGAGATCAGCGTCTCCCGGTCCGCCCAGGGAAAGTCAGGGCGGGCGATCAGCAGCGAGACCAGCCCGTGCAGGCCGGCCCAGAGCGACTGGGTCAGGAGGGTCAGGTCGCCCGGGCGGGTCACGCCGGCGGCGGACAGTCCCTCGATGCGCCGCCGGAATTCGCCGAACGCCTCGAGGCCGGCGGCCAGGATCCGGGCGTCGTGGGCGTCAGGGTCCGACCTGGGCTTCTCCAGCATGAAGGCCACGCGATAGGCGTCGGGCTGCTCCAGGCCGAAGTCGATGTAGGTCCGGCAGGTGCGCAGGAAGCCGTCCCGGGGTTGCGCCTCCGTCTCCCCCTGCGCCGCCTGGCGACGCCGGAGCTCGGCGAAGGCCTGGGCGCACACCTCCGCCCGGAGCTCATCCAGGCTGCGGAAATGCGCATAGAGGGCGGGCTGGGAAATCCCGACCGCGGCGGCGATCTCCCGGGTGGAGACCCCCTGGACCCCGCGCTCGGCGTAGAGGGCCAGGGCGGCGTCGAGGATTTCCTGGCGGCGCTCCGCCCCCTGGCCGCGGGGCTTTCTCGGCGATCGGACGGCGGAAGCGAGCATATCTTGGCCTAGGTCCAGCGAACCGGCTTGACAAGGCCGCCTGACTTATCAGTGATAACTAATCACTGTTCAGTTGTCGTGGATTCCATGTTGATCCTGTCCTCCGGCCTGTCTTCCGGCGCGCCCCGGGGCCTCGCCCTCCTCGGCCTCCTGGCGCTCGCCGCCTGCGACGGGCGGGATCCTGTCGCCGCGCCCCAGCCCCTCGCCGTAGAAACCGCAGCGGCGGCCTCCGACGGCGTCGGCGGCGGCCTGACCGTCACCGGGACGCTGGAGCGCCAGCGCGAGATGAACCTGTCCTTCCGCGTGGGGGGCGTCATGACCGCCCTTTCCGTGGACGTCGGGGACGCCGTCGCCGCCGGGCAGGTGCTGGCGCGGATCGACCCCTCGGCGGTCAACGCCCGGGTCACCCAGGCCGACTCCGAGCTGGAACGGGCCCGCCGCGACCTGCGCCGGGACGAAGCCCTGTTCGCCCAGGGCTATGTCAGCAACCAGCGCCTGGAAGATCGCCGCAGCGCCCTCAAGGCCGCCCAGGCCGCCTACGACGCCGCCGCCTTCGACGGGCGCTGGTCCCGCCTGGTCGCTCCCGCCGGCGGCGTGGTGCTGGAACGCGCCGCCCAGGTCGGCGAGGTGGTCCAGCCGGGCCAGACCGTGGTGCGCGTGGCGGACCTCGCCAGCCCCCTCGTCCTTCGCGCCGGGGTCGCCGACCGCGACATTCCCCGCATCGCCCAGGGCCAGCCGGTAACCGCGACAGTGGACTCCCTGCCCGGCGTGGTCCTGTCCGGACGGGTGGTCCGGGTCGGCCAGGGCGCAGACCCCCGCACCGGCGCCGTCCCGGTCGAGGTGGAGCTTCCCGGCCGCCCCGAGCTTCGCAGCGGCCTGACCGCCAAGGTGACCTTCCCCTCCGCCGCCACCGGAGACGGCGGCGTGCGGGTGCCCGCCGAGGCCCTCCTGGAGGCGAACGGCGACAAGGCGCATGTCTTCCGCCTGAAGGGCGACCGGGCCGTCCGCACGCCCGTGGTCTTCCTCGGCTTTGACGGCGACGACGCCCGGGTCCGCGGCCTGGCGCCGGGCGATCGTGTCATCACCGCCGGCGGCGGCTTCATCAGCGACGGGGAGCGGGTGCGCATCGCCGATCCGCGCGCCCTCGCCGGCGCCGTCCGATGAGCTTCGACATCGCCGGCTTCGCGGTCCGCCGCTGGCAGTTCACCCTCGTCGCCTTCGCCCTGCTGGCGGCCCTGGGACTGAACGCCTTCTTCTCGACCCCTCGGTCAGAGGACCCGCACTTCCCCCTGCCCATCGTCATCGTCCAGGCCGTCCTGCCCGGCGCAGAGCCCTCGGAGATGGAGCAGCTGGTGGTCGATCCCATCGAGCAGGCTCTCGATGGCCTGGATTCGGTGTCCCAGATCCGCTCCACCAGCCAGGACGGGGTCGGCGTGGTCGATGTCGAGTTCACCTATGACGTCGATCCCGAGCGGAAGTACGACGAGGTGGTGCGCGAGGTGAACGCCCTGCGCGGGACCCTGCCGGATGGTCTGGCCCGGCTGGAGGTCCGCAGAGCCCGAACCACCGAGGTCGCCATCGTCCAGGTCGCCCTGGTCAGCGACACCCTGCCCATGCGCCGGCTTGAGAAGGCCGCCGACCGCCTGCGCGAGCGCCTCGCCAGGGTTCCGGGGGTGCGGCAGGCCCGCTACTGGGGAACGCCCCCTTCGGAGGTGCGGGTCTCGCTGGACCTTCCCCGGCTGGCGGCGCTCCAGCTTCCCGCCTCCGCGGTGGCGGACGCGCTTCGGGCCCGGGGCGCGGAGGCGCCGGTGGGCGCCGTCCAGGCCGGTGACCGTCGGTTCAACGTCAAGAGCGGAGGCGCCTTCCGGACCCTGGAGGCCGTGGCCGACACCCCCGTCCGCAGCCAGGGCGGCCAGGTCGTTCGGGTGCGCGACGTGGCCAAGGTGGAATGGGCCGAGGATGAGCCCACCCACCTCGCCCGGTTCAACGGCAAGCGCGCCGTCTTCGTCACCGTCACCCAGAAGGATGGTCAGGACGTCGGCAAGATCACCGCCGAGGTCCGCCGCGCCCTGGACGAGCACGAAAAGACCCTGCCGGCGGGCGTGAAGCTGGAGCGGGCCTTCTTCCAGTCCGAGAACGTCGACCACCGACTCAACAACCTGTTCCGCGACTTCGCCATCGCCCTGGGACTAGTGCTGATCACCCTCCTGCCTCTCGGCTTCCGGGCCGGGGTGGTGGTGATGATGTCCATTCCCCTGTCCCTGCTGATCGGCCTGGCCCTCCTCCAGGCCTTCGGCTTCACCCTCAACCAGCTCTCCATCGCCGGCTTCGTCCTGGCCCTCGGCCTGCTGGTGGACGACAGCATCGTCGTGGTCGAGAACATCGCCAGGCGGATGCGCGAGGGCGAGGACAGGGTCTCCGCGGCCATCAACGGGACCCGGCAGATCGGCCTGGCCGTGGTGGGCTGCACCGCCGCCCTCATGCTGGCCTTCCTGCCCCTGATGGCCCTGCCCGGCGGAGCCGGCGCCTACATCCGCTCCCTGCCGGTCACCGTCCTGGTCACCGTGGCCGCCTCCCTCCTGGTGGCCCTGACCATCATTCCCTTCCTGGCCAGCCGGATCCTGTCGCGCCACGAGGACCCCGAGGGCAACGCCCTGCTGCGGGCCGTCAACACCGGGATCCAGAGGTTCTACGCCCCGGTCCTGCACCTGGGCCTGGCGCGCCCGGTGCTCACCACGGCCCTGATCCTGGGCCTGTGCCTGACGGCCGTCCCGATGGCCCGGGCGATCGGCACCAGCCTCTTCCCGCCCGCCGAGACCCCGCAGTTCCTGGTGCGCATCGACCTGCCCGACGGGACCGCCCTGGCCCGGACGGACCAGGCCCTGCGATATGTCGAGGACACGCTCGCCCGCGAACCGGAGGTCGCCTGGCGGGCCGGCAACCTGGGGCGCGGCAATCCGCAGATCTTCTACAACCAGCAACAGCGGGAAAGCAGCGCCAGCTTCGCCGAGGTCTATGTGGGCCTCAAGGCATGGCGGCCGGGCCAGAGCGAGAAGGTGGTCGCCCGCCTGCGCGAGGCCTTCGCCCGCTATCCGGGGGCGCGCATCACCCTGGTCCTGTTCGAGAACGGCCCGCCCGTGCAGGCGCCCATCGAGGTGCGGCTGACCGGCGAGAACCTCGACGTCCTCAAGGCCGGCGCGGCGCGGATCGAGCAGATCCTGAAGGCCACGCCCGGCGCCCGGGACGTCAGCAACCCCCTGGGCGTCGACCGGACCGACATCGATCTCGGCCTGGACGAGGCCAAGGCCGCCGCCCTGGGCGTGCCCGTCGGCGCCGCCCGGCGCGTGGTGCGCCTGGCCCTGACCGGCGAGGAGGCCGCCCGCTTCCGCGACGCCGACGGCGACGACTACGCCGTCAAGGTGCGCCTGCCCATGGACCGGGTCGGCGCCGGCGACCGCAATGACCTGCAGACCCTGGGGGCGGTCTACGTGCCCACGGCCTCGGGGGCGGCGACGCCCCTCTCGGCCCTGGCGGCGCCCCGGCCGGTGGTCAGCCCGGCCCGCATCGACCGCTTCGACCGCGAGCGCACCGTCACCGTCTCGGCCTTCCTGGAGCCCGGCGCCCTGGCCTCGGCGGTCGGCGGCGAGGTCGAGAAGCGCCTGCAGGACCTGGCCATCCCGCCGGGCTACCGGCTGAGCTATGGCGGCCAGGCCGAGGCCCAGTCCGAGAGCTTCTCGGGCCTGGGCGCGGCCATCACCATCGCCATCTTCGGCATACTGGCGGTGCTGGTCCTGGAGTTCGGCCGGTTCAAGAGCGCCCTGGTGGTGGCCGGCATCATCCCCCTGGGCCTGTTCGGCGCCGTCTCGGCCCTGGCCCTGACGGGCAACTCCCTGTCCTTCACCGCCATCATCGGGATCATCGCCCTGATGGGGATCGAGATCAAAAACTCGATCCTGCTCGTCGACTTCACCGAGCAGTTGCGCCGCGAGGGGGTACCCCTGCGCGAGGCCATCGAGAAGGCCGGCGAGGTGCGATTCCTGCCGGTCCTCCTGACCAGCATCACGGCCATCGGCGGCCTCATCCCCCTGGCGCTGGAGCGGTCGGGCCTCTACTCGCCCCTGGCCATCGCCATCATCGGGGGGCTGGTGTCCTCGACCCTGCTCAGCCGCATCGCCACCCCGGTGCTCTACTGGCTGTCGGCGCGGGGCGAGGAGAAGGTTGCGATCTGAGAGGCCGTTGACCCCCTCCGGCCCGCTGCGCGGCCCACCTCCCCCTGGGGGGAGGAATTACAGAGCTAATTGCTCCCCCAAGGGGGAGCTCCGCGCGAAGCGTGGTGAGGGGGTCAGTGGCGGCTCAGCCGTCCCCCTCCACATCCCGGCCTACAGCGACCGGGAGTGCCTTCCTTCCGCCTCGCGGAAGTAGATGTCGAAGACGGCGCAGATGCTGCGCACCACCACCCGGCCGGCCTCAGTGACCTTCAGGCGGGAGCCCACGCTCTCGACCAGGCCGTCGGCGGCGAAGGCCTCCAGGCGCGACAGCTCGTGCACCAGGTCGCGGGGGCTGCGGCCATAGCGCGTGGTGATCTCGCCCAGGTCCACCTCGAAGTCGCACATCAGGCGCTCGATGATCTCGCCCCGGAAGCGGTCGTCGGCGGTCAGCCGGACGCCGCGCGCCACGGGCAGCTCCTCATGGTCCAGGGCCTTGCGCCAGGCGATCTCCTGCGAGGCGTTCTGCACGAAGCCCTGCGGCAGGCTGCCGATGGACGACGGCCCCAGTCCCAGGAGGACGCCTGCGGAATCCGTCGTGTAGCCCTGGAAGTTGCGGTGCATCCGCCCCTCGGCCTGGGCCTGGCAGAGGTCGTCCTCGGGGACGGCGAAGTGGTCCATCCCGATCCGAACATAGCCCTCGGAGGCCAGCCGCTCGGCCGCCGCGTCGAACTGGTCCAGGCGTTCAGAGGCGCCCGGAAGCGCCTTTTCATCAATGAGTTTCTGGTGACTCTTCATCCACGGCACGTGGGCGTAGCCGAACAGGGAGATCCGCTCGGGGCGCAGGGTCATCAGCTGGTCCACCGTGGCCAGGGTGTTGGCCACGTTCTGGCGGGGCAGGCCGTACATCAGGTCCATGTTGATCGAGCTGACCCCGCCGTCGCGCAGCCAGCGCACGCAGTCGGCGATGTGGTCGAAGGACTCGGGGCGGTTCACCGCCGCCTGCACCTCGCGGTCGAGATTCTGCACCCCCAGGCTGGCGCGGGACAGGCCGTTGACGCAGGCGGTGGTCACCCACTCCTTGGTCAGGATCTCCGGGTCCAGCTCGGCCGCCACCTCCAGGCCGCCGGCGAAACGGAAGGCCGCCGACAGGGCCCCCAGGATCGAGCGCACCTCCGCCGGCGTCAGCATGTTGGGCGTACCGCCGCCGAAGTGGATGGACGCAACCCTAAGCCGCCGCCGGCCCAGGGCCTTGTGCAGGGCCAGCAGCTCCTTCTCCAGGTAGAGCACATAGGCCGCCACCGGCCCGTGCGCGTTCACCGCCCGGGTGTTGCAGCCGCAGTACCAGCACAGGCGCGAGCAGAAGGGCACGTGGATGTAGAGCGAGACCGCCTCGTCGTCCGGCAGGGCCTTCAGCCAGTCGGCGTACATCTCGGGAGTCACCTCGTCCGAGAACTGCACCGCCGTGGGATAGCTGGTGTAGCGCGGCGCCCGGCCGTCATACTTCTCGATCAGGGCGTCGCGGCCCAGCCGCGCGGTCATAACGGACATGTCCCCTCCGGTCCGGCGCCCGCAAGGGGCGTGCTTCCCAAGCCTATCCCCGGAAACCCCGCCCCCGCGCCGTGACGCAGATCAAAGGGCGCCGTCCCGGGGGCGGCGTGCAGGGGCGATCCTGCCCCGAAACCGTGAAGAGGAGGTGAGCGGGGGCCGCCGGCCCCCTACCCCGCCATCTCGCAGATGCGGCCGGCCTTGGCGTCGGTGTAGCCGGCGGGGGTCCAGGCGAGCTCGCCGTTCACCAGCACCGCCTCCACGCCCACGGAGTCGCGGGTGTAGCGCATGCCGTCGCCGGGCATGTCGAAGACGGGGCGCTCCTCGCCGCGGGCGATGCGGTCGGGGTCGAAGACCACGATGTCGGCGGCGTGGCCGGGCTTGAGCAGGCCGCGGTCCTTCAGGCCCCAGATGGCCGCGGTCTCGCCGGTGATCTTGGCCACCGCCTGCTCCAGGGTCAGGGCGCCCGTGCCACGCACGAACTCGCTGAACAGGTAGCCCGTGTCGCCGTAGGTGGCGAAGGAGGCGAGGTGCGCCCCGCCGTCGCCGGCGCCGATGTGCACGTCGGGCCGGGCCAGCAGGGGGCCGATGCGGTCGGTGTTGTCGTGGCCGCCATTGGCCGACAGGAAGGCCACGTCCAGGCCGTGCTCCAGCGACACCTCGATCAGGGCCAGGGCGCAGGACTGGCCGCGGGCGTCGGCGATTTCCTTCAGGGTCTTGCCCGCCAGGTGGGCCGGGGCCTCGCCGCCGCCGCGCACCACCAGCCGACCCATCAGGCGCTCGCCGCCGTCGGGGCCGGCGTCCTCCACCATCCGCGCCACCGTCTCCGGGTCCTTCAGGGAGGCGATCCGCGCCTCCAGGGGCTGGCGCAGCACCCGCACCCAGCGGGGCAGGCGGGCGAAGAAAAGGCTGGGCCGCAGCAGGGAGAAGCTGATGTCGATGGGCCGGGTCTGCATCTGCGGCCAGACCCGGGCGCCGCGGGCGAACTGCTCGGCCGAGCGGTCCAGGATTCGGTCCACGCTGGCCGGCGTCTGGCGGTTGTCGAACACCGGCGAGTAGGTGGTGGGGATGCCGTGCTTCAGGCTCAGCTCGGCCAGCTGGTCGATCCGCGCGATGGTGATGTCGGCGTCATAGAACTCCGGCACGATCTGCAGCATCCGGCCGAACTCGCCCAGCACGGCGCACAGGGCGTCCAGCTCGGCGAACTGGGCGAAGCGGCTGGGCACGGGCCGGGCGTTCTCGTCCACGTCGACAAAGCTGGTGGACAGGCCGATGGCCCCGGCCTCCAGGCACTGGCGCAGCACGCCCTGCATGGCGGCGATCTCGTCGGGACGCGCCGCGCGCTGGTTGGCGTCCGGGCCCATCACCCAGACGCGGATGACGCTGTGTCCCACCAGAGGGGCGACATTGATGGCCAGCCCCTTTTCCAGGGCGCGCCGATAGCCTTCCCAGTCCTCCCAGCTCCAGTCGAAGGCGATGGTGAAGGCCTCGGGCGGCAGCTCCTCGATCTGCTGGAACATGCCGATCACCGCCGGCCGGTCGGCGGCCCGCAGCGGCGCCATGGACAGCGAGCAGTTGCCCGGGATGATCGAGGTGACGCCATGCTCCAGGCTGGGCTTGGCCGCCCCGTCCCACAGCAGCTGGACGTCGAAATGGGTGTGCGGGTCGATGAAGCCGGGCGCGACGGCCTTGCCGCCCGCGTCCATCTCCGCCCGCGCCGGGCCCTCCACCTTCGGCCCCAGGGCGGCGATCCGGCCGTCCTTCACCGCCACCTCGCCGGCGAAGGCGGGCGCCCCCGTGCCGTCCACCAGCCGCGCATTGCGGATCACCAGGTCGTACATGCCGCGCCTCCCACGTCTTCCCGCATACTCAAACGCGAACCCCCGCCCGGGCAAGCCCTTCCTCGCGGCCTATTCCTCCCCCCAGGGGCAGGTGGACCACGAATGCGGGCCGGAAGGGGTCAGCTGAGAGGCCGTTGACCCCCTCGCCCGCCTCCGGCGGGAGCTCCCCCTTGGGGGAGCAGTTGGCTCTGTAATTCCTCCACCCAGGGGGAGGTGGCGCGCGCCAGCGGGCCGGAGGGGGTCAACGGCGGCTCAGCCGCCCGTCACCGCGCCAGCCCCGCGATCACCCGGCGCCAGGGCTGACCCACCAGGTCCGCCGCCCCCGCCGCGCCGCAGGCGGCCAGGGCCTCGAAGCCGGCCTCGGAATCCAGCACCACCGGCGCCACCACGCCGTTCTCGAAGCGCACGGTCAGGGTCAGCTCGGCCTCGCCGTCGTGCCCGGCCGTGACCTCGGCCCCCAGCACCACGGCCTCGCCGCCCGCCTCCGGACCCGCCGCCCCGCTCACGACAGCGGCGGCTCGACAAACACCACGTCGCCGCCCAGCAACAGGCCGCGCGGCTTGCGCATGGCGAAGATGTGCAGGTTCCAGCCCCGGATGCGATCCATCGCCTCGTCCAGCGGCAGGCCCGGCAGGGCCCGCGCCGCCAGGGCCTCCAGGGTCTCGTCCGGCTCCGGCGTGACAAACCGCCTCTGCACCGTGAGCGTCATGCGCGGGCCTCCCGTGGGTGGAATGAGGGGCAAAGTCTGTCACGGCGGGGCGGAGGGGGGAAGTGGGGGGCTGGGCTATTCAGACCCCACCAAACCTGACCTCTCTCCCAGAATTTCACCGCTCGCATCGCCCGCCCCGCCGCGGCATGTTCGTGCTGCGTCTCGAAGGGCATCTCGCCCTGCCAACCGGCCTCTCCGGCATCGGTGGCGAAACGACGCGGCCCTATGCGGGCAAATACAGGAGAAGAGGGGCCCATGACCCAACCGAGGAATTCCAGCTCAAACGGGGGGCGCTCGCCTCGCCGCCAACCGGCCGCGCCCGGCGCCGACGAGACGGCCGCCCCGCCCACCCGCCGCCCCTCGCGACTGGAAGACTCCTTGCGCGAGGAACTGATGGGCATGGGCATGACGGCCGAGATGGCCGAGGCCTGGATCCGCCGGATCTGACCCCCCCTCCGTAATCCCCCCAACCCCGCCGCCGCTTGCCCCCGCGCGCCTGCGGGCACAGGCTGGGGGCCTCGCGCCGCCGGGCGCGTCGCCGGGGAGGGCGTGATGGAGGATGGGGTCGAGGGGGCCGATGCGGCCCGCCTGCCGCAGGTTCGCAAGGTGGGGTGGGCCGCGCCCTTCCGCTGGCTGGCCGGGGGTCTGGCCGACCTGCGCGCCGCGCCCCTGCCCGCCCTGGTGCACGGCCTGGTCCTGGCCGGGCTGAGCCTGGCCCTGTCCCTGGCCCTGTTGAAGGCCTGGGGCGCCTTCTGGGCGGCGGCCCTGGTGTTCGGCTTCATCCTGCTCGCCCCCCTGCTGGCCATGGGGCCCTATGAGACCGGCCGCCTGCTGGAGGCCGGGCGCCGACCCAGGGCGGGCGAGACCCTGCTGGTGCGGCGGGCGGTGCGGGGCGACGTGGCGGCCCTGGGGGTGGGGCTGCTGCTGCTGTTCGCCCTGTGGCTGCAGGCGGCGCAGATCGTCTATGGCCTGTCCACCTGGCGCCTGCATGAGACGCCGGCCGAGCTGGCCGCCTTCGCCTTCGGCACGTCGGAGGGGCGCGCCATGCTGGGCGTGGGCTCGGCCGTGGGGGCGGTGTTCGGCCTCGTCACCTTCGCCGCCGTGGTGGTTTCGGCGCCCATGCTGCTGGACGCGAGGATCGGGGTGTTCGCCGCCGTCGCCACCAGCGTGCGCGCCACGGCCGCCAACTTCGGGCCCCTGATGCTCTGGGCCGGCCTGATCCTGGCCCTGGTCGCCCTGTCGGCGGCCACGGGCTTTGCGCTGATGGTCCTGGTCTTCCCCTGGCTGGGCCTGGCCACCTGGCGCGCCTTCCGCGACCTCGTGGCGCAGGACGGGATGCTGGGGGCGGAGGGGGTTCCTGAAACCACCACTTAGTGGTAGGGTTGCGGAATGCAGCGCGTCTTCAAGACCCGGGCCTTCGTCAGGATTGCACGACGCGCCGGGCTGTCAGACGAGGCGCTTTGCAAGGCCGTGGAGGAAATGTCCCGGGGACTGCATGACGGCGACCTGGGACAGTCGGTCTACAAGAAGCGGATCGCCCTGGGCGCCCGGGGAAAGCGCGCCGGCGCGCGGACCCTGGTGGCGGTCAACAGCGGCCTTCGGTGGTTCTTCCTCTACGGCTTCAAGAAGAACGAGCGGGCGAACATATCGCCGGTGGAACTGGAGGCGCTGCAGGATCTGGCCGGGGTCCTGCTCGAGCGCAGCGACAAGGAGCTGGATGTCGCGGTGGCGGCGGGCGAGCTTGAGGAGATTTGCAATGGCGACCAAGTCCAAGGCGAAGAGCGACCTGCTCGCCGCCGTCCATGAGACAGCCGAGGGCTTTCAGCGGCTGGGCTTCATCGACCAGCGTCGGATGCGCCGGCTGGACGCCCTGTGCCTCGAACCCGTGCCGGACTATGGCGCCGAGCAGATCAAGGCCCTGCGGGCGCGCCAGGCGATCAGCCAGACGGTGCTGGCCGCCCTCCTGAACATCACCCCCTCCACGGTGCGCCAGTGGGAGGCCGGAACCAAGCACCCCAGCGGCGCTTCGCTCAAGCTGCTCCACCTGATCGAACGCAAGGGCCTGGACGCGGTGCTCTGAGCGGGGGCTAGGCCCCCCCTACCGCCCCGTGAACACCGGCGGGCGCTTTTCCAGGAAGCTGGCGACGCCTTCGCGGTGGTCCTCGGTCTTCATGAGGGTGCGGATGGTCTCGATGGCCCAGCCGCCCAGCTCGCGGGGGTCGCCGTAGGCGGCGCGGCGCAGGCCTTCCTTCATGTAGCGCAGGGCCAGCGGCGGGTTGCAGGCGATGCGGGCGGCCAGGGCGCGGGCTCGGTCCATCAGATCGGCGTGGGGGGTCACCTCGCGGACCAGGCCGATACGCAGGGCCTCCTCGGCGTCGATGACGTCGCCGGTGAAGAGCAGCTCGGCCGCCTTGGCCGGGCCGACGATGGCGGGCAGGCGGTAGAAGCCGCCGACATCGCAGGTCAGGCCGCGCTTGATGAACAGCTCGGCGAACTTGGCCTTCTCGCTGGCGATGCGGATGTCGGCGTAGAGGGCCAGCTCCATGCCCCAGCCCACCGCCGCGCCGTTGACGGCGGCGATGACCGGCTTGTCGCACTCCAGAGCCGCCATGGCCGCCGGCGTCGGAGCGTGGCGCACGGTGGGCGGCGGGGGGATGGCCGGCTTGGGCCCGGCCATGATCTCGCGCACGTCGTCGCCGGAGCAGAAGGCCGGGTCGGCGCCGGTCACGATCACGCAGCGAGCCTCGGGGTCGCGGACAGCCTGGCGGAAGGCGCGCTCCAGCCGGTCATAGGCGTCGAAGTTGAGGGCGTTCCTCTGCTCGGGCCGGTTCAGCGTGATGACCGCCACATGGTCCTCGACGCGGTAGGTGACGCTCTCGTTCTCGCCGTTCATGTCGGGCCTCCCCCCGATGTTTTCGCCATGATGGCGGGCGCAGGACGGGTGGGCAAGGCAGGCGGGCGGCAGACGTGGAAAGGGCCGGGGATCACTCCCCGGCCCTCGCCGTTTCCGTCCGGTTGCGTCCGCCTTACGGCAGGCGGGCCGTCAGCGAGACGCCGATGACGCGAGGCTCGTTCACGAAGGCGGTGTTGTTGTTGAAGTCGATGCCGCCCTTGATGTTGCTCTCGTCGGTGATGTTCCGGCCGAACAGGGCCACCTCCCAGGAGCCGTCCTCGCGGGCATAGCCGACCTTCAGCCCGCCCTCGAAGTTGCCGTCGGTGTAGAACTCCTTGGATTCATACAGGAACAGGCTGGTCTTGCCCTGGACGTTCCAGTCGGTGAAGGCGAACAGCTCCCCGCCATTGCCGATGGGCAGGTTGAACCGGGCGGTCACGTCGAAGATGTACTCCGGCGCGTTCGGGAAGGGGTTTCCGTTGATCAGGGCGCGCTGCTGGGCGTTCAGCGGGTCGGTGACGGTGCACTGGGCGCAGACGCCCACCGCCAGCTTGCCGTCCTGGATCTCGGTGTCGGCATAGCTGTAGCCGGCGGTCAGGACGAGGTTGTCGTTGACCACCCACTCGCCGTCGACCTCGAAGCCCACGGCCTGGCCTTCCTCGGCGTTCAGCAGCTGCACGATGTTCCCCGAGCCGCCAACCGCGGTGAACTGCGGGTCACTGACGGTGTAGGTGAAGACCGCGCCGTTGAGGCGGACGCGCCGGTCGAAGAGTTCGCTCTTGAAGCCCGCCTCCCAGGACAGGATGGTCTCGGACTGGGCCACCGAGGGGGCGCCGAAGAAGGCCACGTCCCGGCCCTGGATGGTCGGGCCCCGGAAGCCGCGGGCCACACGGCCGTACAGGCCGACTGTCTCGCTGACGTCGTAGAAGGCGCTCAGGTCCCAGCTGACCTGCTCGTCGGAGACATCGACCTTCGCGAAGGGGATCGGCGCGACGATGTTGGTCAGGGTCTTCTCGTCGCTGGTCCACCGCAGGCCGGCGGTCAGCTTCCAGGCCTCGGCGACCTGGTAGGAGGCCTGGCCGAACACGGCCCAGGAGGTGTTCTCGTGCCGCAGTTCCGTCGGGGCCACGAAGCCGGGGTCGGTGCGCAGCACCATCCGGGAGTCGAAGTAGAAGGCGCCGACCTGCCAGCTGAGCGGGCCGTCGACGTCGCTGGCCAGGCGAATCTCCTGGGTGACCTGGTCGAGGTCCTTGATCCCGTCCGTGGTGTCCGAGGGGAAGGGGATGAAGCCCGGCCCATTGGTCATGTTGCCGCCGTCGATGTCGCCGCGGCTGAAGCCGTTGGTCGTCTCATAGGCGGTGATGGAGGTCAGGGTGGCGGAGGGCAGCTTGTACTCGATCCTCAGGGAGCCGCCGGAGCCGTCGTAGGACTGCGGGTTGTTGTCGCCGCCGTCGAAGAAGACCTTGTCGCGCTTGTAGTTGCCGTTGAGGCTGTTCCCGCCCTTGGTCAGGATGTTGGCCCGGAACACCGCCGAGGTGCCATCCAGCGAGCGGTTATGCACGGACAGCAGGGCGCTGAGGTCCTCGGTGGGGGTCAGCAGCAGCTGGAGGCGGAAAGCCGTCTCCTCATAGCCGCCCAGGGCGTTGTTCTTGTTGGTGAAGGCGTTGTCGATCCAGTCGTCGCGACGCTGGACCAGGACCGAGGCCCGTGCCGCCAGCTTGCCCTCTACGATGGGGCCGCCGACGCCGCCGTCGAGGGTCAGGGTCCCGTAGCTGCCATAGGTCGCCGTGCCGCGCGCCGAGAGGCTCTGGCTGGGACGGACGGTGTCGAACTTGACGATGCCGGCGGTGGTGTTGCGGCCGAACAGGGTGCCCTGCGGCCCGCGCAGCACCTCCACGCGATCCAGGTCGAACAGGGGCGTGCTCTTCAGCACGACGTTCTCCATCACCACGTCGTCCATGATGACCGAGACGGGCTGCGAGGCCGCCAGGTCGAAGTCGGCGTTGCCCAGGCCCCGGATGTAGAAGCGCGGGGCGACCCGCCCGTTCGACGACTCCGCATAGAGCGCGGGGACCCGGGAGGACAGGGTCAGGATGTCGTCGCCGGCGGCGAAAAGGCTCTGCAGGCGCTCGCCCGAGACCGAGGCCACGGACAGGGGCACGTCCTGCAGGTTCTCGCTGCGCTTCTGGGCGGTGACCACCACCTCGCCGACGGTCGTCTCCTGGGCCAGGGCCGGCGCGGCCAGGGCCAGGGCGGCGGTCAGGGCGGCTACGCCACAGGAGAGGGTCAGGCGGCCCTTGGCCGACGTCGACTTGATCATGGGAAGTCCTCGCGAAGTCCGGCGCAACCGCGGCCGGGTGGGCCGGGACGCCCCCTGCCCTTCTGAACGTGGACGTGAGGGCTATTGGGGCCGGTCGGACGCTTCTATCGCGGGGAGGGGCGAGCCTGTGGATAACCCTGCGTTTGTGGCGGTCCTGTGTCGTGTTGGTGACAGCCGGGAGAAGGCGGCGGACAGGCGGCGCCCGGGTAGGTGCGGAGGTGCATGCCGCGACGCAGGGGCGTAGGGTGCGGGCCCCTGCCGGGACGGAGCCCCCCACCCATGAAGACCGTCGACCTCACCTGCTTTTCCGACGTGCTCTGCGTCTGGGCCTGGATCGGCGAACTGCGCCTGGCCGAGCTGCGCCGCACCCATGGCGAGGCCGTGCGGGTGCGCCAGAGGTTCTGCAGCGTCTTTGGCGATACGGCCTTGAAAATGCAGGTGAACTGGGGGTCCAAGGGGGGCCATGAGGGCTTCGCCGCCCATCTGGCCCATGTGGTGGAGGGCTTTCCCGAACTGAGCCTGCATCCGGACCTATGGCGCGGCGTGCGCCCGGCCTCCTCCCTGCCCGCCCACCTGGCCCTGAAGGCCGTCCAGGCCCAGGAGGCGCAGGGCGGACCGGAGGGCCTGGGCGACCGGGCCATCACCCTGACCCGAAGGGCTTTTTTCGAGCAGGGGCGGGACATCGCAAGTCGCGCCGTGCTGGATGCGGTGCTGGTGGAGGCCGGCGCCGACCTGGCCGACGTCCACGCCCGGCTGGACCGCGGCGAGGCCCACGCCGCCCTCTCCACCGACTACCAGGAGGCCCAGGCCCTGGGCGTCAAGGGCAGCCCCAGCCTGGTGCTGAACGAGGGTCGGCAGACCCTCTACGGCAATGTCGGCTACCGCATCATCGAGGCCAATATCGAGGGGCTGCTGCGCGAGCCGGCGGCCGGGGCGGCCAGCTGGTGCTGACCCCTTGCGGTTTGGCCCGGCGCGCCCAAGTCTCTGTCACCACGATCTTTTTCCACGGAGCTCCCGCATGACCGCCTCCCGCCGCCGGGCCCTCGGCCTGGCCGCCGCCGCCCTTGTCCTGACCGTCGCGCAGGGGACGCAGGCCGCCAGCCCGCCCGGCCCCGCCGACAAGGCCCTGGGCAAGGCCGTCGCCTCGGAGGCCCGCCCCGCCGCCGACCGGGCCCGCGACGTCTTCCGCCATCCCGTTGAATCCCTGACGTTCTGGGGCCTGAAGCCCGGCCAGACCGTAGTCGAGGTCTCGCCCGGCGGCGGCTACTGGACGGAGATCCTGGCCCCCTACGCCGCGGCGACCAAGGGCCGCTACATCGCCGGCGTCGCCGACCTGGCCAATCCCAAGCTCTCGGACGGCGCGCGCAAGGGCCGGGCCGACTTCGAGGCCCGATTCGCCGACACGGCGCGCTATGGAAAGGTCGAGTATGTCGGCTTCGGCGCGACCTCCGGCCCGCTGGGAGCCCCCGGCTCGGCCGACCTGGTCCTGACCGCCCGCAACATCCACAACTGGATGTGGACCCCGGGCATGCTCCCCAAGGTCATGAAGGATTTCAACGCGGTGCTGAAGCCCGGCGGGATCCTGGCGGTGGAGGAGCACCGGGCCGATCCCAAGCCCATGGCCCCCGATGGCCGCGACGGCTACGTCTCCGAGGCCGCGGTGATCTCCGCTGCAGAGGCCGCCGGCTTCCGCCTCGCCGCCCGCTCGGAGATCAACGCCAACCCGAAGGACACCAAGGACCATCCCTTCGGCGTCTGGACGCTTCCTCCGGTCCGCCGCAGCGCCGCCCCCGGCGCCCAGCCGGCCCCGGACTTCGACCGCGCCCGCTACGACGCCATCGGCGAGAGCGACCGCATGACCCTGCGCTTCGTCAAGGTGCGCTGATCTTCCCCACGGAAAAGGGCCCCGGATCGCTCCGGGGCCCTGGTCCGTTCCGGTAAGCCGGCCCGCCGTCAGGCGAACTGGTTCATCGTGTTGGCCTCGCCCGAAGCCTTCAGGGCGGCCTCGCCGGCGAAGTATTCCTTGTGGTCGTCGCCGATGTCCGAGCCGGACATGTTCTGGTGCTTCACGCAGGCGATGCCCTGGCGGATTTCCTGGCGCTGGACGTTCAGGACGTAGCCGAGCATGCCGGCCTCGCCGAAGTATTCCTTGGCCAGGTTGTCCGTGGACAGGGCCGCGGTGTGGTAGGTCGGCAGGGTGATGAGGTGGTGGAAGATCCCCGCCCGCCGCGAGCCATCGGCCTGGAAGGTGCGGATCTTCTCGTCCGCCTCGTAGGCCAAGGCCGTGCCGTCGTAGTCGACACTCATCAGCTTCTCGCGGTCATAGGCCGAGACGTCCTTGCCCTCCTTCTTCCAGGCGTCGAACACCTGCTGGCGGAAGTTCAGGGTCCAGTTGAAGGACGGCGAGTTGTTGTAGACCAGCTTGGCGTTCGGGATGACCTCGCGGATCCGGTCCATCATGCTGGCGATCTGCTCGACGTGCGGCTTCTCGGTCTCGATCCAGAGGAGGTCGGCGCCGTTCTGCAGCGAGGTGATGGAGTCCAGCACGCAGCGGTCGGCTCCGGTCCCTTCACGGAACTGGAAGAGGTTGGAGGGCAGGCGCTTGGGCCGCATCAGCTTGCCGTCGCGGGTGATCAGCACGTCGCCCGGGTTGCACTGGGCCGGGGTCACCTCCTCGCAGTCCAGGAAGGAATTATACTGGTCGCCGATGTCCCCCGGGGTGTGGCTGACGGCGATCTGCTTGGTCAGGCCGGCGCCCAGGCTATCGGTGCGGGTGACGATGACGCCGTCCTCGACGCCCATCTCCATGAAGGCGTAGCGGCAGGCGCGGACCTTGGCGAGGAAGTCTTCATGCGGCACGGTGACCTTGCCGTCCTGATGGCCGCACTGCTTTTCGTCCGAGACCTGATTTTCGATCTGCAGCGCGCAGGCGCCGGCTTCGATCATCTTTTTGGCGAGCAGATAGGTGGCTTCGGCATTGCCGAAACCGGCATCGATATCGGCGATGATCGGCACGACATGCGTCTGATAGCCATCGATCGCGGCCATCAGCGCCTTTTCCTTGACCTGATCGCCGGCTTCGCGCGCGGCATCGAGATCGCGGAACATCATGCCGAGTTCGCGCGCATCGGCCTGACGCAGGAAGGTGTAGAGTTCCTCGATCAGCGCCGGAACGCTGGTCTTTTCGTGCATCGACTGATCGGGCAGCGGACCGAAATCGCTGCGCAGCGCGGCGATCATCCAGCCCGACAGATAGAGGTAACGGCGATCGGTGGTGCCGAAATGCTTCTTGATCGAGATGAGCTTCTGCTGCCCGATGAAGCCGTGCCAGCAACCCAGCGACTGGGTGTAGGCTGCGGGATCGGCGTCATAGGCAGCCATATCGGCGCGCATTATTGCGGCGGTATGGCGCGCGATGTCGAGCCCGGTCCGGAAGCGGTTCTGGACCCGCATCCGCGCAACCGCTTCGGCGGCGACGCCGTGCCAGGCGGGATTGCTGCGGATTGCGTCGTCGGCCTGGGCTATGGTTTCGGCGTAGGTCACGGAAGTCTCCTGAAAGGCGAGGTTCACGAGTCCTGATACAGGGGCGGCTACCAAGGAGGTATGAAAAGTTACTGATTATCTTGTCCTGATGCTGCCTGCTTGCGGTTAACGCTTGCAAATCTGTAATATTTGTGACAAATTGAGTCATGGCAGATTCAGTGCTCATGGCCGGTCCGGCCGTCCGGCGGTTGCGCCGCAAGGA
>JBJOJL010000025.1:0-23609 GCA_046046615.1 Pseudomonadota bacterium
TGTCGGCGCCCGGGGTGTCGATCACGATGAGGTCACAGCCGGACAGGGCCTCCAGGGCCGCGTCCAGCTGGGCCTGGGCTTCCGCCTCGGGCGCCCGGGCGAGGGCCGCGTCGAGCCGCACGCTCTCGGGCATCGGCGCTTCGGCGCCGTTGGCGGCCAGCCAGGCGGCGCGGTTGTCGATGAAGTGGGCCAGGGACTGCTGGCGCACATCCAGGTCCAGGGCGCCGACCCGCGCGCCGCCATGCAGGAGCGCGGTCATGAGGTGGATGGCGAGGGTGGACTTGCCCGCCCCGCCCTTCTCGTTGCCCACGACGATGATGTCGGCCATCGGAAGCCTCCGCCGGCGGGTCCGTCCGGAGGGTCCGGACCGATTCCCGCAGGCCTCCAGCCTTGGCGTCCGCCCCCCGGAGCGTCAACGCGCGGGGATGGATCGCCTGTGGATGGATGGACGACAGCCCCGCCCGCGGGGCATAAGCCAGCCGCCATGACCGCCCTCCCCATCGCCCGCACCGTCGCCGACCTTCGCGCCGCCGTCGCCGGCTGGCGGCGGGAAGGGCTCTCGGTCGGCTTCGTCCCGACCATGGGCGCCCTTCACGAGGGGCACCTCTCCCTGGTCCGCCTGGCCCTGTCCCGGGCGGACCGGGTCGTGGCCTCCATCTTCGTGAATCCCACCCAGTTCGGACCGGAGGAGGACCTGGCCGCCTATCCCCGCGACGAGGCCGGCGACACGGGAAAGCTGGCCGGCGCTGGCTGCCACCTCCTGTTCGCCCCCTCGGCGGCAGAGATGTATCCGCCAGGCGCCGCCACCGTGGTGACGGTGTCCGGCGTGTCCGAGCCCCTGGACGGGCAGGCGCGGCCCGGGCATTTCGCCGGGGTCGCGACCGTGGTGGCCAAGCTCCTGAACCAGGTGCGGCCCGACGTCGCGGTGTTCGGGGAGAAGGATTACCAGCAGCTGCAGGTCATCCGCCGCCTGGCCGCCGACCTCGACCTCGGGGTGGAGATCCTGGGCGCCCCCACCGCCCGGGCGGCGGACGGCCTCGCCCTGTCCTCCCGCAACGCCTACCTGACGGCCGAGGAGCGCCAGCAGGCGCCGGAGCTGGCCGCCGCCCTGGCCGGGGCGGTCCTGGCCCTGCGTTCGGGCGCGCCGGTGGAGCGTGTCGAGGCCGAGGCGGTCGCCCGGCTGGAGGCGGCGGGCTTCGGGCCCGTCGACTACGTCGAGGTGCGGGACGCCGGCGACCTGTCGCGACTGGGCCCCGGCCCCCTTGGCGAGGGCCAGGCGGGCCGCATCCTCGCCGCCGCCCGGCTGGGGCGGGCCCGGCTCATCGACAACATGGCGGTCTGAGCCGGCCTACCAGGCCCCCGCCTCGCGCAGCCGCCGGGCCAGGTCGTCGGGGAGGTCGCCGCCGCCGGTCTCGTCCAGGTCGGGCGGGGCGTCGGCGGGGTCCAGGTATCGCCAACCCTGGAAGGCCCGCCGGGGCGTCGGCGCCACGCGGATGATGCGCGGCTCCAGATCAATCCGGCAGTGGGATTCCGATCCTGCCTCGACCCGCGAAATGGACAGGATCACCTGCCGGCACAGGATCAGCCCGCGGAAGATCCGGTAGAGCGACCCGCCGTCGAGCAGCTCGTCCGCCCGCTTGGGCGCCATGCGGGTATGCAGGGGCCAGGGGTCCGGGCTGTTCCCGTGCCAGGCGACGAGGTCCTCGATGGTGTCGCAGCCCACGCAGAGGCGGATCATGTGCAGGGTCACGGCGCCTCGCTCCGCACCCGCGCCAGGGGCTCGCCCTCGCGGACCTGGTCGCCCACGGCCGCAGAAAGGCCCTCGACCACCCCATCGATGGGCGCCGTGAGGCTGTGCTCCATCTTCATCGCCTCGACCACCAGCAGGACGTCGCCCCGGCGCACCCGGACGCCTTCGGAGACGGAGACGGCGACAACCCGGCCCGGAAGGGGCGCGCTGACGGCCCCGTCGCCCGCCGCGGCGGCTCCGCCCTCCGGCTCCGGGGGAAGGGCGGAGAAGGAAAAGGCCGCGCCGCCCTCGAAGAAGACCAGGGCCTCGCCCGCATCCAGCAGGTCCGCCTCCTCCGGCCCGGCGCCGAGGTCGGCCGTCATGGGCTGGCCGTCGCACCAGATCCGCACCGTCTCACGGGTCGGACCGTTGAGCCGGAAACCGGCCAGGTCGCGGGACGGTGGGCTCGCCCCCTCGGAGGCCAGGGCGGCCAGGGCGGCGGCGGCCGCACCCGCAAGGGCGGCGGACGGCGCCGGCGGGGCGGCGAGCCGGTCCAGCCGGTCGCCGATGAAACCGGTGTCGATCCGGCCCGCCAGGAAGTCGGGATCATCGAGGCACTTCGCCAGGAAGGCGGCGTTGGTGCGGACCGGCCAGGTCTCGACCCCGGCGCAGCCTTCCGCCAGGGCCTCGGTCGCCCCCTCCCGGGTCGGCGCCCAGGCGATCAGCTTGGCGATCAGGGAATCGTAGTGGGGCCCCACTTCGTCGCCCGCCTCGACGCCGGAATCCACTCTCAGCCCTTCGGGCAGGCGCAGGTGCTCCAGGGGCCCGACGGACGGGATGAAATCCCGTTCCGGCGCCTCGGCGCAAAGCCGCGCCTCCACGGCCCAGCCGTTCAGCGTAATCTGGTCCTGGGCCAGGGGCAGGGGTTCGCCGGCGGCGACGCGGAACTGCCATTCCACGAGGTCCACCCCTGTGACGGCCTCGGTGACGGGATGCTCGACCTGCAGCCGGGTGTTCATCTCCATGAACCAGATACGGTCGGCGCGCAGGCCCTCGCGGGCGTCGGCGATGAACTCCACCGTGCCGGCGCCGACATAGTCCACGGCCCGGGCGGCGGCGAGGGCGGCGGCGCAGACGGCCTCGCGGACCTCCGGCGTCATGCCCGGGGCCGGAGCCTCCTCGATCACCTTCTGGCGGCGGCGCTGGAGGGTGCAGTCGCGTTCGAACAGGTGGACGAGGCCGCCATGGGCGTCGCCGAAGACCTGGACCTCGATGTGCCGGGGCGCCTCGATGCAGCGCTCCAGGAGGACCCGGTCGTCGCCAAAGGCGGCCAGAGCCTCGCGCCGGCAGGCCGCCAAGGCGGCGGAGAAATCGGCGTCGGCGTCCACCCGGCGGATGCCGCGCCCTCCGCCCCCGGCCGCCGCCTTGATCAGGACCGGCCAGCCCAGGTCGCGGGCGGCGGCGAGCAGGGTCGCCTCCTGGCCGTCATCCCCCTGCCAGCCGGGCGTCACCGGCACGCCGGCGGCGATCATGCGCTCGCGGGCGGAATCCTTCAGTCCCATGGCCCGGATGGCCTGCGGCGAGGGTCCGATCCAGATCAGGCCCGCCGCCAGCACCGCCTCGGCGAAGGCGGCATTCTCGGACAGGAAGCCATAGCCCGGGTGCACCGCCTCTGCGCCGCTCTCCAGGGCCGCGGCGACCAGGTCGGGGATGGACAGATAGCTCTCCGCCGCCGGCGCGGGACCGATGCGCACCGCACGGTCGGCCTCGCGCACATGGGCGGCGTCCAGGTCGGCGTCCGAGGCGACCGCAATCGTCTCCACCCCCAGCCGGCGGGCGGTGCGGAAGATCCGGCGGGCGATCTCGCCCCGGTTGGCGACAAGGACGGAACGGATCACGGAGACGCCTAGAGCTGGATGAGGGTGAGGGTGAACAGGCCGATGATCAGCAGGCCGAAGGCAATGACACTGCCCTGCCAGAGGATCACCGTCTTGAACATCGCGCCCGGGACGCCCGACCCGTAGCCCCCCCGCAAGGTCTGGAAGATGTTCAGGGGCGTCCAGAAGAACAGCAAGGTGAACCAGGCCGCCTGCAGCGGATCGGGAAGGACAAGGCCGACCGCGTTGGTCAGGAAGGCGAAGGACATCAGGTTCGAGGCCACAAGGATGTGGTCATGGACATAAACACCGCGGTTACCGGCGTAGAGAAGGGTCAGCAAAGCCGCTGTGATGGGCAGGAGAAGGAAGGCGAGCCTGTGCGCCCAGCCGAAGAGGACGGTCAGGAAGTAAGCGGGGTTCTCGGAGGCGATCCTGAGCCCCGCCACAAGTTTGTCCTGCCAGGCCGGGTCTAGGCCTTCGACCTGGATCGCGAGGTCATCCTCCGCACGCGCAGCCTCGGAAAGCGCCTGGGCGAGATCTCTGGCCGGAGGATGACCCGCCGCCGCTGGAGCCCCGGCCTGGCGCCCAGCTGAAGCCTGGGCGGGGTCCGACGAGGTGTGTAGCGCCGCCGCCGCCGCCAGGATGAAGAGCAGCAGGGCGACCAGGAAGGTCCGGAACGGCGGCGTATGGCGGGCGAGCCGGCCCTCCATGAGGTCCCGGGCAAGGACGCCGGGGCGCAGGAACAGAAGGGGCAGGGTTCGGGCCAGGCGACCGTCCAGGTGAAACAGGCCCTCGACGGCTTCCCAGGCGAGATGGAGGATGCTGCGCTTTCGCAGATCCGAGTTCTGCCCACAGTCGTGGCAAAAGCGTCCGGCGAGGACAGCGCCGCAGTTTGGACAGGCCCCATGCCCGGAAGCGAGGGGCGCCCCCTCCGACCGGCCCAGCTCCACTGCGGCGTCGGCGGCTGCAGCCTCCAGTTCGACTCCCGTCATCTCGATCCCCGGGGCTCAGTACTTCATCCCGCCCAGGTCGGGCGGCGGCGGTCGAGGAAGGCGGCGACGCCTTCGCGGCCCTCGGCGCTGACCCGGGCCTGGGCGATCCGGCGGGCGGTGTCCTCCATGACGGCGGGACCGATCTCCCGGTGGGCGACGGCGTCCACAAGGGCCTTGGAGGCGGCGATGGCGCCGGGCGCGCAGGCCATGGCCTCTCCGGCGATCCGGTCGGCGGCGGTCGCCAGGGCGGCGGCGTCCTCGACCAGTTCCGTCACCAGGCCCAGGCGCAGGGCCTCGTCGGCGTCGAAGTTGCGGGCCGAGGCGAAGAGGCCCCGGGCGGCGCGCGGGCCGATGGCGGCCACGATGTAGGGGCTGATGGTGGCGGCGATCAGGCCCAGCCGGGCCTCGGAGAAGCCGAACTTCGCCCCGCGCTCGGCCACGGCGATGTCGCAGGCGGCGGCGAGACCGCAGCCACCGCCCCAGGCCCCGCCCTGGACCAGGGCCACGGTCAGGGCGGGAAGGTCCCAGAGCGACTTGAGCATCCGCGCCAGGCCCATGGCGTCCTCGCGGTTCTCGGCCTCGGTCCAGTGGGCGGCGTCGCGCATCCAGTTCAGATCCGCCCCGGCGGAGAAGACCTTGCCGGCGCCGCGCAGGAAGACCACCCGCACGCCCTCGGCGGCCTGCAGGGTCTCGAAAGTCTCGTGCAGGGCGGCGATCAGCTCGGCGTTGAAGCTGTTGCGCGCGTCGGGCCGGTTGAGGGTGACCA
The DNA here is from genome assembly GCA_046046615.1 of Pseudomonadota bacterium. Taxonomy (GTDB): domain Bacteria; phylum Pseudomonadota; class Alphaproteobacteria; order Caulobacterales; family Caulobacteraceae; genus Phenylobacterium. Next base: position 5,365 of record JBJOJL010000025.1, read on the forward strand.
CCGCCACGCCTTCCTGGGTGGTGTCGAGGCGCACGAGGTCCGAGGCGGCGTCGCTGTCGACGCCCTCGACCAGGGGATCGGCGATCGGGTTGGACATGTCAGGGCTCCGGTTTCGGGCAGGGTTCACATTCGGAAGACGCCGAAGCGCGTCGGCGCGATCGGGGCGTTCAGGGCGGCGGACAGGGAAAGGCCCAGGACGTCGCGGGTCTGGGCGGGGTCGATGATCCCGTCGTCCCACAGCCGGGCGGTGGCGAAATAGGGATCGCCCTCGGCTTCGTAGCGCTCGCGCACCGGCGCCTTGAAGGCCTCTTCCTCCTCGGCGGGCCACTGGCCGCCCCGGGCCTCGATCCCGTCGCGGCGGATCGTCGCCAAGACGCTGGCGGCCTGCTCGCCGCCCATCACCGAGATGCGGGCGTTGGGCCAGCTCCAGAGGAAGCGGGGCGAATAGGCCCGGCCGCACATGCCGTAATTGCCGGCCCCGAAGGAGCCGCCGATCAGGACGGTCAGCTTGGGAACCTCGGCGCAGGCCACGGCGGTGACCAGCTTGGCGCCGTCGCGGGCGATGCCGCCGGCCTCATATCGACCGCCGACCATGAAGCCGGAGATATTCTGCAGGAACAGGAGGGGGATGCCCCTCTGGCAGGCCAGCTCGATGAAGTGGGCGCCCTTCAGGGCGCTTTCCGAGAACAGGATGCCGTTGTTGGCCAGGATGGCCACCGGATAGCCCCAGATGCGGGCGAAGCCGCAGACCAGGGTCTGTCCGTAGAGGGCCTTGAACTCGTCGAAGGCCGAGCCGTCGACGATGCGGGCGATGACCTCGCGCACGTCGTAGGGCGCCCGGACGTCCTGCGGGATGACCCCGTAGAGCTCTGAAGGATCAAGCAGGGGCGGGCGCGGCTCGGCCAGCACCGGACCCTCCGGGCGGCGGGTGTTGAGGCCCGCCACGATCCGCCGGACGATGGCCAGGGCGTGCCCGTCGTCCTCGGCCACGTGGTCCACGACGCCGGAGCGGCGTCCGTGGACGTCGGCGCCGCCCAGGTCGGTGGCCGAGATGACCTCGCCCGTGGCGGCCTTCACCAGGGGCGGGCCGCCCAGGAAGATGGTGCCCTGGCTCTCCGGGCCGGTCCCGCGCACGATCACGGTCTCGTCGGACATGGCCGGGACATAGGCGCCCCCCGCCGTGCACGAGCCCATGACGCAGGCGATCTGGGCGATCCCCCGGGCGCTCATCCGGGCCTGGTTGAAGAAGATGCGGCCGAAGTGGTCGCGGTCGGGGAAGACCTCGGCCTGGTGGGGCAGGTTGGCGCCGCCGGAATCCACTAGGTAGACGCAGGGCAGGGCGTTCTGCTCGGCGATCTCCTGGGCCCGCAGGTGCTTCTTCACGGTGAGGGGGAAGTAGGCGCCGCCCTTCACCGTGGCGTCATTGGCCAGGATCATGACCTCCCGGCCGCTGACCCGGCCGATCCCGGCGATCAGGCCGGCGGCGGGCGCCTCGTCGTCATAGAGGCCGAAGGCGGCCAGGGCGCCGATCTCCAGGAAGGGCGCGCCGGGGTCCAGGAGGCCCTCCACCCGATCCCGCGGCAGGAGCTTTCCCCGCGCCTCATGGCGCCTGCGGCTGTCCTCAGGCCCGCCGAGGGCGGCGGCGGCGGTGCGTTCGCGCAGTTGGGCGGCGAGGGCGCGGTTGACCTCCGCATTGGCGCGGAAGGCCGCCGAGGCCGGGTCGAGGGCGCTCTTGAGGACGGGCATGGTCAAGGCATAGCGGGGGGGCGGGCCGGCGACTAGTCCGTGCGGACCCGGGTGACCCGGGGCCGGGTTTCCTACTGTCATCGAACACGGGTATTCATGGACCCGTGCAGACCCCGCCCCTGACCGCCCTCGCCCGGCTCTTCGAGACCGCCCGACTGGCCGGGACGGCGCGTTGGTGGTGCCTGCCGGCGGGTCTCGACCTCTTCCGGCCCGGCGAACCTGCAGACGAACTCCACCTGCTCCGGGCCGGGCGCCTTGGCGCCTTCCGGGTCGAAGGGGGAGACGAGCCCCGGTTCCTGGGCGTGGTCCGCCCAGGCGAGCCTGCGGGAGAAATGAGCCTGATCACCGGGGCCGCCCATGCAGGACGCCTGACCGCCCTTCGGGACTCCGAGATCCTGACCCTCGACCGGGAGGCCTTCTTCGCCGCCTGCGAGGCGGACCCCGACATCATGACCGACCTGGCCCGCCTGATGGTGGGGCGCGCCCGCGACGCGGGGCGCACGGCGGCCCTGGTCGAGCCCACCGTCTTCGGCTTCGTCGCGCAGGGTCCGGTGGCGGACCTGCGAACCCTGGTGGAGGCCCTGGCCCAGGGAATCCGCGACGCCGGTTTCACCGCGGCTGTCGCCGGCTCCGAGGCGCAGGACGAAGAGACATCCTGGTTCTCCAACCTCGAGCACGCCGTCGACTACGCCCTCTATGTCGCCGCAGACGGGGAGCCGGCCTGGGCCGCCAAGGTGGCCCGCCAGGTCGACCGGCTCTTTCGTGTGGGCCGGGGCGACTATCCGCCCCCCCCGGGGGCCGCCGCCCACACCCCGCCCGCCCTGGGCGCGGGCGCCGAGCTGATCCTGATGCAGCCGCCGGGCATCCGCCGCCCCCGGGGCGGCGAGGCCTGGATGACCGCGACAGGAGCCCTGGGCCTGACCCACCTGAGACGGGGCGACCCCGGCGACCTGGCGCGACTGGTCCGTCGCCTGACCGGCCGGGCCGTCGGTCTGGTGCTGTCCGGGGGCGGCGCCCGCGCCTACGCCCACATCGGGGTCATCCGCGCCCTGTCCGAGCGGGGGGTCCCCATCGACCATGTGGGCGGCGCCTCCATGGGGGCGGTGATCGCCGCCGGCCTGGCCCTCGGCTGGGACCTGGACGAGCTGGACCAGCGCATCCGGCGGGCCTTCGTCGCCTCCAGCCCCCTGGACGACATCGCCTTTCCCATGCTGGCCATGACCCGGGGCGAGAAGGTCGCCCGGCGGCTGGAGGAACACTTCGGCGACGTCCAGTTCGCCGACCTCTGGCGACCCTGCTTCTGCGTCTCCTCAAACCTGACCACGGGCGCCCACCAGGTGCATCGCCGGGGAAGCGTCCGCGCCGCCCTGCGCGCCTCCATCTCCCTCCCCGGCCTCCTGCCGCCCGCCGTCCAGGGCCAGAACGTCCTGGTGGACGGCGCCGTCCTGAAGAACCTGCCCGTGGACGTCATGCGCGGCGGCCTGTCCGGCCCGATCGTCGGGGTGGACGTCAGCCGGGGCCTGTCCATCACCGCCGCCGACATCGTCCGGCCGCGTTCCCTGCTGCGCTGGGTCCTGTCGGGCCAGTGGCGCAAGGGCCCGCCCATCGTCTCCCTTCTGATCCGCGCCGCCACCGTGTCGTCCGGCCGCGACCTCGCCGCCGCCCGGGAGGCCGCCGACGTCCTCGTCCTGCCCGAACTGGCGGGAGTGGAGATCCGGGACTGGAGCGCCTACGACCCGGCCGTCGCCGCCGGCCACGCCGCCGCCCTCGCCGCCCTCGACCGGATCGAGGGCCCGTTGGAGGACCTGAGGCGCAGGCCGCGCCGTCCCGCCTGACGTCTTGCCAGACCCGCCGAAGCAGGCGCACGCTGCCTTTCGTGTCCAACCCATCGAAAGGAGGTGATCCAGTGTCTCATTGTCTTCATCCGCACGCGGAAACCGTGACCTGGACCTCTGTCGGAGAGGCGCGCGCCTAGGCGACCGGTCGCGGGACCGCACGGCGGTCCGACAATGGAGGGGCCGTTCCGGCGACGGGGCGGCCCCTCATCCGTTTCCGGGCGGACCGTCAGGCGCCGATCAGCTCGCGGCCGATGAGATACCGGCGGATCTCGTTGGTGCCGGCGCCGATGTCATAGAGCTTGGCGTCGCGCAGCAGGCGCTCGGCGGGGAAGTCGCGGGTGTAGCCGGCGCCGCCCAGGGCCTGGATGGCTTCCAGCGCCGTCTTCACGGCGTTTTCCGAGGCCAGCAGGATGGCGCCCGCCGCATCGTGCCGGGTGGCCAGGCCCGCGTCGCAGGCCCGCGCCACGGCGTAGACATAGGCCCGGGCCGAGTTCAGGGCGACGTACATGTCGGCCACCTTGGCCTGCATGAGCTGGAAGGCGCCGATGGCCTGGCCGAACTGCCGCCGCTCGCGGACATAGGGCAGCACCAGGTCCAGGCAGGCCTGCATGATGCCCAGGGGCCCGGCCGCCAGGACGGCGCGCTCGTAGTCCAGGCCGCTCATCAGGACGCCGACGCCGCCGTTCACCGGCCCCATGACGCTTTCCTCCGGAACCTCGCAGTCCTGGAAGACCAGCTCGGCGGTGTCGGAGCCGCGCATGCCCATCTTGTCGAGCTTGGGGCTGGTGGAGAAGCCGGCCATGCCGCGCTCCACCAGGAAGGCGGTGATGCCCCGGGGCCCGGCGTCCGGCTCGGTGCGGGCGTAGACCACCAGGACGTCGGCGTGCGGGCCGTTGGTGATCCAGAACTTGGTCCCGTTGAGGATGTAGCGGTCGCCGCGCTTCTCGGCCCGCAGGCGCATGGAGACGACGTCGGAACCCGATCCGGCCTCGCTCATGGCCAGGGCGCCCACGTGCTCGCCCGAGATCAGGCGGGGCAGGTGACGCGCCTTCTGGGCCGGGCTTCCCCACCGGCGGATCTGGTTCACGCACAGGTTGGAATGGGCGCCGTAGGACAGGCCCACCGAGGCCGAGGCCCGGGAGATTTCCTCCATGGCCACCACGTGCTCAAGATAGCCTAGGCCCGCCCCGCCGTCCTCGGCCTCGACCGTGATCCCCAGGAGCCCCAGGGCGCCCATCTGCGGCCAGAGGTCTCGGGGAAAGGCGTTGTCCCGGTCGATGTCGGCGGCGCGCGGGGCGATGCGCTCGGCGGCGAAGCGGGCGACGCTGGCCCTGAGGGCGTCGGCGGTCTCGCCGAGGGCGAAGTCGAAGGTCGGCTGGCTCATGGCCGCCGGGCATACCATGCCCACGCCGGAGGGGCGAGGCGGGCGGGCCCTAGAGCAGGATGAGGCTGGCGATCCCCAGGAGGGCCAGGAAGCCCATGAAGTCGGTGGCGAAGGTCACGAGCACCGAGGATGAGACCGCCGGGTCGCGGCCCAGCCGATCCAGGATGATGGGAGCGGAGATGCCCGCCAGAGCGGCGACCAGGAAGTTGGCGACGATGGCCAGGCCGACGGTCAGGGCCAGCTTGGCGTCCTGGAAGAGGACCAGGACGGCGCCCGCCATGAGCAGGGCCAGGATGGTTCCGTTCAGGAGCCCCGTCAGGACCTCCCGGCCGATGATCCGCGCGGAGTTGGCGGCGTTCAGTTCGCGGCTGGACAGGGCCCGCACCGCCACCGCCAGGGTCTGGGTGCCGGCGTTGCCCCCCAGGGACGAGACGATGGGCATGAGGATGGCGAGGGTGATGACCTGGGCGATGGCCCCCTGGAAGGCGCCGATGACGCTGGAGGCCACGGCCGCCGTGCCCAGGTTGAGGACCAGCCAGGGCAGGCGCGAGCGGACCGCGCCCGCCAGGCTGGCGTCGCGCCCGACGTCGGACACGCCAGCCAGGGCCAGGATGTCCTCCTCGCCCTCCTCGCGGATGACCCCGACGATGTCGTCGACGGTGAGCTGGCCCACCAGCCGCCCCCCCGGCTCCACCACGGGGGCGGAGATCAGGTGGTACTTGTTGAAGATGTAGGCCGCCTCTTCCTGGTCCATGCCGACGGGAATCTCGGTCAGGGGCTCCATGATCCGCGCCAGGGGCGTCTCTCGGCCATGGCGCAGAAGGCGGCTGACGGGCACCCCGCCGAGGGGGCGGTGCGAGGGGTCGACGACATAGACGTCGAAGAACAGCTCCGGCATCTCCTCGCCGGCCGCCAGGAAGTGGTCCAGGGCCTGGCCGACCGTCCAGAACTGCGGGGCGGAGGCCACCTCGCGCTGCATGAGGCGGCCGGCGGTCTCGTCCTCGTAGGCCAGGGAGGTCTCGATGGCGGCGCGGTCGACGTCCGGCAGGGCGGCCAGGACCTGGGCGCGCTTGTCGGCCTCGAGGTCCTCGACCAGGTCGACGGCGTCGTCGGAGTCCATCTCGCCCAGGGCCCGGACCAGGGTGGCCGAGGGCATGCGCTCCAGCAGGTCCTCGCGGATCTCGGGCTCGATCTCCGCCAGGATCTCGGCCAGGGCCTCGGGATCGAGGTGGGCCATCACCTCCTCCCGGTCCGCGGCCGAGAGGAAGCCCATCAGGTCGGCGACATCGGCGGGGTGCAGGGCGGCCAGCAGCTCGCGCAGCCGCTCGGCGTCGCCACGGTCAGCGGCGTCCACCACCAGGGCGACAAAGTCCGGATTGAGGGCGTAGTCGTCGCCAAGGGCGAGGTCCTCAAGGTCCTCGGCCGGGGCCGGGATCGCGTTCACGTCATCGCGCAGGGGCTGTTCGGCGTCGCGGCTCATGCGGACCTGCCCTCCCGGCTCTATGCGTGACGGATCAAAACCTGTCCCTGGACCCTTTGGCTCACTGGTGCGGTCGAGAAGACTCGAACTTCCACGGGTTGCCCCACAGCGACCTCAACGCTGCGCGTCTACCAATTCCGCCACGACCGCTCGTGGTGAGGGGCGGGCCTACCAAAGCCGGAAGGCTTTGTGAAGCCGCCCGATCAGGAATTGCCGCCGGCCATGAAGTCATAGACGTCCGCCGCCCGGGTCACGGTGATGGCGATGCGGTCGTCATTGATCTGGATTTCACCCCGGGCGACCGGGTGGTTGTTGGCCAGGATCCACACCTCGTCATTCACCCCCGCGTCCAGCGGGATCACCGCGCCGCGGCCCATCCGGAGCAGCTGGGCCATGGGCAGGTTGGAGCGGCCCAGCACCACGGCGATGTCGACATTGACGGCGTTGATCTGGCCCAAGGCGGGATCCCCTCAGAGACGCAAGGCGAAGTTACAGGGCCGCACACCCGGCGCAGCAGCCGGCTTGCACGGCGACTCAAGCGGACCCAGACTGGCGCCAACATGATTGACCGGACGTTAAATCCTGTCGCCGCCGGGCCGGTCTTCGGACGGACGGACGGCGCGCCCTGCGGCTGGGCCGTCTCGCCGGGCCGTGTCGGGTATGCGGAGGCCCTGGCGGCCATGGAGGCCCGGGCCGAGGCCATCGCCCAAGGCGGGGCGGGCGAGCTGGTCTGGCTCCTGGAGCATCCGCCCCTCTATACGGCGGGGGTGTCGGCCAAGGCCGCCGACCTCCTGGATCCGGACCGCTTCCCGGTCTTCCAGACCGGCCGGGGCGGCCAGTTCACCTATCACGGGCCCGGCCAGAGGGTGGCCTACGTCATGCTGGACCTTTCGGCCCGGCGGAAGGACGTCCGGGCCTTCGTCGCCGCCCTTGAGGCCTGGATCCTCGGGGCCCTGTCCCGGCTGGCGGTCGACGGCGCCGTCCGCGAGGGCCGGGTCGGGGTCTGGGTCGAGCGGCGCAGTTCCGGCCTGCCTGCGCGAGAGGACAAGATCGCCGCCATCGGGGTCAAGATCCGCCGCTGGGTCTCCTTCCACGGGATCTCGCTGAACGTGGAGCCGGACCTGTCGCACTTCTCCGGCATCGTGCCCTGCGGCCAGACCGAACACGGGGTGACAAGCCTGGCCGACCTGGGACTGACCTGCACGATGGACGACGCGGACGAGGCCCTTCGCCAGGCCTTCCGGGACGTCTTCGGTCCGCTGGTTCCCGCCGATCCGCCGGCCTGACGCGGCGCTCAGCCCCGGGGCGGCGGACCATAGCGGTTCACCCCCGGCTCCCCGGTCATGACGCCCAGCTCCACCGCCGCCCAGACCAGGACCAGCACGAAGGGGAAGTCCAGGAAGCCCGACGGCTGGGGCCAGACCGCCACCAGGGCCGCCAGGATGACCGCCGCGATCCAGCCGTTCCGGCCCCGGTCATGCAGCCGCCGGGCCAGGAGGCAGGCGCCGATCCAGACCAGGAGGGGCCAGGCCAGCCAGCCCGTGATCCACTGCAAGGGCCCGGCCGAAACCGCATCGTAGAGCACGGCGACGCCCAGGAGGATGAGGCCGGAGACCAGGAATCCCCGCCGGCCCAGCCGGCCCTCGGCGGTCAGGTAGCGGGCGGCGAAGGTCTCGCGGTCCGCAGGGGTGTAGGCCGGATCGCTCACGCCGCCCGCGCCGGGTCGCTCTGCGCCCAGGCCGGGCGACGGGTGAAGGCCTCGAAGAAGGCGGCCAGCCGGGGCCGGCCCTCCCGCCAGGGCTCGGCGGCGAAGCGGAAGTCGAGATAGCCCAGGGCGCAGGCTGCGGCGATGTCGCAGATGCGGGCGTCGTCCCCGGCCTTCAGGTCGGCGGCCTCGAGGAGGTCGAGGACCCGGCGGATCTTCTCACCCTGCCCCCGTCGCCAGTCGGCCCAGCGGAGGGGTTCGGGCCGGAGCGCCTCCTCGTAGCGGGCAAGGAGGGCGGCGTCCAAAAGGCCGTCGGCGGCGGCGTGCAGGGTCTGGACCGCCCAGCGCCCGGGCCCCTCCGCCGGGCAGAGCCGCCGCGGGGTCAGGCTGTCGAGATAGTCGGCGATCACCCGGCTGTCGTAGAGGGCCTGGCCGTCGTCGGTCACCAGGACGGGGATCTTGCCCAGCGGGTTCAGGGCCGAGAGTTCGGGATTGTCCGCCACCGGCGAGGCCGAGGCGTTCAGCGTCTCGATGCGGTCGGCCAGGCCCAGTTCGGCGGCGGCCAGCCAAACCTTGCGGGCGTAGGGCGAGGCGGGGGACAGGAGCAGCTTCATGGGGCTCATCTTGCCGCGCCCTCCGGCCTTAGGGTAGCGCCAATTACGCCGGATCAGGCCGGATCGAACCGCAGGGGCGCGCCCCAGAAGGCCTCGGCCAGGTCGTGTTGGAGCCCCGGCGCGCCCGTCGTCAGGAACACCCGGCGTCCGGAGCCGCCGACAGGGTACTCCGGCCGCCGCTCCAGGTAGGCGGCGAGGGCCTCGGCGGTGGCGTCCGGCTGGTGCACCAGGGGCGTGCCGGGCTTCAGGGCCCCGCGGAAGATGTCGGAGATGATCTCGTAATGGGTGCAGCCCAGGATGGCCCGGTCAGGCGCCCGGCCGATCCGCCGGGTCACGGCCTCGACATGAGCGGCCACGGCGGCCTCCAGCACCGGACGGGGCGCCCCGGACTCGATCTGGCTGGCGAGCTCGGGACAGGGCTCGACGAAAACCGCCACGTCCTGCCGGCGCTTGTCGATCTCGATCTCGTAGACCCGGGAGGCGGCCGTCGCCGGGGTCGCGAAGACCGCCAGGACGTCCAGCTTCTCGACCTTGTCGCCCCGGCGCTCGGCTTCATGCTCCCACGGCAGGCCGGTGGCCGCCTCGATGGTCGGGACGATGATCCCGAGGACATTGGTGGGTCGCCCGCGCGCCGCCCGGACCCCGGGCAGCCAGGTCTGCTGCAGCCGGCGCAGGGCGATGGCCGAGGCGGTGTTGCAGGCCAGGATGACCAGGTCGCAGCCTTCGGCGAACAGGCGTTCGCAGCCGGCCCGGGTCAGGTCGACGATCTCCTCGCCTGAACGGCCGCCATAGGGGGTGTTGGCTTGGTCGGCCAGGTAGACGAAGTCGGCGCGCGGGAACCGCTCCACCAGCCTGCGGTGCACGCTGAGGCCGCCGATCCCGGAATCAAAGACGCCGATCGCCATGCCCCCGACTAGCCCGGCGCGCGACGCTGCGCCAGAGCCCCCCGCCAAATGACGGAGCTGTCAGGTGACGCCGCGCCCTGACGCGCCTATCTCAGGCCAAACGGCTCGCCAGCCAGATGCATCGCCAGACGGAGTCCCCATGAAGCGCCGCACCTTCCTCGCCGCCTCCGGCGCCCTCGCCGCCGCCCAGGCCCTGCCGCTTTCCGCCCTGGCGGCTGCGGCGGCCAATCCCCTGACCCAGCCCTGGACCGGCCCCTTCGGCGGCGTCCCCGCCTTCGACAAGGTCCGGGTGGCGGACTTCCGGGCCGCCGTCGACCAGGCCCTGGCCGCAGAGCGCGCCGAGATTGACGCCATCGCCCGCAACAGGGCGCCGCCGACCTTCGCCAACACCATCGAGGCCCTGGAACAGACCGGCCAGATGACGGCCCGGGTCCTGACCTACTACTTCATCTGGACCAACACCCTGGCCTCCCCCGAGGTCCAGAAGGTCGAGGAAGCCGTGGAGCCCCTGCTGGCCGCCCACCAGGACGCCATCCTCCAGAACGCCGCCCTCTTCCGGCGCATCGACGAGGTCTACGCCAAGGGCGCCCAGGCCGGACTGACCCCCGAGCAGCACCGGCTGATGTGGTATCACCACAACCGCTTCGTGCGCGCCGGCGCCCGCCTGACCGGGCCGCAGAAGACCCGGGTGGCGGCGATCAACCAGGAGCTGGCGGGGCTCTACACCCGGTTCAGCCAGAACCTGCTGGCCGACGAGACGGATTATGTCCTCTACCTGAAGTCCGAGGCCGAGCTGACCGGCCTGCCCGACGACGTTCGGGCCGCCGCCGCCGGCGCCGCGGAAGCCCGGGGCCGCAAGGGCGAATGGGCCATCCTCAACACCCGCTCGTCCATGGACCCCTTCCTGACCTATTCGGCGCGGCGCGACCTGCGCGAGAAGGTTTGGCGGACCTATTACAGCCGGGGCGACAATGGCGACGCCAAGGACAATAACGGCCTGATCCGACAGATTCTGAAGCTGCGGGCCGAACGGGCCAAGCTGCTGGGCTATCCCACCCATGCCCACTGGCGCCTCGCCGACACCATGGCCGGGTCGCCGGACAAGGCCATGGAGCTGATGATGCGGGTCTGGCCGTCGGCCATCGCCCGGGTCCGCGAGGAAGTGGCCGAGATGCAGGCCCTGGCCGACGGCGAGAAGCTGGGCGTGAAGATCGAGCCCTGGGACTACCGCTACTACGCAGAGAAGGTTCGGGCGGCGAAATACGACCTCGATATGAACGAGGTGAAGGGCTACCTGCAGCTCGACAATCTGCGCGAGGGCATGTTCTGGGCCGCGGGCCAGCTCTACGGCTTCGGCTTCGAGGAGGTGAAGGGCCTGCCGGTCGCTCACCCCGACATCCGGATCTGGGAGGTCAAGGGCCGCGACGGCCAGCATGTCGGCCTCTGGTACTTCGATCCCTACGCCCGGCCGGGCAAGCGTTCGGGCGCCTGGATGAACGCCTACCGCGACCAGCGGAACTTCGGCGGCAGGGTCACCACCATCGTCTCGAACAACTCCAACTTCGTGAAGGGCGCCCCCGGCGAGCCCGTCCTGATCTCCTGGGACGACGCCGAGACCATGTTCCACGAGTTCGGCCACGCCCTGCATGGCCTGTGCTCGGCGGTGACCTATCCCTCCCTGTCCGGCACGGCGGTGTCGCGCGACTATGTCGAGTTCCCCTCGCAGGTGAACGAGCACTGGCTGCCGACGCCGGAGGTGCTCAACCGCTTCGCCCTGCACCACAAGACCGGCAAGCCCATGCCGGCCGAACTCGCGGCGCGGATCGAGAAGGCCTCCACCTTCCGCCAGGGCTTCGATGTCACCGAGTACCTGTCCTCGGCCCTGATCGACATGAAGCTGCACCTGGCCGGCGACGCCGACATCGACCCCAGGGCCTTCGAGAAGGACGAACTGGCCAGGCTGGGCATGCCCCGGGAGCTGCCCATGCGGCACCGTACGCCCCAGTTCCAGCACGTCTTCGCCGGCGACGGCTACTCGGCCGGCTACTACAGCTACCTGTGGAGCGAGGTCATCGCCCTGGACGCCTTCGAGGCCTTCACCGAGGCGGGCGGCCCCTACGACAAGGCGGTGGCCAGGCGGCTGCATGACAGCGTCATGAGCGTCGGCAACACCCTCGACCCGGCCCAGCAGTACCGCAACTTCCGCGGCCGGGATCCGGACGTGAAGGCCTACCTGCGCGACAAGGGCTTCCCCACGACCTGACCCTGAGCGCGCGCCGGGGCCCGAAAAGCTTGACTTTCCGGGCTCCGGGGCGCATTCCGCCGCCTCCTCCGGCGCAGTGCGATTGCGCCCTCCACCGCCACGACCCCCGCCTTGCCGCGGGACGAGGGCGGAGAGGCCCCCCGTCGACGTGATCGTCCACGGGGGCCGATCGCGTTTGGGCCGGGCCGTTTTGACCTGTGGAGCGCTCTTGCGGAGATCGACATGTTCGACGCCCTGACAGACCGTCTCTCTACCGTCTTCGACCGGCTCTCCGGGCGCGGCGTCCTGTCCGAAAAGGACATCGACGAAGCGCTGAAGGAGGTCCGCACCGCCCTGCTGGACGCCGACGTCGCCCTGCCGGTGGTGCGCGACTTCATCGCCAAGGCCCGCGAGCAGGCCTCGGGCGAGGCGGTCATCCGCTCGGTCCGGCCCGCCGACCAGGTGGTCAAGATCACCTATGACGGCCTGGTCGAGATGCTGGGGGGCGAGGGCGCCGAGGGCCTGAACCTCAGCCTCAACCCGCCGACGGTCATCCTGATGGCTGGTCTCCAGGGCTCGGGCAAGACCACCACCGCCGCCAAGCTGGCCCTGCGCCTGTCGCGGGAGCGCAAGAAGGTCCTCCTGGCCTCCCTCGACACCCGCCGTCCGGCCGCCATGGAGCAGCTGGCGACCCTCGCGGTACAGGCCGGCGTCGACAGCCTGCCCATCATCGCCGGCCAGTCCGCCCCCGACATCGCCCGCCGGGCCCTGTCCTCGGCCCGCCTCCAGGGCTTTGACGTCGTCATCCTCGACACCGCCGGCCGCACCACGGTGGACGAGGCCATGATGGCCGAGGCGGCCGAGATCGCCGGCATCGCCCAGCCGCACGAGACCCTGCTGGTGGCCGACAGCCTCACCGGCCAAGACGCGGTGCGCACGGCCCGGGCCTTCCACGAGCGCCTGCCCCTGACCGGCCTGGTCCTGACCCGGGCCGACGGCGACGGGCGCGGCGGCGCGGCCCTGTCCATGCGGGCGGTCACCGGCCTGCCCATCAAGTTCCTGGGCGTCTCCGAGAAGATCGACGGCCTCGACGTCTTCGACGCCGCCCGGGTGGCCGGGCGCATCCTGGGCCAGGGGGACATCGTCGCCCTGGTGGAGAAGGCCGCACAGGACCTCGATACGGCCAAGGCCGAGGCCATGGCCCGGCGTCTCGCCAAGGGCCAGTTCGACCTCGACATGATGGCCGACCAGCTGGCCCAGATGAAGCGGATGGGCGGCATGGAAGGCCTGATGGGCCTCCTGCCGGGGGTCCAGAAGGTCAAGAAGCAGATCGCCGAGGCCAACATCTCGGACAAGTCCCTGGACCGCCAGGCGGCGATCATCTCGTCCATGACCAAGGCCGAGCGGCGCAAGCCCGACATCCTCCAGGCCTCGCGCAAGCGGCGCATCGCCGCCGGGGCCGGGGTGGACGTGGCCGAGGTCAACCGCCTGCTCAAGCAGCACCGGCAGATGGCCGACGCCTTCAAGATGATGAGCCGCGACGGCGGCAAGGGCTTCGCCCGCATGGCCGGCATGCTCGGCGGCGGGGGCGGTCTTGACCGTCTCAAGGCCCTCGGCGGGGGCAAGGTTCCCACCGCCGACGCCGCCCAGCTCGAGGAACTGGCCAAGCTGGCCGACAAGCTCCCCGGCGGCGGCCTGCCGGGCGGTCTCCCCGGAGGTCTTCCTGGGGGCATGAAACTTCCCGGCCTCGGCGGCGGCCTGCCGCCGGGCTTCAATCCCTTCAAGAAATCCTAGAAAGACAAGGACTCCCCATGCTCAGGATTCGTCTCGCCCGCGGCGGCGCCAAGAAGCGCCCCTACTATTCGATCGTCGTGGCCGACAGCCACTCGCCCCGCGACGGCCGCTTCATCGAGAAGGTGGGCGCCTACAACCCCCTCCTGAAGAAGGACGACCCGACCCGCGTGACCCTGAAGGTCGAGCGGATCCGCGAATGGCTGACCAAGGGCGCCCAGCCCTCGGACCGGGTCGCCCGCTTCCTGGCCGCCGAAGGCCTCGTCGCCTGGAAGGCCGGCTCCAACCCGCAGAAGGGCGAGCCGGGCCGCAAGGCCAAGGAACGCGCCGAGGAAAAGGCCCAGAAGGCCGCTGACCTCGCCGCCGCCGCTGAGGCCGCCGCCGCCGCGCCGCCCGCTCCGGAGCCGGAAGCCCCGGCCGAAGAGGCCCCGGCCGCTGAGGCTCCGGCTGCCGAAGCGCCCGCGGAAGAGGCCCCCGCCGCCGAGGCCCCGGCCGAAGACGCCGCCAAGGAAGACTGACCTCCGGGCCCGGCGTCCCGCGCCGGGCCTTCGCCTCCCTGGGCAAAACCATGTCGGACCGGCTGATCCTGGTGGGACGCATCGCCGGCGCCTTCGGCGTCCGGGGCGAGGTGCGCGTCACCAGCTTCACCGCCGATCCCATGGCCCTGGCGGGCTATCGCGACCTGCGTCGGGCCGACGGCTCGGCGGCGCCGGCCCTGTCCGGGGCCCGGCCCGTCAAGGGCGGCATGGTCGCCCGGGCCTCCGGGGTCGAGACCCGCGAGCAGGCTGAGGCCCTGCGGGGCCTCAAGCTCCACGTCCCCCGCTCCGCCCTGCCGGCCCCTGACGAGGATGAGTTCTACCTCGCCGACCTGGTCGGGATGCGGGTCGAGACGCCCGAAGGGCGGGTCCTCGGCGCCGTGCGCGGGGTGCAGGACTTCGGCGCGGGCGACCTCCTGGAGGTCAAGCCCGAGGGCGCCCCGTCCTTCTGGCTGCCCTTCACCCGGGAGGCCGTCCCCGAGGTCGACCTCGCCGGAGGCCGGATCCTCGCCGTTCCTCCGGCCGAGACCGAATAGGCCGCCCTATTCCTTGCGCAGCCGCAGCAGGCCTTCCTGGGCCACGCTCGCCACCAGAACGCCGTCCCGGGAATAGATCGACCCCCGGATGAAGCCCCGGCCGCCGGCGGCGCTGGGGCTGTCCTGGGCGTAGAGGTGCCAGTCGTTGAAGTTCACCGGCTTGTGGAACCACATGGCGTGGTCGAGGCTGGCCGACTGGAAGTTGCGGGTCTGCCAGTGGACCCGGTGCGGCCGCATGGCGGTGGACAACAGGTTCATGTCCGAGGCGTAGGACAGGATCACCTGGTGCAGGACCGGGTCATCGCCGATGGGCGCCCGGGCGCGGAACCAGACCTCGCTCTTCGGCTCCCGGGCCTCAGGCCGGTCGCGGTCGAAAATGCTGGCGCCGTCCACCGGGCGCATCTCGATCGGGCGCGGGCGGGTCGCCCACTTGCGCGCCTCCTCCGGCATCTTCGCCAGGGCCGCCTTCATGGCCTCGGCCTCGCTCGGCAGGTCGTCGGGTCCCGCCACGGCCGGCATGTCGGCCTGGTGCTCGAAGCCCTCCTCCGGGGCCTGGAAGGAGGCGGCCAGATTGAAGATCTGCTTGCCGTTCTGCACGGCGATGACCCGCCGGGTCGTGAAGCTGCCCCCATCGCGGGACCGGTCCACCTCGAAGATGATGGGGGTGGTCGGGTCACCCGGGCGGATGAAATAGCAATGCAGGGAGTGGCAGACCCTGTCCTCGACCGTGCCGTAGGCGGCCAGCAGGGACTGGGCGATGACCTGGCCGCCGAAGATGCGCCCCGGACCCTCGTTCGGCGAGACGCCGCGGAACAGGTTCACCTCCAGGCGCTCAAGCGCCAGGGTGTCGACGAGGTTTTCAGGCTGGGACATGGCTTCGGGATCAATGCTGCAAATGCGAAAGGGCAGGGCATAGAGCCAGCGGGCCCGTCGGGCAAGGCGAGGCGGGGACTCGAAAAACCCGGCGTCTTCGTCCACAAGCCCCGCATGTCCCGCCCCGCGCCCTTCGAGGTCACCGTCCTGACCATGTTCCCCGAGGCCTTCCCCGGCCCGCTGGGCGTTTCCCTGATCGGGACGGCCTGGCGGGAGGCCGGCCTCTGGTCCCTGGAAACGCTGGACATCCGGGGGTTTTCCAAGGATAAGCGCGGCTTCCTCGACGACACCCCCGCTGGGGGCGGACCGGGGCAGGTGATGCGGGCGGACGTGATCGCCTCGGCGCTCGACAGCGTCGACCGGCGGGGACGGCCGCTTCTTTACATGAGCGCACGGGGTCGGCCCCTGACCCAGGCGCGCGTGAAGGACTGGGCCGAAGGGCCGGGACTGATCGTCCTGGCCGGTCGGTTCGAGGGGGTGGACCAGCGGGTGCTCGACGCCCGGGGGTTCGAGGAGGTCTCGGTCGGAGACGCGGTCCTCGCCGGTGGCGAGGCGGCGGCCCTTGTGACCATCGAGGCCTGCGTAAGGCTGGTGCCCGGCGTCCTCGGCCAGGCGGAAAGCCTCAGTGAAGAGAGTTTCGAGGACGGGCTCCTGGAGCATCCGCAGTACACGCGACCGCGGACGTTCGAGGGACTTGAAATTCCGCAGGTCCTGCTCAGCGGCCACCATGCCCAGGTGGCGGACTGGCGTCGGGCCGAGCGGGAACGCGCTACGCGGGAACGGCGTCCGGATCTCTGGGCCGCCTGGCTCGCCAATCAACAGGCAAAGGGCGAGTAAAGCCCGGTACGAAAGGACTGACCCATGAACCTGATCCAGGAACTGGAAAAGGAAGAAGCCGACCGTCTGGCCGCGACCCGCGCCATCCCGGCTTTCCGCCCCGGCGACACCCTCCGCGTCAACGTGCGCATCAAGGAAGGCGAGCGCGAACGCGTCCAGGCCTATGAGGGCGTCTGCATCGCCCGCCAGGGTCACGGGATCAACGAGAGCTTCACCGTCCGCAAGATCTCGTTCGGCGAAGGCGTCGAGCGGATCTTCCCGATCCATTCGCCCAACATCGAGAGCATCGAGGTCAAGCGTCGCGGCGTCGTGCGCCGGGCCAAGCTCTATTACCTGCGCGATCGCCGCGGCAAGTCCGCCCGGATCGCCGAGCGCCAGATGACCGCCGCCGAGCGGGCCGGCGCCTCCGCCAGCGAAGGCTCCGAGGGCTGATCGGGCGCCTCGCCCGGCCCCTGGGCCGGGCGGCCTGACTCCCTGGCATGACCGGCTCCGGCCTCCCCGCCCTGCTCCTGACCGGAGGCTCCGGCCAGGTGGGTCGCGCCCTGCGCGAGGCGCCGCCGGCGGGCTTTGAGGTGGTGGCCCCGCCCCGGGCCGAGCTTGATCTGTCCGACCCCGGCTCCGTGCGGCGGTGGGTGGCGGCGCGACCCTGGGCGGCCATCGTCAACGCCGGGGCCTGGACCGCGGTGGACGCCGCCGAAAGCCACGCCGCCGAAGCCTGGTCCGCCAACGCCCTGGGGCCCGCCGCCCTCGCCCGGGCCAGCGGCGAGGCGGGCATACCCCTCGTCCACGTCTCGACGGACTACGTCTTCGACGGCGGGCTGGACCGGCCCTACCGCGAGGACGACCCGGTCGGACCCACCAGCGTCTACGGCGCCTCCAAGGCGGCGGGCGAGATCGCCGTCGCCGCCCTCAACCCGCGACACGTGATCCTGCGCACCGCCTGGGTCTTCAGCCCCTGGGGGGCGAACTTCGTCCGCACCATGCTTCGGCTGGCCCAGACCCGCGACGCGCTGTCGGTGGTCGCGGACCAGCACGGCTGCCCGACCTCGGCCCTGGATATCGCCTCCGCGATCGGCGCGGTCTGCACCCGGCTCTCCGGGGAGGCGGCGCCGTCGGGCGTCTTCCACTTCGCCGGCGCCGGCGAGACCACCTGGTTCGGCCTGGCCTCGAGGGTGTTCGAAAGGGCGGCGGCGGCGGGACGCAGGACGCCGGCCCTGACACCCATCGCCTCGGCGGACTGGCCGACCCCAGTCCGGCGCCCGGCCAACTCGCGACTGGACACGGCGGCCTTCACCCGCACATTCGGACAGGCGCCTCGGCCCTGGACGGAAGCGGCGGACGAGGTGACGGACCGGCTCCTGGGGTCGGCTGAAGGGGAAGGGGACGCGGCATGAAGGGCATCATCCTGGCGGGCGGCGCCGGTACGCGCCTGCACCCGGCCACCCTGGCGGTGAACAAGCAGCTCCTGCCGATCTACGACAAGCCGATGATCTACTACCCCCTGTCCGTCCTCATGCAGGCGCGGATCCAGGACATACTGATCATCTCCTCGCCGGAATACCTGGGGAACTACCAGCGCCTGTTCGGCGACGGCTCGCAGTTCGGCGTGCGCATGGCCTACGCCGTCCAGCCCAGCCCCGACGGCCTCGCCCAGGCCTTCCTGATCGGCGAGGATTTCCTGGCCGGGGACCCGGCCGCCCTGATCCTGGGCGACAACATCTTCCTCGGCGCCGGCATGACCGGCCTGCTCGACGCCGC
>JBJOJL010000026.1:0-23458 GCA_046046615.1 Pseudomonadota bacterium
GGTCCGAGGCCACCGCCCGGGCGGCGGCGACGGCCTCCGGCAGGGCCGGGCGGGCGGCGCAGGCGGGCGCCAGGTCAGAGGCGTCGGCGCGGGCCCGAAGCTGGACGGCCATGGCCGCCAGGAAGGCCTCGACGGGTCCCTGGGGCGCCTCTGGGTCCCCCGAGGACAGCCGGCCGCTCCAGCCTTCGGACGGCAGGCGGCCGGCGGCGTGGACCACGTCGTTCAGCGCCTGCCGGGCGGGCCCTTCGGCGCCCACCAGGTCGCCCAGCCGCGCCTCCAGCCCCCGGCCCCGGCGGCCGCGCCGCTCCGAGCCCCGGATCCAGCGCCTCAGCTCGACCGTCTCCTGTCCCGACAGGGCGGTGGAGAAGGCCGCGTCGGCGGCGTCGAACAGATGATGGCCCTCATCGAAAACCACCCGGCGAAGGCGCGTCGTCTCCGGATCGTCGGGCGCGCCCCGGCCCGCCCTGGCGCCGTCAAAGGCCGCCTGGGCCATGACCAGGGCGTGGTTGGCGATGACGATGTCAGCCCGGCGCGAGGCCCGGATGGCCTTCTCGACGAAGCAGGTCCGGTAGTGCGCGCAGCCGGCGTGGATGCACTCGCCCCGGCGGTCGACCAGGTTGGCCGCCGCCGCCTGGCCCGCCGGCGGCACGGCGAAGAGGCCCGGCAGCCAGGCGGGGAAGTCGCCCCCGGTCATGTCTCCGTCCCGGCTGGTGCGGATCCAGCGTGCGGTCAGGCCCAGGCCCACCAGGTCCGCTGCGCCCAGCTGGGCGGAATTGACCAGGTCCTGGAAATTCAGGAGGCAGAGATAGTTCTCGCGGCCCTTGCGCACGACGGCCCGTCGCGCCCGTTCGGCCCGGTCGGGAAAGAGGACGGCGCTCTCGCGCTCGATCTGGCGCTGCAGGGCCCGGGTGTAGGTGGAGATCCAGACCGAAGGACCGTTCGCTTCCGCCCAGAGGGAGGCGGGGGCGAGATAGCCCAGGGTCTTGCCGATCCCGGTCCCGGCCTCGGCCAGCAGCATGTTGGGTTCGTTCTCGCGGTCGCGCGGCCGGAAGACGAAGGCGGCTTCGCGGGCGTACTCGGCCTGGGCGGTCCTCGCCTCGTCGAGGCCCGCCCGCTCCAGGAGTTCCCCCAGCCGGCGCACGGCGGCCTCTGGCGCCACGGGCGCATCGCCGGGATCGCCCACGGGCCCCGGGTCCTCCCACTCCTCCAGCCGCGCCCAGACATCCAGGCCCGAGCTGCGGAAGGCGTTGGAGACGGGGCGGGAGCGCAGGGCGGCCACCACCGGCTCGCCCCAGGCCCAGCCTCCCCGGGCCAGGGTCTCGGCCACCGCCAGGGCTTCCTCGCGGGAGGGCGTGGGCGTCTCTGTGAGTTCATCCAGCAACCGCCCGGCGACCCGGGCGAGGGCGACGGCCATGGCCTCGGGGCCCTGGGGCTCGGGTTCGCCCAGGGCCAGGGCGAGGCCGGCGGCGGAGGGGGCGGTGAAGGCGCCGGGCCGGACAAAGGCGAAGAGCTCCAGCACGTCCAGCAGGCGCGCCGACCGGGGTGGGGCGGCGGCGCCCAGCCGCCGGGCTGTGAGGGCGGCGTGGGCGACCAGGAGTCGATCCTGCGCGAACCGCTCCCGGGCCTCGGGCGGCGCCAGCCGGACAGCGCCCCCGGCGCCGGTGAGGGCGGCCTTGGGGCCCGGCAGGATGACGAGGGCGGGCGGAAGGGTCACGGCGCCAGACCTAACCCAGGCCGGCGCGAAACGGAACGCGCCGTCGCGCGCCGGGGATCAGGCTTCGGCGCGGGAGAAGAGACGGATGACCAGGACCCCCGCCATGATCAGGGTGATCCCGGCAATGGCGGGAAGGTCCAGCTTCTGTCGGAAGCCGATCCAGCCGATGGCGGTGATGGCCAGGATGCCGACCCCCGACCAGAGGGCGTAGCCTATGCCCATGGGAATCGTCTTCTGGGCCTGGGACAGGCAGTAGAAGGACAGGCCCACCAGGGCGATGGCCCCGGCGGAGGGCAGGGGGCGGGTGAAGCCCTCTGAGAGCTTCAGCAGGCTGGTGCTGACGATCTCGGTGGCGATCGCCCCGGCCAGCCAGGCGTAGCCGCTCATGCTCCCGTCGGCCCGGCCGGCGTGGCTGTCCGGTCCCGTCCGAAGTTGGGCTCGGCGCTTTCCTGGCCAGCGATGATGATCCCCCGGCGGATGTCGCGGGTCCGCGAGAAGAGTTCGAAGAGCTTGTCCCCTTCGCCCCAGCGGATGGCCCGGGACAGGGCCTGGAGGTCTTCGGTGAACCGGCCCAGGATCTCCAGAACCGCGTCCTTGTTGGCCAGGAAGATGTCGCGCCACATGGTCGGGTCGGAGGCGGCGATCCGGGTGAAGTCGCGGAAGCCGCCGGCGGAGTACTTCATCACCTCGGCCTGGGTCACCTCCTCCATGTCGGCGGCGGTGCCGACGATGTTGTAGGCGATCAGGTGGGGCAGGTGGCTGGTGACCGCCAGGACCAGGTCGTGGTGGGCGGCGTCCATCGCGTCCACCTGCGCGCCGAGGGCGGTCCAGAAGTCGGTCAGGCGGGCGACGGCGTCCAGGTAGGCGGGGGATTCGTCCGCATCCGGGGTCAGGATTACCCAGCGACCGCGGAACAGCTCGGCAAAGCCGGCGGCCGGGCCGGACTGCTCGGTGCCGGCGATGGGGTGTCCCGGGACCAGATGGACCGAGTCCGGGAGGACGGCCCGCAGGGCCTCGGCCACGCTGACCTTCACAGATCCCACGTCGGTGACGGTGGCGCCCGTCTTCAGGGCGGGCGCGGCGGCGGCGGCGGCGGACCCCATGGCCAGGACCGGCACGGCGAAGACCACGAGGTCGGCGTCGCGGACCGCCTCGGCCACGTCGCCTGTGACCAGGTCGGCATAGCCCAGGGCCGCGATCTCCTCGCGATGCGCCGGGTTGGCGTCGGCCACGGCCACGGCGCCCACGGCCCCGGCCGCCCGCGCCGCGAGGATCACCGAGGATCCGATCAGGCCGCAGCCCACCACGGCCAGCTTCGGGTAGATCACGGGCGCGGCCCCATGAAGTCCGCCAGGGCGTCGACCACCGCGCGGTTGTGTTCCTCCAGGCCGATGGTGATGCGCAGGTGGTCGGGCAGGCCGTACCCGGTCACCCGGCGCGGGATCAGCCCCCGGGCGCTGAGGAAGGCGTCGGCGTCGGCCGCCGTCTTGCCCGGCGTCTGCGGGAACCGGACCAGGACGAAGTTGGCGCTCGACGGCGTGGTCTCCAGGCCCAGCCCGCCAAGCTGCTGGGCCAGCCAGGGCCGCCAGGTGCGGACCAGCTCCAGGGAGCGCGCCCGGAAGTCCTCGTCGGCCAGGGCGGCGATGGCGGCGCGCTGGGCGGGAATCGAGACGTTGAACGGCAGGCGGATCCGGTCGATGGCGTCGGCCATCTCCGCCGGCATGTAGGCCCAGCCCACCCGCAAGGCGGCCAGGCCGTGCAGCTTGGAGAAGGTCCGCGTCATGATGACGTTCGAGGCGTTGCGGACCAGGTCGACCCCGTCCTCGAAGTCCGGGTCCTCGGCGAACTCGGCGTAGGCCCCGTCCAGGACCAGGACCACGTCGGCGGGGAGGGCGGCGTGCAGCCGGCGGATCTCCGAGCCGCCGACGACCGTGCCGGTGGGGTTGGCGGGATTGGCGATCCAGACGATCCGCGTGCGCTCATCGACGCAGTCGAGGACCTCGTCGACGTCGATCCGCAGGTCGATCTCGCGGGCCATGCGCACCTCGCCCCCCGCCGCGCGGGTGGCGATGGCGAAGGCGCCGAAGCCGTGTTCGCCCTGGACGGCGTTGTCGCCGGGCTGGAGGAAGGTCTGGCCGATTAGCTGGAAGATCTCATCCGACCCGCAGCCGAAGAGCAGGTTCTCGGGCTCAAGTCCGTAGCGGGCGCCGATGGCCTCGCGCAGGGCGTTGCAGCGTCCGTCCGGATAGAGGTGCAGCTCGTCGATGGCCGACGCGAAGGCCTCCCGGGCGGCGGGGCTGGAGCCGAGGATGTTCTCGTTGGCCGACAGCTTGAGCGGGTGCGCCACGCCCTCCACCGCCGCCTTGCCGGGGACGTAGGGCGAGATCTGCAGGATGCCGGGCTTGGGAAGGGGACGATCGGTCATGGCGGGGCCTCAGAGATCGAGGGGCGCCGAGGCGGCCCCGATGACGCCGGTCAGCCGCCCGGGCGCCCGGGCCAGGCGCTCGTCGTCCGCCTGGTAGTAGCCGACCAGCTCGAAGAGGCGCAGGCCGCCGGCGTCGGCCATCAGCTCCGCTGCGACACCGTCCTTGCTCAGGGCCTCGACCAGCCGGCCCGGCGGGCCGGGGGCGTCTGTGACCCAGTAGGTCCGGTCCCCGCCCGTGGGCCCGATCTCCACCTCGGCGGCGGCCAGGGCGGTGGGCCGCCCCCAGGCGTTCAGGCAGGGAAGGGCGGCGAAGACCCGCAGGGTGGGCTCGGCGAGCAGCCGGCCCCACCAGGGCGTGCGGGAGTCGAGGGCCAGGACCGCAACCCCGCCCGGGGTGCGGGCGGCGGCGATGGCGTCCTCGGGACGGCTGGCGGTGGCGAAGGGCGGGGCGGCGCCGAAACGCATGCGGGCCGCTTCACGCACCCCTTCCGGCGCCTGTCCGCCGAAGACGGAGACATGGTAGGGGCCCTGCCGCGACAGGCTGTCGCTCATGAGCTCGCGCCAGATCCGCACGACCAGGCCCGCCGGCGCCGCCTTGCGGGGCCGGGCGAGGAGGTTGCGCAGGACTTCGGCTTCACGCGGGGGGCGCAGGGCGAAGCGACCGCCTTCACCCGCCGCCGCCTTGGCCGCCGCCACCTCGCCCGCCAGGGCGGCCCGTTCGTCGATCAGCTCGAGGAGCCGACGGTCGACCACGTCCAGGCGCACGCGCACGGCCTCGAGAGAGCGTGCGGTCGGCTTGGGGTCGGAGGCGTCCATGGAGGTCCCGGTCTCGTGGAGGCTTGGGCGATAGGCCATTGCGTCCGGCGGCGCAACACCGCCTCTACTGGCCGGGCCGATAGGTCCGCTTCACATGGCCCCGGATCTCGTCCGGCCAGAAATAGACCGGCCGCAGGTCGCCGCTCAGGTAGCGGGGCGCCTGGTCGGTGAAGTGCTTCGACGCGGGCGAGCTTGAAGCGCCGCCCGCGGTCACGGCCCGCGCCCGCACGCGGGGCCCAAATTCCACTACGGCCACGAAACTATTCCCGCTGGTCCCGTAGAGCCGCTTCTGCCCCTCCGGCCGGCGGGCGCCGAAGGAGGCCAGGGCCCCCCAGCGCGCCGACGGGAAGGGAACCGCCAGGCTGGGCGCGGCGTCGCTGAAGGCCTGCTGGATGTCGCCGGTGCGGCGCTGGAAGCGGTTGACCTCGCCCCAGGGAACCCTGCGGGTCCCGAAGTCGGCCTGCAGGCGGTCGGAGGCCTCGGAGAGGGCCTCTAGCTTGCGGCGCGGGGAAATCCGGCTGGCCATGGCCTCCCAGGTCGTCAGACCCTCATTCCGGCCGATCGCCTCGGCCTCGGGCCAGAGGAGGTCGCCCCAGAAGACCGCCAGGGTCAGGGCCTCGGACTGGGCCGACCAGCGCCGGTTCCAGCCCCTCAGCAGGCGGATGTCCTCGGCCAGCTTCACGCGAAGGGGATCAGCGCCGGCGGTCGCATCCCAGGCCGCCTCCAGCCCCGGAAGCAGCTGGTCGAAGGCGGGCAGCCGGGTGTTGAACGCCCCCTGCACCAGGCCGTCGAGGCTGAAGGCCCGGCCCCCTTCGAGCAGCTGGACGGCGTTGGCGCCCCGGGGGTTGGGGCCCACCGTGTCCATGTAGCGGGGGAAGGCCTCGCGCTTCGGGCTCTCCGGCCCCGCCGCCGTCCAGGGCCAGTCATTGGTGTTGTAGACCCAGCCGCCCTTGGGCGACTTCACGCCTGGCAGTTCCGACAGGGCGTGCAGCCCCTTCCAGTCCGTCGCCGGGTCTGAACCATTCACGGTCCCGGTGTAATCGAACCGGTCGTCCCGCTTGGGAACAAACTGGGGGTGCAGGTAGGCGATCACCCCGTCTGCGTCGGCGTAGAGGGTGTTGTTCGAGGCGTTCCCCTGCAGGGCCGCCGCCTTCATGAACTCATCGAAGTTCCGGGCCCGGGTGCGCAGGAAGGATTGGCTGAGGGCCTCCACCGGCCGGTTCATCATGGCGAAGGCGACCCAGCGGTCTCCCGCCTTGCGGACGACAGGTCCATGGTGGGTGAAGTGCACCCGGAAGGTGCTGCGGACCAGGGCGCCCTGGGGGGTCCGCCAGTCCACGGCGATCGTCCGGGTGACGACCGGCCGCTCCTCGGCGCCATAGCGATAGGTCAGCTTTCCGCCCCGGTCGATCACCTGGACCGCGAACTCGTCCACGGCGTCCACGCCGCTGGAGGTGTGCATCCAGCCGACCCGGGCGTTAAAGCCCTGGTAGATGAAGAACTGGCCCCAGGTCGCCGCGCCATAGACGTTCAGCCCCGCGTCCGAGGTCACCTGCTGCTCGGCCCGGAAGTAAAAACTTGTGTGCGGGTTGATCAGCAGCAGGGGCCGCCCGCCCCAGGCCCGGGAGGGGCCGATGGCGATCCCGTTGGAACCCCGCGGCTCCTCCGGTCCGGCCGGCGCCGCGCTGGCCAGCACCCTTGGCCGGTCGGAGTACATCTCGGCCAGCCCATCGAGGGAGATGCGCTCGATGTCGCCGCCGATGCTCCCCTCGGAGAAGCTCAGGGCCATCCAGGGCTCGAACCGCGTCAGGACGCGGGGCCGGACCTGGGGGTTCATGGCCAGGTAGTAGTTCAGGCCGTCCGCCCAGGCGTCCATCAGCTTGCGCAGCCAGGGCGGGCTCTTGGCGTAATGGGCCTTCAGGGTCTCCGGATCGACATACAGTCGGGCCCGGAGGTCCTGAATCAGGGCGGCTTCGCCCTCGGCCTCGGAGAGGCGTCCCAGGGCGGTGAGGTAGTTGGCCTCGATCCGCGGAAAGTCATCCTCGGCCTGGGCGTAGATCATGCCGAAGACGGCGTCCGCGTCGGTCTTGCCATGGATGTGGGCGATCCCCCAGTCATCCCTTGTGATGGTCACCCGCCTGGCCGTCTCCCGCCAGCGCAGCATTTCCTTCGACGGGACCGCCGAGGCGGTGAGCTGCGTCGCCGGCGTCGCCGTCGCGGCCGCCGCCCCACAGGGGAGGACAAGCGCCAGGGCGAGGGTCAGGAACAGGCGGCGGGACATGGCGGAGACCTCAGGGAACCGGGGGCGAGGCTAGGACCCGGGCCGCCGGGCGGCAAGACGCTTGCGCCCGCCCCGCGCCGCCGTCATGACAGGCGCGCCGCGCGGCGCACATCCGGGGAATGAGATGACTGAAACGCCTTCCGAGACCCATGTCGACGTCGTCATCGTGGGGGCCGGCCTGTCGGGCATCGGGGCCGCCCGTCACCTGAAGACCACCTGCCCGGACCGCAGCTTCGTCATCCTGGAAGGCCGGGAAACGATCGGCGGCACCTGGGACCTGTTCCGCTATCCGGGCATCCGCTCGGACTCCGACATGTACACCCTGGGCTATTCCTTCCGGCCCTGGACCGAGGCCAAAGCCATCGCCGACGGCCCGTCCATCCTGCGTTACATCCGCGACACCGCCCGGGACGAGAAGGTCGAGGACCGCATCCGCTTCCGCCACCGCGTCACCGGCGCGGCCTGGTCCACCGACGACGCCCTCTGGACGGTGACGGTCGAGACCCCGGACGGACCCTCGGCCTTCACCTGCAGCTTCTTGTTCCTGTGCGGCGGCTACTATTCCTACAAGGGCGGCTACACCCCTGATTTCGCGGGCATGGAGCGGTTCGGCGGGCGCATTGTCCATCCCCAGGCCTGGCCCGAGGACCTGGACTACGCCGGCAAGCGGGTGGTGGTGATCGGCTCCGGCGCAACCGCCGTGACCCTGGTGCCGGAAATGGCCCGGACGGCGGGTCACGTGACCATGCTGCAGAGGTCGCCCACCTACATCGTCGGGCGGCCCGGCGAGGACGCCCAGGCCCTGAAGCTGAGGCGCCTCCTGCCCGAGAAGATGGCCTACGGCCTGATCCGCTGGCGGAACGTCCTGATGGGAATGGTCTTCTACAACTTTGCCCGGCGCCGGCCCGAACGGGTCAAGTCGGCCATCGTCGGCCAGGTCCGCCAGGAGCTGGGGCCCGACTTCGACGTCGAGACCCACTTCACCCCCCGCTACAACCCCTGGGACCAGCGCCTCTGCCTCGCGCCGGACGGCGACTTCTTCCAGGCCCTGAAGTCGGGCGCCGCCTCGGTGGTCACCGACGAGATCGAGACCTTCACCGAGACCGGCCTGAAGCTGAAGTCCGGGGCGGAGCTGGCCGCGGACATCATCGTCACCGCCACCGGCCTGAAGCTGGAGCCGATGAACGGCCTTTCCCTGAGCGTCGACGGCGCGCCCGTCCGGCCGGCGGAGACCCTGAGCTACAAGGGCATGATGTATTCGAATGTCCCGAACCTGGCGTCGGCCTTCGGCTACACCAACGCCTCCTGGACGCTGAAGTGCGACCTGACGTGCGAGTATGTCTGCCGGCTGCTGAACCACATGCGCCGCAAGGGCCTGCGCCAGTGCACCCCGGTGCTGGAGGGCGAGCCGCCGGAGACCGCACCTTGGCTGGATTTCACCTCCGGCTATGTCCAGAGGTCGATCGGCGCCTTCCCGAGGCAGGGGGTCACCGCTCCCTGGCGGCTCCACCAGAACTACGCCATGGACCTGGCCGCCCTCCGGTTCTCGGGCCTTGAGGACGGCGTCATGCGCTTTTCCAATCCGGTCCCCCGGGCCCGCAAGGCGGCCTGACCCCGCCTACCGGGCGAGCCGGACCTGGCCGTCGGAAAGGTCGAGGTCCAGGCGTACGTCGTCTCCGCCGGACTTGCCCACGAGGACCGCGGCCAGCCCGCCCGCCGCCTCGACCGGGGACAGGACCCCGTGCCGGGCCAGGGCGACCAGGAGGCTCGGCGCCTTGGCCGCCGTCACCGTCAGGCGACCCTCCAGTCGGCCTTCAGGACTGGCCTTGAGGCCCGGCGAGGCCAGGGACAGGCGGGCCTGTCCCGCCGTGAGGCCAGCCTCATGAAGTTCAAGGCGTCCTCCGGCGGCGCCCCAGGCCGCAAGGGCCCGGGAGGCGCCTGCGCCCCTCAGGGCCGAGGCGTGGTCCAGTCGCGCGTCCACCGCCGCCGACACCGCGCCGCCGCCGCCCAGGTCGGCGAACAGACGTCCCGCGGTCGGGGTTGCGTCTTCCAGCCTCAGGAAGACCGCTGCCTGGTCATCCGGGCCGGGCCGGAGGTGCAGTTCAAGCCGTCCGGCCGAGGCCAGGGCGAAGGGTCGGGCCCCCGGCGCGGGAGAGAGCGTCAGCTTCAGGCCCTCGAAGGACAGGCGGGGCGGCCCTGACTTCGGCAGGACCAGGCTGGCGAGAAGCCTTTGCCCCTCGACCTCGAGGCCTCCGCCCTGCGGTCGCTGGAAGGTCAGGCCCCGGGGCGCGGCCGCCAGCCAGGACCGCGGCGCATGAAGGAAGGCCTGGGTCTCGAGCCGGGGAAAACGGATTGAGGTCTCGCCCGTGGCGACCCGGAGGTCCGTCAGGTCGAGGTTGAGGCGGAAGGGATAGCCATACAGCCGCTTTCCCGACCACTCCACGGCTACGCCCTGGGCGGCCAGGGCCTTCACGCTGGCGTCCAGCCGCCGGTCGACCTCGCGGGCGGCGAGCCCCCAGGCGAGGCTCCAGCCGATCACGACGATCCCGGCGATGAAGAAGGGACCCCAGAGACCCAGGCGAAGGGGTTTGCGCGGGCCCGGCGGCTGGGGCATGGAGTCAGGATCTGAAGTCGAGGGCATGCGGTCGGCGATGTCGGCGGGTCGGTGGGTGTTCGGTTACGGTTCGCTGATGTGGCGCCCCGGATTCGACTGGGTGGAGCGCCGCCCGGCCATACTACAGGGTCGCCGTCGCGCCTTCTGCATCTATTCCGTCCACCATCGCGGAACGCCCGAGCGACCGGGCCTGGTGCTGGGCCTGACCCGGGGCGGTTCGGTGCGCGGGATCGCCTACCGGGTGCGGGAAGACCTCTGGCCCGGGGTGCGCGCCTACCTGCGCGAGCGCGAGCAGCCGACCGAGACCTACATCGAGGCCGAGGTCACCGTGCGCCTGGAGGCGGGTGAGCAGGTCTCCTGCCTGACCTTCCTGTCCGACACCGGCCATCCCCAGTGGGCGGGAAGCCTGTCGCCCGAGACCCAGGCGAGCCTGATCGCCGGCGCGAGGGGGCTCTCCGGCCGGAACATCGACTATCTGGCGGACCTTGTGTCCCACCTCCGGGAGGCGGGGATCCGCGACCGGGGCATGGAGGCCCTCCTGTCCCGGGTCGAGGCGCTTGAGCCGGACTAGAGGCCCTCGGCCAGCAGCCGGTCCGAGGCGGTCTCGACCCGCTCCTGCAGGAGGCGCATGAACTCCGCCCGCTTCAGGCCCGGCGGGATGGGCTCCAGGAATTCGTAGACGATCACCCCGGGCCGCCGCAGGAAGCCGTGGGCCGGCCAGTGGACCCCGGCGTTGGTGGCCACCGGATGGACGGGAACCTCCAGCTCGCGATAGAGGGCCGCGACCCCGGGCTTGTAGTCGGGCGGCGCGCCGGGCGACTTCCGGGTGCCTTCCGGGAAGATGACCAGCTGCCGGTCGCCCTGGCGGAACTGCTCCCGGGCGCGGCGGACCATGTCCCGCAGGGCCGCAGCCTGTCCCTCGCGGTCCACCACGATCGAACCGATCCGCAGGGCGATCCAGCCGAAGATCGGGATGATCATGAGCTCCTTCTTCAGGACGAAGAGGGAGCCCCTGAGGACCCCGAACTGGACGAAGACGTCGAACATGGTCTGGTGCTTGGAGGCGATCAGGGCGTCGCCCAGGGGAATGTTGTCGCCCCCCCGGATTTCGACCCGGACGCCGCAGATCACCCGGAGGAGAAGGTTTACCGACCGGCTCCAGATCCGCATCCCGGCCAGCATCCAGCTGCGGGGCGCAGCCAGGACCGGGACCATGGCGATCGCGTAGAGGACCGACCAGACGTAGAAGACGGCGGCGAAGAGAAGCGAGCGGACGAGGATCAAGGGGTAGCCTTCCGGGGGGCGTCGCCGGCGGGTCCGAGGCGGCGGACCATCTCGCGACCGAGGACGGTCATGTACTTCGAGTACTCGCGGATCATCAACCGCGCGCCTGCCCGGCTTCGCCACCAGCGCCGGGCGTCGACCACCGGGGTGGCGGCGGCGTACGGCTCCAGCCGCACGTCCGGCAGGGCGGACTTCAGCTCCAGCATGGCCCGGGGCATGTGATAGTCGGCCGTCACGATGACCAGGCTGCGGAAGCGCATGGCGCGGGCCCATTCGGCGGTCTCGCGGGCGTTGCCGAGCGTGTTGGCGGCGGTGAAGCCCAGGTCGACGCAGCAGTCGTAGAGGCGGCGCGCCGCCTTGCTGACCAGGCGGATGTCTTCCCGGCTGGCCTCGCGGTTGACGCCTGAGACCAGGAGCCGGCGGGCCAGGCCCGCCTCCAGCACGGCCATGCCGCGGTCCAGCCGGGCGTTGGAGCCGGCCCCCGTCAGCACCACCACGCCATCCGCCGCGGGCGGCAGGGGCGCCGGGGTCAGGCGGCTGACCCGGTCGGCGAAGGCGAACAGCCCCGCCGCCCAGATCAGGACCGCTACCAGCAGGGCGGAGAGGGTCCTCAAGGCTCCAGCTCCCGGACCTTGCTGGCCGCCGTGGCGAAGGCGCTGGCCAGGGCGACCAGAAGGGCTGCGGCGATCACCGTGGCGAGGACCCGGGCCTGGGCGGCCAGGAGGCCTGGCGCCGCCTCACCGCCCGCTGGGGTCGAAAGATGGACGAGGGCGGCGGCGACAAGCCCGCCCGCCAGCACCCCCGCAAAGATGTCGGTGGCGACCGCTCCGCCGATCGGCGCCACGCAGGAAATGCGGGAGGCGCCCAGCCGCAGTCGGATGCGGACCCCGGGCGCCCTGCGGCTCGCCTCGAACGCCGCCGCCAGGCCGCCCGCTGCAGCCAGCCCGGCCGCGCACAGCGCAAGGGCGCCGACCAGGGGCCCAACCAGACGTCCCTGCGCTTCCTGGGCGGAGCGGCGCCAGCCCTGGTGGTCGTCGACGAGGGCGTCGATCCCGGCGGCGCTGAGGGCGTCGGCCAGGTCCTGCCGTCGCGCCGGCTTGCGCGGGTCAAGCTCGATCGCGATCAGGCGCGGGAGGGCGGCGAGGTCCGGTCCCCGGGTCCCTGCCGTCCAGGGGGCCAGGAGGGCGCCGACGCGGGCGCGATCCAGGGCCCGCGCCTCGGCCACGCCCGCCGTCCCGGCGAGCACCTCGGCGGCCCGTGCGGCGTCGGCGTCGGCGCCGGGGGCCGGCCGGATGGCGACGGTCATCTCTCCCGCCAGCCGGGTTCGCCAGCCCTCGGTCCTGTCCAGGCCGGCGCGCCCCGCCAGGCCCGCCAGGCCGGCCAGGGCGGTAAGGGCCGCCGCGAGGACGACCACGGCGAGTCGCGGGAACAGCGGCCGCCTCATGCGCCCTCCTCCCCCCGGGTTTCCGGCAAGGCGCGTCCGCGCACCAGTTCAAGCCGGCGGGGTGCGGGGACCAGGTCAGGGTTGCGGCTGGCCATGACCAGGGTCGCGCCCTGCCGGTTCAGCTGCAGGAGGAGGCGCAGGACCCGGCGGGCCGCCTCAGGCCCCATCCATCCGACAGGCTCGTCGGCCAGGATGATCTCGGGCCGGCCGGCCACGGCGCGCGCCACGGCCAGCCTTTGCTGTTCATCATGGTCCAGGTCGCGGGGGAGGGCGGTCGCCCGTGATCCCAGGCCCATCCAGTCCAGGAGCTCGCCAGCGTCGCGGCGGCAAGTCTCTGGCCGGACTCCTGCGATCCGCATGGGAAGGGCGGTGTTCTCCGCGACGGTCAGGTCCTCGATCAGGTCCAGGTCCTGGAAAACCAGGCCCATCCTTCGACGCAGGCGCGCGCGCCCCGCAGGGGCCAGCCGCCAGGGATTCACCCCCAGGACCTCCACCCGTCCCGCCGAGGGCCGGAGGGTCAGGCCGGCCAACCCCATCAGCAGGCTCTTGCCGGCGCCTGCTTCGCCGTGGACCAGCAGGAAGTCCCCGGGGGCGAGGTCGAGGTCCACCGCCTCGAGGCCCTGGACGCCGGCGCGCCGGGGCGCCGCCGCACCGGCGAAGCGCAGGGCGGGAGCGAGACTCGGGGCGGGCGGTGCGGCGTTCGGCAAGGGGCTTCCCGGCTTGGATCTGCCTTTCACCCTAGCACAGGGCGCGGTCGCCCTGCAGCCCGGACGAAGTCGCTGTGGAGGAGCGACCAGCAGGGCTCGGCGGGCGGGCTGTGATCTGTTAACCTTGAGGGTGTATTCCTGCCCACGATGCTCCGGAACGGGGCGAAGGACGACGGCCCCGGCGCGCTGAACCATGATCCTGACCTGCCCCAGATGCGCCGCCCGTTACGCTGTGGAATCGGCCCAGATCCCGGCGGACGGCCGGACGGTCAGGTGTGTTTCCTGCCGGAACAAGTGGACGGCTTATCCCGAGGACGGCGAGCCCGAACCCTGGGAGGCTCCCCGACCTGCTCCCATCCGCAGGCCGCAGCCGCAGCCGCAGCCAAAGCCTTCGCCGCCGGACCCGGAGCCCGTCCCCGCCGAGATCGAGCCGCCGCCCGCCGAGGAGGCCTTCCCCAACGTTGATCCGGTGATCCCGGCCGTGACGGCGGCCCGGAAGCCGGTCCGACGGGTCGGCCCGCCGCCGTCCCTGGTCTGGGCCGGGCTCGCCGCCCTCCTGGCGCTGATCGCCCTGGGTCTCGCCGTGTTCCGGAATGAGATGGTCCGCGTCTGGCCCAAGACCGCAGCCCTTTACGCCGCGGCGGGCATGTCCGTGAACGGGGTCGGACTGCTGATCGAGAACGTCCGCCTGACAGCGGCGGTCCAGAATGGCCAGGCCGTCCTCGGCGTCTCGGGGCAGATGCGCAACGAGCGGGACCATCCGACCCTCGCCGCACCCCTGCAAGTCACGCTCTACGACGCCAGCGGAGCGGAACTCGCCCGGCTCGTCGCGAAGCCGGTGGACACCGTCCCGCCCCTCGAAACCCGGTACTTCTCTGTCCTTGTCCGCAACCCTCCGCCGAGGGTGGCCAGCGTCGCCCTGACGTTTGTTTCTCACGCGCCTGAGCCCGGATCGGCTTCGCACGGGAAGGCCCATGGCCCGTCCGCGGCGGGCGGTCACGCGGACCCCGCCGGACATGCCTCCGTCCCCCCTGCGACCCCGGGACCTTCGCCCGGGACCCCCGCCGCCGGGGCTTCGGGTCAAGAGGCGTCCCACGCCGCTCCCGCCGCCGCCCCCGCCGCGCCGGCCCATGACTGAGGCGGCCGGGCCCGAACGCCTGCTCTCGGAAACCGAAGTCGCCCGTGCGGTCGAAGACCTCGCCGATCGCCTGGCGCCCCGCCTCTCCCCCGATGCGGTGGTGGTCTGCCTGCTGACCGGAGGCCTCTGGTTCGCCGCCGACCTGACCCGGGCCCTGGCCGTCCGCGGCCGTCCCCTGGCCTTCGACGCCCTCTGGCTGACCGCCTACGGGGACAAGACCCGGCATTCGGGGACCACGACCGTCCTGGCGGGCCTCCGGCGTCCGGTCCTGGGCCGGCAGGTCCTGATCGTTGACGACGTCCTGGAGTCCGGCCTGTCCCTCGAGGCGGCCCGGCGCCTGGTTCTGGCGGCGGGCGCGTCAGAGGTCCTCACCGCCGTCTTCGCCCTCAAGCCGGCGCCGGGGCCCGGTCGACGCCCGCCGGACGATTTCGCCTGGACGGCTCCGGACCGGTTCCTGGTCGGCTACGGCATGGATGCGGCGGGCGCCCACCGGGCCCTGCCCTGGATCGGCGCCCTGCCAGAGGCCTGATCGGGCTAGGCCTGATCAAGCCAGGCCTGATCAAGCCAGGCCTGATCAAGCCAGGGTGGACGGGTCTCGCGGGCCAGCATGTCCTCGTAGGTCGGCCGCGGGCGGACCACCGCCCACTCCGCGTCCCGCACCAGGACCTCCGGGACCAGGAGGCGGCTGTTGTACTCGCTGGACATGGAAGCCCCGTAGGCCCCGGCGCTCATGAAGGCGACGAGGTCCCCGGCCTCCAGGGGCGGCAGTTCGCGGTCGCGCGTGAAGGTGTCGCCAGTCTCGCAGACCGGGCCGACCACGTCCGCGATGGCGGTCGGGCCGGACCTCGGCCGGACGGGCCGCAGGTCATGGTAGGCGTCATACATGGCCGGCCGGATCAGGTCGTTCATCGCGGCATCCAGCACCACGAACCGCCGCCCCTCGGGACGGACGTGGATGTGCAGGACCCTGGCCAGCAGGATCCCGGCGTTGGCGGCGATCACCCGGCCCGGCTCGAAGGCGAGGCCAATGTCCAGGCCCGCCGTCACCCGGGCGACCATGGCGGCGTAGTCGGCCGGCGAAGGAGGTTCCGGCTGGTTGAAATAGGGCACGCCCAGGCCGCCGCCGAGGTCAAGTCGGCGGACCTCAAGGCCGCGGGCGCGCAGGCGCTCCACCAGTTCGCGCATGCGGCGGAAGGCCGCCTCCATGGGCTCAAGGGCGCTGATCTGGCTGCCGATGTGACAGGTCAGGCCGACGGGCCGGAGCCAGGGGTCGGCGGCGGCTTCCGCATAGAGCCGCTCGGCCTCGGAGAAGGAGACGCCGAACTTGTTGTCCGCCCCGCCCGTGGCGATCTTGGCGTGGCCCCCCGCAGCGACATCGGGGTTCACCCGGAAGGCGATCCGGGCCGGCTGGCCCAGCCTGGCGGCCACCTGGGCGATGAGCCGCATTTCGGGCTCGGACTCGACGTTGATCTCCGAAATGCCGGACTGCAGGGCGAAGGCGATCTCGCCCGCCTGCTTTCCCACCCCGGAAAAGACGATGCGCGACGCCGGAACGCCGGCCGCTAGGGCCCGACGGATCTCGCCCTCCGAGACCGTGTCGGCGCCGGCGCCGAGGCGGGCCAGGGTGGCCAGGACCGACAGGTTGGGATTGGCCTTCACCGCGTAGGCGATCAGGGGCGGTTCGCCGTCCTCGCCCCTGAGGCCAGCCTCGCCCAGGGCCGAGGCCAGGACGTTGAAATGCCTCTCCAGGGTGGCGGAGGAATAGACGTAGACCGGCGTGCCCACGGCCTCGGCGATCTGCGAGAGGGGAACCGCCTCACAGTGAAGCTCGCCGTCGCGCAGCTCGAAATGGTTCATTGCGGCGGGGTTTCCGCCGCCTTGGCCGGGGGCGCGGCCAGGGGCGGCAGGGGCTCGGCGTTGCGGTCGCGGGGATCTGCGGTCCGCAGGGTCTGGCCGGGCTCCGGGCCCGCGTCGATGTCGCGGGTCTCGCCGGGGCGGGCCTCCGGACGCTCCAACCGGCCCAGCTTGCCGCAGGCCGAGACGGCCGGCAGGGCCAGGACCAGGCCGGCGACCAGCAGGATCCGGGCCCTCACGACAGCCGCTCCCGCCAGAGGGCGGCCTGCCGGCGGACCTGGTCGGGCGCCGTGCCGCCGAAGCTGGTCCGGCTCGCCGCCGAGGCGGCGGGCGTCAGGACGTCGTAGACCGCCGGGGTGATCCCGTGGGAAAGGGCCTGGAGCTCAGCCAGGGGCAGGTCGGGCAGGTCGACGCCCAGGGCCTCGGCGCGCTTCACGGCGGCGCCGGTCACGTGGTGGGCGTCGCGGAAGGGCATGTCGAGCGTCCGCACCAGCCAGTCGGCCAGGTCGGTGGCGGTGGAGAAGCCCGCGCCTGCAGCGGCCGCCATGCGCCCGGCGACGGGCTCCAGGTCCAGGATCATGCCGGTCATGGCCGACAGGGAAAGCTCCAGGGCGTCGAAGGCCTCGAAGGTCGGGACCTTGTCCTCCTGCATGTCCTTTGAATAGGCGAGCGGCAGCCCCTTCATCACCAGGGTCAGCTGGGTGAAGGACCCCATCAGCCGGCCGATCTTGGCGCGCACCAGCTCGGCGGCGTCGGGGTTGCGCTTCTGCGGCATGATCGACGAGCCGGTGGAGAAGGCGTCCGACAGGCGCACGAAGCCGAATTGGGGGGTGGTCCAGATCACCAGCTCCTCGGCCAGCCGCGAGAGGTGCACTCCGCACAGGGTGGCGGCCGCCAGGGACTCCAGGGCGAAGTCCCGGTCGGAGACGCTGTCCAGCGAGTTGGCCGTCGGCCGGTCGAAGCCCAGGGCGCGGGCGGTGGCGTCCCGGTCGATTGGGAAGGGCGACCCGGCCAGGGCGGCGGCGCCCAGGGGGCATTCGTTCATCCGGCGGCGGGCGTCGGCGAAGCGTCCGGCGTCGCGGCCGAACATCTCCACATAGGCCATCAGGTGGTGGCCGAAGGTCACGGGCTGGGCGGGCTGCAGGTGGGTGAAGCCCGGCATCAGGGTGTCTGCGTGCTGCTCGGCGCGGTCCAGGAGGGCGCCCTGCAGGCGCTTCAGCTGGGCGACCGTCCGGTCGCAGGCGTCGCGGACCCAGAGCCGGAAGTCCACGGCCACCTGGTCATTGCGGCTGCGCGCCGTGTGCAGGCGTCCCGCCGCCGGCCCGATCAGCTCGCGCAGCCGGGCCTCCACGTTCATGTGGATGTCCTCGAACTCCTCCCGGAAGGGGAAGGTCCCGTCGCGGATCTCTGCGGCGATGGCGTCCAGGCCGCCCTGGATGGCCGCCTCGTCCTCACTTGTAATCACGCCCTGCATGCGCAACATCGCCGCGTGGGCGCGGGAGCCGGCCAGATCCTGGTCCGCAAGCCGCCTGTCGAACCCGATGGAGACGTTGATCGCCTGCATCAGGTCCGCCGGACGGGTCGCGAAGCGGCCGCCCCACATGGCCTGGCCTCCCTGCGAGGCGGTGTTCGGATCGTCTGGGGAGTCTGCTGTCATCATGAGCCAGGAAAAGGAAGCGGGATCTCCCAGGCTGGGCGTCCTGAGGATCGCCCTCTGGTGCGCCGCCCTGGTCGGCGTCGCCGGGGTTCTCTACATCATCGCCCAGTCTTCCATAACCCCCCGGGCGAAGGGCGGCCTGAAGGACCTGGCCCGGGGCGAGATGTCCCGCCTGATCCTGCCGGCCGAGGCCGCCCCGGCGCCGGCCACCAGCTTCCTCGACGCCGAGGGCAAGCCCGTTCGCATCGGCGATTTCCGGGGCAAGGTGGTGGTGGTGAACCTGTGGGCGACCTGGTGCGCCCCCTGCGTCCTCGAAATGCCCACCCTGGCCAAGCTGGCCGAGGCCCAGAAGGGGCGGGACGTCGTGGTCCTGGCCATCTCCATCGACCGGGAGAAGGACGCCGACAAGGCCCGGGCCTTCATCGGCAAGAATGCGCCTCTCGCCTTCTACCATGACCCGAAGTCGAGCCTGCCCTTCTCGCTGCAGCCCCCGACGGCCGCCATGCCCACCACCCTGGTCTTTGGTCGCGACGGCGTCGAGCGGGCGCGCATGCTGGGCGAAGCGGACTGGGGCGGGAAGGACGCCGCAGCGGTGATCGACCGCCTGGTCGAGGAAAAATAGACAGGAACGGCCGCGCCTGCGGCCCAGGGAGGATTCCACATGACGTCTCAGGATGACCGCACGCCTGTGCTCATCGGGGTGGGGCAGGCCGCCGAGCGGCCCACCGACGCCGACTACCGGGCCCTGTCGCCGGCCGACCTCGCCGGTGAGGCGGCCCGCGCCGCCCTGGCCGACGCCCACGCCTCGGGCGACCTAGCCGCCGCCCTGGACGTCATCGTCGCCATCCGGCAGTTCGAGATCTCCTCGCCGGGCGCCAAGCCGCCCTTCGGCGCCTCCAACAACTTCCCCCGATCGGTGGCCCGGCGCATCGGCGCCGACCCGGCGCGGGCCATCCTCGAGATCACCGGCGGCCAGGGGCCCCAGCGCCTGGTGGGCGAGTTCTGCGAGGCCATCGTCCGGGGCGAGGCCGAGGCGGTCCTTCTGGTCGGCTCCGAGGCCATGTCCACCGTCCTGACCCTGAACGCGAAGGGGCAGACCCCGGACTGGTCCGAGACCGTCGAGGGCTCGCTGGAGGACCGCGGCTACGGCCTGGAGGGCATGTTCACGCCTTCCATCCTCAAGCACCGGATCACCGGCGCCATTCCCGCCTACGCCCTGTTCGAGAATGCGCGCCGCGCCCGCCTGGGACTCGACCGGCCCGCCTACGCCCGGAAGATGGGCGAGCTCTTCGCCCCCTTCACGCGGGTGGCCGCCGCCAATCCCTTCTCCGCCTCGCCGGTCGAGAAGACCGCCGAGGAGCTGGTCGCCGTCAGCGAGAAGAACCGGATCGTCGCCGATCCCTTCACCCGCATGCTGGTGGCGCGGGACCAGGT
The DNA here is from genome assembly GCA_046046615.1 of Pseudomonadota bacterium. Taxonomy (GTDB): domain Bacteria; phylum Pseudomonadota; class Alphaproteobacteria; order Caulobacterales; family Caulobacteraceae; genus Phenylobacterium. The sequence goes on from JBJOJL010000026.1 coordinate 19,369, forward strand.
GAACCAGGCCGCCGCCGTCATCCTGACCTCGGTCGGCAAGGCCCGCGCCCTCGGCGTGCCCGAGGACCGCTTCGTCTACCTGCACGGCCAGGGCGACGCCAATGAGCTGACCATCATGGAGCGGCCCGACCTTTCGGCCAGCCCCTCCGCCATCGCCGCCGGCCGCAAGGCGCTTGAGCTGGCGGGCAAGACCGTCGACGACATGGCGGTCTTCGACTTCTACTCCTGCTTCCCCATCGCCGTGTTCAACATGATCGACGGCCTGGGCATCGCTGCGGACGACCCGCGCGGCCTGACCCTGACCGGCGGCCTTCCGTATTTCGGCGGGGCGGGGAACAACTACTCCATGCACGCCATCGCCGAGGTCGTCCTGGCCCTGCGCCAGCGGCCGGGGGCGTTCGGCTTCATCGGCGCCAATGGCGGCATGCTCTCGAAGTACTCCGCCGGGGTCTATTCCACGACGCCCGCCGACTGGAGCCGGCCCGAGGCCCGCCGGGCGAAGATCCCCTATGATCCGGTCCCCGGCCTCGAGGTCGACACGGCCACGGGCGAGGCGACGGTGGAGACCTACACCACCACCACGACCCGATCGGGGCCCTGCATCGTGGTCATCGCCCGCCTGCCGGACGGACGCCGCGCCGCCGCCAACCAGGCCTCGGAGGCCGCCTTCGCCGAGCTCGCCGCGCGCGAGCCCATCGGCCGCCGGGTCCGCCTGGAAACCGACGCCGAGGGCTTCAACCGCTTCACCTTCATCGACTGAGGGCGTCCAGCTCCGACAGGCGCGCCTGGCTCCAGGGGCTTTCCGGCCTCTCCGCCAGGCGCTCCCGGACCAGGACCCGGGCAAAGCCCGTCTCGCCGCTGCGCAGGGCTGCGACCAGCAGGGTCCTCTGCCAGGCGTCGCGCTGGGCGTGGCTGCCGCCGAACACGGACATGTGCCGCCGCACGGGCGCCAGGAAGGCGACGCTGCCCGTAAAGTCGCCCTCGGCGAAGGCCAGGACGCCCCGGGCGGCCGCCAGCCCCGCCGCGCGAAGGGCCTGGGCGTTGGTCGCCGCCGGGTCCGGGTTCCCGGCCGCCTCCGCCATGCGGTCCACCAGGGCCCGCGCCCGCTCCAGGCGCCCGGCCCCGCAGTGGGCCAGCACGGCGTGCAGGTCGTTGAAGGCGTACCAAGCGCCCTCGTCCCTCAGGGCCCATTCATCGGAGAGCCGGTCCCAGCGCCCGCCGGCCTCCACCCCGTCCAGCTTCAGCCGCCAGAGCAGGCCGGCGGAGTCGATCAGGGTCATGGCCAGGGGATCGGGGCCCCCGTCCCAGACCGTGGCGTCGTGCAGGGCCAGGGCCCGCTCCGCCCCGTCCGTCTCGAGGGCGAAGAGGGCCGCGTGCCAGGAGGTGTGCACCTTGAGGAAGTGGTCGTGCGCCCAGTGCGGCCGGCGGGCCTCCAGGAGGTCGAGCCCCGCCTGCGAGCGGCCCTGCATCTCCAGGGCGTGGACCAGGGCGTGCTGGGCCCAGACATCCCGGGGCGCGCCGTCCAGGGCGCGGCGGGCGGCGGCCTCGGCGGCGGGATAGTCGCCCAACTCCTCCAGCCCGAACGCCTGCATGCCCGACAGGTAGGGATAGGCCGGGTCGCCAGGGTCCCAGGCCCCCAGGGCGTCGGTCGGCCGGCTGCGCAGGCGCTCGGCGTCGCCCAGGAAGAAGTCCAGCTGGTGGGCGGCGTTGAGGGCGATGGGGTCCGTCGGCCAGGCCTCCAGCACGCTATCCAGGCGCCGGCTCGCCCCGGACCAGTCGCCGGCGGCCCAGGCGCGGATTACTCCCAGGTGCGCCGCCTCGCGGGCGTCGGCGGGCGCAATCTCGCCCATCCGCGCCACCCCGGCCGCGCCAGGGCCGCGCTCGGAGGACATCAGGCCCAGATAGGCCCCCAGCATCCGCGCCAGGGCGCAGTCCGGGTCGGCCGCGGCCGCCTTGAGGAAGCCCATGGCCTCCGGCTGCATGGCGTAGAGGGCGGCGACCGCCTCGCCCAGGGCCTCGACAGACTTCGGGTCGCCCCGCGTCTCCAGTCCGAACCGGTCCTTCATGGCCGCACGTCCCTCCCGAACCGGTTGATCTTGCCACGCGCCCGGCCCCGGTCCAGAGGAGACCGCCGCCCCGCGTCGAGGTTCCTCATGCCCGAAGGCCCCGCCTTTTCCGAACAGACCCGCAGCGCCGCCCTGGCCCTGATCGCCCAGTACGGCGACGACGCCGAGGTCATCGCCATGCTCCGCGCCGCCGAGTTCGCCGCCATGGGCGACCGCAAGGGGCTGGCCGACTGGGACGACATCATCGCCTGCGTCGCCGCCCTCCAGGCTGGAGGCGCAGGCGGGGCGACCCTCAACTGAGGGCCGCGCCGGGCCGCATCAGTTCCCGTACCGGAAGACCGGATCGTCCAGGTCGATCTTCGGCAGCTCGTCCTTCTCGCGCCAGTAGTCCTGGGTGTGCCGCCATTCGGGCTTGTTCCCCGCCTTGGGCAGCAGGTGCCCGCCGCGCTGGAGATAGCCCGGGTTGAAGTCCTCCGGGTCCATCCAGGGGCCCAGGGGCATGTCCTTGTCCTCGGGGCGGAGCTCGGGGGTCACCCGCTTCACGCCCTTCGCCTTCATGTGCTTCAGCAGGCGGCAGACGAAGTCGCCCAGGAGGTCCACCCGCAGGGTCCAGCTGGCGCGGAAATAGCCGAACACCCAGACCAGGTTCGGCACGCCCGTGAACATCATGCCGCGGTAGGTGACCGTCTGGGACAGGTCCAGGGGCTTGCCGTCGATGGTCATCTCGATGTCGCCGAGGACGCTGAGATGGAAACCGGTCGCGGTGATGACCACGTCGGCCTCCAGCACCTTGCCGGACCTCAGCTTCACGCCTTCCGGCACGAAGCGGTCGATCTCGTCGGTCACCACGCTGGCGTGGCCGTCGATCACCGCCTTGAAGAGGTCGCCCTCCGGCACGAAGGCGATGCGCTGGCTCCAGGGGCGGTACTTGGGCGTGAAGTGTTCCTTCACCGCCTCGTCGCCCAGGAAGGCGCGGACGCCGGACAGCAGCTCGTTCCTCACCACTTCCGGCTCCTCGAAGGAGCGCCGGGTGAACTCGCCGCCGTCGAACAGGATCTTCCGCCGGACAATCTCGTGGATCCAGGTCTCGTCGATCTCCAGCTGGCGCAGGATGTCGGCCAGCTCATTGGCGTTCCGCCCTGGGATGAAATAGGTCGGCGAGCGCTGCAGCATGGTGACGTGGGCGCACTTGCCGGCGATGGCGGGCACCAGGGTCGCGGCCGTCGCGCCCGAGCCGATCAGCAGAACCTTCTTGCCGGTCAGGTCCAGGTCCTGCGGCCAGTTCTGGGGGTGCACGATGCGGCCCTTGTAGTCCTCCAGGCCCTCCCAGTCCGGGGTGTAGCCGACGTCGTGGCGGTAGTAGCCCTGGCACATCCAGAGGAAGTTGCAGGTGAAGGTCACCGTCTCGTCGGTGTCGAGCCGCACGGCCTCCACCGTCCAGGTGTTGTCCAGGCTGGACCAGGCGGTCTTCACGATCTTGTGGCGATAGCGGATGTGCCGGGCGATGTCGTTTTCCGCGATCACCTCGCCCATGTACTTCAGGATCTCCTCGGCCGAGGCGATCGGGGCGTTGACCCAGGGCTTGAAGCGGTAGCCGAAGGTGTAGAGGTCGCTGTCCGATCGGATGCCGGGATACTTGTGCGTGCTCCAGGTGCCGCCGAAGGTCTCCTGGGTCTCCAGGATCACGTAGCTCAGGTCCGGCGTCTGGGTCTTCAGGTGATAGGCGCCGCCAATGCCGGAGATGCCGGCCCCGACGATCAGGACGTCGAAATGCTCGGTCTTGGTCGCCGCTCCGCGGCTCAGGTTTTCCGTCGCGCTCATGGTCTTCCTCACCTGTTCGAACCCGCCTGTCCCAGGTCGGGGGCGTCTCCGGTCCCGGCGCCCGGCCCCTGTGGGGGGGTTGAGAGGACGGGGCCCGGTCCGGAGACGCAGGTCCACTGTGAGGACCATGCCTCAAGGGCCTCATTGATCAAGATCAATCCTGCCACCGGAAGGCGTTCCCTCCTCGCCAGGTTGCTCGGGCC
>JBJOJL010000027.1:0-23092 GCA_046046615.1 Pseudomonadota bacterium
CGGCCGGGAGAGGCGGACCAGGTGGGCGTCGCCGTCGCCCGCCGAGATTTGGACCACGCAAAGGGGGTCGCGGCCCAGACGCAGGCCCATGGTCTCGGAATCCACGGCCACGGAAGCGACGCCCCCTAAGAGGCCGTCGGGAAGATCGCCTTCATGAAGATAGTTCGCCACGGTCCGCCGTCTCCGCCGGTTGATTGTGCTTCGCCCCCCCCGGGGGGGGACGGTGGTGCCCAGGAAAGGACTCGAACCTTCACGGCCGTTAAGCCACTGGCACCTGAAGCCAGCGCGTCTACCAATTCCGCCACCTGGGCCCGATCCGTCGGACCGTGCGAGGGCGCTTCCTTAGGGCCAAGTCCCGGTCGGGTCAACGGCCATACGCACCGAAGGGTCGCCGCCGATTGCAGGGCGTCGAGGCATCGTCTATCCCCACGGTCCTGTCTCGCCCCTCGGAGCCCAGAAGTCATGCCAGACCTCGTCACCGTGTTCGGCGGTTCCGGTTTCATCGGAACCCAGATCGTCCGGGCCCTGGCCCGCCGGGGCGCCCGGGTCCGTGTGGCGGTGCGCCAGCCGCACCTGGCCCATGAGATGCGCCTGATGGGCGATGTCGGGCAGGTCGAGGTGGTCCAGGCCAATGTCCGGGACGCCGCCTCCGTCGCCCGGGCCGTGGAGGGCGCGGACGCGGTGATCAACCTGGTCGGCCTGCTCTATGAGACCGGACGCCAGACCTTCCAGGCCGTGCATGTCGACGCCGCCCGGACCCTGGCCCAGGCCGCCGCCGCGGCGGGCGCCCGCTTCGTCCAGATGTCGGCCCTCGGCGCCGACCCGGCCTCGACCGCCCGCTACGCCCGCACCAAGGCCGAGGGCGAGGCCGCCGTGCGCGAGGTCCTGCCTTCGGCGGTGATCCTGCGGCCCTCCATCGTCTTCGGGCCGGGCGACGACTTCTTCAACAAGTTCGGCGAGATGGCTGTCGTCAGCCCCTTCCTGCCCCTGATCGGCGGCGGGCAGACCCGCTTCCAGCCGGTCTATGTCGGCGACGTGGCGAGGGCGGCGGCCAGCGTCGCCCTGGACCCGCAGCATGCGGGGCGGACCTTCGAGCTGGGCGGGCCAGGGGTCTTCACCTTCCGGGAGATCCTGGACCTGATCCAGAAGGAAACCGGCCGCCGGAGGCTGTACGCCCCCCTCCCCTTCCCCCTGGCGGGCCTGGTCGGGACCCTCTGCAGTCCCCTCGCCCTGACGCCCGTGCCGCCGCCCCTGACGGCCGACCAGGTCGAGCTGCTCAAGACCGACAATGTCGTCTCGGGCCAGGCGCCCGGCCTGTCGGACCTGGGAATCACGCCGGAGACCGTCGAGGCGGTGCTGCCGACCTATCTCTACCGGTTCCGCAAGGGCGGTCAGTTCGCCCGGGCCACGGCCGGCGACGTCGTCGCCTGACCCTGGACATCTGACCCTGGACGGCTAGCGCAGGCCCAGGAGGGCCAGCCCGGCGGCCCCGACGACGATCCGCCACCACCCGAAGGGCGCAAAGCCCCTGCGGCTGACGAAGTCGAGCATGAACTTCACCACCGCGTAGCCGACGACGAAGCTGACGGCGAAGCCCAGGACCAGGAGACCGATCCGGTCGCCCTGCAGGTCTCCCCGGCTGGACCAGAAGTCCAGGACGAAGGCGCCAGCCATGGTCGGCATGGCGAGGAAGAAGGAGAACTCAGCCGCGGCGCGCTTCTCCACCCCCATCAGCATGGCCCCGACGATGGTGCCGCCCGAGCGGGAGACGCCGGGGATCAGGGCGAGGGTCTGGAAGAGCCCGATGATGAGCGAGGTCCGCAGGCTCAGGGCCATGGCGTCGGTCTCCCGCGGCGCAGGCGCGCGACGATCGATGACCAGGAGGACGACGCCGCCAATGATCAGGGACCAGCAGATCAGCCGGGGGCTCTCGAAGAGCACCCCCTTGATGAGATCGTGCAGCAGGGCGCCGGCAAGGGCGCCGGGAAGGAAGGCGACAAGGACCGACAGGGCGAAGTGGCGCGCCCTCTGCGAGGTTGGAAGACCCAGGACGACGTCCCACAACCTGCGGAAGTAGAGGGCCACGACGCCGAGGATGGAACCCAGCTGGATGAGGACGATGAAGGTGTCCCAGAAGCCCGGAGGCAGGCCCAGGGCGGTCTTGGCCAGCAGGAGGTGCCCGGTGGAGGAGACCGGGATGAACTCGGTCAGGCCCTCGACCACGCCCAGGATGATGGCGGAGATCCAGTCGGGCATGGGCGGCTCCTCGGACGCTGCGTCAGGCGGGCTCCGCCCGTCGGTCGAGCGGATAGCTGCGCTCGAGGCGATAGCGTGATCCGTCGGGACCGCGCCAGCTTGAATAGAGGCCGAACCGGTGAAGGCGGAAGGCCGGGACCCTGAGGGCCTCGGCGAAGGCCAGCCAGCGGGCCACAGCCTCGGGCGCGGGCCGCCTCAGATACGCCAGGGTGACATGGGGCGTGTACGCGCGGGCGTCCGGGGGGAGACCCGCCCGGCGTCCGGCGACCTCGCAGGCCCGCGCCAGGCGCGAGAGGGGCTCAGTCGGGATCACCCGGCCCCAGACGGCGTGGATGTCGCGGCCTTCTCCAAAGGCGCCCGCGCCCGAGATCTCCACTTCCAGGGGCGCGCCGCCGATCCGGCCCAGCTCGACGTCAAGGTCGTCGGCCATGTCCTCGCGCAGGTCGCCGGCGAACTTCAGGGTGATGTGCAGGGCCTCCCGGGGCCGCCAGTCAGCCCCGGCGAGGCCCCGCTGGAAGGGCTCGAGGGCCTCGGCGGCCTCGTCGGGCAGGTCCAGGGCGGCGAAGAGGCGGATCATGGGCGGAGCCTAGCCGAGGGCACCGCTTGCACAAGACGCCGGGCGCACCGATATTTCGTCCACGCCCGATCCGGGCGAACGGAAAGGACCTTCGTTCGATGAACGACTTCAACAACCGATCGGCCCGTCCCGTTCTGGTGGACCGCGCCGACATGGCCGTCGACGCCGGCCTGCGCGGATTCATGCTGGGCGTCTACAACAAGGTCGCCCTGGGCCTGGTGGTCTCGGGCGCCATGGCCTGGCTGACGGGCATGTTCCCGCCGGTCCGCGACCTGATGTTCATGGTCTCGGCGGACGGCCGCATGGCCGGCATGACGCCGCTGGGCTGGATCGTCAGCTTCGCCCCCCTGGCCATCATCCTCTTCTCCAGCTTCGCCAAGGGCGGCCAGACGCCTCGCGGCGCCGGCATCGCCTACTGGAGCATCGTGGTGCTCATGGGCGCCTCCCTGGGCGTCCTGACCCTGGTCTACACCGGCCAGGCCCTGGCCCAGACCTTCCTGATCACGGCGGCGGCCTTCGCCGGCCTGTCCCTGTTTGGCTACGCCACCAAGCGCGACCTGTCGGGGCTGGGCAGCTTCCTGATCATCGGCCTTATCGGCCTGGTGCTCGCCTCGCTGGTGAACATCTTCCTGAAGATGCCGGCGATGAGCTTCATCATCAGCATCCTCGGCGTGTTCATCTTCGCCGGCCTGATCGCCTGGGACACCCAGCGCCTGAAGCTCATGTACTACGACCTGGGCGGCGACGAGGCCTCCACGGCCGTGGCCACCAACTACGGGGCGCTGAGCCTGTACCTGAACTTCATCAACCTCTTCCAGTTCCTGCTCAGCCTGCTCGGCGATCGCCGCTAGCGGTCCCCGGGGACGTCCAGAACCTCGACGAACAGGGCCCCGGCGGGCGACCGCCGGGGCTTTTTCGCACCCCTCAGTCCACCACGCGGAAGCGGCGGGAGTCGAAGACGGTCAGCACCTGGGCCAGGTCATGGCCGCGCTTCAGCACCATCCCGCCCTCGCCGATCACCGCCCAGGCGCCCTGACGGCGCGCCAGGGCGGGCCGCTTCTCGATCCGGTAGGCGGGAGCCTCGGACGCCCGGCGGAAGACCGAGAAGACGCAGGCGTCCGGAAGGGGGTCGATGGCGTAATCCCTCCATTCCCCGGAGGCCACCATGCGGCCATAGAGGTTGAGGATGCGGGTGAACTCCGCGCGCTCGAAGAAGACGCGCCCCGGAGGGCCGCCCGTGGGGAAGGGTTCCGCCGCCATGTGTTCAGGTTAGCCCCCGCCCGGGCTCCTGGGCAATCGCCCCGCAGGCCTGGAGGCGCGCCGCGAAAAGACCTTATTTCGGACGCGACCCCGCCTGATAGGGAGAAGAGATTGGCTCCGTCGGCTGGCCGGACCCGCTTCCGGGTAACTGAACAGCCCCCCCAGCCCCCGCCCGGGGGCGGGCCGCCAGGCCAGCCGACGCCCCTCCCCGAAATCGAAGATCGCCGCCCGTCAGGTCGAGGGGCGACGGCTTGCGACCGACAGGATCCTGCCGCCCCGCGGGGCCTGGACGATCACCACGGTGACCAGGCCGGGCTCCGTGGCCGCCGGCAGGGTCCAGGTCAGGCCCCGGCCCCGCCAGGAGCCCAGGCGGCGCAGCTCCCGCACGGCGTTCACCGCCACGACGGTCTGGCCGCGGTTGTCGCCCCGCCGGACCTGGACGCTCCGCGGACGGGGATCGTACCGCACCATCCAGACTTCGGCCCCGCCCTTGGGGGCCGCCCCCTGGGCGACGCTCGCCCGGGTGGAGGTCAGGCTGACCCTGGGGCCAGCAGGCGCCTGGGCGGCGCGGGCGACCAGGGCGTCCAGCGCCTCGGACTCGAGGGCGCCGGCCTGGCCGCGCCCGCCCACCACCACCTGGGGCGTGTAGGGATCCTCGAGGTCGAAGCGGGCGACATAGGTCTTCTGGCGGGCGACGAATTCGGGCCGCGCCAGGGTGTCGGTCCAGCCGAGATAGTCCCAATAGTCGACGCTGAAGGTCAGCGGCAGGACATCCCTGCGTCCCGACAGGGTCTCCATGACCTTGCCGGCGTCATTGCAGGGGGCGCACCCCTGGGCCGTGTAGAGCTCCACGATCACGGGCGAACGCGTCGCCGCCTGGGCGACGACGGGCGCCAGGAACAGGAGACAGGCGATCAGGGCTCCACGCATCGGCCCGCACATAATCCCAGTTATCCGGCGCGCCCGATCAAGTTGGCGTGAAGCCAGTCCGCCGCGCCCCGGGGAAGGGGCGCGGCGAGCCGGATCAGCCCTGAGCGTCGCGCGCCAGGTTCCGAAGAACGTAGTTCAGCACGCCGCCATTGCGGAAGTACTCAAGCTCGGTCGGCGTATCGATCCGGCACCGCACCGGGAACCGGGCGATGCGGCCGTCGCCGGCGCGGTAGAGCTCGACCGTCAGCTGTCGCCGGGGCGACAGGTCGGAGAGGCCGCGGATCGAGACGATCTCCTCGCCGGTCAGGTTCAGCTTCTGCCAGCCGTCCTGGATGAACTGCAGGGGCAGGACGCCCATGCCCACCAGGTTGGACCGATGGATGCGCTCGAAGCTCTCGGCTATGACCGCCCGGACGCCCAGCAGCTTGGTGCCCTTGGCGGCCCAGTCGCGGGACGAGCCCGTGCCGTATTCCTTGCCGGCGAAGATCACCATGGGCCGGCCCTCGGCCTGGTAGCGCATGGCGGCGTCATAGATCGCCATGGTGTCGCCCGAGGGGAAGTGACGGGTCACGCCGCCTTCGATCTCCGGGGTGATCCGGTTGCGGATGCGGATGTTGGCGAAGGTGCCCCGCATCATCACCTCGTGGTTCCCGCGGCGGGCGCCGTAGGAGTTGAACTCTGTGGTCGGCACCTGGCGCTCGCGCAGGTAGACCCCCGCCGGGGAGCTGGCCTTGATCGAGCCGGCCGGCGAGATGTGGTCGGTGGTGATGGAGTCGCCGAACACGCCCAGGATCCGCGCCTCGATCACATCCGTGACCGGCTCGGGCTCCATCTTCATGTCCTGGAAGTAGGGCGGGTTCTGGACATAGGTGGAGCCCACGTCCCAGGCGTAGGTCTGGCCGCCGGCGACCTTGATGCCCTGCCAGTTCTTGTCGCCCTTGAAGACGTCGGAATAGCGGGTGGCGAACATCTTCTGGGTGACGTGCTTGCGCTGCAGCTCGGCGACCTCGGCCGAAGTCGGCCAGATGTCCTTCAGGTAGACGGGCTTGCCGTCCTTGCCTTCGCCGATCGGGTCATTGGCCAGGTCGATGAGCATGTTCCCGGCCAGGGCGTAGGCCACCACGAGGGGCGGCGAGGCAAGATAGTTGGCCCGGGTGTCGGGATTGACCCGGCCCTCGAAGTTGCGGTTCCCCGACAGGACCGAGCAGGCCACCAGGTCCGAGGCCTGGATGGTCTCGGAGATGGCCTCCGGCAGGGGACCGGAGTTGCCGATGCAGGTGGTGCAGCCATATCCGACGAGGTTGAAGCCGAGGGCGTCCAGGCTTTTGGTCAGGCCGGCGGCCTTCAGGTAGTCGGTGACCACCTGGCTGCCGGGGGCGAGGGAGGTCTTCACCCAGGGCTTCACCTTCAGGCCCTTCTCGACAGCCTTCTTGGCCACAAGGCCGGCGGCGATCAGGACGCTGGGGTTCGACGTGTTGGTGCAGGAGGTGATGGCGGCGATGACCACGTCGCCGTCGCCGAGGTCGTAGGACTCGCCCTTGACGGCGGCGCGGGGAGCGCCGGCCTCACGGCCGAACTCCTTGCCCAGAGCCGCGCGGAACTCGGAGGCGGCGTCGCTCAGGAGCACCCGGTCCTGCGGCCGCTTGGGGCCCGCCAGGGAGGGCTGTACGGTCCCGAGGTCCAGCTCGAGGGTGTCGGTGAAGACCGGCTCAGGATCGCCAGGCTCGGACCAGAGGCCCTGGGCCTTGGCGTAGGCTTCCACCAGGTCGACACGGGCCGGGTCGCGGCCCGTCGCGCGCAGGTAGTCGACCGTGGCCTGGGTGATGGGGAAGAAGCCGCAGGTGGCGCCGTATTCCGGGGCCATGTTGGCGATGGTCGCCTCGTCCTCGAGGGTCAGGCCGGCGAGGCCGGGACCGAAGAACTCGACGAACTTGCCCACCACGCCCTTCTTGCGGAGCATCTGGGTGACGGTCAGCACCAGGTCGGTGGCGGTGGCGCCCTCGGGCATCTCGCCAGTCAGGCGGAAGCCGATGACCTCGGGGATCAGCATCGGGATGGGCTGGCCCAGCATGGCCGCCTCCGCCTCGATGCCGCCGACGCCCCAGCCCAGGACGGCCAGACCGTTGATCATGGTGGTGTGGGAGTCGGTGCCGACGACCGTGTCGGGATAGGCCAGGGCGGCGCCGTCCTCGTCGCCCGTCCAGACGGTCTGGGCGAGGTATTCCAGGTTCACCTGGTGGCAGATGCCGGTGCCCGGGGGCACGACGCGGAAGTTGTTGAAGGCGGACGAGCCCCAGCGCAGGAAGCGGTAACGCTCGATGTTGCGCTCGTACTCGCGCTCGACGTTCTCGCCGAAGGCCTTGGCGTTGCCGAAATGGTCGACCATGACCGAGTGGTCGATGACCAGGTCGACGGGGTTCAGCGGGTTGATCTTCTCGGGATCGGCGCCGAGCTTGGTCATGGCGTCGCGCATGGCGGCCAGGTCCACCACCGCGGGCACGCCGGTGAAGTCCTGCATCAGGACCCGGGCGGGGCGGAAGCTGATCTCGTGCTCGACCGCGCCCTTGTTGTCGAGCCAGGCGGCCAGGGCCTTGAGGTCGTCGGCGCCCACGGTGTCGCCGTCCTCATTGCGCAGGAGGTTCTCCAGCAGCACCTTCATCGAGGCCGGGAGTCGCGATACGCCGGCAAGACCGGCTTCCTCGGCGGCCGGAAGGCTGTAGTAGACGTAGGTCTTGTCTCCCACCGTGAGTTCGCGGCGGGTCTTGAGGCTGTCGATTGACGCCATTTCAGGGATCCTTCCTCTGTTCCGGACCGCACACCTATCGAACCGGAGATCGCGCGCCCTAGCGGGCGGACACACAGCGTTCGCCCCGGCGCCGCGAACGCCCTCCGGGACGAGTGCGGCCGTCGGCGTCATAGACCTTCGGCGGGTCCGCGTCCATGCGCGGGCCGGGGGGAATTCGTGACCCTGGCCCTGCAGATCGAGGACCTGTCCCTCTCCCGGGGCGGACGGCGCCTGTTTTCCGGACTGGACCTGCGCCTGGAGGCGGGCCATGCCTGCGCCCTGACCGGGGCCAACGGCTCGGGGAAGACCAGCCTCCTGCGGGCCGTGGCGGGTCTCGGCGCCATCGATTCCGGGCGCATCGGGTTTGGCGGGGCGGACCCGACGGCGGCGCGCGCCTCCGGCCTTCACCTCCTGGGGCACCTGGACGGGCTCAAGCCCTCGCGCACCGCCGGCGAGGAGCTGGAGTTCTGGACCGGCTGGCTGGGCGGGACGCCGGCGGCGCTGGCGGCGGCCATCGCGCGGCTGGACCTCGGCCGGCTCGTCGACCTGGAGGTCCGGCGCCTGTCGGCCGGCCAGAGGCGGCGCCTGGCCCTGGCCCGCCTCCTGTCGGCGCCCCGCCCGCTCTGGCTGCTCGACGAGCCGCTGAGCCCCCTGGACGCCCGGTGGCGCGCCGAGGCCCTGGAGATCATGGCCGTGCACCTGGCCGGCGGGGGCCTGATCCTGGCGGCGGTGCATGACCCCCTGCCGGTCGCCGGCCTGTCCCTGGAGATCCGTCCGTGAACGCCGCCCTGAGGCTGATCCGAAGGGAAATGGCCATCGCCTGGGGCCGGGGCGGCGGCCTGATGGTGACCGGCGGCTTCTTCGCCGGGGCCACCCTGCTCCTGCCCCTGGCCTCGGGACCCGAGCCTGACCGCCTCGCCCAGGTCGCGCCGGGGGCCGCCTGGACCGTCCTGGCCCTCTCGGCCCTGCTGGGCCTGGAGCGGCTGTTCGAGCGGGACTACGACGACGGGGCCCTGGACCTGATGGTCCATTCGGGCCTGCCCCTCGAGATCACCTGCGCCCTGAAGTGCCTCGGCCACTGGCTGGCGACAGGCGCGCCCCTGGCCCTGCTGGCCCCGGTTGCGGCCATCGCCCTGGGCGCCTCGCCCTCGCTGGCTCCATTGCTCTTCGCCTGCGCCCTCGCCGGGGGCCTGGCCTTCGCCTTCACCGGCGGGATCGGCGCCGCCCTCAGCCTGGGGGCCCGGCGCGGCGGCCTGCTGACGGCGGTGATCGTCCTGCCCCTGTTCGTCCCGCCGGTGATCTTCGGGGGCGGGGCGCTGGACGCCTTCGCCTCGGGCCTGCCCTGGCGGGCGGGCTTCGCCCTCCTGGGCGCCTACGCCGCCGCCGCTGTCGCCCTGGGGCCCCTGGCCATGGCTGCGGCCTGCCGCAACGCCCTCTCCTGAACACCCGTCGCCGCCCCGCGACGGAATCGGCCCGGCGAGGCGTTAAGGGGTTCAAGGGGTGCATCCAAGGAGCACAGACATGATCCGTAACACCATCGGCGGCGCCGGCCTGGCCGCCGTCCTCGCCCTCTCGGCCGTCACGGGCGCCTTCGCCCAGTCGCCGCCTCCGGGTGGTCCGCCTCCCGGCGGCATGCGCATGATGGAGCTCCGGCGGCCGGATCCCGAGGCCCAGGCCCAGCGCCTTCGCGACGTCCTGCAGCTGACCCCCGCCCAGGAGCCCGCCCTGAAGGCCTTCATCGCCTCCCAGAAGCCGCCTGCGCCGCCGGCGCCGGAGGCGCGCGCCAAGGCCCTGACCACCCCCGAGCGCCTGGATCGACAGCGCGCCCGCCTGGCGGAGCGTCTGGCCGAGTTTGACCGCCGCGCCGCGGCCACCCGGACCTTCTACGCCCAGCTGACGCCCTCGCAGAAGAAGGCCTTCGACGCCCTGCCGCCTGCCGGCGGCCAGCGCCGGGAGATCCGGGTCGAGCGCCGGATGATGGGCCCCGGACCCGGTGGTCCGGGGATGGATCACGACGGCCCGAAGTAGGCTGCGCGAGCCCCGCGCCGGCGGCTTTCCATTGCCGCCGGCGCGCACCGGGGCTAAGGGGCGGGTCATGACGCAGGCCCTCGCCTTCCTCTACAATCCCCACCGGTTCATGGCCTTCTCCGCCTGGGCGGCGCCCCTGTTCGGCGCCCTGGCCCTGGTTCTGGCCGCCGCCGGTCTCTGGCTGGGTTTCACCGCGCCGGAGGACTACCAGCAGGGCGACACCGTCCGGATCATGTTCATCCACGTCCCCGCCGCCTGGCTGGGACTGTTCGTCTATGTCTGCCTGGGCGGGGCGAGCTTCCTGTCCCTGGTGTTCCGGCAGGCCCTTGCAGATGCCGCTGCGCGCGCCGCCGCGCCCCTCGGCGCCGTCTTCACCGCCCTGGCCCTGGCCACCGGCTCCCTTTGGGGCAAGCCCATGTGGGGGACCTGGTGGGTCTGGGACGCCCGGCTGACCAGCGTCCTCGTCCTCTTCCTCTTCTACCTCGCCTACATGGCCCTCAGGGCGGCGATAGACGACGAGGCCAAGGGCGCACGGGCAGCGGCCATCCTGGCCCTGGTCGGCCTGATCAACGTGCCCGTGGTGCACTGGTCGGTGGAGTGGTGGAACACCCTTCACCAGGGCCGGACGGTGTTCGCCGCCGGAGGCTCCCGGGCCGCGCCGGTCTTCCTTCTTCCCCTCCTCCTGATGAGCCTGTCCTACATGGCCGCCTTCGGCGCGCTCTGGCTGGTCAGGATCCGCGGCGAGGTCTGGCGCCGGCGCGCCGCGGCCGCCGAAGCCCGGCTGGCGAGGTGACCATGCTGGACCTCGATCCCGGCCCCTACGGCTTCTACGTCTGGACCTCTTACGGACTGAGCGCAGCGGCCCTGGTCTGGCTGGCCGTCTCCAGCCTGGCCTTCGCACGGCGCTGGCGCCGGCGCGCCGAGTCCCTTGAATCGCGGGCCCGGGAGGGTGAAGGCGACGGGGAGGCCCCCAGGTGAAGCGCCTTGTCGCCCTCGCCCCCGTCCTGGTCCTGGTGGGGCTGGGGCTGCTCTTCGCCCTGTTCGGCCTGCGGAACGATCCGCGCTTCCTGCCCCGGGCCATGGTCGGCAAGCCTGTCCCCGAGGTGACCCTGCCCACCCTGGCGGACGGCCTGCCGGATACCCTCGTCGCCCCCGGCGAGGGCCCCTACCTGGTCAATGTCTTCGCCTCCTGGTGCGCGCCCTGCGAGATCGAGGCGCCCATCCTGGTCGCCCTGAAGGACAGGGGAGTGCGCATTGTCGGGGTGGCCTACAAGGACGCGCCTGAGAAGACCCGGGCCTTCCTCGCCCGGACCGGCGATCCTTACGCCCGGGTCCTGGTGGACCGGGAGGGCCGCGCCGGGATCGAGCTGGGCGTCTCAGGCGTGCCGGAAACCTACCTGGTCGACGGATCGGGCCGGATCCTGGACAAGATCGCCGCCCCCCTTAGCGAGGCCGACGCCGCAAGGCTCGCGGCCCGGATTGGCCGTTAACCCTTCCTGAACCCGGGCGCAGCCAGGGTCGGGCCTCGTTAACCCTGTTTCGAGGCCCTGATGGTCACCGCCCTGCGTTCCGGCCCACCCCCGTTTCCGCCCGCCCAGCCCAGCCTCGCGGCCGACGGTGTGCGGTTCCCGGATTTCGCCCGGAACCTGAAGGCTCCGGAGGCCGGGCCCCGGGCCGGGGCGACCGCCGCCGATGTTCAGCCCTCCGCGCCCGCAGCTGTCTCCGCGCCACGAGCCGCCGTCGAGACCGATCCCGGCCGGGCCATGCGACCTCAGAGGCCGGGATCCCTGGTGGACATCCGGGTCTAGCCGCCCGGGGGCGGCAAGCCCCTAGTCGGGCGACTTCCCGGCCTTTTTCTTCTTCTTTTTCTTCTTCCGGGGCTTCTCGCCGCCGGCGTCTTCAGGTGCGGAGACAAGACGCCTGAGGTCCTTCAGGAACCGGGCGCGCCGGTCCTCGGGAAGCCGGGACAGGAGGGCCAGGTCCGCCGCGGCGGCGAGGGGACGGGAGGCCTCAAGGAGGGCGCGGCCCGCCCCGGTCAACGACACCTGGTTGGCCCGGGCGTCGGCGGAGGACTTTTGGCGGGATACCAGGCCCCGGGCGATGAGGCGCGTCACCAGTTCGGCGAGGGTGGAGCGATCCACCCCCGTGGCCCGCACCAGCTGGGACTGGGTCGAACCGTCAGCTGCGGCGATGGCGGAGAGGACCGCGAACTGGCGGGGCGTCAGGCCCTCCGGGCCGGCGAGGCCGGCGTGGAGGTCCGCCGCCGCCTGGACGGCGCGGTGGAGAAGATGGCTGAGGGCGGCCTCGGTCGGTGCGGTGTCGGGCATGGCGGGTCTCCGGCGTCCAGGTCCGCTATTCCACGGGCGCCGGCGGCGTCTCGTCCGTGCGGGCGTAGCGCAGGATCAGGGGCGCCTGGGCGAGACCAAAGGCGATGTGGATGAGGCTGGATCCCGGAAACCGGAAGGCCAGCCAGACCCCTTCGGACTGGGTGCGCCAGATCGCCTCGTTCACCGCCGCCATGACCAGGAAGAAGAGCCCGTAGCGCAGGGTGAGCTTGCGCCACCCCTCGTCCGGCATGGGCAGGCTGGAGCCCAGCAGCATCTTCAGGGGGTTACGGCGAATGGCCAGACCGCCCAGGAGCAGGAGCCCGAAAGCCAGGGAGGTCACCGTCGGCTTGACGTAGATGAAGCGCGGATCGTGGAAGACCAGGGTCAACAGGCCGAAGACCAGGGCCAGCACCCCGGCCGCCAGGGGCATGGGGGCGATGCGACGCTCGAACGCGTAACCGACGATCAGGGCGATGGCGGCGCCTGCGACCAGGCCCCAGCTCGCCAGGACCATGTCGCGGGTGACGAGGTAGCCGATGATGAGGCCCAGCGGCCACCCGAAGTCCACCAGGCTGGAGATCCAGCGGCGGGCGCCGCCTGCGCCGTCTGACATGGCTCAGTTCTCCGCAAGGCCGACGACGGAACGGGCGAAGGCCCGGGCGTCGAAGGGCTGGAGGTCGTCGATTCCCTCGCCCACGCCGATCAGCTTGATGGGCGAGTCCGAGGCCTGTGCCACCGGCACCAGGACGCCACCCCGCGCCGTGCCGTCCAGCTTGGTCATGACGATGCCGCTGACCCCGATCTGGTTGCCGAAGATGTTCTCCTGGGCCAGGGCGTTGCGGCCCACCGTGGCGTCCAGCACCAGAAGGGTCTCGTGCGGGGCGTCGGGATCGACCTTCTTGATCACCCGGATGACCTTCAGGAGCTCATCCATCAGCCCCTGCTTGTTCTGCAGCCGGCCGGCGGTGTCGATCAGCACGACGTCGTAGGCCTCGGCCCGCGCCTTCTCGAGGGCGTCGAAGGCCAGCCCGGCGGCGTCAGAGCCCGTCGGGCGGCTCATGAAGTCGGCGCCGGCCCGTTCCGCCCAGACCTTGAGCTGCTCCACGGCGGCGGCCCGGAAGGTGTCGCCGGCCACAACAAGGACCCGGGCGCCGCGCCCCTTCAGATCGGCGGCGATCTTGCCCAGGGTGGTGGTCTTGCCTGAGCCGTTGACCCCGATGAACAGGACCACGTAGGGCCGCGGGCCGGAGAGCGGATCGAACCGGCCCTCGTGCCCCGCCAGTTCCCCGGCGATGGCCTCGGACAGGGCTTCGAGCACCTCGGCCTCATCCACGGCCTTGCCGAACCGGGTGGCTGCGAAGGCCTCGGTGATCCGCGCCGCGGACTTCGGGCCGAGGTCGGCCTCGATCAGCATCTCTTCCAGGGCGTCCAGCCTGGGCTGGTCGAGGGGCTGCTTGGTGAAGGTCGAGGCCACCTGTTCGGTCAGGGCCCGGGATGTCCGGGCGAGGCCGCCGGTGAGGCGCTGGAACCAGCCTGTCTTGGGTTCAGTCATGCAGGGCTTCTAGCGGCTGGCCGCCCGCGATCCTAGGGGCGGGTTCGGCCAGGAGCCGCCGTCCGTCCTGGCCGGTGACCCTGAAGGACAGGATCTCCCCGGCGGGGCCCGGACCGGAAAACGCGATCTCCGAAAAGTCCTCGGCCCGGGCCAGTCCCGGGCGCTCAACCAGTCCCCGGACCTCGCGCCCGACCTGGGCGGCCAGGTGACGGGCCAGGGCCGCTTCGCCGGCGGCCCGCAGCCGGGCGGCGCGTTCGCGCACCTCGACCTTGGAGACCGGCGGCATCCGGGCGGCGGGCGTGCCGGGGCGGGGGCTGAAAGGAAAGACGTGCAGGAAGGCCAGGCCCGCCGCCTCCACGAGGTCGAGGGTGTTTTCGAACATGGCCTCGGTCTCGGTGGGGAAGCCGGCGATCAGGTCGGCGCCGAAGGCGACGTCCGGACGCACGGCGCGGACGTCCGCCACCAGCTTCAGCGCATCCGCCCGGCTGTGCCGGCGCTTCATCCGCTTGAGGATCATGTCGTCGCCGGCCTGAAGAGACAGGTGCAGATGCGGCATGAGGCGGGGCTCGTCCGCCAGGAGGGCCATGAGGTCCGGATCAATCTCGGCGGCGTCGATGGACGACAGGCGCAGGCGCGGCAGGCCGGGAACCAGGCGCAGGATGCGCCCGGCCAGTTGCCCCAGGCTGGGCGCGCCCGGCAGGTCGGCCCCCCAGCTGGTCACGTCGACCCCGGTCAGGACGACCTCCCGGCAGCCTTCGGCGGCCAGCCGGCGGACCTGCTCCACCACCTCGCCGGCGGGAACGGAGCGGGAGTTCCCGCGGCCGAAGGGAATGACGCAGAAGGTGCAGCGGTGGTCGCAGCCGTTCTGGACCTCCACATAGGCCCGGGCGCGGTCGCGCACTCCGGCGATCAGGTGGCCGGCGGTCTCGCGCACGCTCATGATGTCGTTGACCCGCACCCGGGGGCCGTCCGTCCCGGCCGACAGGGCGCCGGGGCGGGCCTTGTCCGCATTGCCGAGGACCAGGTCGACCTCCGGCATGGCCGCGAAGGTTTCCGGCTCGATCTGGGCGGCGCAGCCGGTGACGATGAGCCGCGCGCCCGGGTTCTCCCGACGGGCCTTGCGGATCGCCTGGCGAGCCTGGCGCACGGCTTCGCCCGTCACGGCGCAGGTGTTGAAGACCACGGCGTCGGTGACGCCGTCCTCGGCGGCGCGGGCGCGGATGACCTCGCTCTCGTAGGCGTTGAGGCGGCAGCCGAAGGTGACGACCTGGATGTCCGAGCCGCTCATGGCAGGCGACCCTCGTACTCCAGCGCGACATCGCCGGTCATGAGGACCCGGCCGTCGATCCCCCAGGCGATTTCCAGGTCGCCGCCGTCCAGCTCCAGCCGGGCTGCAGGGTCGACGAGGCCGCGGCGCACGCCGGCCGCCAGGGCCGCGCAGGCGCCCGTGCCGCAGGCCCGGGTCAGGCCGGCGGCGCGCTCCCAGACCCTCAGCCGGACGTGGGTGCGGCTGCGAACCTCCGCGAAGCCCACATTCACCCGCTCGGGAAAGAGGGGGCTGGTCTCGATGCGGGCGCCCAAGCCCGAGACGTCGATGTCCGCCAGGGCGGGGACGAAGAAGACCGCATGGGGGTTGCCCATGGACAGGCAGGTCGCCGGCCCCAGGGTCTCCGCCCCGGGAACAGGAACCGCCAGGGTGTCGTGGGGACCCGAGAGCGGGACGGCCCGCCAGGACAGGCGAGGCCGGCCCATGTCCACGGCCACCCGCATCGGCCCGCGACGCCAGGCCGCCAGCGTCCCGCCTGCGGTCTCCAGGCGCACCTGGTCCGTCCCCGCGTCCTCCATCAGGCGCCAGGCCACGCAGCGCGAGGCGTTGCCGCAGGCGCCGGCCTCGCCGCCGTCGGGGTTCCAGAACCGGACCGAGGCGTCCGCCGTTTCCGAGGCGCCGATGACCACGAACTGGTCGCAGCCGATCCCCTCCGACCTCGAGGCCAGGCGCCGGATCGTCTCCGGATCCGGCGCGAAGGCGCGGCTCCGGGCGTCCACGACGATGAAGTCGTTGCCCAGGCCGTTCATCTTCAGGAAGGGGTGCTCCATGGGCCCCCTATATAGTCCGGCAACCCCCTTCGGGCGACTTTCGCGAGACATGGGCGGGTCTTTGCGCAAAAAAGACCCTCATGAAGCGCCAATTTTCGTCCTTCCCTCGCCTCCTAGCCCTGATCCTGGCCCTCGCCGTTCCGCCTGCGGCGGCCCGCGCGGAGGATCCCTTCCTCTGGCTCGAGGACATCGAGTCGCCCCGGGCCCTGGACTGGGTGGCGCGCCAGAACGCCAGGACCGCGGCGATCCTGGAAGGGGACCGGCGCTATCCCGTCTTCCTGCAGGAGGCCCGCGACATCTTCACGGCGCCGGACCGGATCGCCTGGCCGGACCTTCGCGGCGGAGCGGTGGACAATCTCTGGCAGGACGCCGGGCACATCCAGGGCGTCTGGCGCACGACCGGCGCCGAGGCCTACCGCGCCGGACAGCCGCAGTGGACTACCCTTCTGGACCTCGACGCCC
Source organism: Pseudomonadota bacterium (assembly GCA_046046615.1). GTDB lineage: Bacteria > Pseudomonadota > Alphaproteobacteria > Caulobacterales > Caulobacteraceae > Phenylobacterium. The sequence continues at coordinate 16,275 of JBJOJL010000027.1, forward strand.
TGTCGCGGGCCGAGGGCCGGAACTGGATCTTCAAGGGCGCGACCTGCCTCCCGCCGGCCGCGACCCTCTGCCTGGTCCGTCTGTCCGATGGCGGCGGCGACGCCGTTGAACTGCGCGAGTTTGATGTCGCCCGCCGGGCCTTCGTGGAGGGCGGGTTCCGCCTGCCCGCCTTCAAGCAGACCGTGGACTGGCTGGACCGCGACACCCTGGTCGCCGCCCGGGAATGGACCCCCGGCGAGGTGACCACGTCGGGCTATCCCTTCGTCCTGCGCACCGTGAACCGCCGGGGCGAGACCCGCGACGTCTTCCGGGGCCAGGCCTCGGACGTGTCGGTCGCCGCCAGCGTCCTGCGGGACGAGGCGGGCCGGAGCCAGGGCCTCGTCATCAACCGGGCGGTCGACTTCTTCCGGTCCGAGTTCAGCCTGTGGCGGGACGGCCAGCTGATCCGCCTGCCCCTGCCGCTCTGGGCCACCTACCAGGGGTCAGCGCAGGGTCGGATGATCTTCATCATCAAGGAGGACTGGAAAGGCTTCAGCCGTGGATCGGTGGTCGCCCTGCGCCCGGACGACCCGGCCGGGAAGCCCGAACTGGTCTTTGCGCCGGGGCCCCGCCAGGCGGTCCAGGAGGTCGAGGTCACGGCGGGCCTCGTGGCCGTGAACCTGCTCGACGACGTCAAGGGCGCGGTCGAGGTCTTCGACATGGCCGGCGGCCGCTGGACGGGCGAGCGCCTGGCCCTGCCCCGGGATGCGACCTTCCAGATCGTCTCGGCCAGCGAGACCGATGATGTCCTGATGGTCTCGGCCGAGGGATTCCTCGATCCCCCTTCCCTGTGGCGGGTGGACGCGGCGACGGGCGAAGCGGCCCGGATCGCCTCCCTTCCCCCGAGGTTCGCGAGCGAGGGCGCCAGCGTGGCCCAGTACTGGGCGACTTCGAGCGACGGGACCCGGATCCCCTATTTCGTGGTCTCGCCCAAGGGCGCCAGGAAGGACGGCTCCACCCCGACCCTGATGTACGGCTACGGCGGCTTCGAGGTCGCCAAACCGCCCATCTACCTGCCGGAAATGGGCAAGCTCTGGCTGTCGCGGGGCGGCGCCTATGTCATCGCCAACATCCGCGGCGGCGGCGAGTTCGGGCCCGCCTGGCACCAGTCGGTCATGCGCGAGAAGCGCCAGCTGGCCTTCGACGACTTCGCCGCCGTCGCCCGGGACCTGACCGCCCGCGGGCTGACCTCGCCCCGTCGGCTTGGCATCTACGGCCGGTCGAACGGAGGGGTCCTGACCACCGTCTCCATGACCCAGCACCCGGAACTCTGGAGCGCCGTGGTGGTGGAGAGCCCGCTGGTGGACATGCTGCGCTATCACAAGCTGTCCGCCGGGGCGTCCTGGGTCGGCGAGTACGGGAACCCCGACGCGCCGGAGGACGCCGCCTTCATCGCGCGCTATTCCGGCTACCAGAACCTGAAGCCCGGGGTGGCCTATCCCGAGGCCTACATCACCACCAACACCCGGGACGACCGGGTCCATCCAGGCCATGCCCGCAAGTACGCGGCGCGGCTGGAGGCGATGGGCGTTCCCTACCTCTACTACGAGCAGACCCTTGGAGGTCACTCGAACGATTCCGACCCCGAGCTGAACGCCCGACGTTGGGCGCGGCACTATGTCTATCTCGCCCGCCGGCTGATGGACTGATCAGGCCTCGCGGAGGGTCTCGGCGAGCAGCCGGCCCTCGGCGCCGCGGATCGATCCCGACCGCCAGGCGACCACGATCTCGCGGGTCGGATTCTCGGCCTGGAGGGGGCGGACCTCGATGGAGGTCCCTTCGGTGAGCCCGGCCGCCACGGCCATGGAGGGCAGGAAGGTCACCCCGAGGCCCGACCCCACCATCTGGACAAGGGTCGGCAGGGAGGTGGCGGCGAAGGTCGCCTCGGAATCGTTCTGCCTAGGTCGCCTCAGGCCGCAGGCGGCCAGGGCGTGGTCGCGCAGGCAGTGGCCATCCTCCAGGAGGATCAGGTCCCCGTCTTCCAGCTCAGAGGGACGGGTCCTGTCCTGGCCGGCCAGGGGATGGTTGGCGGGCAGGGCGGCGAGGATTTCGTCATCCGCCACGTGGGCGCTGTCCAGGCCGGTCATGTCGAAGGGAAGGGCGATCAGGGCCGCGTCGAGGTGGCCGGACTTCAGGGCGGCGATCAGCCTCTGGGTCAGGTCCTCGCGCAGGTAGAGCCGCAGGTCCGGGAAACGCGACCTCAGCAGGGGCAGGGCGCGGGGCAGGAGGAAGGGGGCGATGGTCGGGATGACGCCGAGGCGGAACCGACCCGTCAGGGGCCGGCCGGCGCTGCGGGCGGCCTGGACCAGTTCGTCGGCCTCGTTGAGGATCACCCGGGCCTTGGCCAGGGCCGCCTCGCCGACGTCCGTCAGGATCAGGCCGGAGCGCGCCCGGTCGACGACCGGGGAGCCCAGGATCTTCTCGAGTTCCTGGATGCCGGCGGACAGGGTCGGCTGGGTGACATGTGCGGCTTCGGCCGCCTTCCCGAAGCCGCCATGCTCCACCAGGAGCTTGAGGTACTGGAGTTGCCTGAGCGTCGGGAGCATGGCCTCCCGACTTCCACAGCCGGACGGGCCAAGTCAAACGAAAGCGGCGCGGCCCCCGTCCGGGAACCGCGCCGCCTGAAGGTCGGAGGGCCCGGAGGCCCGGGGATCAGCGACCCGACTGCAGGCTCTCCACCGCCGCAGTCATGCGGGCGCTGAAGGGCTGGTAGGCGTCGCGGAACATGGCCGTCATGAGTTCGGTGGTCTTGCCCATCTGGGCGACCGCAGCTTCCATGTGGGTCTTGGCCAGGTCCGTCTGGACCTCGATGAGGTCCTGGACGCTGCGCACGCCGGTCAGGGACTGGACGGCGGCGGTCTGGCGCTCGACGGCGGCCTTGGAGAAGGCCACGGCCTCGGCGCCCAGGGCCTCGGCGCCCTTGGCGGTGGCGGTCACGGAGGCGATCATGGCCTCCATGTTCTTCTGGGAATGCGAGGTCAGGTCGTTCAGGCCGGTCATGCCCTTTTCCATGGCGTCGCGGAGGGCTTCGTTGCCGGCGTTGGCGATCTTGTCGGCGGCGGTCTTGGCGGCGGCCATGCGGGCGCTCCTGTCGATGGGGTCCGGGCGACGAGGGCCGCCGGAGAGTTTGTGCTGCGTCGCGATATCTCATGTTGCAGCGCAGCAGTCAACGGGATTGTGCAGCGCAACATAACCTGTCCGTGAAGGGCCGCCGGACGGAATTTACTTTCCTGCAATGCGGCAGGGGGTAAGATGCCGGTTCAACCTGAAACCCGCCGGCGCCGCCGGAGACGACAGGGACGCCCGACTTGCCGACAGCCGATCGACGTCCCGCCCCGCTCCTCAGGCTTTCGCGATGGGTCGCCGGTCTTTCGGCCGCCCTCGCCGCGACCCTGTCCGCCCTGGGCTCGCCGGCGATCGCCGCCCCAACGCCGCTCCCGCCGTTCCAGGAAATGCGCTACGCCGCCGTGGTCGTGGACGCGGAGACCGGCGAGGTCCTCTTCTCCCGGCGGGGCGACAGCCTGCGCTACCCCGCCTCGATCACCAAGGTCATGACCCTCTACCTGACCTTCGAGGCCCTCTCGACCGGCCGGCTGTCGCCTGACGACCGGGTGGTGATCTCGCCCAAGGCTGCAAGCCAGAGCCCGACCAAGCTGGGGCTGCCCGTCGGCGCCAGCCTCAGCGTTTCGGAGGCCATGCAGGCCCTGGCCATCAAGTCGGCCAATGACGTGGCGGTCGCCCTTGCGGAAAAGCTCGGCGAGGGCAGCGAGCGCCGGTTCGCCGCCATGATGACCCTGCGGGCCCGCGAGCTCGGCATGGTCAACACCCATTTCGTGAACGCCTCGGGACTTCCCGACAGCCGCCAGGTCACCACGGCGCGGGACCTCGCCATCCTGTCCCGGGCGGTCCTTCGCGACTTCCCCCAGCACTACGCCCTGTTCAGCCAGCAGTCCTTCACCTTCCAGGGGCGGCAGATGAACAACCACAACGGCCTCCTCTGGCGGATGCAGGGGGCGGACGGGCTGAAGACCGGATTCACCAGCGCCTCGGGATACAACCTGGCCGTGTCGGCCGTGCGGGGAAACCGGCGGCTGATCGCGGTGGTGCTGGGGGGCCCCTCCAACGCCCGCCGCAACGCCAAGGCCGAGAACCTGCTGCTCACCGGGTTTGAGCTGGCCGCCCGGCGCGACCGCGGCGAGCGCGTCCAGTTCGCCCAGGCCAGCTTCGAAAGCGAACCTGCGCCGGCGGTGCTCTACGCCCAGGCCCGGTCCCCGGAAACGGGCTCTGACATTGTCGCGCCGGACCGGGTCGTCCTGACCAGCGCGCCGCCGCCCAGGAATCTCTCCCAGTTCGAGATCGTCGATCCCGCCTCCACCGGACTTCGACAGAACGGTCGCGCCGCCGCGGGCAAGTGGTCGGTCCAGGTCGGCGCCTTCCGCTCGCAGGACCTCGCCCGCAAGCAGGCGGAGGTGGTGCGCAAGCTGGCGCCGGACCACTTCAGCGCAGCCGGGCGGGCCGAGAAGTCCGGCGCTTCCTGGCGCACCCGGTTCACCGGGTATTCGGAATCGTCGGCGCGCGCCGCCTGCAAGGCCCTGAAGTCCCGCGGCCAGCCCTGCATGGTGCTGCCGCCTTCGGCCTGATCCCTATTCGCCGCGGGTGACGATGGCCGCCGTGGCGACCAGTTCCCCCAACAGGGACAGGGTGGCCTGACCGGACCCGTCGAAGGGGTCCAGCTCCACGCGCTTGAAGTACTTGAGCAGGAGCGAAGGGTTCACGCGGGAAATGGACACGTGGCCCATGGTCCAGTTTCCGAAGCGCCGCTCCGTGATTTCCTCGAAATGGAGCAGGCGGACCTGGTTATGCCGGTCATCCCGCACGATGGCGTTGAAAACCTCGCAGACCTCATCGCGACCGCCTTCGAGCAGCTGGATGAACAGGTCGTCGGCGACGCACAGGAGGCCGGTGATCCCCTGCCGGGGATTGTTGCGCCGGCATTGTTCGAGGATGCCGTCGAGCAGCGCTCCGTTCATGGGCTGGACGGGGCGGCTGGCGTAGAGGCAGCGCACGAGCATGGGAATCAGGTCCTGTTCTTGATGAGGGAGAGGAATTCGGCCCGCAGGGTGTGGTCCTTGAGGAAGGAGCCGCGCATGACCGAGTTGATCATCATGGTCTCGCTGTCCTTCACGCCCCGCCAGTGCATGCAGAAATGGTCGGCCTCCATCACGACGGCGAGGCCGTCGGGGCGGACCTTTTCCATCAGCAGGTCGGCCAGCTGGGTGATGGCCTCCTCCTGGATCTGCGGGCGGGACATGACCCACTCGGCCAGGCGCGAGTACTTGGACAGGCCGATCAGGTTGGAGTGCTCGTTCGGCATCAGGCCGATCCAGAGCCGACCCATGATCGGGCAGAAATGGTGGCTGCAGGCGCTGCGCACTGTGATCGGGCCGACGATCATCAGCTCGTTCAGGGACGAGGCGTTGGGGAACTCGGTCACCGGCGGGGCGTCGGTGTAGCGGCCGCGGAAGACCTCGGTCACGTACATCTTGGCCACACGCTTGGCGGTGTCCTGGGTGTTGTGGTCCGCCTCGGTGTCGATCACCAGGCTGCGGAGAACCTCGCGGAACTTGCCTTCCACCTCGGACAGGAGATCGTCCAGCTCGCCCTCCCGGATGAAGGCGGAGATGTTGTCATTGGCGAAGAAGCGCTTCTTCGCCTTCTGGATCCGGGCGCGGATCCGGGCGGAGACGGGCTCCGGTTGGGGGTCTGCCGGGGGCTTCACGTTGGGCTCGCACGGGTTTCGGATGGCCGGGTCCAGGCCCGACGGCGATAACCCTACACCGGAACCGCCGGGCCTGTCCCGAGAATGTCCAGCGCGACCACCCGCGGTCTATTCCCCGAGCAGCCGGTCCCTGGCCGCATTGAGGTGGGCGGCGAGGCCGTCCGTGCCGCCGGCGTCGGGGTGGGTGCGGCGGATCAGGCGGGCGTGGGCCTCCAGGATCTCCTCCCGGCTGGCGTCAGCGCCGACGCCGAGGACCGAACGGGCCTCGGACAGGCTCATGCCCTCCGCCCCCGGCGCCGGGGCGGACCTGTCACCGGTCCTTGGCGGCGGAGACCGCGCGGCCCCGGCCAGGGCGAGGCCGCCGGCGAGGAGGACAAGGCCCAGGGCCCAGCCGCCTCTCAGCAGGCTGAGGGTCCCGGCGACAAGGGCCGCCAGGGCCAGCCCCCCGGCGATCAGCCGCCATTCCCGGCGCCCGGTCCGGGCCCCGGTCCGGCCGGCCCAGGCCAGGAGGCCCAGGGCGGCGCCGGCGATCAGCAGCCAGGTCACTACTGGGCGGCCAGTTGGGCGTCGTCCGGGGTCAGGCCCAGGAAGCCCATGAGGTCGCGTAGCTCCTGGCGGGCGGCCACGTGCTGGAGGCTCATGGAGACGGGGCGGATGGCGGGCGAAAGATCGGCGATGGTCAGGCCGAAGGGGAAGAGCTCACGATAGATGACGCGGTCGCGCAGGCCGGGGCCGACCCGGAAGCCGGCCCGCCGGGACAGGGCCTGGACCCGCTCGTCCACACGGCGGCGGTTGCGGGCGTCGGCGGGCGCCAGGCGGTTGCGCAGGACCACCCAGTCGATGGACCGGCCCGAGGCCTGGGCCCGGTCCTTGCGGCTGTTCCAGACGGTCTCGGAATAGAGGCTGGGCCGCTTGAGCTCGAGGGTCACGGGATCGACCACGCCCAGGGTGTCGAAGTCGACGAAGCTGTCGTTCATCGGGGTGACGATCAGGTCCGCCC
>JBJOJL010000028.1:0-22940 GCA_046046615.1 Pseudomonadota bacterium
CAGGTCCGGATAGAAATAGTTCTTCCGGTCGAAGCGGCTGACCAGGTTGATCTTCGCCTTCAGCCCCAGGCCGGTGCGCACCGCCTGCTCGACGCAGTAGCGGTTGAGAACCGGCAGCATGCCCGGCATGGCGGCGTCCACCAGGCTGACCTGGGCGTTGGGTCCGGCGCCGAAGCCGACGGCCGCGCCCGAGAAGAGCTTGGCGTTGGAGGCGACCTGGGCGTGGACCTCCAGGCCCAGCACGATTTCCCACGGACCGGTCCGGCCCTGGATCAGTTTGGATGTCTCGCTCATGGGCCCTGTTTAGTGCGGGCGCCTTTCCGGCGAAAGCCTCTTGCGCAGTCGACCGGTCTGTCTTCAACCTCCCGGCCCTGAGCCCGGGAAGGACCCCGCGCGCCTGGAGACCGTCATGAAGAAGACCCTGATCGCCGGCCTGGCCGGCCTGTCCCTCGCCTTCGCCGCCCTTCCCGCCCTGGCGGATGGCAAGAAGTCCGTGGACGCGACCCCGATCGCCGAGCTCGCCGAGGATCCCGCCGCCAAGGCCGTCCTCGACAAGGAACTGCCGGGCGTGACCCAGCACCCGGCCTACGAGCAGTTCAAGGGCATGACCCTGCGCCAGCTCCAGCCCATGGCCGGCGGCATGCTGACCGAGGAAAAGCTCGCTGCGATCCAGGCCGGCCTCGACTCGGCCGCCCCGGCCTCGGGTTCCGCCCCCGCCGCCAAGCCGGCCTCGAAGTAGGCTCTAGCCCGTCACCACCAGCGCGCGGGCTTCGCCGAGAAGCCCGCCGCTTTCTCGATGGCGCCGCCCAGCGAGAACAGCAGGCCCTCGTCCAGCGGCCGGCCAATCAGCTGCAGGCCCAGGGGCAGGCCCCGGGCGTCCAGGCCCGCCGGCACGCTCATGCCGGGCAGGCCCGCCAGGTTCACCGTCACCGTGAAGATGTCGTTCAGGTACATGGCGACCGGATCGTCGGCGTTCTCGCCCAGGGCGAAGGCGGCGGACGGGGCCGTGGGCGTGAGCAGGGCGTCCACCTTGCCGAAGGCCTCGGTGAAGTCGTCGGCGATGCGCCGGCGCACCTTGAGCGCCCGCAGGTAGTAGGCGTCGTAATAGCCCGCCGACAGGACGTAGGTGCCGATCAGGATGCGGCGCTTGACCTCTTCGCCGAAGCCCTCGGCGCGGGACTTCTCGTAGGTGTCGGTCAGGCTGGCCGCGTCGGCGCGCAGGCCGTAGCGCATGCCGTCGTAGCGGGCGAGGTTCGACGAGGCCTCGGCGGGGGCGACAATGTAGTAGGCCGGCAGGGCGTAGCGAGTGTGCGGCAGGGAGACCTCGACGATCTCGCAGCCGGCCTCGCGCAGCCAGGCAATGCCCTGCTCCCAGAGCGCCTCGATCTCGGCCGGCATGCCGTCGACCCGGTACTCCTTCGGCACGCCGATCCGCAGCCCTTTCACCGAGCGGCCCACGAAGGCGGCGAAGTCGGGGACCTCGACGTCCAGGCTGGTGGAGTCCTTCGGATCGTGGCCCGACATGGACTGCAGCAGGAGGGCGGCGTCCTCGACGGTCCGGGCGATGGGTCCGGCCTGGTCGAGGGACGAGGCGAAGGCGACCACGCCCCAGCGCGAGCAGCGGCCGTAGGTGGGCTTGATGCCGACCGTCCCGGTGAAGGCCGCCGGCTGGCGGATGGAGCCGCCGGTGTCGGTGGCGGTGGCGCCGAGGCAGAGGCCCGCGGCGACCGCGGCGGCCGAGCCGCCGGAGGACCCGCCGGGGGTCAGGGGGGAGGCGTCGCCGTTCCGCCGCCAGGGGCTGACGACCGGACCGTAGGCCGAGGTCTCGTTGGAGGAGCCCATGGCGAACTCGTCCAGGTTCAGCTTGCCCAGCATGACCGCGCCGTCGCGCCAGAGCTGGGAGGTGACGGTGGACTCGTAGGTCGGCCGGAAGCCGCCCAGGATCCGGCTGCCCGCCGTGGTGGTCACCCCGTTGGTGCAGAACAGGTCCTTGATCCCCAGGGGCGCGCCCTCCAGGGGCCCCGCCTCGCCGGCCGCGCGCCGGGCGTCCGAGGCCCGGGCCATCTCCAGGGCCTTCTCGGGCGTCTCCAGGATGTAGGCGTTGAGCGGACGGGCGGCCTCGACCGCCGCGATATGGGCGCGGGTGAGCTCTTCGGAGGAAAAGTCGCCGGCGGACAGGCCGTCGAGGGCGCCGCGGAGGGTGAGGTCGGTCAGGTCGGACATCACTCAACCACCTTGGGAACCACGAAGAAGTCGCCGGCCCGGCGCGGGGCGTTGGCCAGGACGCGCTCGGGGTCGCCGCCCTCGGTCACCACGTCGTCGCGCAGGGGCGCGGGCTGGGACACGGCCGACGTCATGGGCTCGACGCCCTCGATATCGACCTCGGCCAGCTGCTCGATCCAGTCCATGATCCCGCTGAGCTCCCGGGCCAGGGGCTCGATCCGGGCCTCCGGCTCGGCGATGCGCGCCAGTCTGGCGACCTTGCGGACGGTCGCCGCGTCAATGGCCATGGGGGCCTCCGTAAGGCTCTGAAATCACGCCGGCGGGGACGCCGGGTTCGGACAGGCTCTAGCCGCCCGGCCGTGCCTTTGACAAGCGCTGCGGATCACAGGCCGAGGAGCCCGGCGGCGAGGGCGCCCGCCAGGACCCCCAGGGTCAGGAGGATGGCGCCCAGGCTGACCCGGAGGCCGTAGTCCGGTCCGCCGAGGACCCAGGCCGTCGGCGCCTTGACCAGCATGTTGGCGACGAGCGCGACCAGCACGCCGATGGCGGCGACCCTGTCCGACAGCGCTCCTGCGGCCGCCAGGCCGGTCACGGACAGGGCGGCGGCGTGGGCGTCGGCAAGCCCGGTCGCGGCGGCGCCCGCCAGGACTCCCCGATCCCCCATCCAGAGCTCGAGGAGACGGCCCAGGAGGGTGCAGGCCGCGACCAGGCCCACGAAGACGGCCGTGGAGGACAGGTCGAACGCGCGCCCCGGGACTCCGTCTCCTGAAGACGAGCCCGCCCCCCGGCGCGCCATCACAAGCGAGAAGACCAGGATCACCCCGCCCCCGGCCAGGAGCGGGAGCGCCAGATGGGCCAGGACCTGCGGCCTGAGGGTCGCCAGGAGGGCGCAGAGATAGACCATGGACGACAGCATGGAGGCGACGCCTGCGGCGGCGGCTCCGGGGGTCAGCGACGGCGTCCCGCGGGCCCGGCGGGCCATTCCGGCTATGGTCGCCGTAGACGACACGAAGCCTCCGGCCAGCCCCGCCAGGAGCAGCCCCCGACGCCCGCCCTCCAGTCTCTGGACGACATAGCCCAGGGCGCTGAGCCCCATCATGACCACCGCAAGGCGCCAGAGGGCGAAGGGGTTGAGCACGCCCAGGGGGTCGATCGCCCTGTCCGGCAGGAGCGGAAGGATGACCAGGGCGGCGATGGCGAAGGTGAGTCCGTCCCTCAGCTCATTCTGGCTCAGGGTGTCCCTGACCAGGGCCTGGAGCGGCGTCCGCGCCGCCAGCAGGACAGCCATGACCACGGCGGCCGCGACGGCGGCCTGGGGGCGGTCGGCCGTCATGAGGCCCAGCAGGAAGGTGGCGAACATGGCCACCTCGGTGGTCAGGCCCGGATCGCCCGGGCGAGAGCGCCGGTAGGAGACCACGGCCGCCGCGGCGACGAAGAGCCCCGCCACGGCGGTCAGGAGGGGCTGTCCGAACTGGCCGCAGGCGCCTCCGACCAGCCCGATGAGGGCGAAGGTCCGCAGTCCCGCTGCGCCCCGGTTCGGTCCGGACCCCTTGCTGCGCTCGCGCTCCACGCCCACCAGCAGGCCTATGCCCAGGGCGAGCAGCAGCTGCAGTTCCGGCAGGTCCACCAGGGCGGTCATGATGGGGTCATCCTGCAGGTCCGGACCGGCTCCGGAGGTGATGGAGCACGATACCTGAGGTGGTGGCGACATTCAGGGAATCAAATCCGCCCGCCATCGGAATACGCACGGTCTCGCATCGGGCGAGGACCTCCGGGGCCAGCCCCGGTCCCTCGGCGCCGAGGACCACCGCGACCCGCCCCTCTCCGGACACGGACGCAAGGTCTCGGGCGCCCGAGGGACTGAGGGCCAGGACCCGGAAGCCAGCGTCCTCCAGGGTCGAGACCATGTCCGCTCCCGGGGCGAGGCGCGCCTGGGGAACCCGGAGCACGGCGCCCACCGAGACCCTGAGCGCCTTGCGGTAGAAGGGATCGCAACAACCGGCGTCCAGGACGACGGCGTCGACGCCGAAGGCGGCGGCGTTGCGGAAGAGGCCGCCCATGTTGTCGTGGTTGGCGATGCCGGAGAGGGCGAGGACAAGCCCCCCTTCGCCCGCGGCCGCAAGCAGGGAGGCCGGATCCCGGGCCTCGGGTGTCTGTCCCAGGCCGAGGATTCCCCTGTGGATCGGGAAGCCGACAATGCGGTCCATGACGGCCTGGGGGGCGACATAGACCGGCGTCTCCTCCGGGGCTGAAGCGAGCAGGTCCGACAGGCCCGGCAGCCTCGCCTCCGCCACCAGCACGGACCGGGGGCGGACCAAGGGGCTCTGGAGAAGGCCCCGCAGGACCACCGCGCCTTCGGCGACGAACAGGCCGCGGCGCCCCACCAGGTCGCGCTCGCGCACGTCGCGGTAGTCGGCGATCCGCGGGTCTTCCGCATCGGTGATCCATTCGACCATGCACGGCATCTAGCCGGAGCCGGCCGTCCTGCGGAAGTGCGTGCGCCCCCTTCCCCTCCGGCCGCCAGTCGCTACAGTCCTCTCCGGGAAACGGCCGTGAGCCGTGGGGGAAACGAGTTCATGTCGACGCTTGAAGCGCAGCCGCAGGCTGCGGACCGACCGGTTTACACCAACAGTTACAAGACCCTGGTCCTGACCCTGCTGGTCACGGCCTACACCTTCAACTTCATCGACCGGACGATCATCTCGACCATCGGCCAGGCGATCAAGGTCGACCTCAAGATCACCGATACCCAGCTGGGCCTGCTGGGGGGGCTGTATTTCGCCCTCCTCTACACCTTCCTGGGCATCCCGATCGCCCGGTTCGCCGAGCGCTTCAACCGGGTCAACATCATCTCGGCCGCCATCGTGATCTGGTCCGGATTCACCGCCCTCTGCGGCACGGCGACCAGCTTCGCCATGCTGGCGGCCTACCGGTTCGGGGTCGGCTTCGGCGAGGCGGGGCTGAACCCGCCGGCCCACTCCCTGATCAGCGACTATTTCGAGCCCAAGAAGCGGGCCAGCGCCCTGGCGGTCTACGCCTTCGGCATCCCCTTCGGCACCATGGTCGGCGCCGTGGCGGGCGGCTGGCTGGCCCAGAACTTCTCCTGGCGGGTCGCCTTCATGCTGGTCGGCCTGCCGGGCATCGCCATCGCCATCGCCATCAAGCTCCTGATCAAGGAGCCGCCGAGGGGACATTCCGAGGCGGACGGCGGCGCCTCCCTGGCGGCGCATCCGCCCTTCTCGCTGGGCAGCGAGTTCCGCGAGATGTGGGCGATCATCAAGACCCTGTTCGGCAAGTGGCCGGTGCTCCACATGATCCTCGGGGTGACCATCGCCTCCTTCGGCTCTTACGGATCGGGACAGTTCGTCCCGCCCTACTTCTCCCGCGCCTTTGGCCTGGATTACGCCCAGGTCGGCCTGATTACCGGCCTTGTGGGCGGCATCTCGGCGGGCATCGGGACCCTGCTGGGAGGCGTGGTGACCGATCGCCTCGCCCTGCGCAGCCCCCGCTGGTACGCCCTGACCCCGGCCATCGGCCTGGCGATCGCGACCCCGATCTACATCGCCGCCTACCTCCAGCCGTCCTGGCAGGCCGCCGCCCTGATCCTGCTGATCCCCGGCATCTTCCACTACACCTACCTGGGCCCGACCTTCGGCGTGGTGCAGAACATGGTGGAGACCCGCCGCCGGGCGACGGCGGCGGCGATCATGCTGTTCTTCCTGAACCTGATCGCCCTGGGCGGGGGACCGCCGTTCACCGGCTGGGTGATCGACCATTTCGCCCAGTTCAACTTCACCCAAGGCGCGCACCACGGCATCCTCGCCTCCCTCGGCCAGATGCTGGGCGGGATCGGCGGGGGCGAGAGCTTCGCCCAGGCCTGTCCCGGCGGCGCGGCGCCCGCTGGCGCGCCGGCGGCGCTGGCCGAGCGTTGCCATGTCAGCCTGGTGGAAGCGACACGCTCCGGCGTGATCATCTCCCTCTGCTTCTACCTCTGGGCCGGCTTCCACTATTTCCTGGGCTCCATCGGCCTGGTGAAGGCCCTGGCCGACGCCCGCAAGGCCCGGGGCGAGGACTGATGTTCCACGACTTCGCCCGGGTCTGGACCCCGCTGGTTCCCCTCCGCAGCCTTGCGGCGGGGCCGGTGGGCGTCCAGCTCGCGGGCGAGCGCCTGGCGGTCTTCCTGGGGGCGGACGGCAAGCCCGGCGTCCTGGTCGACCGCTGCCCGCATCGTGGTGTCCGGCTTTCCCTGGGCAGGGTCACGCCGGAGGGGTGCCTGGAATGTCCCTTCCACGGCTGGCGTTTCGGGACGGACGGCGCCAACCAGGGCGTTCCCCTGAACCCCCGGGCCCGGCGGGAGACCCTGGGCGCCACGGCCCTGCCCGCCCGGGCGATCGGCGACTTCGTCTGGGTCTTCACAGATCCCTCGCAGCCGCCGGACAGCGAGCCCTGCGTTCCTGAGACCCTGACCGATCCCTCCCTCGCCCGGATCATCGTGGCGCGGACCTGGAACTGCCACTGGACGCGGGCCATGGAGAACATGCTCGACAGTCCTCACCTGCCCTTTGTCCACCGCAAGACCATCGGCAGGTTCGTCAGCCGCTACATGAAGCCGGACTCCGAAATGGAGGTCCGCTGGGAGGACACCGACTTCGGCGGCGTCACCCACGCCCTGATGGACGGCCGGGACGGTGGCGGCCGCCTGGACTTCCACCGGCCGAACATGATGACCCTGCACATCCCGATCCCGCGGATGCGCCTGAAGATCCACGCCCTGGTCGTGCCCATCGACGCCACCCACACCCGGCTCTTCGTGGTCGGCGCCCGCAGCTTCCTGAAGTGGAAGGGTTTCACCGGTCTGTTCGAGGGCAACGCCGCGAAGATCGCCGACGAGGACCGGGACGTGGTGGAAAGCTCCTGGCCGCAGGAAGTCCCCCACCCCTCCGAGGAACACTCCGTGGGCACCGACCGGGCGACCCTCGCCTTCCGGAAGTACTACCTGGAGACCCTGAAGGGCTCCTCGGCCGGCTGATCCCGCCGACGGCTTTGCATCCCGGGCCGCCTGGGCCTAGAAGTCCGGCCCATGATCCCTCGCTACACCCGCCCCGAATTCGCCCGCATCTGGGAGCCCCAGACGCGCTTCACCATCATGTTCGAGATCGAGGCCCACGCCGCCGACAAGATGGCCGAGCTGGGCGTCATCCCGAAAGAGGCCGCCCGGACCATCTGGGAGAAGGGCCGGGGCGTGATCTTCAACGTCGACCGCATCGACGAGATCGAGCGCGAGGTGAAGCACGACGTCATCGCCTTCCTGACCCACGTGACCGAATTGGTCGGGCCGGAGGCTCGGTTCCTGCACCAGGGCATGACCTCCTCGGACGTCAATGACACCGCCCTGGCGGTCCAGCTGGCCCGGGCGACGGACCTCCTGATCGAGGACGTCGACCTGGTGCTGGCGGCCCTGAAGCGCCGGGCGATGGAGCACCGGATGACGCCTTGCGTGGGCCGCAGCCACGGCATCCACGCGGAGCCGACGACCTTTGGCCTGAAGCTGGCCGGGCACTACGCCGAGTTCCAGCGGACCCGGCACCGACTGGTCGCCGCCCGGGCCGAGATCGCCACCTGCGCCATCTCCGGCGCGGTCGGCACCTTCGCCAACGTCGCCCCCGAAGTGGAGGCCCACGTGGCGGAGAAGATGGGGCTGGCGGTCGAACCCGTCTCGACCCAGGTCATCCCGCGGGACCGCCACGCGGCCTACTTCGCCAACCTGGCCGTGGCCGGCAGCGCCATCGAGCGCCTGGCGGTGGAGATCCGCCATCTCCAGCGCACCGAGGTCCTGGAGGCCGAGGAGCCCTTCGACCCCGGCCAGAAGGGATCCAGCGCCATGCCGCACAAGCGCAACCCGATCCTGACCGAGAACCTGACCGGCCTGGCGCGCCTGATCCGGTCGGCCGTGACCCCCGCCCTGGAAAACGTCGCCCTCTGGCACGAGCGCGACATCAGCCACTCCAGCGTGGAGCGCGCCATCGCCCCGGACACCACCATCCATCTGGACTTCGCCCTGCGCCGGCTGGCCGGGGTGGTGGAACGGCTGGTCGTCTATCCCGAGAACATGATGCGCAATCTCGACCGCCTGGGCGGCCTGGTGCATTCACAGAGGGTGCTTCTGGCCCTGACCCAGAAGGGCATGTCCCGAGAGGCGGCTTACTCGGCCGTCCAGACCAACGCCATGAAGGTCTGGCGGGGCGAAGGCGACTTCCTGGGCTTCCTGAAGGCCGACGCGGACATCCGTCCGCACCTGTCGGACGCGGAACTCGCCGAGCTCTTCGACCTCGGCTACCACTTCAAGGCGGTGGATACGGTGTTCGCCCGGGTGTTCGGGGCCTGATCGGGCGGCCCCGGGGGCGCGGGCGCGCGCCCCGGACAGGCCTTACTTGCCGTCCTTGATCTGCTGGCGGGCCACGGCGAGGAACTCGCCCATCTTGTTGCGGACGTCGCCTTCGGAAACCGTCACGCCCGCGCCCTTCAGGTCCTCGAAGACCTTGCGCAGGACGTCGTCGTCGCCCGGCAGCTCCAGGTCGGACTTCACCACAGCCTTGGCGTACTCGGCGACATGGTCGCCCTGGAGACCCATCAGGCCCGCCGCCCACTCGCCCAGCATGCGGTTGCGCCGGGCGGCCGCCTTGAATTCCTGCTCCTGGTCGAGGGCGAACTTGCTCTCGAAGCCGCGCTCGCGATTTTCGAAGGTGGTCATGGCTTTCCCAAACAGGCTTTACCCGGGCTGTCTATCCGCTGCATCGCCTGTCCGCAATGGAAAGCGGCGCCGTTTGCGAACGCCCCCCGGTTCGGCTAGTTTCGGCCCGCCTCGACGGGACGCGATCGTCGAGTCGTCCGGGCGGGCGCGGGTCCAACTTCCCGCGCCTTTTTGTCTCCGGATGACGCGCACCGACCCCGAGGCCTGGAGAAGGCGACGATGAGCACCCGCCGCAAGAAGATCTACGAGGGGCACGGGAAGATCCTCTACGAGGGCCCCGAGCCCGGCACCCTGGTCCAGTATTTCAAGGACGACGCCAGCGCCTACAACAACGCCAAACGGGCCGTGCTCGAGGGCAAGGGTGTGCTGAACAACCGGATCAGCGAGTATTTCATGACCCGGTTGAACACGATCGGCGTCCAGAACCACTTCATCCGGCGGCTGAACCTGCGCGAACAGCTGATCCGCGAACTCGAGATCATCCCCCTGCAGGTGGTGGTGAGGAACGCCGCCGCCGGCTCACTGTCCCAGCGGTTCGGCCTGCCGGAGGGGCAGCCCCTGCCCCGCTCCATCATCGAATTCTACCTCAAGGACGAAAAGCTCGGGAACCCGATGGTCACCGAGGAGCACATCACCGCCTTCAACTGGGCCTCGACCCAGGAGATCGACGACATGATGGCCCTGTCCCTGCGGGTGAACGACTTCCTGAACGGCGCCTTCGGGGCGGTGGGGATCTCGCTGATCGACTTCCGGGTCGAGTTCGGCCGCCTCTGGGAGAACGACTTCTCCCGCGTGGTCCTGGCGGACGAGATCAGCCCCGACAACTGCCGCCTCTGGGACACCCAGACCCGCGAGAAGCTGGACCTTGACCGTTTCCGCCGCGACCTGGGGGACGCCATCGAGGGCTATGCCGAGATCGCCCGGCGACTGGGGATCATGAAGGAAATGCCGACCGTCATCCAGGGAGGGCTGCACTAGTGCGCGCCAGGGTCCACGTGTTTCTCAAGCCGGGCGTGCTCGACGTCCAGGGCAAGGCCGTCGAGAACGCCCTGCATGGCCTGGGCTGGGGCGGGGTCTCGGACGTCCGCGTCGGCAAGACCCTCGAGTTCGATCTCGCCGGGGTGGAGCCTTCTGCCGCCGAGGCGGAGGTCCGCCGCATGTGCGAGACCCTGCTGGCGAACACGGTGATCGAAGGCTACCGGATCGAGCTGTCCTGACCATGAAGGCCGCCGTCATCGTCTTCCCGGGATCAAACTGCGACCGGGACTGCAAGGTCGCCGTCGAGCGGTCCACCGGCGCCGCCGTGGACATGGTCTGGCATACGGAGACGGCCCTGCCCCAGGGCCTGGACCTGATCGTCCTGCCGGGGGGCTTCTCCTACGGCGACTACCTGCGCTGCGGCGCCATGGCGGCCCTGTCGCCGGTCATGGCCGAAGTGCGCAAGGCGGCCGGGCGCGGCGTCGCCGTGGTCGGCATCTGCAACGGCTTCCAGGTGCTCTGCGAGACCGGCCTCCTGCCCGGCGCCCTCCTGCGCAACGCCGCCCTGAAATACGTCTGCAAGCCGGTGGAGCTGGACATCGTCCGGCCGGACACCCGCTTCACCCGCGCCTTCGGCAGCCGCCGGAAAGCCGTGATGACCGTCGGCAATGGCGAGGGCGCCTTCTTCGCCGACGCCGACACCCTTTCCCGCATCGAGGGCGAGGGCCAGGTGGTCTTCCGCTATGCCGACAATCCCAACGGGTCGCTGAACGATATCGCCGGGCTGATCAACGGGGCCGGAAACGTCCTGGGCCTCATGCCCCATCCGGACCGGTCCTTCGAGCCGGAACTGGGCTCGGCGGACGGCGCCCTGCTCTTCCAGAGCCTGCTCGAGACCGCCTGACGCCGCGTCGGGGCCCGGATATCCCGGACACGAAAAGGGGCCCCTCCGGATCCGGAGGGGCCCCGTCCGGTTAAGCCCATCGCGTCCCGGTCAGTTGTCCTTGTGGGGCAGTTCCATGGGCTCGGCCTCATGGCCGGTGACCAGGATGCCCCGGCCCAGCTTGGAGAACCACATGCCGTAGACAAAGTAGACGACGATCCCGACCGCCAGATAGATCAGGAAAAAGCTCCGGGTGTGGTCGCTCCGGGTAAGGAGCGACAAGAGGAGCAAGCCGCACATCAACACGCCAAGAACGGGTACCACCGGGTACAGCGGAACCCGGAACGGGCGCTCAAGTTCAGGCGAACTGAATCGCAGGTAGATGACGGTCGCACACACAACGCCGAAAGCGGTCAGCGCGCCGACGTTGGACAGGTCCGAAAGTTTTTCCAGGGACATGAAACCGGCGGCGATGCAAGCCAGCACCCCGACCAGAACTGTATTCACCCAAGGGGTCTGGAACTTCGGGTGAATCCGCGAAAGGACGTCCGGAAGGAGGCCGTCGCGGCTCATGGTGTAGAAGATCCGGGTCTGACCGTAGAGCAGGACCAGCATCACCGACGAAAGGCCGGCAAGCGCCCCGATCTTCACCAGGACGGCAAACCACGGCAGCCCGATCTGGTTCACCGCCAGGGCGATCGGGGCCGGATTGTCGAGGGACTGGTAGGGCACAATGCCCACCAGGACTGCCGAGGTGAGGATGTAAAGCACGGTGCAGATGGCGAGGGAGGCGAGGATGCCGATCGGCATATCCCGCGCCGGATTGCGGCTCTCGGCCCCGGCGGTGGAGACCGCCTCGAAGCCCAGATAGGCGAAGAAGATCATAGCGGCGCCATGGATGATGCCGCTCACGCCGAAGCTTGACCCTGCTTCTCCGGTTACAATTCCGACGAGCGCGCGCCAAATCTGGCTCCAGATATCCATGGGAGTGCCGGCTGGCGGGGCCGGAACCTGCGCCGGGATCAGGGGGCTCCAGAGGTCGGGGTTCACGTAGAAGGCGCCGATGCCGATGAAGGCGAGAACGACGGCCACCTTGATCGCGACAACGATGTTGTTGACCGTCGTAGACTCCGTGACCCCGCGCACCAGAAGGAGCGTTACGGCGAGAATGGCGACAAGCGCCGGCAGGTTGACTAGGCCAGTCGCGACGACATTGCCCGCCGCATCCTTCACCGCCACGCCCGGCGCGGCTGTCAGCTCCGGTGGAATGACGATGCCGACGTCCTTGAGCAGGCTGACGAGGTAACCGGACCAGCCGACCGCCACAGTTGATCCGGCGAGCCCATACTCGAGAATGAGCAGGAGCCCCATGACCCAGGCGACGATTTCGCCCATTGAGGCGTAGGAATAAGAATAGGCTGAGCCGGAAACGGGCAACACCGAGGCCAGTTCTGCGTAGCAGAGGGCCACAAGGGCGCAGAGCGTACCCGTGATGATGAAGGAGATCATGATCCCCGGCCCGGCGAACTTCGCCGCCGCCTGGCCGGTCAGGACGAAGATGCCCGTGCCGATGATGCACCCGATCCCCAGCAGGGTGAGGTTCAGCGCCCCCAGAGTCCGCTTCAGTTCGCCATGCTCATGCTCGGACTGGATCTGGGCGACGGACTTGCGCCGGAATATGCCCCCGTTGGCCATCTAGGTCTCCTGGTTCGCCCCGCGCCTGCGAGGCTTCGTTGGGGGGGACGCTAGCCAGCATTGCGGCGAGGGGCAATCTCTGAGAGGCGGGCGGCGCCTCAGGGGGCCGGGGGCGCCTCCGCCGCCGCCTGGATGCGCTGGCGCGCCTCTTTCCGGGCGCCCGTGGCGTCGCGCAGCTCACCCGCCACACCCATGCCGAAGGCCGGCATGTTGTTGTAGACGTTCTCGTAGGCTCCGTTCCGGATCAGGTAGGTCTCGTGCCAGATCCCGACATCGCCGTTCGAGCCGACCGACCTGTTGAAGGCCTGCCAGGCCGGCAGGTGTTCCAGCTCGCGGGAGCGGGCGTAGGCTTCCAGGTGATCGAAGCTGCGCCAGTACTGGACCAGGAAGACATTGGGGAAGCCGAAATGGCTGCGGGCGTGAAGCAGTCCCAGCTCTGGCCGCTTGGACAGCTCGACGATCATCTTCGGCATCGCCCCTGCGACTGGCGCCCACTTCCAGAACTTCCAGGGCCGGTTCACCCGCATGCCGATCAGGAAGAGGACGAAGTCGCCCTCGATCTCTGCGCAGACCCGTCTGTCGATGATGGCGGCCATGAAGCGTCTCCCTGGATCATGGAAATATACGACGTAAATTCTCCTGGTCAATCCTCTCCTCCGCGGGGCTATCGCCCTCGCGCGCGAGTCCGGATAGAAGCGGGGCATGACCTCCGCGACCCAGTCCATGGCCCAGACGGCCGCCGAGTTCGGGCTCAAGCCCGACGAATACGCCCTCATCCTGAAGCGGCTCGGGCGCGAGCCGAACCTGGTCGAGCTCGGCGTCTTCTCGGTGATGTGGTCCGAGCACTGCTCGTACAAGTCGAGCCGGCGGCACCTCTCGAAATTCCCCACCACCGGCCCGCAGGTCATCTGCGGCCCCGGCGAGAACGCCGGCGTGGTGGATATCGGCGACGGCCAGGCCTGCATCTTCAAGATGGAGAGCCACAACCACCCCTCCTTCATCGAGCCCTATCAGGGCGCCGCGACGGGCGTGGGCGGCATCATGCGGGACGTCTTCACCATGGGCGCCCGGCCCATCGCCCTCCTGAACGCCCTGCGCTTCGGCGATCCGGCCCATCCCCGCACCCGCCGCCTCCTGTCCGGCGTAGTCTCGGGCATCGGCGGCTACGGCAACTGCGTGGGCGTGCCCACCATCGCGGGCGAGACCAACTTCCATCGCGGGTACGACGGCAACATCCTGGTGAACGCCATGTGCGTGGGCCTGGCGGACGCCGACGCCATCTTCTACTCGGCGGCGCCGGCCCCGGGCCTGCCCGTCGTCTATTTCGGCTCCAAGACCGGCCGGGACGGCATCCATGGCGCCACCATGGCCTCGGCCGAGTTCGACGAGGCGTCGGAGGAGAAGCGCCCGACCGTCCAGGTGGGCGATCCCTTCGCCGAGAAGCTGCTCATCGAGGCGACGCTTGAGCTGATGGCCTCCGGCGCCGTGGCCGCCATCCAGGACATGGGCGCCGCGGGCCTGACCTCCTCCTCCGTGGAGATGGCCGGCAAGGGCGGCGTCGGCATCGAGCTCGACCTCGACAAGGTGCCCCAGCGCGAAACCGGCATGAGCGCCTACGAGATGATGCTCTCGGAGAGCCAGGAGCGCATGCTGGCCATCCTGAAGCCCGGCCGCGAGGCCGATGGCCACAGGATCTTCGAGAAGTGGGGCCTGGACGCCGCCGTCATCGGCCAGACTACCGACACGGGACGGATCGTCCTTCGCCACCAGGGCGAGGTGGTCTGCGACCTGCCCCTGGCGCCCCTGTCGGACGATGCGCCCCTCTATGACCGCCCCTGGGTCCAGCCGGCCCTGCAGCCCCGGCTCGAGGCCGCCAGCGTCCCTGCGCCGCAGGACTTCGCCACCGCCGTGATGACCCTGATGTCCGCCCCGGACATGGCTTCCAAGCGCTGGCTCTGGGAGCAGTACGACCGGCACGTCATGGCCGACACCCTGGAGGACAGCGCCACGGGCGCCGACGCCGGCGTCGTCCGAGTGCATGGGACCCGCAAGGCCATCGCCGCGACGTCGGACTGCACCCCCCGCTATGTCCAGGCCGACCCCTACGAGGGGGGCAAGCAGGCGGTGGCGGAGTCCTGGCGCAACCTGACGGCCGTGGGCGCGGATCCCATCGCCATCACCGACAACCTGAACTTCGGCAATCCCGAGCGACCCGAGATCATGGGCCAGATCGTCCGGGCCATCGACGGCATGGCCGAGGCCTGCCAGGCCCTCGACTTCCCGGTCGTGAGCGGCAATGTCAGCCTCTACAACGAGACCAGCGGCGCGGCGATCCCGCCCACGCCGACGGTCGGCGGTGTCGGCCTGATCCCCGACTATGGCCGGCGCGCAGACTTCGCCGGCCTGAAGGCGGGCATGAGCCTGGTCCTGGTGGGCGAGACCCGCGGCGAGCTGGGCGCGTCGATGTACCTGCGCGAGGTCCTCGGCCGCGAGGACGGCGCCCCTCCGCCGGTGGACCTGGCTGTCGAGCGCCGCAATGGCGACCTGGTGCGCCAGCTGATCCGGACAGGCCTGACCGGGGTGGTCCACGACCTCTCCGACGGCGGCCTCGTCGCAGCGGCGGCCGAGATGGCCCTGGCCTCCGACATCGGGATCAGCCTTTCCGCCAGTGACGCCCTGCCCGTCCAGGCCTGGCTCTTCGGCGAGGACCAGGGGCGCTACCTGCTCGGCTGTACGGACCCCGGCCCCGTCCTGTCCGCCGCCGCCTCAGCCGGCGTACCGGCCCGGGTGGTCGGCGCCGCCGGCGGACGCGACCTGGCCTGCACGGGGGTCTTCACCCTCACCCTCGACGCCCTCAAGGCGGGGCACGAGGGTTGGATGCCCGGCTACATGGCCTGAGGCTCAGCCCGCCGCCTGCAGCCCACGGTCCAGCAGGTCCAGGGCGGCGGCGGCGAAGGCCTCCATGTTGGCTCGCCGGTCGCCGCTGCCCGTCTCCAGGGTGATGACCGTCTCGATGGGGCCGGAGATGGCCACGCAGGTGTGCCCCGCCGCATCGCCGTAGCCGTTGCCGGTCGGCCCGGCCGCCCCGGTCTCAGACACGCCCCAGCTGGCGCCGAACTGCTCGCGGATCGAACGGGCCAGCAGCAGGGCGTAGGGCTCGCTGGACGAGCGCATGCCCGCCGTGGCCTCCCTGGGGATGTCCAGCAGGGCGAAGCGGGCCTTGGCCGTGTAGATGACCCCGCCCCCCAGATAGTAGGCCGAGGCGCCGCCCACCCCCAGCAGGGCCGCCGAGATCAGCCCCCCGGAAGAGCTTTCGGCGACCGCCACCGTCTCGCCCCGCGCCTTCAGGCGTTCGGCGATGGCGTCGGCGAGGGTGTCGAGAATGGCGGACATGGCGCGGCTCCTTCAGCATGACGGGGGCTGGCCACGCCCCGCCGGTCGGGGGCATGATGCCCCGGAAAGCCCGTCGGAGAAACAAGGGGAGGCCCACGCCATGACGAAGACGCACGCCACCGGATTTGACCTGTCCCGCCTGGAGCGGATCGGCGAGCACCTGGAGCGCAACTACATCGGGCCGCAGAAGATCGCCGGCTGCCAGGTCGCCATCGCCCGCCGGGGCGTCCCGGCCTACTCCGGAAGCTTCGGCAGCATGGACCTCGAGCGCGGCAAGGCCATGCGCGATGACGCCATCTTCCGCATCTATTCCATGACCAAGCCGATCACCTCGGTGGCCCTGATGATGCTGTACGAGCGGGGCTACTTCCAGCTGAACGACCCGGTCAGCCGCTATGTCCCGTCCTGGAGGAACCACCGGGTCTGGGTGTCCGGCGAGGGCGAGGACATGGTCACCGAGCGCCCGCGCCGACCGGCGTCCTTCCGGGACGTGCTGTCGCACACGGCGGGCCTGACCTACGGCGGCGGGCTGCCGGGCGTGGGCATCCAGCACCCCATCGACAAGACCTACCGCGCGCTCAAGATCCGCTCGGCCGACACGACGGACAGCATGGTCGAGTTCATGGACAAGCTGTCCCAGGTGCCGCTCCGCTACCATCCCGGCGAGCGCTGGATGTACTCCCTGGCCACCGACGTCTGCGGCGCCCTGGTCGAGATCATCTCGGGCCGTCCCTTCGCCGACTTTCTTCGGGAGGAGATCTTCGAACCCCTGGGCATGGTGGACACCGCCTTCCAGGTGGCGCCCGAAAAGGTCGACCGCTTCTGCGCCAACTACCAGCGCGGGCCGGACAAGGCCCTGAAGCTGATCGACGATCCGGCGACCAGCAACTTCACCCGCGACCCGGCCTTCAAGTCCGGCGGCGGCGGACTGACGGGCACGACGGCCGACTACATGCGCTTCTGCGAGATGCTGCGCCGGGGCGGCGAACTGGATGGCGTTCGCATCCTGGGGCCGCGGACCCTTGAGATGATGCACATGAACCACCTGCCCGGCGTCAAGGACCTGACCCAGCTGGCCATCGGCACCTTCTCGGAAACAGCCAACGAAGGCGTGGGCTTCGGCCTGGGCTTCGCCTCCACGCAAGGGGTGGTGGAGACCGGCGCCCTGGGCGTCGGCGACTATTACTGGGGGGGCGCGGCCTCGACCATCTTCTGGGTCGACCCCAAGGAGGACATGACCATGGTCTTCATGACCCAGCTCATGCCCTCGGGCACTTTCAACTTCCGGGGCCAGCTGAAGAACCTGGTCTATTCGGCCATCGTCGACTGAGGCCGACCTACTGGGCGCGCCGCACCCAGACGGCGGTGCGCCCGGGATCCTCCGACGCTTCGGTGAAGGCCCGCGCCTCCGACGCCCGCGCGGCGGCCAGGAGCTCTTTGGCCGTCTTGATCCGGCAGCTCTTGGCCGGGCAGGTGACGGGCCAGATCCGCGCGCGGATGACGCCGCCGTCAGCATCCGAGGCCAGGGGCCGGAATCCGTAATAGCTCCAGGCCTCGGCGCCTCCCCGTCCGGTCTCGACCTGCAGGAGGCCCGGGTCGCCTTCGGCATAGACGTACTTCATCGCCGAACCCGGCCGGCCGGGCGACGGGCGGGACAGGGCCGCCTGGCCCATCTGCACGGGATCGGCGCAGTCCGGCCAACGGTCCAGTTCGGCGCGAAGGTTAAAGCGGCAGTCCGCCCTGGCCAGGGTCCAGAGCCCCGGCCGGGGCCGCGGGGACGCCGCCGGGGCGGCGGGCATCAGGGGAGCGGCCGACACCGCCTGCCCGCCAGGAAAGCTGAAGAGGGCCGCCGCCGCCGCCATCGCCGCCATCGCCATTCCGTCCGCCTCCCGGTCTGGGAATCACCTATGCCGTCCCTACATGCCATCATGCGGCGCAGGTCCGCCCCAGGAGATGTTTCCATGCCCATGTCCCAGCAAGACCTCGAGTCCGAGCTTCGCGAGGCCTTCCCCGGCGCCGACATCCGGATCGAGGACCTGGCGGGCGACGGCGACCACTACCGGGCGCGGATCGTCTCGGACGCCTTCGTAGGCCTTCCCCGGGTGCGCCGGCACCAGCTGGTCTACGCCGCCCTCAAGGGCAAGGTGGGTGGCGAACTGCACGCCCTGGCCCTCGAAACCCTGACGCCGGACCAGGCGGGCTGAAGCTGCGGCTTGACCCGGCGCCGCTGGGCGCCTAGCTGGAGACCAGCCTTCGGGAGATCCCACATGTCCACCGACAACCCGGTCCACGACTTCATCGGCAAGACCATCGCGGAGAACCCGGTGGTGCTCTTCATGAAGGGCGTGCCTGACCAGCCCCGCTGCGGCTTCTCCGCCCTGGTGGTCCAGGTGCTCGACCACATGGGCGTCGACTATGTCGGCGTGGACGTGCTGCAGGACCAGGACCTGCGCGAGGGCATCAAGTCCTTCTCGGACTGGCCGACCATTCCCCAGCTCTACGTGAAGGGCGAGTTCATCGGCGGCGCGGACATCGTCAAGGAGATGTTCCAGTCCGGCGAACTGAAGACCCACATGTCCGAGCAGGGCCTCCTCGCCTGACCGGCGCGCCGTGAGCCGCCTGTTCGAGCCGACGGAGGGCCAGCAGGTCTTCACCCGCGCCTTTACGCCCTCGCCCGCCGACATCGACGCCAACGGGCACGTCAACAACGTCGTCTACCTGTCCTGGGCCCAGGACCTGGCCATTTCCCACTGGGAGGCCCGCCAGCCCGATGAAGACCAGGCGCGCTGGGCCTGGATCTGCCTGCGCCACGAGGTCGACTATCGCCGCGCCCTCCTGCCCGGAGAGACGGCGACGGGCCGCACCTGGGTGGCGCGCGAGGCCGAGGGACCGCGCTTTGACCGCTATGTCCGGATCGACGGCCCCGACGGCGCCATGTGCGCCCAGGTCCGAACCACCTGGTGCCTGATCGAGCGCGAGGGCGGCCGACCCCGACGGGTGCCGGCCGAAATGGTCGCCCGCTTCATTGATCCGGTCTCGCCGACATCGGATTGAGCACGAAGACCCGCTCGTCCGGGCTGAGCCCCAGGGCCTCGCGGGTGAAGGCGACCTCCACCCAGCCCTCCGGCGCCTCGCTGCAGGCCTGCAGCTTCCGACGGGCGAAGGCGACCGTGGCGACCCCGCCCCGGCGCTCGACGTAGAAGGCCAGGTCCGGCGCCGCCGCGCAGCCCCGGCTGGCCACCTCGATGCTCAGCCCCGCAGGCGTGACCCGGACCGACCGGACCGCCTCAAGCTCCGGAAACGGCCCCGCCGATGGCCAGGCCTGCTGCCGCGGCAGGCTGGCGCAGCCGGCCAGGGCCAGGGTTCCGGCAAGGAGGAGACGACGGGACAGCACGCATGCATTCGGCTCCAAAGGGCCGCCGACCGCAAGCTCCGGACCCACGAAAAAGGCCCCGGATCGCTCCGGGGCCCCTGTTCGTCTCGCGGCGCGTCCGGATCAGGACGCGTAGAATTCCACGACGAGGTTGGGTTCCATCTTCACCGGATACGGCACCTCGGACAGCTCCGGGGTCCGGACGAAGCGGGCCGACATGGCCTTGGCGTCCACCTCGATATAGTCCGGCGTGTCGCGCTCGGCCGACTGCAGGGCCTCGAGCACCAGGGCCATGTTGCGCGAACGCTCACGGACCTGGACGACGTCGCCGACCTTCACGCGGTAGGAGGCGATGTTCACCCGCTTGCCGTTCACGGTCACGTGGCCGTGGTTCACGAACTGGCGGGCGGCGAAGACGGTGGGCACGAACTTGGCGCGGTAGACCACCGCGTCCAGCCGGGCTTCCAGGAGGCCGATCAGGGTCTCGGCGGTGTTGCCCTTCCGGCGGGCGGCTTCGGCGTAGGTGCGCGAAAACTGCTTCTCGGTCAGGTTGCCGTAATAGCCCTTCAGCTTCTGCTTGGCGCGGAGCTGCAGGCCGAAGTCGGAGGTCTTCTGCTTGCGGCGCTGGCCGTGCTGGCCGGGGCCGTAGGCGCGCTGGTTGATGGGGGACTTCGGGCGACCCCAGATGTTCTCGCCCATCCGCCGGTCGATCTTGTACTTCGCCGAGTGGCGCTTCGACATGTGTCGTCTCTCTTCAGTTGACGCAGGCCGGCGGTTCCCTTGGGGACCGCGATTTCAACGGCGGCTCTGCATCTGCCCGTCATGCCGGCGCAGGACGCCAAGGTCCCGCGCGCGGAAGGCGCGGTCCTTACCTCACCGGGGGTCCAATTGCAACGGCGACGCCGTCAGGCGGGCGTGACCGGCGGCAGGCGCCAGCGCCCGTCCAGGAGTTCGGGCCGCGGCAGGTAGGCGCGCATGAAGAGGGCGAAGGGGCCCTGCGGCGCCGGCAGCCAGTTGGATTCCCGCTCCGAGCCCGGCGAGGCGGCGCCGATCCAGATGTCGAGGGAGCCGTCGGGATTGTAGGCCAGCCCCGGGGTCCGGTCGCCGATGGCGAAGCGGTTGAGGTCGTTCCGCGTGAAGAAGAACTGCCCGTCCTCCGTCGCCTCGTAGAGGCTCAGGGACCAGAAACTGTCCACGGGGATCTTCCGGTCGGCGGCGAAGTGCAGGCGCCAGTTGCGGGCGCCGTCGAAGAGGGCCCGGGGCAGGTCGCCCTCGGCCCGCATGTACATGGCCTCCTCCGGCGGCAGGGCCGCCAGGCCGCCCACCGCGACCGCCGCCCTCAGGGCGTAGTTCTGGCCGAAGTTGCCCAGCCGGCCGTCGGGATAGGACCAGCCGTCGATGAAGGCGGGACCGGTCAGCCCCCCGGCGCTGCGACCGAAGCGCCGGCCCGCCTCCAGACCCTCGGCGATCGCCGCCGCCTCTTCCGGCGTGAACCGGTCCGGATCGAAGGCCTCCAGGCCCAGGGGCGCCATGCGCGCCAGGGCGAGGCCGTCCGTCGCCAGCGGCGGATTGAGCCGCATCAGCTCGGCGGCGGAGGCCAGATAGTCCCGCCAGTCCGCCCCCCGGCCCGCGAAGATCCCCGGATCGGCGGTGGCCGGCCCCTGCATGGACAGGCCCGTCTGCACCGCCTTGGCGGCGGCCGCGTCCTCCGGTCCCGCCACCAGGATCCGGGCCAGGACCCAGACGTGCCGGGTCGGCGCACGCAGGACCCGCGGCCCCGGGGCGACGGCCTCGCCGGGGCCGACCAGGGTGTAGGTCCCGCCCTTCCCGCCCGTCGTGCGCGTGCCCAGGAGGGCGAAGGTGTTGCTGTAGGCGTCCATGAACTGGACCGAGAGATAGCGGTCGCCGGACGGCGGCAGGGTCAGGGTCACCGGTCCGGCGGACAGGTCCACCTGCGCCGTGGAGTAGAAGGTGTCGTTGTTGGGCGTGGTCACCTTCCGGGCGGTGTGGTCCGCGAGGTTGCGCATGTGCCCGAAGGTGTTCATCGGCGAGCCGACGGCCAGGCCCCGGCTGCGGGTGGTCGCGATCTCGATCAGCGGCAGGGTGAAGACGTAGGCCGTGCGGGCGGCCTCGCGGAGGGCGTCTAGGTCGCTCATGCGGTCTCCTTTCCGGAGGACTGGGCTTTCTGGCGGGCGATCTTCTCCAGCACCCGGCCGCGGCCACGGGACAGGGCGGTGACGACGCCCCGGAAGGTGCGCACCTCCTGCTCGCTGAAGCGGGCCCGGCCGAGGGCGGAGCGGAGGTTATGGACCATGGAGGGCTTCTTCTCCGGCGGATGGAAGAAGCCGGCGGCCTCCAGTTCATCCTCCAGGTGCCCGTAGAGCCCCATCAGGCTGGCCGCCGGGGCGGGTTCGGGGCCGGGCCGGAAGTTCGCGGGGGCGGCGGCGTTGATGCGCATGCGCCACTCGTAGGCGAGGATGATCACGGCCTGGGCCAGGTTGAGCGACCGGAACCGCGGGTCCACCGGCAGGGTCACCACGGTCTGGCAGAGGGCGATGTCGGCGGTTTCCAGCCCCGCCCGCTCGGCGCCGAAGAGCAGGCCGGTGCGCCGGTCCTGCACCGCCTCGGCGTGCGCCAGGTCCACCGCCTCGCGCGGGGTCAGGACGGGCAGTTGCAGCTCCCGCGGCCGCGCGGTCGTGGCCTGGACAAAGGTCAGGTCGGCGACGGCGTCGGCCACCGTGTCATAGACCCGGGCGGCGTTGAGGGGCCAGTCCGCCCCGGAGGCCGAGGCCCAGGCCCGCTCCTGGGGCCAGCCGTCCCGGGGCGCCACGAGCCTCAGGTCCGAGAGTCCGAAGTTCGCCATGGCGCGGGCCACGGCCCCGATGTTCTCCGCCAGCTGGGGACGATCAAGGATGACGGCGGGGGCGACGGGGTCCATGGCGGTCCTTTTCAGGCCTCAGGCCCGCCGGCGCAAGCGCGAGGCCGCCCGCAGCCTTTGCGCCGGGGCGCGGGGGCGGGTATAGCTCCCCCGACAACAGACCCGTTTCGCCGAGGAGTGCGCGCCCGTCATGGCCAAGATCAAAGTCGCCAACCCTGTCGTGGATCTCGACGGGGACGAAATGACCCGCATCATCTGGCAGTGGATCAAGGACAAGCTGATCTTCCCCTACCTCGACATCACCCTGGACTATTACGACCTGGGGATGGAGCACCGGGACGCCACGGACGACAAGGTCACCATCGAGTCCGCCGAGGCGATCAAGCGCCATGGCGTCGGCGTGAAGTGCGCCACCATCACGCCGGACGAGGCCCGGGTGAAGGAATTCAACCTGAAGAAGATGTGGAAGTCGCCGAACGGCACCATCCGCAACATCCTCGGCGGCGTCGTCTTCCGCGAGCCCATCATCTGCCGCAACGTGCCGCGCCTGATCCCCGGCTGGACCCAGCCCATCATCATCGGCCGCCACGCCTTCGGCGACCAGTACCGCGCCACGGACTTCCGGGTCCCCGGCAAGGGCAAGCTGACCGTCAAGTGGACCGGAGAGGACGGCCAGGAGATCGAGCACGAGGTGTTCGACTTCCCCGGCTCCGGCGTGGCCATGGCCATGTACAACGTCGATGAGTCGATCCGTGAGTTCGCCCGC
>JBJOJL010000029.1:0-21590 GCA_046046615.1 Pseudomonadota bacterium
AGAGGGTGTAGATCGCCTCATTGATCATCGGCACCAGGACGCGGTTGACGATGAAGGCCGGGAAGTCCTCGGCGTTGGCGGTGGTCTTGCCCAGGGACCGGGCGAAGTTGACCGCGGTCTCGTAGGTGGGCGCGTCGGTCGCGATGCCGCGGATGATCTCCACCAGCTTCATCAGCGGCACGGGGTTCATGAAGTGCAGGCCGATGAATCGCTCGGGCCGGTCAGTGGCCGCCGCGAGCCGGGTGATGGAGATGGACGAGGTGTTGGAGGCCAGGAGGGTGTCGGCGCCGAGGTGGGGCGACAGGGCGCGGAAGATCGACTTCTTGACCTCCTCGCTCTCGGTGGCCGCCTCGATGACCAGGTCCGCCGCGCCGACGACCTGGAGTTCGGGCGCGGCGTGGATGCGCGCCTGGGCGGCTTCCATCTCCTGGGGGGTGATGATCTCGCGGGAGACCTGGCGGGTCATGTTGCGGCCGATCAGCTCGCGGCTGGCGGTGATGCGGTCGGGGCTGACGTCGTGCAGCAGGACCTCGTAGCCGCCCAGGGCCACCACATGGGCGATGCCCGATCCCATCTGACCCGCGCCGATGACGCCGACCGTCCTGATGCCCGCCATGAACGTAACCCCGCAAAGGCGGCTCTCCGGCCGCGTTAGGGGGCGCACCCTAGAACCGTGTTGCGGCGCCGCCAAGCGATTTGCTGCATCGCAGCGCAAGGGAGGCTCGGGCATGAAAAAGGGGGGCGCGGCGACCGCACCCCCCTCTTCCGGAGATGGAAACCCGTCGGGCCTATTTGCCGGCGGCGGCCAGGGCGTCCATCAGTTCCGGGACGGCGGCCTTGTAGTCGGCCACCAGGCCCAGGTCGGCGACCTGGAAGATGGGGGCGTCGCCGTCCTTGTTGATGGCCACGATGACCTTGGAGTCCTTCATGCCGGCCAGGTGCTGGATGGCGCCCGAGATGCCGATGGCGACATAGAGCTCGGGGGCCACGACCTTGCCGGTCTGGCCGACCTGGTAGTCGTTGGGGGCGTAGCCCGCATCCACGGCGGCCCGGCTGGCGCCGACGGCCGCGCCCAGCTTGTCGGCCAGGGGCTCGATGACCCGCTGGAACTCCTCGGCCGAGCCCATGGCCCGACCGCCGGAGACGACGATCTTGGCGGCGGTCAGCTCGGGACGGGCCGACTTGACGATCTGCTGGTCGACAAAGGTGGTCTTGCCGGCGCCGGGACCGGCGTCGACGGTCTCGATCGCGGCGGAGCCGCCCTCGGCGGCCGCCTTGAAGTTGGTGGCCCGGACGGTCAGCACCTTCTTGGCGTCGGAGGACTGGACGGTCTCCAGGGCGTTGCCGGCGTAGATCGGGCGCACGAAGGTGGAGCCATCGACGACCTCGATCACCTCGGTGATCTGGGCGACGTCAAGCTTGGCCGCCACGCGGGGCGAGAAGCTCTTGCCCAGGGAGGTGGCGGGGGTCAGCAGGGCGTCGTAGCCCGCCATCAGGGGGGTGACGAGGGCGCTGATCGCCTCGGGCAGGCCCTGGCCCAGGGCGTCGCTCTCGGCGTGCAGGACCTTGCGGACCCCGGCGATGCCGGCCGCAGCCTTGGCCACGTCGCCGGCGCCCTTGCCGGCCACCAGCACGTCGACATCGCCGGACAGGGCGAGGGCGGCGGTGACGGTCTTGTGGGTGCTGTCCTTGAGGGACGCGTTGTCGTGATCGGCGAAAACCAGGACAGCCATCAGATCACCCCGTTGGTCTTGAGGTTGGAAACGATTTCAGCGGCGCTCTCGACCTTGACGCCGCCGCTGCGCTTGGGCGGCTCGGCGACCTTGACCACCTTGAGGCGCGGGGCGGTGTCGACGCCGACGGCCGACAGCTCCTTCACGTCGAGGGGCTTCTTCTTGGCCTTCATGATGTTCGGCAGGGAGGCGTAGCGCGGCTCGTTCAGGCGCAGGTCGGCGGTGATGACCGCCGGCAGGGCCACGTCGACGGTCTGCAGGCCGCCGTCGATCTCGCGGGTGACCTTGGCCGAGCCGGCCGACAGGACGACTTCCGAGGCGAAGACCGCCTGGGGCCAGTCCAGCAGGGCCGACAGCATCTGGCCGGTGGCGTTGTTGTCGCCGTCGATGGCCTGCTTGCCCATGATGACCGCGCCGGGGGCTTCCTCGGCGATCACGGCCGCCAGCACCTTGGCGACGGCCAGGGGCTCGAGGTCCTGGTCGGTCTGGATCAGGATGGCCCGGTCCGCGCCCATGGCCAGGGCCGTGCGCAGGGTTTCCTGGGCCTGGGCCGGGCCGATGGAGACGGCGACGACCTCGGTCGCGGCGCCCTTCTCCTTCTGGCGGACGGCCTCTTCGACCGCGATCTCGCAGAACGGGTTCATGGCCATCTTCACATTGGCCAGGTCGACACCGGTCTGATCGGCCTTGACCCGAACCTTGACGTTGTAGTCGATGACCCGCTTAACGGGCACGAGGACCTTCATGGCTTCGCTAGCGCCTCAAATTGCATTGCAACAAATGGAACCGGGTGGGGCATAACCAATCCGGCGCGGTTTGCAAGCTCCGGGCGCGTTCGGAGGCCCAGGAGACTGACGCAGGTCGCCCGCCCAGGGGCCTTCAGGAGCCGAGAGATGTCGAAACTGATCCGCCGGGTGTTCCGCATCACCGCCGGCGTCTTCGTCGTCGTCAGCCTGGTGATGGTGGTGGTCCAGCTGGTCTGGATCAATCCCGGCAAGGAGTGCGAGCAGGCCGGCAAGTGGTGGGACTGGCGCCAGCGCACCTGCGCCCAGCCGATCCTGATCTCGGACATCACCGGACGGCCTATCACCGACCGCAAGAGCCATGAGGCCGCCAAGGCCGACGCCCGCACGCGCGAGTCCGGGGCGCCGGGCGCCGTGAAGCCGGACTGAGGGGCCGAAGCCCCCTCCGGCCCGCCACGCGGTCCACCTCCCCTGGGGGGAGGAATGAGAGCGCTCAATTGCTCCCCCAAGGGGGAGCTGTCAGCGAAGCTGACTGAGGGGGTCTTCGGCCTCCCAGTATACCCTTCCCCCTAGGCCTCCCGCGTGGCCCCGGCCTGCCAGAGGACGTCGGCGCGGCCCTGGTCATTGGCGACGCGGGCGGCGACGAAGAGGAGGTCCGACAGCCGGTTCAGGTAGCGCAGGGCCGGGCCGCTGACCGGCTCGCCGGCTGACGCCAGGGCGACGGCGCTGCGTTCGGCCCGGCGCGCCACGGTGCGGGCCAGGTGCAGGAAGGCGGCGGCGGGGCTTCCTCCCGGCAGGATGAAGGAGGTCAACTCGCCCAGACCGTCGTTCAGGGCGTCGATCTCCTGCTCCAGGCGGGCCACCTGCGAATCCAGGATGCGCAGGGCCCGGTCCTCCGACGGCCCCGGCGGGGTGGCGAGGTCGGCGCCGAGGTCGAAGAGCTCGTTCTGCAGGCGGGCCAGCAGGGGATCGAGGGGCGTCCCGGCGGTGTGCAGGCGCGCCAGCCCCAGGCAGGCGTTGGCCTCGTCCACATCGCCGTAGGCCGCCACGCGCAGGTCGGCCTTGGAGACCTCGGCCCCGGTGGCCAGGCGGGTCGTCCCGGCGTCGCCGGCGCGGGTGTAGATGCGGTTGATCAGGACCACGGCTCAGCCCGCCTGCTGGCGCCACCAGAGGGCGGCGGCCAGGATGGCCACGGCGATGGCCTGGGTCAGGACCCGCAGCCGCATCAGCCGGTTGGAGTAGGACCGACCGAAGTCCCCGCCGCGGAACAGGGCGTAGAGGCCAAGCCCCAGGGTGACCAGGACGACGAGCAGGGCCGCCGGGATCAGGTACTTGAAGACGACGTCCATGGGGGTCCTTTCCGGACGGCTAGTTGGCGCCCTCGAGCAGGCGGCGGGCGATGACCTGGGCCTGCACCTCGCCGGCCCCCTCGAAGATGTTCAGGATGCGGGCGTCGGCCAGGAGCCGGCTCGCAGCCTGCTCGGTGGCGAAGCCGGCGCCGCCGTGCACCTGGACGGCGTTGTCGGCGGCGGCCCAGGCGATGCGGGCGGCGGTGAGCTTGGCCATGCCGGCCTCCAGGTCGCAGCGGCGGCCCTGGTCCTTGGCCTCGGCGGCGAACCAGGTGAGGCGGCGGGCGCCCAGCAGCTCGGCGGCCATCATGGCCAGCTTGTTGGCGACCCGCGGGAACTCGGCGATGGGCCGGTCGAACTGGCGGCGCTGGAAGGCGTAGGCGACGGCCTCGTCGAGGGCCGCCTGGCCGACGCCGACGGCGCGGGCGGCGGTCTGGATCCGGGCGCTCTCGAAGGTGGCCATGAGCTGGGAGAAGCCCCTGCCGGTCTGGCCGCCCAGGAGGGCGCTCTCCGGGACCTCGAAGCCGTCGAAGGCGATGTCGTATTCCTTCATGCCGCGATAGCCGATGACGCCGATCTCGCCGCCGCTCATGCCGGGGGCGGGGAAGGGCTCGGCGTCGGTCCCGCGGGGCTTTTCCGCCAGCAGCATGGACAGGCCCCGGTGGTCCTTCGTGCCCGGTTCGGTGCGGACCAGGAGGGTCATCAGGTCGGCCCGGGCCGCGTGGGTGATCCAGGTCTTGGCGCCGAAGACCCGCCAGGCGCCGCCGGACCGCTCGGCCCGGGTGCGCAGGGCGCCCAGGTCCGATCCGGTGTCCGGCTCGGTGAAGACGGCGGTCGGGATGATCGCGCCCGAGGCGATGCCGGGCAGGAGGCGGGCCTTCTGCTCGTCCGTGCCGTGGGCCAGGATCAGCTCGGCGGCGATCTCCGAGCGGGTGCCTAAGGAGCCGGCGGCGATCCAGCCCCGGGACAGGGCCTCGGAGACCACGCACATGGCCGTCTTGCCCAGCCCCGCTCCGCCCCAGGCCTCGGGCAGGGTCAGGCCGAAGACCCCGAGCCCGGCCAGCTCCTCCAGCAGGGACAGGGGGATGAGCTCATCGCGCAGGTGCCAGCCCTGGGCGAAGGGCGCCACGCGGGTGCGGGAAAAGTCGGTGAACTGGTCGCGGATCGCCTCCAGGGTCTCGTCCAGGCCCGAGGCCTCGAGGGAGGCGCGGCCGGAGACGCCCTCCAGCAGGGCGACAATGCGGGTCTTCACCGCCTGGGAGGCGCCGGGGCGCAGGTCGGCCGCCAGGGCGGCGAGCTCGCCCGTCTCTACGCCCAGGTCGGCGGGGCGGAAGGTCTCGCCCTGGTTCATGGGCAGGCCGCCGGCCATCTGCGAGACATACTCGAAGGCCAGGAGCTGGGCCGGCAGGGCCTCGGACTCGGTCAGGGCGCCCGCCCCCTCCAGCCGTTCGGCCCACAGGGCGACCTGGCGCAGGGTTTCGGCATAGGACGCGCACCAGGCCAGGCCGTGGGCGGCGTGCTGCTCGGCGTCCAGCCGGTCGCGGTCCACGCGCCCGCCAGGGGCGACGAGGGCCTCGACGGCCTGGCGCACCCGCGCCGTGACGGAATCGGCCGCCTGCGCCGACTGGTGCAAGAGGGGGACAATTCGGGGTAGGATCAGGGCCTCAGTCATCCCCGGCCTTATAGGCCAACCGCACGGCCCGCGACACCGCAAGCTGAGACCGCCCCGCCGGCCAGGAGCCCCGCCCATGATCATCGTCCACCACCTGAACGATTCCCGCTCCCAGCGCGTGCTCTGGACCCTGGAGGAGCTGGGCCTGCCCTACGAGATCCGCCACCACGCCCGCGACGCCGTCACCCGCCTGGCCCCGCCGGGGCTGAAGGCCATCCATCCCCTCGGCAAGTCGCCGGTGATCGAGAACGCGGGCCAGGTGGTCTTCGAATCGGGCGCCATCCTCGACTACCTGTCGCGCCGCTGCGCCGGCGGCCGCCTGGCCCCGCCGGCGGCCTCGCCCGAGTATGACGTCTACCAGCAGTGGATGCACTACGCCGAGGGCTCGGCCATGCTGCCCCTGATGCTGGACATGTATGTCCGCCGACTGGGCGACGCCGGCGCACCCCTTCAGCCGCGCATCGAGAGCGAGATCGCCAACCACCTGGGCTTCGTCGATGGGGCGCTGGCGGGCCGCGACTACCTCCTCGGCGAATTCAGCCTGGCCGACATCCAGATGAGCTTCGTGGGCGAGGCCGGCGGCATGCTGGGCCGTCTCGGCGGCCACGACCGCCTCGCCGCCTGGGTCCGCCGCTGCCAGGACCGCCCGGCCTACCGCATCGCCCTGGAAAAGGGCGGGCCCTACAACATGGGGCCGAAGGACTAGATTCCGGGCGCCGTTGACCCCCTCAGCCGGCTTCGCCGTCAGCTCCCCCTCGGGGGAGCAATTGGCGCTCTAATTCCTCCCCCCAGGGGGAGGTGGGCCGCGAAGCGGGCCGGAGGGGGTCTGCTGAAGCGCCGTCGTCCCTGTTCATCGCCCCCAGGGGTCGTCGTCATCCACTCCGTCGAGGAAGTCGAAGACGGCGGCCTTGGTCAGGCCGTGGGGGATGGCGGAGAAGTGGTCGCAGCCGGGCAGGGTCACGCCCTTGCCGTAGGCGAAGCGTCGGGCCAGGCCCTCGGGGTCGCCGGCGAGGCGGTCCTGCATGCCGGCGATGACGCGGACGGGCATGGGCAGGGTCGACAGGGCGTCGGGGTCGAGGGGCGGGTTGGTCGCCTCGGTGCAGGCGGCCAGGGCTTCGAGGTCCTCGCCCTGCTCGTCGGCGAACTGGCGGAAGCTGCGCAGCATGGGCTCGGTGATGGTTTCCGGGTCCGCCGCCCGCATGGCCGCCGCCATGGTCCCGGTGGAGGCCGTCTCGCGGGGGCTGAAGAGGGCGTCGCCGACGCCGCCGAGGATGAGGTTCGACACCCGGTCCGGGGCGGTCAGGGCGACTTCCAGCGCCGTGCGCGCGCCCATGGAATAGCCGAAGAGGTCGGCCCGGGCGGCGCCGAGGTGATCCATCAGGGCGAGGACATCCCGGGCCATGGCGGCGCGGCCGTAGAGGGCCGGGTCGTGGGGCTTGGCGCTCTCGCCATGGCCGCGCTGGTCGAGGGCGGCGAAGCCCATGCCGCGACGCTCCAGGGCCGCATACCAGCCCGTCCGCCGCCAGCCCTCATGGCGGTTGGAGGAAAAGCCGTGGACGAGGATCAGCCAGGACCCGCCGGGCGCGGGCTCGCGGGCGTCAAAGGCGATCTCGAGGCCGTCGGAGGTGAAGGTCGCCATGGCCCGCTTCCCCCCCGACGCCCGCCTCAGACCTCGATGGCGCTGGAGACGATCCGAGAGGCCAGGCCGTAGGCCACGCCCTCTTCGGCGCTCATCCAGAAGTTGCGCTGGGTGTCCTTGACGATCTTCTCGTAGGTCTGGCCGCTCTCGCGGGCGATGAGCCGGTTCATGCGCTGGCGCATCTTCACGATTTCCTCGGCCTCGATCTGGATGTCGGAGGCCTGGCCGCGCACGCCGCCGCTCGGCTGGTGCAGGAGGAAGCGGGTGTTGGGCAGGCAGACGCGGTTCTCGCGCTCGGCGCCCAGGAAGATGGTCACGCCGGCGCTGGCCACCCAGCCGGTGCCGATGGCCTTCACCTTCGGGCCGCAGAACCGCATGACGTCGTGGATGGTGTCGCCGCTCTCCACGTGGCCGCCGGGCGAGTTGATGATGACGCGGATGTCGCCGTCGCCCTCGGCCGCCAGGGCCAGGAGTTGGGCGGTGACCCGCTCGGCCATGCGCATGTTGACCTCACCGAAGATGAGGACGGTGCGCGACTTGAACAGGGCGCTGGCGACCGGTCCGCCGGCGGCGGCCGCCGCATCGGGCTTCGGCCCGTCGCCCTCTTCCTCGTCTTCAAGCCGCCAGTCGCGCATGGGAACCACTCCATCGGTCAAGGGGCGGAAGCTGTGCCCCCGCGCCGCCCGGCGCAAGGGGGCGTCCGCCCCGCGGCCGGAAAAATCCGCCGCTGCCCTCCGACTAGCCCGCCCGGCCCCCGACGACAAGCCGGGCGGCTTGACCCTGCCGCTTGCGGGACGGCAAATGGCCGCCGAAACAGGACCCGAAGGCGGAGGAAACCCATGGGCGAACTTTTCGATCTGACCGGCAAGGTGGCGATCATCACCGGCTCGTCGCGCGGCATTGGCAAAGCCATCGCCGAGCGCATGGCCGAGCACGGCGCCAAGGTGGTCATCTCCTCCCGCAAGGCCGGGCCCTGCGACGAGGTCGCCGCCGCCATCAACGCCCGCTGGCCCGGCTCGGCGATCGCCGTGCCCGCCAACATCTCGTCCAAGGACGACCTGGCCCGGCTGGTGGACGAGACCCGCAAGGCCTTCGGCAAGGTCGACATCCTGGTCTGCAACGCCGCCTCCAACCCCTATTACGGGCCGATGAGCGGCATCAGCGACGACGCCTTCCGCAAGATCCTCGAGAACAACATCATCGCCAACAACTGGCTGGTGAACCTGGTCTCGCCCGAGATGGTCGAGCGCAAGGACGGGGCGATCATCATCGTCTCGTCCATCGGCGGCTTCCGCGGCACGCCGGTGATCGGCGCCTACGCCATCTCCAAGGCGGCGGACATGCAGATGGCCCGCAACCTCGCCCAGGAGCTGAGCCCGCATAACATCCGCATCAACTGCATCGCGCCCGGCCTGGTGAAGACCGACTTCGCCCGCGCCCTGTGGGACACCCCCGAGGCCGAGGTCCGGTCGTCGTCCGGCACCCCCCTGCGCCGGCTGGGCGAGCCCGACGACATCGCCGGGGCGGCGGTCTTCCTGGCCTCGAAGGCGGGCGGCTGGATGACCGGCCAGACCGTGGTGGTGGACGGCGGCTCGACGAGCTGAGGCCTCAGGCTACCGTCGCCTTGAGGGACAGGTCGCGGGCCCGGGCCAGCCGGGTCGCGGCCTCGTCCAGCACGTCGTCGGCCTTGGCGAAGCACAGGCGCAGGACCCGGGTGACGGCCTCGGTCTCGTAGAAGGCCGAGACGGGGATGGCGGCCACGCCGGCCTGCGTCACCGCCCTGAGGGCGAAGGCGCGGTCGGCCTCGGCCACGCCGGAGTCGGGCAGGTCGATCGTGAGGAAATAGGTGCCCTGGGAGCGGGCGACGGCGAAGCCCTCGCGCTTCAGGGCTTCCGTC
Organism: Pseudomonadota bacterium; assembly: GCA_046046615.1. Lineage (GTDB taxonomy): Bacteria > Pseudomonadota > Alphaproteobacteria > Caulobacterales > Caulobacteraceae > Phenylobacterium. Next base: position 9,034 of record JBJOJL010000029.1, read on the forward strand.
AGGCGGTCCCGGCTGGCCTGCATCCGGGCCGGCATGGCGGTGAACCAATCCCCGGGGGTCTCCAAGCCGAAGGCCACGGCCGCCTGCAGGTTGGGCGGGGTGGTGAAGGTCAGGAACTGGTGGGCGCGGGCCAGGGCTGGCGACAGGGCCGGGCCGGCGCAGAGGAAGCCCACCTTCCAGCCCGTCAGGCCGAACATCTTGCCGGCTGAGCCGATCTTGACCGCCAGGTCCCTCATGCCGGGCAGGGCGATGAGGGGCGCATGGACAGCGCCGTCGAAGACCAGGTGCTCCCAGACCTCGTCGCAGATCACCGGGATGCTTCGGGCCCGGCAGGCGGCGGCCAGGAGCTCCAGGTCTTCCAGGGGAACCACGACGCCGGTGGGGTTGACCGGCGAGTTCAGGATCACGGCGCGGGTGCGTGGGGAGAAGGCGGCCTCCAGCTGGGCGGAGGTCCAGCGCCAGTCCGGCGGGGAGAGGGTGACGAAGCGCGGAACGCCTCCGGCCCGCCGCACCAGGGGGGCGTAGGCGTCGTAGGCCGGCTGGAAGAGGATCACCTCGTCGCCGGGCTCCACCAGGGCCAGGATGGCCGCCGCCAGGGCCTCGGTGGCGCCGGAGGTGACGGTGATCTCCGTCTCGGGATCAAAGGACAGGCCCTGGGTCCGGGCGTAGTGGGCGGCCACGGCCCGGCGCAGCTCCGGCAGGCCGCGCGAGGGCGGATACTGGTTGTAGCCGTCCAGCACGGCCTCGGCCGCCGCCCGGCGCAGGGCCTCTGGCCCGGGATCGTCGGGAAAGCCCTGGCCGAGGTTGAGGGCGCCGTGGGCGCGCGCCAGGCCTGACATCTCGTCGAACACGGTCGGCGGCATGGCCGCGTAGAGCGGATGCACCATGGCGGTCCTCCCGGCGGGCGCCGGGGTCTCAGTCGACCCGGGCGCGCTTCTTGCGGAAGCTCGGATTGAGCACCTGCTTGCGCAGGCGGATCGACTTTGGCGTGACTTCCACCAGTTCGTCATCCTCGATGTAGGCGATGGCCTGCTCGAGGGTCATGCGGCGGGGCGGGGTCAGGCGCACGGCCTCGTCCTTGCCGGAGGCGCGGACGTTGGTCAGCTGCTTGGCCTTCATGGGGTTGACGTCCAGATCGTCCGACCGGGAGTTCTCGCCGATGATCATGCCCTGGTAGGTCTTCTCGCCGCCGCCGACGAACATGATCCCCCGGTCCTCGAGGTTCCACAGGGCGTAGGCCGCCGTCTCCCCGTCGGAGTTGGAGACCAGCACGCCCTTGCGGCCGGCGTCGATGGGGCCCTTGTAGCCCTCGTAGTGCGAGAAGACCCGGTTGAGCACGCCGGAACCCCGGGTGTCGGTCAGGAACTCGCCCTGGTAGCCGATCAGGGAGCGCGAGGGGGCCATCAGGGTGATGCGGGTCTTGCCCGCCCCCGAGGGGCCCATGTCCTTCAGCTCGGCCTTCCGGGCCGACAGCTTCTCGATGACGATGCCGGTGAACTCGTCGTCCACGTCGATCACCACCTCCTCGATGGGCTCCAGCCGCTCGCCGGTCTCGGGATCGGCCTGGTAGACCACCCGGGGGCGGCTGATGGACAGCTCGAAGCCCTCGCGGCGCATGCCCTCGATGAGGACGCCCAGCTGGAGCTCGCCGCGGCCGGCCACCTCGAAGGCGTCCTTTTCCCCGGACTCGGTCACCCGAATGGCCACGTTGGACTGGGCCTCCTTGAGGAGGCGGTCGCGGATGACCCGGCTCTGGACCTTGTCGCCCTCGCGGCCCGCCAGGGGGCTGTCATTGACCGAGACGGTCATCGAGATGGTCGGCGGGTCGATGGGCTGGGCCGGAAGGGCCTCGGTGACCTCCATCGCGCACAGGGTGTCGGCCACGGTGGCCTTGGACAGGCCCGCAATGGCGACGATGTCGCCGGCCTCGGCGTCCTCGATGGGCTGGCGCTTCAGGCCCCGGAAGGCCAGGACCTTGGTGATGCGGCCGCGCTCGATCTCCTGGCCGTCCCGGGACAGGGCCTTGATGGCCAGGCCGGGAACGGCCTTGCCGGAGTCGATGCGCCCGGTCAGCAGGCGGCCCAGGAAGGGGTCGTTCTCGATGAGGACCGAAAGGATGCGGAAGGGCTCGTCAGCGCGCTGGCTGGCGGCCGGCGCCGGGACGTGGCGCACGATCAGGTCGAACAGCGGGCCCAGGTCGGCGTTCGGCTTGGCCATGTCGAGGGTGGCCCAGCCGTTCTTGCCCGAGGCGTAGATGTGCGGGAAGTCCAGCTGCTCGTCCGTCGCGCCCATGGCGGCGAACAGGTCGAAGGCGTCGTTCAGCACCCGGTCGGGGTCGGCGTGGGGCCGGTCCACCTTGTTCAGGCAGAGGATGGGGCGCAGGCCCATCTTCAGCGCCTTGCCCAGGACGAACTTGGTCTGGGGCATGACCCCTTCCTCGGCGTCCACCAGCAGGACGCAGCCGTCCACCATGCCGAGGATCCGCTCGACCTCGCCGCCGAAGTCGGCGTGTCCGGGGGTGTCGATGATGTTGATGCGGGTCTCGCCCGCCTCGCCCGCCCAGAGAACGCTGGTGCACTTGGCCAGGATGGTGATCCCCCGCTCGCGCTCCTGGTCGTTGGAGTCCATGGCGCGTTCGACGGTCGCCTCGTTCGCCCGGAAGGCGCCGGACTGGGCGAGGAGCTGGTCGACCAGGGTGGTCTTGCCGTGGTCGACGTGGGCGATGATGGCGATGTTGCGAAGCTGCATGACGTTCTTATCTGTGGGAGCGCGCGCTTGTAGGGGGTTCCGCGCCCCAGCGCCAGACGCCCCGTGGGTTTCCCCGCGGTTCGGCGTTAATTGTGCATTGCAGCACACACTGGCGACACATTTGTTTCAGGTATGCGGCGAAAGTGAGGATCATTTCCGTTTTTTCATGATCCAGGGCCTGAAATTGCAATCGTATGCCCTTGAACTTTGATGCGCTGCAATCTAACTTCCCACTCGTGAGGCGTCGCTGACGCTTCTGCCCTTCCTGGGCGTTTCCTCCCTAATGAACTGCCGCGCCGGTCTCCGGCGCGGCTTTTTTTTGCCCGCTGCAGGGCTGCAGGGCTGCAGGGTTTCAGGACGCCAGCAGGCTGCGCCAGTCGGCGGACACCAGGCGCGCGATGATCCCGCCCAGGTCCCGTTTCAGGCGCTCGAAGTCCGCGGTGGTCTCCAGCCGCGCCTCATCCAGATAGAGCCCCCGGTTGATCTCGACCTGCAGGGCGTGGGTCCGCCGGTGGGGGCGGCCATAATGCTCGGTGGTGTAGCCGCCTGCGAAGGGGGCGTTGCGGGCCGTGCGATAGCCCGCGTCGGCCAGCATAGACTCCACGGCGCCGGTGAGGGCCGGGCTGCAGGCGGCGCCGAAACGATCCCCCAGGACGAAGTCGACTCCCGGCGCGGCGGTGGCGGGCATGGAGTGCCAGTCGATCAGGATCGCGACGCCGTGGGCCGCGCGGGCGCGGGCGAGCAGCCGCGAAAGGGCGTCGTGATAGGGCTGGTGCACCCGGGCGATCCGCCCCAGGCCCTCGGCCAGGCTCAGCCGCCGGTCGTAGATCTCCGCCCCGCCCGAGGCGACCCGGGCCACCACGCCCAGCCCGGCGGCCACCCGGGGCGACAGGGTGCGGGCGTCGGCGGGAAGCGCCTCGCCGAACAGGCGCGGGTCCAGCTCGGCCGGGTCTCGGTTCACGTCCAGGTAGGCCCGGGCGGTCAGGACCCGGATCAGCGGCGCCCCCAGGACCGGCCCCTCGCCCACCAGGTCGTCCACCCGGGCGTCCTCGGTGCGCCGGATGCACAGGGGATCGAGGGCCGGGTTCATGTCGTCGGGATAGAGTTGGCCCGAATGGGGCGAGGCGAAGACCAGGGGCGTGGCGGGCGATCCGGCCTCCCCGTCCGGCCAGCGGATGTCGAAGGCTGTGGACATCTGCGGATTCGCGGCGGACAGGCTCATGGCGGCATATGAGCCCCTCTTGCCTGCGCCGGTCAAACCGGCTTGAGGTGATGTCCCCGGCGGCTGACCCAGGACCTTCCATGCCCCGAATCCTCTTCGCCGAAGACGACGACTCCCTGCGGGGCTTCCTCGCGCGCGCCCTCGAGCGCGCCGGGCACGAGGTCGAGGCCTGCGCCGACGGCGAGGAAGCGGCGGAGCACATCGACCGGGACTGGGACCTCCTCCTGACCGACATCGTCATGCCGGGCATGGACGGGATCGAGCTGGCCCGCCTGGCGGCCGAGCGTCACCCCGGCCTGCGCATCATGTTCATCACCGGCTTCGCCGCCGTGGCCCTCAAGGCCGAGGAGACCGCCCCGCCCGGCGCCCGGGTCCTGTCCAAGCCAGTCCACCTGCGCGAGCTCGTGGTGGAGGTGGAGCGGATGCTGGCCGCCTGAGCCTTGGAGGCTCCGGTCTTTGGCCGCTTGCGCAGGGCCCGCCCCGCCGGTATATCCCCGCCTCCGCTTCCCGACCGGGAAGCCGACCCCGGACGTGTAGCTCAGCGGTAGAGCACCTCGTTGACATCGAGGGGGTCACAGGTTCGATCCCTGTCACGTCCACCATTTTCCCCGATCAGATCCGCCCGGGGCGCCCGCGCCCTCACCACCACTTCCGGTCCGCGAAGAGGGCCTCGAAGTTGCGGTGGTAGAAGTTGGCCTTCAGGGGCTCGTCCACGCCGCCCAGGGTCCGCTCGTAGCGGCCGATGGGATCGTCGGTGCCTTCATGGTGCGGGTAGTCCGAGGCGAACATCAGCATGTCCGCCGCGCCCTGGCTCAGCAGCCAGCCGATGTCCTCGCCGGCGAAGGGCGTCACCTTCACCTGGCTCTGGAGATATTCTGACGGAAGGCGCTTCACTTCGCTCAGGTCCTGCAGGCGCCGGAAAGCGCGGTAGGACTGGTCGAGGTGCTTCAGGAACGAGACCACCCAAGAGGCGCCCAGCTCCACCACGGCGATGCGCAGGCGGGGGAAGCGCTCAAGCACCCCGTCGAACACCATGGCCGAGAGGAAGACCTGGGCCTCGAAGGGCATGCCCATATAGCTGACAGCGTCGGCGGGGGCGTCGCCATTGCGGTGGACCGGCGTGTGCCGGCCGTTGTTGAACACCGCCCTTGGCACAGGCTCGTAGGGCGCCCCGCGGGCGCCGATATGCAGGGTCACCGCCAGGCCCAGGTCCTGGATGCGCGCCCAGAGCGGATCATAGTCCGGGTGGGTGAAACCCATCCCGCCGGGCGGCGGCAGGGTGTCGACCAACAGGGCGGGCAGGCCGAGAGCGACGATCTCCTCCAGGCTGGCGAGGGCCGCCTCCGGGCCGTCGGCGAGGCGCAGATAGGCCACGCCCCCCATCCTCCGGTCTTCACCGCAGAAGCTGGCCAGGCCCCGGTTCAGGGCCCGGATTCCGCCGCGAAGGACCTCTGCGTCTTCCGCGGCGATCACCTGGTTGAAGGCCTCCGTCGGGAAGACGAGGTAGGCGCCGAAGCCCATCAGGTCGTTGGCCCGGCGGCGCTCGGCGGCGTCGAAGGCGCCCAGGCCATGCCAGCCCTTGAACTTCATGGACATGAATTCGGCCTCGGCCTCGGCCCGCAGGGTCGCATCGCTGCGGCGCGCCTCGGCGCGGGCGACCGCATCGGCGGCCAGGGCCCGGACCCGGGCGTCCTTGCCGGCGAAGGGAACGAGGCGCGGACGGATGTCGGGGTCGGCGAAGGCCGGCAGCCAGTCCGCGTGCTCCATCATGTGGGTGTCGGCGTCGAGGATGAGCGGCCGGTGGGCGTAGGGCATGCGGGTTCCTCCCGCCCGGCGGCCTGTAGCGGCGCCTGGGCGGAGACAGTGTTCCCCGAATTCCGGCGGCTTGGGAAGCCCGTGCTCAGGACGCCCTGACGAGGGCCGCCACCGCTTCCGCCGCCCGGTCGAGTTCGTCGCGGGTGACGGCGGCCAGGTCGATGCGGCCGGCCTCCGGCCGAGCGTGCTGGCGCGAGGACCGCCGATAGGCCGGATCGTAGTGGGTCTCGACGAGGCCGAGGGCCACGGGCTCCAGGTCGCCGGCCTCCAGCAGGGCGCGCCATTCGGCGAGGCGGCGGGCGCCGGGCTTGCTGGGCAGGCGGGAGAGCAGGGCCATCAGGGCCTCCAGGTCCCCGGCGGTCTCGGCATAGACCCCGGCGAGGTAGGCGGCGCGGGCCTCGGCCGGGGCCTCAAGGCGGATAGAGGGGGCTTCGGACATGGCGGTCCAGACGGCGGGGGGCACCATGCGCTCGCCCACCTTGCTGGACTCCGCCTCGATCACCACGGGCCGGGAAGGGTCGAGGGATTCCAGGACGCCGAGCAGCCGGCTCTCGAACATCTTCTGCGCCGGTTGGGGCTGGCCCGGCAGGGCGCCGAGCAGGGAGCCCCGGTGTTCGGCCAGGCCTTCCAGGTCCAGCACCTGGACGCCCAGGGCCGGCAGGCGCCTCAGCACCTCGGTCTTGCCTGCGCCCGTGGGGCCGTCGAGCACGACGGCGCGAAAGCCGGGCGGGGAATCGTAGAGCCGGGCCGTCACTTCCCGGCGATAGGTGCGATAGCCGCCCTCCAGGACGCCGACCCGCCAGCCGACCTGGGACAGGATGTGGGCCATGGCGCCCGAACGCATGCCGCCCCGCCAGCAGTAGACCAGGGGCCGGAAGCCGCCCGGCTGGTCGGCCAGGGCGCCGAGGAGGTGGGCGGCGATGTTCCGGGCGACGTAGGCGCCGCCGACCTTGCGCGCCAGGAAGCGCGACTTCTGGACATAGAGGGTCCCGACCTCGGCGCGCTCGGCGTTGTCGAGGACCGGCAGGTTCACCGCCCCGGGTACGTGATCCTCGGCGAACTCGCCGGGGCTGCGCACGTCGATCACCATGTCGAAGCGCGCCCGCGTCGCGGCGTCGGCGGAGGCGACGGTCTCGGGCCCGCTCACGGGGCGGGCCTCGTCCGGCGCGAGGGGAAATGGCGGTCGCGGGTCATGGGGGGCTGGTATACACCCGCCCCGGGACAGTCTGAACAGGAGGCTCAGGACATGGCGGAATCCGCGACAGGGACGCAGGGGCCGGTGCGGCTGACCAGCCTGGCCCATGGCGGCGGCTGCGGGTGCAAGATCGCGCCCGGCGTCCTGCAGCAAATTCTCGCCGGGGCCCCGGCCTCGGCGCCCTTCGCCAGCCTGATGGTGGGGACCGAGACCTCGGACGACGCGGCGGTCTGGCGCCTGAACGACGAGCAGGCCCTGATCGCCACCACCGACTTCTTCATGCCCATGGTGGACGATCCCCGGGACTTCGGCCGGATCGCCGCCGCCAACGCCCTGTCCGACGTCTACGCCATGGGCGGCCGACCCATCCTGGCCCTGGCGGTGGTGGGCATGCCCATCAATGTCCTGCCGGTGGACGCCATCCGCGGCATCCTGGCCGGCGGGTCCGAGATCTGCGCCGAGGCGGGCATTCCCATCGCCGGCGGCCATTCCATCGACAGCCCCGAGCCCATCTACGGCCTGGTGGCCCTGGGCCTGGTCCACCCTGACCGGGTCATGACCAACCGCGCCGCCCGGGCGGGGGACGAGCTGATCCTCGGCAAGGCCCTGGGCGTGGGCGTCCTGTCGGCGGCCTTCAAGCAGGACCGGCTGGACGCGCAGGGCTACGCCGCCTTGGTGGGCTCGGCGACCCGGCTCAACACCCCGGGGCCGGACCTCGCGGCGATGGACGGGGTCCACGCCATGACCGACGTCACCGGCTTCGGCCTGCTCGGGCACGGGCTGGAAATGGCCCGGGGCGCGGGCCTGACCCTTGAGATCGACCCCCTGGCGCCGCGCCTCCTGCCGGGCGCCGAGGCCCTGGCCCGGGAGGGCGTGCGGACCGGCGCCAGCGTTCGCAACTGGGACAGTTACGGCGCGGACGTGCGGGGCGCCGAGGCCCTGGAATCCTGGCGGCGCGACCTGCTGAGCGATCCCCAGACCAGTGGCGGCCTGCTGGTCGCCGTCGCGCCGGAGGCGGCCGCAGGGGTCCTGTCGCACCTGCAGTCAGCGGGTTTCGATGCTGCGCGGGTGGGCAGGTTCGCCGAAGGGCCGGCGCGGATCGTGCTGTCGCCCGCGGCCTGAGGCCTCAGCCGAGGTCGAGGACCTCGGCGACCCTGGGATCGGCCAGGGTCTCCGCCGGCGGACCGCAGTGCAGGATCCGGCCGGCGTCCATCACCGCCAGCCGGTCGGCCAGGCCGACGGCCTCCTCCAGGTCGTGGGTGACCAGAAGGACGGGCGGGCCCCCGGCGGTGCGAAGGGCGGCCAGTTCGTCGCGGACCCTGCGGCGGGTGCGCCGGTCCACCGCCGAGAGGGGCTCATCGAGAAGCAGGACCGAGGGCCGGCGCGCCAGGGCCCGGGCCAGGGCCACCCTCTGCTGCTGCCCGCCCGACAGGTTGGCCGGCTTGCGGTTCCCGAGTCCCGGCAGGTCCAGGGCCGTCATCAGGCGGAGGGCCTCCGCGCGGGCCTGTTCCCGGGGCAGGTCGCCCATGGCCATCTCGATATTCCCCAGGGCGGTCAGGTGCGGCAGCAGGGCGTAGGACTGGAAGACCAGGCCCGTGCGCCGAAGGTGGGGCGGGACGAAGACCCCGGCGACGGTGTCCAGCCAGGTCTCTCCGCCGCAGGTGATGCGCCCCTCGCCCGGCCGGACCAGGCCCGCGATGACCCGCAGGAGGGTGGTCTTGCCCGCCCCCGACGGCCCTGTGAGGGCCAGGATCTCCCCGGGCGCGAGGTCCAGGTCCGCCGCCACCCCGACGGGGCCGCCGCGTCGCACCGACAGGCTGAGGGCGGGCCTACCGGTCATGGCGCGCCAGCCGGGAGCCGAGGGCCTGCACCGCGATGATGGCCGCCACCGAGACGGCGACCAGGGCCGCGGCCAGGACGCCGGCGCCGGAGTCGTCGAAGGCCTGGACCCTGTCGTAGATGGCCAGGGCCGCCGTGCGGGTCTCGCCGGGAATGGAGCCGCCGATCATCAGGACGACGCCGAACTCGCCCATGGTGTGGGCGAAGGTGAGGATGAAGCCGGTCAGGACGCCCGGCCAGGCCAGGGGCGCCTCGACGGTCCAGAAGGTGCGCCAGGGGCCCAGGCCGCTGACCCAGGCGGCCTCGCGCAGCTCCGGCCGGATCGCCTCGAAGGCCCGCAGGGCCGGCTGGACGGCGAAGGGCAGGTTGGCGACCAGGGAGGCGGCCACCAGGCCCTCGAAGCTGAAGACCAGGCCCTGGCCGAAAACCGCGGACCAGAGCCGGCCCAGGGGAGAGGCCTCTCCCAGGGCGGACAGCAGGTAGAAGCCCAGGACGGTGGGCGGCAGGACGAGGGGCAGGGCGATGAGCCCCTCCAGCACCGCCCGGCCGCGCCGGACCTGGAAGGCCAGGGCCCGGGCGATGAGGACGCCCAGGGGCGCCAGCAGGCAGGCCGTCCAGAGGCTCAGCTTGAAGGACAGGGCGAAGGCGACGGCGTCCACGGCTCAGGCGCCTCCGTCCGGGGCGAGGCCGAAGTCGCGAAGGACGGCCCGGGCGTCCCTTGAGCCCAGGAAGGCGAAGAAGGCCCGGGCCTCCCGCCCGGCCCCGCGCAGGACCGCGGCGGTCTGGACCAGGGGGGCGTAGAGGGACGGATCGATGCGGCCATGGGCGCCCGCCCCGGCCAGTTCCGGGGTCAGGGCAAGGGACAGGGGGACCAGGCCCGCCTCGGCCCCGCCGGTCAGGGCGAATCGCGCCGCCTGGGCCGCGGAGTCCCCCAGCACCAGCCGCGGCCAGGCCAGGTCCCAGGCGCCGAGAGCGACAAGGGACTCGCGTGCGGCGCGGCCGTAGGGCGCGTGGTCGGGATTGGCGATGGCGAGCCGGCGGATGCGCCCGTCCCGGAGGGCCCGCACCAGCTCGGCGCCCGCGCCCTGCGCCCGGACCGGGGACCCCTTGCGGGCGTAGAGCACGAGGCGGCCCCGGCCATAGTCGAGGCCCGGCCCCTCGGCGCGGCCGGCCCGGACCAGCCTCTGGACCAGGCTGGCCTCGGCGCTGAGGAAGACCTCGAAGGGGGCGCCCGCCTCGATCTGGCGGGTCAGGGCGCCCGAGGACCCGAAGGTCAGGCGAACGGGCCCGCCCCCGGCGCGACGGAACCGGCTGGCGATCAGGGGCAGGGCCCCGGTCAGGTCGGAGGCCGCGGCGATGAGGGGACCCCCCGACGCCCAGGCGCTGGACGGCGTCAGGGCGAGGAGGCCGGCCAGGGATCGCCGGGTGAGGGACACGCAGGAACTCCGGGGTGCAGGTGCAGGACGGGGCGCAAGGCTATTCGGCTTCCACCCCGGGTGAAAGCGCCCCTTAAAACCCTACGGTGGGTGTGAAAAATACGACTAGCCCAATGCGACCCTACGTCACATAGTCAGCTCATTACCGGTACGGGGGGTGCTCTGAATGCCTCCCGACCGCCTGATCGGGGAGTGAAACAGATGAAGTCCAGATATTTTGCAGGCGTTTCCCTGCTCGCCGCCAGCCTCGCCCTGGCGCCCGCAGCCTTCGCCGCCGATGCGGATACCGACACCAATACGGTCGAGGAGGTGGTCGTCACCGGCTCCTTCATCGCCGGCACGCCCGAGACGGGCGCCCTTCCGGTGGACGTGGTCGGCGCCGCCGAACTGGCCCAGCGGGGCTCGCCCAGCATGGTCCAGTTCATCAAGACCATCCCGTCGTCGGGCGCGGTCATCGGTGAAAACAACCGCTTCGGCTCCGGCAGCGGCGGCGCCACCATCAACCTGCGCAACCTCAACTCGGCCTCCACCGGCGGGCGGACCCTGGTCCTGCTCAACGGCCGCCGTATCCCGGTGTCGCCGCAGATCATCAGCAGCGTCGACGTGAACCTCCTGCCCATCGCCGCGATCGGCCGGGTCGAGGTGCTGAAGGACGGCGCGGCCGCCACCTACGGCTCCGACGCCATCGCCGGGGTCGTCAACTTCATCACCCGCACCGATCTCGACGGCTTCGAGGTGGGCGGCAACTACCAGCTGATCGACGGTTCGGACGGCGACTACGACCTCACCGCCGCCTGGGGCAAGAAGGCCGACTCCTACGACATCCTGATCGCCGCCGGTTACCGCCACCGCTCGCAACTGCCGATCCAGGAGCGCGACTGGGCCCTTCGCACGGGTCCGGAAGGCTATCTGGTCAACCCGCTGGGCGGCTGGGCCGGCACCGGCAACCCCGGCCAGTACCAGTTCCCCTCCGCTGCGCCGGTCGGCTCGGCCACGGCAGGCTTCTCCTCGGCGACCTTCGCCGGCGGCCTACCGGACATCGGCTGCGCGGCCAACGGGGGTTCGCCCTATGTCCTGGGCTCGGCGGTGGTCTCGCCCACCTCGTGCAACTTCCAGTACACCACCTTCGACAACCTGGTTGAGAACGAGGACCACTGGCAGATCTTCGGCCAGCTCAACGCCGACCTGACCGACACCCTGTCGGCCCATGTCGAGGTCCTCTACGCGGGCCATGACACGCCCCAGCAGAGCTGGGCGGTGACCGGCCCCAACCAGTTCCCGGCTCCCATGCTGGCCTCGGGCGCCTCGCCCGGCGGCGGCGTCTCGCCGATCCCGGCCTCGGGCACGGGCGAGCAGTCGCGCTTCTACATCCCGGCCACCAACCCCGGCCTGATCACCCTGCTCAGCCAGATCAGCGGCGCCAACTGCAATGGCCCGGTCTATCCCTACGGGATCGACGCGGCGACCTGCGCGACGGGCCTGACGGCCGCCAAGGCGGGCGTGACCAACGCCGGCCTCTATGGCGTGGCGACCTCCAACACCGCCTGGCGTCCGATCGGCTTCTCGGGCAACCCCTCCGAGCCGGACAACCACAGCCACTACAGCTACCGTATCGAGACCTGGCGCGTCGCCGGCGGCCTCAAGGGCGAGTTCGGCGAGGGCACGCCGCTCCTCGGGGGCGTGAAGTGGGAGGCCTCGGCCACCTACCAGGAGCAGGATTACAACTACAACCTGGAAGACATCTCGGTGAACCGGCTCCAGCTGGGCCTGCGGGGCTTCGGCTCCCGCGAGGGCAATGCGGACCAGTGCACCGCGACCGAGACGGCGAACTTCACCACCAACGCCGGCAACGCCGCCCTGGGCTGCTTCTACTTCAACCCCTTCGCCAACGCCTTCGCGCAGAGCACGTCGAACGTCGGGGCCAACCCCTTCTATGTGGCGAACTCGACGACGCCCGGCTTCAACGAGGCGGCGGCCAACCGTTCGGCCGTCGTCGGCTGGATGATCGAGAAGCAGGTCAACGAGATCCAGTCCCGCCTCTTCGCCGTCGACTTCGTGATGACCGGCGAAACGGGCCTGAAGCTCTGGGGTGAGGACGCCATCGCCTGGGCCGCCGGCGCCCAGTACCGCTATGACCGGGTCCAGCAGAATCCGGACGCCCTCTACAGCGCCCTGGCCACGCCCTGCGTCGACAGCGCGCCGTTCGGCGACTCCATGCCGGCCTGCCCGACCACGTCGAACGGGCCCTTCCTGTTCAACGCCAACCTGCGGCCCTACGACGTCGACCGGAAGATCAGCTCGG
>JBJOJL010000030.1:0-21307 GCA_046046615.1 Pseudomonadota bacterium
CTCCCCCTTGGGGGAGCAGTTGCGCTTCTAATTCCTCCCCCCAGGGGGAGGTGGGCCGCGCAGCGGGCCGGAGGGGGTCAACTGAGGAGCCGTTGACCTCGAGCCGCCCTACCCTCCCAATTCCGCAGAGCGGCGGGCGGCGGCGTCGACGGCGTCGCGGAGCAGGGAGCCCAGGCCCGATGGCCCCATCAGGATCGCCAGGGCGGCCTCGGTGGTGCCGCCGGGCGAGGTGACCTGGCGGCGCAGGTCCGCCGGATCCTCGCCGCTGGCGTCCAGCAGGGCGGCGGCGCCGACCATGGTGGCCCGGGCCAGGTCTCGGGCGGCGGCGGCGGAAAGGCCTGCAGAGACGCCGGCCGCCTCCAGGGCCTCAACGAAGGCGTAGAAATAGGCCGGGGCCGAGCCGGACACCCCGGTGGCGGCGTGCAGGAGTCCCTCCTCGGCCAGTTCCACCACAGTGGCGACCGGGGCGAAGAGGTCCCGGGCCTGGGCGGCGGTCTCCGGGTCCGGGGCGTAGAGGCTGGCGACGCCGCGGCCCACCGCCACCGCCGTGGTCGGCATGACCCGGGCGACCCTGCGTCCCCCGAAGGCGGCGGAGATGTCAGCGGCGCGGACGCCGGCGGCGACCGAGACGATCACCGCCCCGGGGGCGAGGTTCGGGGAGACCTGTGCGGCGGCCTCCCGCCAGACCTGGGGCTTCACGGCCAGGAGGACGACGCCGGCGCGGGCGAGGTCCTGCGGGGCGGGCGAAAGGGTCGCACCCGCCTGGCCGGCGGCGAGGGCGGAGGGCGATGGCGCCGGATCCAGGATCAGCAGGTCGGAAGGGGCGGGGCCGCCAAACCGGCTCCAGCCCTCGATCAGGGCGCCGCCCAGGCGCCCGGCGCCAAGCATCAGAACAGGGGTCATTCCCGCCTCCGGTCCCGCCCCCAAGGGGCGGCTCAGGCCACGCCCACCGTCTCGAACATGCAGGCGGCAAGGGCTTCTGCGGGCGGTTTGCCGCATCGGATCAGGAAATCAAAGGCCGGAAAGAAGCGTTCCGCCGCCTCCATGGCCACGTCGATCATGCCGGCGGTCTGTCCCAGGCCCGGATATTCGCCCGGAAGCAGGGGGGTGCCGAAACGGAAGAGGATCTCGCCGTCGTCTCGCATTTCGAACAGACCGAGGCTGGCGCGGGCGTTCACCCCGGCGAGCAGCTCGAACACCTGGCCCCGGAGGGCGGCGGGCGCGCGCATGTCGAGGGACAGGCTCACCTGCAGGCAGTCGACGTCGGGCCGCCAGGTGAAGCAGAGGCCGAAGTCCCGCCAGCCGCCGGACAGGGTGAAGGCGACGTCGCCGCGTTCGGTCCGGTCGAACCTCAGGTTCTCGGCCTCAAGGACATGTTCGACCACGTCCAGGGGGTCCTGGCTGAACAGGGCCTCGTCCTCGGACAGGGGAGATTCCATGGGGCCGGTCGCCTCCTCAATGAGCTCGAATCGTCGATCTCGTGAGGGCAGGCTAATCCGGATCGGGAGATTCCCTACAGCGGGATTCACCCTTTATCAGGGCTGTTTCGGCCCGGACCTGTGGATCATTTCGACGCCGGCTTGCGCGCGGCCTTCGGAGGGGCGGCGGCGCGCAGGGCGGCCACCTCCTCGCGCAGGGCGGCGATCTCGGCCTTGAGGGCGTCCAGCTCGTCGCGGCGCACCAGGTCCAGTTCCGCCACCCAGCGGTCGGCCTGGGAGCGGAAGGCGGCCCGGGCCTCTTCACCGGCGCTCTGGGCAAGGCCCATGGCGGCGTTGGTCAGGCGGGCCATTTCGTCGAGGAAGGGGTTCTGTGTCTGCATTTCCTGAATATGGGCCCGCCGGGGGTGAAAGCGAAGGGGTTCTCCGCTAGACCTTGGGTCCGTAGTCACCCGGAGACGCGCCTTGGCCCTGCCCTATCCGCAGATGGACCCCGTCCTGATCCAGATCGGGCCCCTGGCCATCCGCTGGTACGCCCTCGCCTACATCATCGGGATCCTGGCCGCCTGGCGCTACGCGGGCGCGATGATCGGCCGCCCCGCCCTGTGGGGCGAGCGGGGGCCGCCTGTGGACAAGACGGGCCTCGAGGATCTGGTCCTGTGGATAACCCTGGGGATCATCGCCGGCGGACGTCTCGGCCACGTCCTCTTCTACACCCCAGGCATGATCCTTTCCGACCCGCTGGAAATCCTCAGGGTCTGGAACGGGGGCATGAGCTTCCACGGCGGCTGCCTGGGCGTGCTGGTCGCCGTCGGGCTCTTCGTCCGCCGCCGGGGCCTGAACCTCTTCTCCCTGGGCGACCTGGTCTGCGCCGTGGTCCCCATCGGCCTCTTCCTGGGACGCATCGCAAACTTCATCAACGGCGAGCTCTGGGGCCGCCCCACCGAACTGCCCTGGGCCATGGTCTTCCCCGCCGCCGGGCCGGAGCCGCGGCATCCCAGCCAGCTCTATGAAGCCGCGCTCGAGGGGGTGGTCCTGTTCCTGGTCCTGCGCTGGGCGACGCACCGCGCCGGTCTCCTGTCCCGCCCGGGAGTGACGGCGGGCCTCTTCTTCGCAGGCTACGGCCTGTCGCGGATCCTCGTGGAGACGGTCCGCGAACCGGACTTCTACATGCCCGCCTTCCCCCTCGGCCTGACCATGGGGATGATCCTCAGCCTGCCCATGGTGCTGGCCGGCGCCTGGCTGATCCGGCGCGGCCTGGGCGCCGGTCCGGGCCCCGTCGCCCGGTGAGCCTGGCGGCGCGGATCGCCGACCGCATCCGCTCCGGCGGCCCGATGAGCGTGGCCGAGTACATGCATGTCTGCCTGCATGACCCCCGGGACGGCTACTACGCCGCCCGGCCGGCCCTGAGCGCCGAGGGCGACTTCATCACCGCCCCCCTGGTCAGCCAGGTCTTCGGGGAACTCATCGGCCTCTGGATGGCCGAGCTCTGGCGGCAGATGGGCGCGCCCTCCCCCTTCCGCCTCGTGGAACTGGGGCCGGGCGACGGGACCCTGATGTCCGACCTCCTTCGCGCGGCCGGCCGGGCGCCGGGCTTCACCGAAGCCGCAGAGGTGTGGCTCGTGGAGCCGTCCCTTCCCCTCCGCAGCCTCCAGAGGGCCAGGCTGGGGCCGGCCCCGCGGCATGCAGACCGGCTGGAAGAGGTTCCCGGCGGCGCGCCCCTCCTGCTGGTCGCCAACGAAGTCCTCGACTGCCTGCCCGCACGCCAGTGGGAGCGTCGGGGCGGCGCCTGGCTGGAGAGACGGGTCGGCCTGGAGGAAGATCAGCTGGTGTTCGGGCTCGCGCCTGCGCCGCCCCTGGCCGCCGCGCCCGACGCCGCCCCCGAGGGCGCGGTGTTCGAACACTCCCCCGCCCAGGAAGCCATGGGTTCGGACATCGCCGCCCGGATCGCGAGGGACGGCGGGGCCGCCCTGCTGGTGGACTACGGGCGCGCCGAGCCCGGACTGGGCGACACCTTCCAGGCGGTCCGCGGGCACAGGCGCGAAGACCCCCTGGCCCACCCCGGCCTGGCCGACCTGACCGTCCACGCCGACTTTCCCTCGGTGCTGGCGGCCGCGCGACGCGAGGGGATCGAGACCGCCGGCCCCGTCGGCCAGGGCCCCTTCCTGCGCGCCCTGGGCCTTGAGGCGCGGGCCGAGGCCCTGGCGCGCGCCCGCCCGGACGAGGCGCCCCGGATCCGCCGCCAGGTCGAGCGCCTGACCGCCCCCGACCAGATGGGCGAACTCTTCCTGGCCGCGGCCCTGCATTCCCCCGGCCTGCAGCCGCCCGGCTTCGGAGACGCCCGATGAACGCGCCATCCCTCGAGGTCCTGACCTCTCCCCGACTGGAGGTCGCCGGCGTGCGCCACGGCTTCTTCACCCGTCGCGGCGGCGTTTCGCGGGGGATCTACGAGAGCCTCAACCTGGGTCGGGGCTCGGGCGACGATCCCGGGGCCGTGCAGGAGAACCAGGCGCGCGCCGCCGCGCACTTCGGCCTGCCGCCAGAGGCCCTCTGCATCGCCTACCAGGTGCATTCCGCCGTGGTGCATGCGGCGGAGCGGCCGTTCGGCGAGGCGCGGCCCCAGGGCGACGGCGTGGCGACCCGCACGCCGGGCCTTCTCTGCGGGGCCCTGGCCGCCGACTGCGCCCCCGTGCTGATGGCCGATCCCGAGGCGCGGGTGGTGTGCGCCGTGCACGCCGGCTGGCGCGGCGCCCTTGCCGGCGTGATCGAGGCGGGTGTCGCGGCCATGGCGGGGCTGGGGGCCAGGCCGGACCGCATCCTCGCCGCCGTCGGACCCTGCATCGGACCGGCCTCCTACGAGGTGGGGCCGGAGTTCCGCGACCAGGTCGTGGCCGAAAACGCCTCCAGCCAGGCCTTCTTTTCGGCCGGCGACGGCGACCGCCAGTTCTTCGACCTGCCCGCCTACGCCCTCTCGCGGCTGGCGCGCGCGGGCGTAGCCGGGGCGGAGTGGATCGGGGCGGACACCTGTGCCGACGACGCCCGCTTCTATTCCAATCGCCGGGCCCTGCACCGGGGCGAGCCCGACTTCGGTCGCCTCCTGTCGGCCATCACCCTGGTCTGAGCCGGATTTCCGACCGCCGGGCCTTGCCCCCTCACCCCGCCCTGCCTACAAGCGCCGAAGGGCGAGATGAGGCGGAGAGTCCCGATGAAGCTGCTGGCTGGCAACTCCAACCGGACCCTGGCCGAGGCCGTGGCCTCCCATCTCGACCTGCCCCTGACCCGGGCCCAGGTGAAGCGGTTCTCCGACAATGAGATCTTCGTCACCATCGACGAGAACGTCCGGGGCGAGGACGTCTTCGTCATCCAGTCGACCAGCTATCCAGCCAATGACAACCTGATGGAGCTGCTGATCTGCATCGACGCCCTGAAGCGGGCGTCGGCGCGGCGGATCACGGCGGTCATGCCCTATTTCGGCTACGCCCGTCAGGACCGGAAGACCGGTGGCCGCACCCCCATCTCGGCCAAGCTGGTGGCCAACCTCATCACCCGGGCCGGGGCCGACCGGGTCCTGACGATGGACCTGCACTCGGGCCAGATCCAGGGCTTCTTCGACATTCCCACGGACAACCTGGTCTCCGCGCCCCTGATGGCCAGCGACATCAAGGCCCACTACCAGAAGACCCAGGACCTGCTGATCGTATCGCCCGACGTTGGCGGCGTGGTCCGCGCCCTGGCCGTGGCCAGCCGCCTCAACGCAGAGCTGGCCATCGTCGACAAGCGCCGTTCCGGGCCAGGCAAGAGCGAGGTCGCCAACATCATCGGCGACGTCGAGGGCCGGCGCTTGATCCTGTTCGACGACATCGTCGACTCCGCAGGCACCCTGTGCAACGCCGCTCAGTCGCTGATCGACGCCGGCGCCGTGGAGGTTTCCGCCTATGTGACCCACGGCGTCCTGTCCGGCGCCGCCTACGAACGGGTCCAGAAATCGGTGCTCAAGGAGCTCGTGATCACCGACTCGATCGAGGCGACCACCCAGGTCGCCGGAGCCTCCAAGATCCGCATGGTTTCCTGCGCGGCCCTGATTGGCGAGGCCGTCCGGCGGATCGCCAACGAGGAATCGGTGTCCAAGCTCTTTGACTGACCCGGCGGGTTTGCCCCCGCAGGCGAAGCAGGGGATAGTGGGCGATAAACCTCCGCCTGACCCGCCGCGGAAGCCCCGGGGAGCGACGCCCATGCCCAAAGTCCGTCAATTTCACGCCACCCTGACCGCCCTGGCCCTGTCCGGCCTGGTCCTTTCGGCCTGTGGCCCCGAGAAGCCCCTGGCGGTGGCGCCCAGCAAGCCGCCGGAAATCGCCCTCGCGCCTCGGATCATCGACCAGGCGGGCGCCTACAGGAACTTCATCGATCGCGCCTCCTCCATCTCGCCGACCTTCTCGGACGGCGAGGCGGTCTCCAAGGCCGTGGAGGCCGGCAGCGCCATTGAGTCCGGCCAGATCATGCAGGGCGTGATCGCCTATGGGGCGATTGTGGCGCTTGAAGACTCCGCCTTCGTGGCGGGGGTCCGGGCCCAGGCCGTCGGCGAGGCCCAGCGGGCCCAGCTGGCCGAGAGCCTTGCGGCCAACCCCTACAATGTCCTGGCGATCCGCGGCTCAGGCGAGGCCGCCAGCCGCGTGGCGCTGGTGCTGTCCGAGGATGGCCAGCAGCTTTACGACGCCGGCAAGGCGGTGAAGCAGTCGGCTTATGACGTCCAGAAGCAGGCCTGGTCGAAGGTCGAAGTCGCCAACCGGACGGGCCGCCTGGCCAACGCCAAGTCCCTCTCGGCCATCTTCTTCGACAGCAGCCTCAGCGAGGCGGACCTGAGGGCCCATGCGGCGGGGCGCCGTCCGGCCGGCGGCCCCGTCGAAGCCCCCTACAGCCAGTCCGTGGTGCGTTCGGTCGCCGTCGCGGCCATGGCCGTCCTGGGACAGGCCGGGTCCCTGCGGAACGAGAACATCAGCGCTGTCATGCAGGACCCCAACATCGCCAGCTGCGCCCGGATGACCAAGCTGAACACCAACCAGTGCCTGGCCGTCTCCAAGCCCTACTACGAGGACATCTTCTGCCTCGGACAGCACATCATGATGGACAGCGGCCGGTGCGTCATCAAGGCGTCCGGCCAGAAGGAACCCTACGAGCCCCGGTTCATTCCCACGGTGAGGCCGAACAAGCCGGCGGCGCCGGCGGCGCCCGCGCGCAAGCCCGCGGCGAAGAAGAAGTAAGAGGCCCGGCGGAGGCGGCTCGCCCGTTGCAATCCGCCGGGGTTTTGTGTATCCAGCCGCACCTTTCGACCCCTTCCGGGTCGTCCGTCGCCGCGCGGCGTCCGCGCGGCGGCTTCGTTTCGAGGCAGGGCCATGGCCGATATCATTCTGAACGTCGAAGTCCGCGAACGCACCGGAACGGGCGGCGCCCGCGCCACCCGCCGCGAGGGCAAGGTCCCCGGCGTGCTCTATGGCGGCGCCAAGGATCCCGTGGCCATCGCGGTGAAGTCCAATGAGTTCCGCAAGGCCCTCTACACCGGCAAGCTGCTCGGTCACCTGGTGACCCTGAAGTACGGCGAGGAGACCCAGCCGGTCATCGCCAAGGTCGTCGACATGCATCCGGTGACGGACGAGCCCTGGCACTTCGACCTCTACCGCGTCGACGAGCACCAGCAGATCCGGATCGCCGTGCCCGTGCACTTCCGCAACCAGGAAGCCTCGCCTGGCCTGAAGCGCGGCGGCACGCTCAACATCGTCCTGCACGAGATCGAGCTGAACTGCCCCGCCGACCACATCCCCGAAGAGATCGTCCATGACCTCACCGGCCTGGACATCGGCGAGACCATCCGCATCAGCTCGCTGAAGCTGCCTGCCGGCGCCACCCCGGCCGCCTCCGGCGACGTCGTGGTCGCCACCGTGGCGGGTTCGGCCGCCTCCGCTTCCGAAGCCGGCGCCGAGGCCTGAGGGCTGGCGCCCACCCATGCTGATTCTGGCCGGCCAGGGAAATCCGGGGCCGGCCTACGCCGGGAACCGGCATAACATCGGCTTCCGGGCGGTGGACGCCATCGCGGCGCGCTGGGGATTTGGCCCTGAGCGCAGCCGCTTCCAGGGCCTGGCCCGCGAGGGGACCATCGACACCCCGTCCGGACCTGTCCGCGCCCTGACCCTCAAGCCCCAGACCTTCTACAACGACAGCGGGCGCTCCGTGTCCGCGGCCCTCAAGTTCTACAAGCTGACCCCCGCCGACCTTGTCCTCTTCTATGACGAGATCGACCTGGCGGCCGGCCGGTTCCGCATGAAGACCGGAGGCGGCGCAGCCGGGAACAACGGCGTGCGCTCGGTCACCGCCCACATCGGCCCGGACTTCCGGCGGGCGCGCCTGGGCGTGGGGCATC
The DNA here is from genome assembly GCA_046046615.1 of Pseudomonadota bacterium. GTDB lineage: Bacteria > Pseudomonadota > Alphaproteobacteria > Caulobacterales > Caulobacteraceae > Phenylobacterium. Next base: position 7,849 of record JBJOJL010000030.1, read on the forward strand.
CCGGTCACAAGGACCGGGTCCAGGGGCACGTCCTGTCGGACTTCCACAAGACCGAGGCCGCCTGGGTCTCCGCCCTCCTGGAGGCCGTAGCCGACGCTGCGCCCCTGCTCGCCGCCGGCGAGGATGAACGTTTCCAGGCCGAGGTCATGCGCCTCGCCCCCGCCGAGAAGCTGGATCCCCGAAAGTCCGGCGATCCGGCGTGACCAATCCCCGGGCGCGTGCTAGTCGCCGCGCCTCCGGTTCCGAGGAGTTTCCCAAGTCATGGCCCTGAAAGTCGCCATCGTCGGCCTGCCCAATGTCGGCAAGTCGACCCTGTTCAACGCCCTCACCCAGACGGCGGCGGCCCAGGCGGCCAACTATCCCTTCTGCACTATCGAGCCGAACGTCGGCGACGTCGCCGTGCCCGAGTCCCGGCTGGACGCCCTGGCGGAGATCGCAGGCTCCAAGGAGATCATCCCGGCGAGGATGAACTTCGTGGACGTGGCGGGCCTGGTGCGCGGCGCCGCCCAGGGCGAGGGCCTGGGCAACCAGTTCCTGGCCAACATCCGCGACTGCGACGCCGTGGCCTTTGTCTCACGCTGCTTCGTCAATGACGACATCACCCACGTGGAGGGCCGGATCGACCCGATCTCGGACCTCGACATCATCGAGACCGAGCTCATGCTGGCGGACCTCGAGAGCCTCGAGAAGCGGGTGGTCAACCTCGAGAAGCGGGCCAAGACCGGCGACAAGGAGGCGGGCGCCACCTTGGCCCTGATGAACCTCGCCCTCGCTGAACTGCGCGAGGGCCGCCCGGCCCGCGCGGCCAAGGTCCCGGCCGGCGAGGAAAAGGGCTGGCGCATGCTCCAGCTGCTGACCTCCAAGCCCGCGCTCTATGTCTGCAATGTCGACGAGGCCTCCGCAGGCTCGGGCAACGCCTTCTCCGAGGCCGTCGCCGTGCGCGCCGCCCGAGACAACGCCAAGACGGTCGTGATCTCGGCCCAGATCGAGAGCGAGATCGCCCTCCTGGACCGCGAGGAGCGGGCCGAGTTCCTCGAGACGCTCGGCCTGCACGAGCCGGGCCTCAACCGCCTGATCCGCGAGGCCTACGCCCTCCTGGGCCTGCAGACCTACTTCACTGCGGGTCCGAAGGAAGCGCGGGCCTGGACCATCCCCCTGGGCGCCACGGCCCCCCAGGCGGCCGGGGTGATCCACACCGACTTTGAAAAGGGATTCATCCGGGCCGAGACCATCGCCTTCGACGACTATGTGAAGTTTCGCGGCGAGGCGGGTGCGCGGGAGGCCGGCCGCCTGCGCTCCGAGGGCAAGGAGTATGTCGTCCACGACGGCGACGTCATGAACTTCCGCTTCAACGTCTGATCCCGGCGGGCCGCCCTCCGGGGCGGGTCCGGAAACCAAAAAGGCCGGCCGCCCTGGGGCGACCGGCCTCTTTTGTTGTTTCGGGGGCGCGCCCTAGTGGGCGACGTTCCGCCAGATCCGTCGATAGCTGACGTACAGGAGGCCCGCCAGGATCAGCAGGTAGACCATGGCGCCGACGCCGAAGGCCTTGCGCTCCTCCATCTTGGGCTCGGAGGCCCAGGTCAGGAAGGCGGCGACGTCACGGGCCTGCTGGTCGACGGTCGACTTCGTATCGTCGTCAAACGTGACCTTGTCCGGCGCCAGTTGCGGCGGCATGGCGATGAAGCCGCCGGGAGGCGCATGGCCCTTGCCCTTCCAGAACGCCGAGACGTCCCCGAGCATGTAGGGGTTGTAGTACTGGCCGTTGGGCACCTCGAGGCCGGCGGGCGGAGCCGAGTAGCCGGACAGCAGCGAGTAGATGTAGTTCGGGCCGCCCATCCGCGCCTTGGAGATGGTCGAGAAGTCGGGCGGCAGGGCCCCGCCATTGCCGGCGCGGGCTGCGGCCTCGTTCGGGAACGGGTTCGGGAACCGATCGGCGGGCGTCGCCGGACGCTTCACCACGTCGCCCGTCTCAGGATCGATGTCAGAGACCTCGAAGTCCTTGGCGATGGTCTTCACATAGGGGTTGTCGTTCGGGTTCGGGTACTTCGGATCGTAGAAGGGCCCGCCCTTCTGGCCGAGGTTCCGGAACGACATCAGGTTCATCGAGTGGCAGGCGGCGCAGACCTCCCGGTAAACCTTGAACCCCCGCTGGAGCTGGGCCCTGTCGAACTTGCCAAAGGGGCCGCTGAAGCTCCACTCGGCGGTGCGGAGCTCCTTTTGGGAGCCGGCGGCCAGGGCCGGCCCGCCCGCGAGGGCGAGGCCGAGCACGGCGATGGCGAGACCTTTGCGAAGCATCAGGCTCAACCCCTCTTCTCAGGCGAGGCCACAGCGCCGGCGGGCGCGGCGGCGGAATGCGACAGGACCGGTTCGCTGATCGATTCCGGCTGCGGGAGCGGAGTCTCGGTGAGACCCATCCAGGGCAGGATGACCAGGAAGTAGGCGAAGTAGTAGGCGGCGGCGAAGCGCGACAGCCAGACCATGGAGTTCAGGTCGGCGTCGAGCAGCTGGAAGGTCTTCAGGCCCGGAATGACGTGCTCGTCGGGCAGCTTGCCGCCGCAGAAGCCCAGCACGAAGCAGGCGACCACGAAGATGAAGAAGTACATCCGGGTGGTCGGACGATAGCGGAGGGACTTGACCCGCGCCGTGTCCAGCCAGGGCAGGACGAACAGCACCGCGATGGCGCCGAACATCAGGAGCACGCCCATCAGCTTGTCCGGAACGGCCCGGAGGATGGCGTAGAAGGGCAGGAAGTACCACTCCGGCACGATGTGCGCGGGCGTCACCAGCGGGTTGGCCGGAATGTAGTTGTCCGGATGGCCCAGGGCGTTCGGGTTGAAGAAGACGAAGGCCGCGAACATCACGAGGAAGAGCGCGATCGCGAAGCCGTCCTTGACCGTATAGTACGGATGGAACGGCACGGTGTCGGCCTTCGACTTCACCTCAACCCCGGTGGGGTTGTTGTTGCCCACCACGTGCAGGGCCCAGATGTGCAGGATCACCACGCCGGCGATCATGAACGGCAGCAGGTAGTGCAGCGAGAAGAAGCGGTTCAGGGTCGCATTGTCGACCGCGAAGCCGCCCCAAAGCCAGGTGGTGATGGATTCGCCCACGATCGGCAGGGCGCCGAACAGGTTGGTGATCACGACGGCGCCGTGGAAGCTCATCTGACCCCAGGGCAGGACATAGCCCATGAAGGCCGTGGCCATCATCAGCAGGTAGATCACGCAGCCGAGAATCCACAGGAGTTCGCGGGGCGCCTTGTAGGAGCCGTAGTAAAGGCCGCGGAACATGTGGGCGTAGACCGCGATGAAGAACATCGAGGCCCCGTTGGAGTGCATGTAGCGGATCAGCCAGCCGTAGTTCACGTCGCGCATGATGCGCTCGATCGAGGCGAAGGCGTGGTCCACGTGCGGCACGTAGTGCATGGCCAGGACGATGCCGGTGGCCAGCTGGATGCCGAGGCAGAGGGCCAGGATCCCGCCGAAGGTGTACCAGTAGTTCAGGTTCTTCGGGGTCGGGAAGTCGACGACGCTGTCATAGGCCAGTCGCACGATCGGCATCCGGGCGTCGAGCCAGCGCTCGATTCCGGTCTTGGGAACGTAGTTCGAATGTCCGCTCATGTCGGTCAGCCCACCTTGACCACGGTGTCGGAAAGGAAGGCGTACTCCGGAACCTCGAGGTTCAGGGGCGCGGGCCCCTTACGGATGCGGCCTGACGTATCGTAGTGTGAGCCGTGGCAGGGGCAGAACCAGCCCGCGTAGTCACCACCGCCGAAGGTCGGCACGCAGCCCAGGTGCGTGCAGGTGCCGATGAGGACGAGCCACTCCGCCTTGCCGGGCTTGTGACGGGCCTCGTCAGGCTGGGGATCCCGCATGTCGGCCTTGTCGTCCTTGATCGCGGCAGCGATCTCGGCGCCGGTGCGATGACGGATGAACAGGGGCTTGCCGCGCCACTTGATCGTGACCGACTGGCCCAGCTCGACCTTGGTCAGGTCGAACTCGACCGAAGCCAGGGCCAGGGTGTCGCCGGCCGGGTTCATCTGGTCGACTAGGGGCCAGGCCACCGTCGCCGCCGCACCGGCCGCCGCGGCGACCGCGGCGATGTGAATGAAGTCGCGACGGCTGGGGTCGTCCCCACCCGCGCCATGTTCGGGGTTCGCGCCCGCCACGCTGTCGGCCACCTTGAAGCCACCCTTCGCTTGGGGACCGCGCCGCAAGGGCGCCGTCCGTCCTCGACCCCGCCAGATGATCTGGTAAGGGTCCCCCAGACTGAACGCGCCGCCCCAGGGCGAACCGGTCCGGAAGTCCCCCCGCCGACAGGCGAAGGGCCGACCGCTGATTCGCTGCAGGACGCGCACAGCCCGTGGCTGGATCGCTTAGAATGCTGCTCGCGCTTTTTCAACCGGACATTCCGCAAAACCTTGGCGCCGCCATCCGCCTGGGGGCCTGTCTGGACACCCCGGTGCACGTCATCGAGCCCTGCGGCTTTCCCTTGTCAGACAAGGCGATCCGCCGGGCGGCCCTGGATTACGGCGATCCGGGCGAGGTCGTCCGTCACGCCGGCTGGGAGGCCTTCAGGGCCGCCGCGCCCGGGCGGATCGTGCTTTTCACCACCCGCGGCGCCACGCCCCTCCACGACTTCGCCTTCCGGCCCGACGATGTCCTGCTCTTCGGGCGGGAAAGCTCAGGCGTCCCGGATTTCGTGCATGACGCCGCTGACTGCCGGGTCATCATTCCCTTGAGCCGGGGGCGCCGATCCTTCAACCTGACCGTCTCGGCGGCGATCGGCCTGTCCGAGGCCCTTCGTCAGACCGGGCGCTTTCCCGCATTCCATCCGCAAGATTTTCCAGCCCATGATTGATCCCGCCGTCCTTGAATCCCGCAACACCCGCGCCCGGGCCTGGTTCGACGCCCTGCGCGACCGCATCGTCTCGGCCTTCGAGCAGCTGGAGATCGACGCCCCTGCCGACCTCTTCCCCGGCGAGCCGGCGAAGTTCGAGCTGAAGCCCTGGGTGCGGGAGGCCGGCGGCGGCGGCGTGATGGGCTTCCTGCGCGGCGGCCGGTTCATCGAGAAGATGGGCTGCCACATCTCGCTGGTGCACGGCAAGTTCACCCCAGAGATGGCCGCCAACATGCCCGGCGCGGACAAGGACCCCAGCTTCACCGCGACGGGAATCAGCCTGATCGCCCACATGCGCAGCCCCAAGGTGCCGGCGGTCCACATGAACACCCGGTTCCTGGCCACCCAGACAGGCTGGTTCGGCGGCGGGGCGGACCTGACCCCCACCCTGGATGAACAGCGCAGCCAGGACGCCCCGGACGCTGTCACCTTCCACGCCGCCCTGAAGGCCGCCTGCGACAAGCACGACCCGGCCTGGTACCCCGACTTCAAGACCCGCTGCGACGAGTACTTCTACCTGCCCCACCGCAAGGAGACCCGCGGGATCGGCGGCATCTTCTACGACCACCACAATTCCGGGGACTGGGAGCGGGACTTCCAGTTCACCCAGGACGTGGGCGAGGCCTTCCTCGACGTCTATCCCCGCATCGCCCGGGGCCGCATGCACGAGCCCTGGACCGAGGCCGACCGGCGCGAGCAGCTGATCCGGCGCGGCCGCTACGTGGAGTTCAACCTGCTCTACGACCGCGGAACCATGTTCGGGCTGAAGACCGGCGGCAACATCGAGAGCATCCTGTCCTCCATGCCGCCCGAGGTGATCTGGCCCTGATCAGGCGCCCCCGGCCTCGATGAAGCGGCGCAGCCGTCGCCCCACCTCCAGGCGGTCATTGGCGGCGGCGTAGCTGGCCAGGGCCGCATCCGCCTGCTCGTCAGTGTAGCGGTTGCCCCGGCGGGCCTCGATGAGGGCCCGGGCGTAGTCGGGCGTGAACTCAGGGTGCAGCTGGATGGAGATCGCCCGGCGCTCGGGATAGTGCAGGGCGCCGAAGGGCGTGAAGTCGCTGCCCGCGACCACCCGGGCCCCTTCCGGAAGCTCGACCACCTGGTCCTGGTGCGAGGCGGCGACCGCGAGGGTGTCCAGCCCTTCCAGCCAGCCCTCTCCCGCGGCGGCGTAGCGATGCAGGCCCACGCCCCAGCCCTTGGGCGACTGGATCACCCGCCCGCCGAAGGCCTCGGCCATCACCTGATGCCCGAAGCAGACCCCGACCAGGGCGGTCCGGCCCGAAGCCGCCTTCAGGAAGGCCTTGAGCGGATCGATCCACGGCAGGGGCTCATAGACGCCGGCGGAGGCCCCCGTCACCAGACAGGCGTCGAAGGCGCCCGGATCGGTCGGCAGCCCTCCGGCGGCGACGTCGAAGGTTTCAGCCCGGTCGCCGTCCTGCAGCAGGAGGCGGCGGAACATCTCCGGATAATCCCCGAACCGGGCGGCGAGATCCCCGGGCGGCGCGCCGGTCTCCAGGATCGCGATCTTCAATTCCCGTCCTCCAGGCCGCGCAGGATGGCGGCCAGTCGGGCGCGCAGGGCCTCGCGGTCGTCCGGGAAGTCGGCCTCCATCCACCAGGCCTCGAGCTCGCGCAGGGCCTCTCCGACGCGGGGACCTGGCGGGGCGCCCGCCGCCACCACATCGGCGCCCGAGATCCCCAGGGTCCTGGGCGTCCAGGCGCGGGCCTCGGCGAGGCGCGCCCGCCAGTCCCCCGCCGACGCCCCGTGCGGCGCCCGGGCCCAGGCCAGCCTCAGGCGGTCCTGCGCGACGCCGGCGCCGAGCAGGTGAAGGGCCCGGCGCAGGGCGGCGGACGACATCCAGGGGGCAAGGCGCGGCTCGCGGCCGGCGGCGGCGATCAGCCTGTCCCTCTGGGCCCCGGACAGCCGCAGGCGCTCGGCCTCCCGGGCGACCTCGGCGGGCGTCTCCGGGAACAGGGCGCCCAGGCGCAGGAGGGCGTCGGGTCCCTCACCCATCAGGGTCTCGACCTCACAAAGCCCTTCCAGGCGTGACAGGTCTCCTGCAGCCGGCAGGACCCGGGCCAGGACCCCTGTGCGGGCCATCAGGCGGACGGCCTCGCGGGGATCCGGGGCGGCCAGCAGGGACAGGAGCTCCTTCAGCACCCGCTCGGCGGGCAGGGACGCCAGGCTGTCGGCGCGGGCCTCGCAGGCCGCCAGCGCCTCGGCGTCGGGCTCTCCCCGGCCATAGGCCGCCAGGAACCGGAAGAAACGCAGGATACGAAGGCAGTCCTCGGCGATCCGCCGGTCGGCCTCGCCCACAAACACGATCCGGCCCGCCCGGGCCGCCGCCAGGCCCAGGCCGGTGGGATCGAAGATCCGGCCCTCTCGGTCGGCGTAGAGGGCGTTGAGGGTGAAGTCGCGGCGGGCCGCATCCTCGGCCCAGTCCTGGGTGAAGGCCACGACCGCCCGGCGGCCGTCAGTCTCGACGTCCCGGCGAAGGGTGGTGATCTCGAACCCCCGGCCGCCGCTGACGGCCGTCACCGTCCCGTGGTCCAGCCCGGTCGGGACCGCCTTCAGCCCAGCCGCCGCCAGGGCGGACATGACCGCCTGAGGCTCCAGCCGGGTGGCCAGGTCGACGTCGGCGATCGGGCGGCCCATGACGGCGTTCCGCACGCAGCCCCCGACAAAGCGGACGCAGTCAGGTCCGCCGGCGGCCTCCAGGGCGTCCAGCACGGCGGCGGCCGCCGGGTCGGTGATCCAGGCGGCGTCTTCCAGCCTTTCGGGCGCACCGGTCACGCCGGCGCCCCGAACAGGCGGTGGGACAGGATCCGCAGCATGCCCGCCGTCGCGCCCCAGATGAACCGGTCGTCGTGGGTCATGGCGTAGAACCGCCGCTTGCCGCCATCCGGCAGCTGGCGCTCGTGGGTCTCATGATTGGCGCCGTCCATGAGGAAGCCGAAGGGCGTCTCGAAGATGTCCGCCACCTCGTCGGGATTGGGCTGGAGGCTGAAGCCCTCCTCGATGAAGGCCACCACGGGGGTGACCAGGTAGCCCGTCCCCGTTCGGTAGGGCGTCGAGAGCCCGACGGGAGAGACGAAGTCGGGCGCCAGGCCCACCTCCTCCTCGGCCTCGCGCAGGGCCGCCTGCCAGGGCGTCTCGCCCGCGTCGCAGCGCCCGCCGGGAAAGGCGATCTGCCCGGCGTGCCGCCGGAGGGTGTCCAGCCGCGTGGTCAGGAGGACCGAGAAGCCCTGCGGCCGCTCGATCAGCCCCACCAGGACGGCGGCCGGGGTCAGGCTGTCCAGCGGCGGGAAATACGGATCCGGCTCGAAGTCGAAGTCCGAACTGATCTGGTCCACGGTCCGGTGCGCCAGGGGGTCGAGGCGTTCGGCCAGCCGGGCCTCCAGCAGGGGCCTTGCGCCCGGCGCCGCCAGCCGGTGCGGGCTCACGCCCCGCCGTCCCCGGCCGGCCCGAGGTCGAAGCCCGTCCCGCCCGAGCGCACGACCCAGCGGCCGCCGGCCTCCTCGGCCATCTCGACCAGCTCGTAGAAGACCGGGCGGGCCACCAGCGCCTCAAGGCCCCGGCGCACATGCAGGTAGGGCCTGGGCTCGCCGGTCGCCGGATCGACCTCCACCCGCAGGGCGTTGTCGGGGCCAGCCCGCACCTCGTCGCCGACATTGGTCTGGAAGACCAGCTCCTCGCCCTCGCGGTCGACGCGCACGGCGATGAAGGGGGCGTCCTCGACGGTGATCCGCATCTTCTCGACGGGCGTCACCAGGTGGAAGCCGTCGGGATCCTTCCTCAGGACGGTGGAGAAGAGGCGCACCAGGGCCTCCCGGCCGATCGGCGTGCCTTCGTGAAACCACTGGCCGTTGCGCTTGATGACGATGTCGATATCGCCGCAGTGGGCGGGATTCCACAGGTGCACGGGCGGCAGGCCGCGCCCCGGCGCCTGCCGCGCGGCGGCGGCGACGCCCTCCAGGCCGGATTTCGACTGAGTCTCGGACATGCCCGGAAGGTAGGCCCGAGCGGGGCCGGGCTCAACCTCGGCCCGGGTCAGGGTCCCACAGGGCCGGCCAGGGGCCCCTTGGCGCCGCGGGCCAGGACCCGGCGGGGATCCACGGGCCCAGGCAGGCGGACGCCCGCCGTCGGCTCCGGCGAATAGCCGAAGCGGCTGAAATAGGGCGGGTCGCCCACCAGCAGGATCGGCCCCTCGCCCAGGGCGTCGGCCGCCGCGCCGGCCCGTTCCACCAGTCGTCCGCCCAGGCCGTCCAGCCGGCTTGCAGAGTGCACCGCGAGGGGCCCGAGGAACAGGGCCGGGGTCGATCCGATGCGGATGTCCCAAAGGCGCACCACGCCGACAATGCCCACGGCGGTCTCGGCGCAGAAGGACAGGTCCGGCCGGAACCGGGCGAACTCACGGACTCGCTCGGACACCTTGACGAAGCGGCCGGGTCCGAAGGCGTGGTCCAGGAGGTCCAGGAGGGCGGCGGCGTCATCCGGCGTCTCGTGGCGGATGGTGACCTGGATGTCGGCGGCGTCGGCCAATGTGTTTCCCCCCGGCGCCGGTCCCCGGCGCGAGGGCCGCGCGTTTAGGACCCGCGGCCCCCCGCGTCAACCGCCGGAGGCGGGAAGCCAGTTGCGCGGCCAGGCTGAGCCGAGGGGGCGGACCTCCCCGTCCAGCAGGCCCCTTCGCCGCATGGCGGCGTCGGTCAGGGGGGCCAGGGCCCGGACGGGCTCGATCCCCTTCCGGGGTCCGGACGCCAGGGGGGCCTCGGCCGCGGCGGCGTCGACCGCCTTCCACTCGGCCTGTCCCTGGTCGGCGAAGCCCACGGCGAAGAACAACCGCTGCGGCGACGCCTCGCCGGCGGGCTCGGTCAGGACGGCGATCACCCAGCCGGGCATGGAGGTCTCCGGGGAAGGGTCCGGGGGCGGACCGGCGGCCACGTTGCCGTGCGTCGCCCTTCGGGCCAAGGTGCCCCGGCGATGAGCGAATCCCCGGCGCCAGAAGACCTGACCCTCCGCGCCCTGATGGGCCGGCCGGACTATGTCCGCTTCTGGCTCTCCCGGGTGGCCTCGACCCTCGGCGTCCAGATCCAGAGCGTGGCCCTGGGATGGCAGGTCTACGCCGTCGCCCGCGAGACCCGCAGCGTCGCAGAGTCCGCCTTCTTCGTGGGGATGATCGGCCTGGCCGCCTTCATCCCGGTCTTCCTCCTCGCCCTTCCGGCGGGGGAGGCGGCCGACCGGTACGACCGCAAGACCATCCTGCGCCTCTGTTATGCGGGCGAGATCGCGACGGCCCTGGTCCTGGTCGCCGCCTCGACCCTCGGCTTCGCCACCCTGCCCCTGCTGCTGGCTGTCGCCGTGGCCTTCGGGACCAGCCGGGCCTTCATGGGGCCCGCCGGCACGGCCCTGGGGCCCATGCTCGTGCCCCGCGCCCTCTTGCCCCGGGCCATCGCCCTGAACTCCCTGGCCTGGCAGGGCGCCTCGATCATCGGCCCGGCCCTTGGCGGCCTGCTGGTGGCCCTGTCCCCCGCCGCCTCCTACGCCGGCGCGGCCGGCCTCTACCTCTTCGCCCTGGCCTGCATCCAGGGGATCCGGGGCAACACCCGGCCCGAGGTCAATCCCGGCTCCCGCTGGGCCCTCATGAAGGAGGGGCTGGCCTATGTCTGGACCAACAAGATCGTCTTTGGCGCCATCTCGCTGGACCTCGTGGCCGTTCTGCTGGGCGGCGCCACGGCCCTGCTGCCGGTCTTCGCCCGGGACGTCCTGCACGTCGGGCCCGAGGGCTTTGGCCTCCTGCGCGCCGGGCCGGCGATCGGCGCGACCCTGGTGGCGGTCTATCTGGCGCGCCACCCCATCCGCAGGCGGGCGGGGCCGGTCATGTTCGCCGGCGTCGCGGTCTTCGGCCTGGCCACCATCGTCTTCGGGCTCTCGACCTCCCTGCCCCTCTCGGTCCTGGCCCTGGCCGTCCTGGGCGGAGCGGACATGCTCAGCGTCTATGTCCGCCAGACCCTGGTCCAGATCGTGACCCCCGACGCCATGCGCGGGCGGGTCGCCGCCGTGTCCTCCCTCTTCATCGGCGCCTCGAATGAGCTGGGCGAGTTCGAGAGCGGCGTCGTGGCCCGTTTCCTGGGACCAGTGGGCGCAGCCGTGTTCGGCGGCGTCGGCGCCGTCATGGCCACCGGCCTCTGGGCGCGGCTCTTTCCTGACTTGCGCAAGGCCGACCGCCTCGAATAACTGGCGCGGCGATCATTTTCATCGGGAGGCATTTCAATGGGCGCACTTGACGGAAAAGTTGTTCTGGTCACCGGCGGCGGCAACGGCATTGGCCGCGACTGCGCGCTGATCGCGGCCCAGGAGGGCGCGAAGGTCGTCGTGAACGACCTGGGCGGCGGCCTGAAGGGCGGCGACGAGGGCGACGCCGGTCCCGCCGAGGCGGTGGCCAAGGAAATCCGCGCCGCCGGCGGCGAAGCGGTCTCCAACTCCGAGAGCGTGACCAGCATGAAGGCCGTCCAGGGCATGGTCGAGCAGGCGCTCGACACCTTCGGCGGCCTGCACGCCGTGATCAATCCGGCCGGCATCCTTCGCGACGTCATGTTCCACAAGATGAGCGAGGACGACTGGGACCGCGTGATCGACGTGCACATGCGCGGCTCGTTCAACGTCGCCCGGGCCACCATCGAGCTGTTCCGCGAGCAGAACGACGGCGCCTACATGTTCTTCACCTCGACCTCGGGCCTGTTCGGCAATATCGGCCAGGCCAACTACGGCGCCGCCAAGATGGGCATCGCCGGCCTGTCGCGGATCATCGCCATGGAGGGCGCCCGCAACAACGTGCGCTCCAACTGCCTGGCGCCCGTGGCCTGGACCCGCATGACCCAGTCCGTGCCGGTCAAGGATGAGGCCGCCGCCGCCCGCCGGGCGGTCATGGCCGAAACCATCCGCGCCGACCAGCCGGCCCGCTTCTCCGTCGCCATGGTGGCCCCCGCCGCCTCGCACGTCTCGGGCCAGATCTTCGGCGCCTCGGGCGAGAACATCATCCTCTACTCCCAGCCCCGTCCGGTCGAGACGGTGACCAAGCCCGAGGGCTGGACCGTCCAGACCATCCTGGACGAGGCCGTTCCGAAGATGGCGCCCAAGTTCTTCGACCTGAATCGCGGCCCCCTGCCGGGCGGCAACAACCAGCAGCAGGCCGCCGCCAAGCCGGCGTCCTGATCCCCGCGATCAGCTGAAAACGAACGGGCCGCGCCTCACCCGGGGCGCGGCCCGTATCTTTTGCGCCATTCGTCGGCGGTCATCTCCCAGTAGAGCGAACGGCGGAAGGTCCCGTCGGGACGGCGGCTGTCGCGTTCGCCCATGGGGCGGAAGCCGGCGGCCTCGATCACCCGGGCCGAGCGGACATTGTCCAGGGCCGCCGTCAGGCCGATCAGGCGCACGCCCAGCACCTCGAACATCCAGCCGAAGGACCGGGCCGCGCCCGCCGTCCCCTGCCCCTGGTTCTGGCGGTCCGCCCGGGTCGCGCCGGCGATCTCGGCCGAGGACCTGTCCGGCCAGACGCTGAAGCGCGAATAGCCGGCGACCTCGCCCGCCTGGTCGAGGGACAGGATGAGGACCGCCTCGCCACGCGCCTGGTCCGCCGCCGTCGCCTCGATCCAGGCCCGCACGCTGTCCTCGGTGATCGGCCGGGGCAGGTCGTAGATGGGGTCCGAGACCCGGGGGTCGGCCAGCATCCGCGCCAGGGAGGCGGCGTGGACCGGCGTGGCGATCACCCGGTCCGGGCCAAGGCTGGCCGGATCCACCTCCCGCACCCGGCGACGGATGTCGGCTTCTTCCTCCGGGCTCGCCCGGATCACGGTGACGGGGGGATCGCTCATCGGGCCAGGGCCTCCAGCGCGGCGCCCGTCAGGCGCCGGGTCGTCCATTCGTCCATCGCCAGGGCCTCGAGGGAATCGTAGAAGCCGATGGCCGGGGCGTTCCAGTCCAGCACCGACCATTCCAGCCGCGCCAGGTTCTCATCGGCGCAACGCCGTGCGAGGGCCTTCAGCAGGGCCAGGCCCGCGCCGGCGCCGCGGTGCTCCGGCCGGACGAAGAGGTCCTCGAGCCAGATCCCGTGCCGCCCCCGGAAGGTCGAGTAGTTGTAGAACCACAAGGCGAAGCCCACGGGCGCGCCGCCAATCTCGGCGATGTCGCAGAACACCCGGGGCGCTGGACCGAACAGGTCCCGGTCCAGGTCCGCAAGGGTGGCGTCCACCTCATGCGCCAGCTGTTCGTACGCCGCCAGGTCCAGGATGAACCGGTGGATGGTCGCCAGGTCGGCCGGTCCCGCCGGGCGGACCCGGACCGCCTCAGACGGCACGGTACCAGTCCACCCCGGCCTCATCCTGGGAGCGGACGGCCTGTCCCCGGGCCATGAGGCAGTTGAGGTGCGCCAGGCTCTCGCCCGTGGCCATGCCCAGGGTCCAGCGGTCGATCTTGCGCCGGAAGAGGATGTGGAAGGTGTCGATGGCCCGCTTGGGTTCGGCCAGCAGCTTGTGCAGGCGGGTCAGGCTGCGCTCATGCCCGC
>JBJOJL010000031.1:0-20620 GCA_046046615.1 Pseudomonadota bacterium
ACTCGTCCCAGGGCGTTCGACATGCCCAAGTCCTAGCGTGGCCCGCCGGGAATTGCACGGGCCCCGCAGGCGGGGATAGGCTCGCCCCATGTCCGCTACGCCTTCCTTCCCGCCCGGGGTCGCCGTCGTCACCGGCGCCGGGTCCGGCATCGGCCGCGCCGCGGCCCTGGCCCTCGCCGACCGGGGCTGGTCCGTCGTCCTCGCCGGCCGCCGCGCCGACGCCCTGGAGGCGACCCGCGATCTCGGCTCCGATCCCTCCCGCCTTCGGGTTCAGCCGACGGACGTGTCCGACCGAAACCAGGTGGAGGCCCTCTTCGACGCCGCCGTGGGGGCCTTCGGTCGCGTGGACCTCCTGTTCAACAACGCCGGGACGGGGGCGCCGCCGGTTCCCCTCGAGGACCTGTCCCTCGAGGACTGGCGCCGGGTGGTCGACGTCAACCTGACCGGCGCCTTCCTCTGCCTGCAGGTCGCCTTCCGCCGCATGAAGGCCCAGACGCCCCAGGGCGGGCGCATCATCAACAACGGCTCGATCTCGGCCCAGGTCCCGCGGCCGCGCTCGGTCGCCTACACGGCCACCAAGCACGCCATGACCGGCCTGACCCGCCAGGCCAGCCTGGACGGCCGCGCCTACAACATCGCCTGCGGCCAGATCGACATCGGCAACGCCGCCACGGACATGACCGCGCGCATGTCCCGGGGCGTCCTGCAGGCTGATGGAAGCGTGGCGCCGGAGCCCACCATGGATGTCGGGGCCGTCGCCGAGGCGGTGGCCTACATGGCCGGCCTGCCCCTGGGAGCGAACGTCCAGTTCATGACGGTCATGGCCACGGCCATGCCCTTCATCGGCCGGGGCTGAAGCCGGCTCCGGCGGCGATCGCCGCCTGGACTTCCAGGGCCTGGAGGGTCTGCGCCACGTCGTGGACCCTCACCGCCGCCACGCCCGCCCGGGCGCCCGCCAGGGCCGCGGCCAGGGAGCCGCCCAGCCGGTCCGACGCCAGCTCCCCGCCGGCGCCGACGGCGGCGATGAAGCGCTTGCGGCTGGCGCCCAGCAGGACCGGGAAGCCCAGGGCGACGATCCGCCCGAGGCCTGCCAGCAGGGCCAGGTTGTGGGCCAGGGTCTTGCCGAAGCCGATCCCCGGGTCCAGCCAGATCCGCTCCCGCGCCACGCCGGCGTCCAGGGCCGCCCTGGCCCGGGCCTCCAGGAAGTCGCAGACCTCCGCCAGGACGTCTTCATAACGGGGGGCCGCCTGCATGGTGCGCGGCTCGCCCTGCATGTGCATCAGCACCACGTCGCAGGCGAGTTCCGCCGCCAGGTCCGCCGCGCCGGGAGCGCCCAGGGCGGTGACGTCATTCCAGATGTCCGCCCCCGCCTCCACCGCCGCGCGGGCGACGTCGGGCTTGCAGGTGTCGACGGAGATGCGGCGATGGGTCAGGGGGCGAAGCAGCCGGATCACCGGCAGGATCCGGCCGGCTTCCTCCTCGGCGCTCACCGGGCGGGCGCCGGGGCGGGTGGACTCGCCGCCGATGTCCAGGATGTCCGCACCCGCCCGGTCCAGGGCCAGGGCGTGGGCGACCGCGCCCTCTGCGCCCACCAGCAGCCCGCCGTCCGAAAAGCTGTCCGGCGTGACGTTCACCACCCCCATGACCAGGGGCCGGCGGCCGGCGGCTGGGGCGCCGCTCACGCCGGCTGGGGCCGCGCCGCGGTGGGGGCGAGGGGCACCGACACGGCCGGCAGGGCCGGGCCAGTCGTATCGGCGTCGTCGCGCCGGGGCATGACCCCCTTCAGCGCATTGGTGATCTCGTCGCCGGTCAGGGTCTCGTATTCCAGCAGGGCCTTGGCCAGGGTGTGCAGGTCCTCGATCCTTTCGGTCAGGATCCGCTTGGCCTCGTCATAGCCGCTCTGGACGAGGCGCTTGACCTCCTCGTCGATGATCCGGGCGGTCTCTTCCGAGACGTTCTGCGTGCGCGACACCGAATGGCCGAGGAAGACCTCGTCCTGGTTCTCGCCGTAGGAGACCACGCCCAGCCGGTCGGAGAAGCCCCACTTGGTCACCATGGCCCGGGCCAGGCGGGTGGCCTGGTCGATGTCGGACGAGGCGCCGGAGGTGATCTTCTCGCGGCCGAAGATGATCTCCTCGGCCAGCCGGCCGCCCATCAGGATGGCCAGGCGCGAGGTCATCTGCTGGAAGCTCATGGACAGCTGGTCGCGCTCGGGCAGCTGCATGACCATGCCCAGGGCCCGGCCGCGCGGGATGATGGTGGCCTTGTGGACAGGGTCCGAGGCCGGGACGCTCAGGGCCACCAGGGCGTGGCCGCCCTCATGGTAGGCGGTCAGGCGCTTTTCATCGTCGGTCATGGCCATGGACTTGCGCTCGGCGCCCATCATGACCCGGTCCTTCGCGTCCTCGAAGTCGCGCTGGGTGACCATCTTGCGGTTCTTGCGGGCCGCCATCAGGGCGGCCTCGTTGACCAGGTTGGCCAGGTCCGCACCCGAGAAGCCGGGCGTGCCGCGGGCGATGGTGCGGATGTCCACGTCCGCCGCCAGGGGCACGTTGCGCATGTGGACGCGCAGGATCCGCTCGCGGCCGTTCACGTCCGGATTGCCCACCACCACCTGGCGGTCGAAGCGGCCCGGGCGCAGCAGGGCGGGGTCGAGCACGTCCGGGCGGTTGGTGGAGGCGATGACGATGATGGCGTCGGAAGGATCGAAGCCGTCCATCTCCACCAGCAGCTGGTTCAGGGTCTGCTCGCGCTCGTCATTGCCGCCGCCCAGGCCCGCGCCGCGGTGGCGGCCGACGGCGTCGATCTCGTCGATGAAGATGATGCAGGGGCTGTTCTTCTTGGCCTGCTCGAACATGTCGCGCACCCGGCTGGCGCCGACGCCGACGAACATCTCCACGAAGTCCGAACCCGAAATGTAGAAGAAGGGCACGCCCGCCTCGCCGGCGACAGCGCGGCCCAGCAGGGTCTTGCCGGTGCCGGGGGGGCCGACCATCAGGGCGCCCTTGGGAATCTTGCCGCCCAGGCGCTGGAACTTGCCCGGGTCCTTCAGGAAGTCGACGATCTCCGACAGCTCTTCCTTGGCCTCGTCCACGCCGGCCACGTCCTCGAAGGTCACGCGGTTGCGGTTCTCGGTCAGCATCTTGGCCTTGGACTTGCCAAAGCCCATGGCGCCCCGGGCCCCGCCCTGCATCTGGCGCATGAAGAAGATCCAGATGCCCACCATGATGATGATCGGCAGCAGCTGCAGCAGGATCGCGCCGGCGCTCATGCCGCCGGGCGGCTTGACCTTGATGTCGACGTTCCGGGCCTCCAGCCGCTTGACCAGGTCCTCCTGGTTGTTGGGCGTGGTCGAGGCGAAGCTCTTCCCGGCGCTGTCCTTCACGATGATCTTGGGACCGGCGATCTCTACCGACTTGACCGAGCCGCCGTCGATCTTGGTGAGCAGCTGGGAATAGCTGATCTCATTGACCGTCGCCGTGCGCTGGCTGGGGTTCATCAGCGCATACATGCCCGCCAGGGCGATGATGATGGCGGCCCAGATGCCGAGATTGCGAAAGTTCATTGGCGTCCGATCCCAAAGGTTGAATGCCGGTCCGCACCCAAGATAGGCGCCGGTCCGCGGAATCTCCAGCGATCAAGTCCGACAGCGCCGTCCTGACAGCGAAAAGGCCGTGCGGCTTGCGCACGGCCCTTCAGGAATTCCGGGGATCCGGCCCGAAAGCCCGGATCAGCGCGCGGGCTTCTTCGGCGCAGCGATCAGGCCTTCGCGCTGGGCGCGCTTGCGGGCCAGCTTGCGGGCGCGGCGGACGGCCTCGGCCTGCTGGCGGGCGCGCTTCTCCGAGGGCTTCTCGTAGTGCACGTGGCGCTTCATCTCGCGGAACGAACCCTCGCGCTGCATCTTCTTCTTCAGCGCCTTCAGGGCCTGGTCGACATTGTTGTCGCGGACGAAAATCTGAACCAGAGGTCTCTCTCCTGTCACCCGTTCCCGCTCGGCCTTGCCTCCGGAGGAGGCCTCAGCGGCGAACGGACAATAGCCTTCCGATCCCGACGGTTTCCCGTCCGGGCAGGCCGGGGGCAATAGCAGACCGGAAAACGCCTGTCCACGGCGGACACGCAGGGCTATTGGCCCTATATGGACGGCATGGACCTGCAGGAAGACCCCGAGGCCTGGCTGAGGCGCGCCGAAGAGGCCGTGCTTGACGCCGCCCTGGCCCGCGCCCCGGCCATGGGCTGGACCCGCGCCATGGCCGCCGCCGCCGGGGTCGACGCCGGATTCACCCCCGGCGAGACCGAGCTCATCCTGCCCCATGGTCCGGCGGACCTGGCCGCCCTCCTGTCGCGCCGGCATGACGCCGCCGCCCTCGCCGCCCTGCCCGATCCGGCGGGACTGAAGATCCGACAGCGCATCCGCGCCGCTGTCCTGGCCCGGCTCGAGGCCGCCGCCGCGGATGCTCCGGCCGTCCGTCGGTGGTCGGGCTGGCTGGCCCTGCCGCCGAACGCGCCCCAGGGCCTGTCCCTGGCCTGGGAGAGCGCCGACGCCCTCTGGCGCTGGGCGGGCGACACCGCCGCCGACGAGAACCATTATTCCAAGCGCGCCATCCTGGCCGGCATCCTGGTCTCCGCCCTCGCGGTCCGCCTGCGACAGGGCGTGGCCGAGGCCGAAGCCTATGTCGATGCGCGCATCGCCAACGTCATGGCCTTTGAAGCCTGGAAGGCGAAGCAGAAGCCCGGCGAGCCCCTGCGCCGGCTGGCCGAGGGCCTGGGCCGGCTCCGCTACGGCGTCAGGGGATGAAGCGCTTGGCCGGCCGTGCGGCCAGGTCCTGGATCAGCCGCATCAGCAGGTAGGTGCGCGGCGTGACCGTGGTCAGGTCGATCCACTCCTTGTCGGTGTGGAAACTGCCCCCCACCGGGCCGAGGCCGTCCAGGGCGGGGGTGCCCGCCTCGTGCGACAGGGCCGATTCCGAGGCCCCGCCATTGCCGCCCGTCCCCAGCTCGCGGCCCAGTTCGGCGTAGATGGCCTTGGCCCGCACGGCCAGGGCGTCGGTGTGGGGGTTGTCGGGCAGGGGCGGGAAGGAGTTCTCGCGGCTCACCGTGACCTTGGTGTCCGGCACCTTGGTGTTGCGGGCGCTTTCCTCGAGGGTCGCCTGCACCCGCTCCAGGTCGGCCTTGTCGCGGATGCGGACATTGACCTGGGCCCGGGCGTTCTCGGGGATGATGTTGTAGCGGCTGCCAGCCTGGATGATGGTCAGGTTGGCGGTCAGGCCGTCACCCGACTTCGGCAGGGTGTCCACCGTCGCCAGCTGGTGGACCAGCTCGGTGGCGGCGTTGCGCCCGTCCTGCGGGGCCACCCCGGCGTGGGCGGGCCGGCCCTTGACGTCGATGTTGAAGGTCGAGCTGCCCTTGCGCCAGACCGTGATCTTGTCCGGGGCGTCGCCCGGCTCGAGGTTCAGCTCCACCTCATGGCTCTTCACCAGCCGGTCGATCAGGGCCCGGGTGCCCGGCGAGCCGCGCTCCTCGCTGGTCTCGATCAGCAGGGTCAGGGTGTCGTAGTTGCGAAAGCCGCGGGCGGCGAGGATTTCCAGGGCGGTGACGGCCTGCACCACGCCGCCCTTCTCGTCGCCGACGCCGGGGCCGGTGGCCCGGTCGCCGCTCACGGCAAAGCGCCACTTCGCCGTCGTGCCGGGCTCGAACACGGTGTCGATGTGGCCGATCATCAGGATCCTCGCCTTGCCCTTGCCCTTGAGGGTGGCGACGAGGTTGTCCGGCAGGCCCGGGATCTCCGCAGGCACGCGCTCGACCCGGGCGCCCAGGGCCTCCAGCCGGGGGGCCAGGACGTCCAGGGCCCGCTTGCCGCCCTCGACGTCGCCCGTGCCGGAGTCGATGTTCACCAGGGTCTCCAGCAGCTTCAGCTGCTCAGGGCGCGCCGCCTCGGCGGCCTTCCACAGGCCCTCGTCCTTGCGCGGCGCAGCCAGGGCGGGCAGGGCGCTCGCCCCCGCCGCCAGGACGGCCAGGGCCAGGACTGTCCGGTTCCGGGGGCGCGCGCGCATCATGGGGTCTCTCCGTCTGTGTGCGCCGCGACCATGGCCTCCCAGGCCTGCGGCGGCAAGGCCCAGGGGCGCAGGCGCCGGGGCGGGTCGGCGGGCCGCCAGTCGCCGCCAGACAGGTCCATGTTGAGGCCATAGAAGGGGTCGGCGTCCAGCCTCTCGCCCCAGCAGGTGCGCATCCAGGCGGCCTCCCGGGCGAAGCGCTCGGCGTGCCGCGCCTCCAGGTCGGAGCCCCGCGAGGCCGACTCCTGGTGGATCAGGTCGGCCTGGGGCGTCCAGATCACCTGCAGGCCCAGGGCGCCGATCTTCAGGCACAGGTCGATGTCGTTGAAGGCCACCGGCAGGTGTTCGGCGTCGAAGCCGCCCGCCGCTGCGAACACTTCCCGCCGCACCGCCAGGCAGGCCGCCGTCGCCGCCGAGACGCTTCGCGCCGTCCGAAGCCGGTTTACGGGGCCCGGGTCCTGCGGGCCGGCCCCGACCCCCAGCGCCCCCGCCACGCCCGCCGCGCCTATGCCCAGGGCCACGCCGGCGTGCTGCACCCGCCCGTCCGGGAAGCGCAGCATCGCCCCCGCCGCGCCCACCTCCGGCCGCAGGGCCTGGGCGGCCAGGGCCTTCAGCCACCCGGCGTCGCGCACCTCCACGTCGTTGTTCAGGAAGACCAGCAGCTCGCCCTGCGCCGCCTCCACCGCTGCATTGTTGATCGCCGAATAGTTGAAGGGTCCCGGCGCCGGCAGGATCCGCACCCTCGGGTCCGCCGCCAGGCGCGCGAACAGGGCCTTTGTCGCCGGCTCGACGCTGTCATTGTCGGCGACCAGCAGCTCCAGGTCCGGCCAGTCGGTCCGCTCCAGCACGCCCCGGGCGCAGGCCTCCAGCAGGTCCGCCCGGTCCCGCGTGGGCACGATCACCGAGACCTTCGGCGCCGGGCCGGGCAGGTCGCGCGTGATCTCCAGCCATGCCGGTCCCGACTCCGCCGCCTTCGCCCGGGCCGCCTGGCCGGTCGCCGCGAGGTGGTCGTTCACCGCCCGTTCGGCCGCCGCCCGGCAGCGCGCCATGGCGGTCTCCGAGAACGAGGCCCGCCCCGCCTGCCGCCAGTGATAGAGCACCGCCGGAAGGCGCCGGATCCGCCCCGGCCCCGCCGCCCGCGCCACCCGCAGCACCAGGTCCCAGTCCTGGGCGCCTTCCAGACCCTCGCGCAGGCCCCCGGCCTCGGTCACCCGGCTGCGGCGGATCACGGTCAGGTGGCTGGCCATGTTCTGCGACAGCATGAGCTCGGGGTCCCAGGCGGTCTTGAAATGCGGCTCCACCCGCCGCCCGCGCCCGTCGATCTTGTCCTCGTCGGTGTAGAGAAGGTCCGTCTCCGGATGGCGGACCAGGTCGGCCGCCACCTCCAGGAGGGCGTGGGACGGGATCAGGTCGTCCTGGTCCATGAAGGCGACAAAGTCCCCGCTCGCCAGGGCCAGGGCGGAATTGGTCGCCGCGCTGATGTGACCGTTGGCTTCCCGCCGGACGATGCGGATGCGCGGGTCGGACGCCGCCGCCGCTTCCAGCCGCGCCCAGGTCGCGTCGCCAGGAGAGGCGTCGTCGGCCAGGCACAGCTCCCACTTCGGCCAGACCTGGGCCCGCACCGAGGCGATGGCGTCGTCCAGGTGCGCCGGGTCCGGATCGAAGACCGGGATCACCACCGAGATCGTCGGTCCCACGTCCGCCAGCCGCGCCGCCAGGTCCCGCGCCGCCGCGAGGTCCGCCTCAGTCAGCGTATCGCACCGGGCGATCCAGCGGGCGTAGGCGGCCGGGTCCAGCGCGTGGGGCTCCAGCACGCTGCGGATCAGCCTTGCCCCCGCCGGATGCCGGGCGAGGCGCTCGGCGAGGGCGTGGACCGGCCGGTGCAGGGCCGGGACCGAGCGCACCCACCCCAGCGTCCGCCCCGCCAGCCGGCGCAGGGCCCCGGCGGGTCCGGACGGGCGTTGCGGAGAAGGTGCGGCGGCCATGCCCCCTTCTACAGTCCCCCGGCGGCCTCCGGCGACCCCTTCCCGTGCGCGGCGAAGGGTTCTAGGTCTGGCGGCGGAGACCGGCGTGACCGACAGCCCCTTGCAAGACCTTGCCCGATCCTTCGTCCGGCGCCTCCGCGGCCGCCTTCCGGGCCTGGCCGCCCGCGCCCGCTCGGCCGTGCGCACCGGGGATGACGCCCTCGTCGCCGACGGCATGGACCCGGACTGGTACAGGGCGATGAACCCGGACGTCGCCGCCTCGGGCGCGGACCCGGCCGACCACTTCCTGCGCCACGGCTGGCGCGAGGGCCGCGATCCCGTCCCGGGCTTCAGCGTCCGCGACTATCTCGAACTCTATCCCGACGTCGCTGAGGCGGGGATCAACCCCTTCCTGCACTGGCTCAAGGCCGGCCAGGCCGAGGGCCGGCTTCCCCGCCGCGACGTCGGCCGCACCGCCCGGGCCGCCGCCCTGCTCGAGCCCCTCCAGGTCCGCCTGGACCGCGCCGCCCGCCGCTGGCCGCAGGTCCGGCCAGCCTCCCGGGAGGCCCTGTCCCGGCGCCTGGCCGCCCTCGGCCCGGCCCTGTCCGACGTCCACCTCACGGTCAGCCACGACGACGCCTTCCGGAACGTTGGCGGCCTGCAGCTCTGCGTCCAGCGCGAGCACGCCGCCTTCGCCGCCCAGGGCGTGACCGGCCTGCACCTGCACCCCGTCGACACCTGGCCCACCCTGCGCGAGGACGGCGGCGGCCTGATCGGCGTGGCCCTGGACGGCGAGGCCCTCGGCGCCTGGACCGCCGCCGACATCGGCGCCGCCCTGGCCGGGGCCCTGCCCGCCGGGGGGCGCCGGACCTTCGCCCTGCACAGCCTGCTCGGCCATGACCCCGCCGCCGTCGAAGCCCTTTTGCGCGCCGCCGGTTTCGGGAAGGGCGTCTTCTGGCTGCACGACTTCGCCAGCCTCTGCGCCGGGGTCCACCTGATGCGCGACGACCTCGTGGATTGCGGCGCCCCGCCGGCCGACAGCGCCGCCTGCGGGGTCTGCCTCTACGGCCCCCGCCGGGCCCTCCACGCCGGGGGACACCGCCGCCTCATCGAGGGCTTCGGCCTTGAGGTCCTGGCTCCCTCCCAGGTCGCCCTGGACCTCTGGCGGCGAGCCTCGGGCCTGGCGGTTCCCGCCCGGGTCCTGCCTCACGCCGCCCTGGGCGAGGCGGCCGATGCCCCAGCGCCGCCGGCTCCGGATGGCCGCCTCCGGGTCGCCTTCCTCGGCGCCCCGGTCCCGCACAAGGGCTGGGAGGTCTTCCAGGACCTGGTGCGCCGCTTCTCGGGCGATCCCCGCTACGCCTTCCTCCAGTTCGGGGCCCAGGGCGCCGGCTATGCCGGCATGGGCTTCGTCGAGGCCGCGGTCAGCGCCGCCCGGCCCCACGCCATGCGCGACGCCCTGGTCGGCGCGGGGGTGGACGTCGCCCTGACCTGGTCCCTCTGCACCGAGACCTTCGGCTTCACGGCCCTTGAGGCCGCCGCCGCCGGCGCCGCCGTGCTGACCGGTCCCGACAGCGGGAACATCGCCGCCCAGGTGAAGGCGGGGCTTGAGGGAAGGGTCCTGGCGGGCGAGGCGGCCCTGTTCGCCGCCTTCGAGACCGGCGAGATCCTCTCCCTGTCCCGATCCGCCCGCGGCGCCCGGGTCCGCGACCTCGTCTTCAGCGGACTGACGGCCTCGCCAGGAGTTCGTCCAGGGCCTTGATGGACACCACCTCCGAGCCCACGCCGGCGTCCATCCGCATCACCTTGTTGCAGTAGAGCCGGATCAGGTCGAGGTCGTGCGAGGCCAGCACGAGGATGCCCGCCCGCTCCACCAGGCCCAGCAGGCGCTGGTGGGCGATCTTCTGGAAGTCGGCGTCGCCCACGGCGATCCATTCGTCCATCAACAGGACGTCGGCCTCCACGGCCGTGGCCACGGCGAAGGCCAGCCGCGCCTGCATGCCCGCCGAATAGGTCTTGAGCGGCATGGCCAGGAAGGGACCGAGGCCGGTGAAGGCGGCGATCTCCTCCAGCTTGTCCTCCACCTGGCGGGCGGACAGGCCGGCGATCCGACCGCGCAGGCGGATGTTCTCCAGGCCCGTGGCCGTGGGATCGATGCCCAGGGACAGGTCCAGCAGGGGCGCGATCTTGCCCCGCACCTCGATCTGGCCCTCGTCCGGTTCGTAGGCGCCGGACAGGGCCCGCAAGAGGGTGGTCTTGCCTGAGCCGTTGTGGCCGATCAGGCCCAGCCGGTCGCCGGCCCTCAGCTCCAGGTCCAGGCCGGTGATGGCCGTGACGGTGGTCGAGCCGTGCCGCGCCTGGTCCAGCCGCCCGCCCACGGCCACCCGGGCCAGGTGCTTCTTCAGGGACTTGGCGTCGTAGCCATAGACCGGGAAGCGCAGGGTCAGGCCGCGCACGCTGATGAAGGCCTGGTCCGGCCGGGGCGGCGCTGTGGGGGGCTTGGCGCTGCGGCTCATAGGTAGTGCACGATCCGGCGGCGGGTGGCGGTGAACAGGCCGAAGGCGACGGCCCAGCCGGCCAGGGCCATGACGATGAGGACCGAGAAGGTCGAGGCCTCCGGCGCCTGGCCCATCAGGGGCGCGCGGATGGCGTCCAGCATGTGGAAGAAGGGATTCCAGGTCAGGACCGCGTCCATCAGGCCCACCCGCTCGCCCGGCTGCCAGAAGACCGGGGTCATGAACATCGAGAACTGCATGATCGACATGACGATCTGCGGGATGTCCCGGAACCGGGCCGAGATGATGGCCGTCAGCAGGCACATCCACGAGACGTTGGCCAGCACCAGCGCCAGTCCCGCCAGCGCCAGGGGCAGGTCCATGGTGCGCCACAGGCCGAAGCCCGCGACCACCCCCACGACGATCACCAGGTGATGCAGCAGGGCCGCCAGGTTCCGCAGCACCGTGCGCCAGACGAAGGTCAGCATGGGCAGGGAGGTCTGGCTCAGCATGCCCGAGGCCTGGACGAAGGACTCGCACCCCTCGATCACCGTCTGCGAGATCAGGCCCCAGAAGACGATGCCCAGGGCCACGAAGGGCAGGGTGGTCTCCAGCGGGATGTTCTGCAGCTCGGCGTAGAGGAAGCCGATGCCCAGCACCATCACGGCCATGGACAGGGTGATCCAGAAGGGCCCCAGGATCGATCCGCGGTAGCGCGAGACCACGTCATGCCAGGCCAGGGACCAGGACAGGCCCAGCCCGCGCACCGAGCGCCTCAGGTCGTCGACCGCCCGGTCCAGGTCATCCCGGAACCCCCGGGAGCCCGTACGCAGCATGTGTTCGGCGATGTCCATCTGCGCTCCCGGGTCGGGGCCGAGGTAACAGGTCGGATTCGGCGGCGCAACCGGGGCGGGGTCAGCCCGCCGGCCGCATCACCAGCATGAAGCCGGCCAGCATGACGGCGTAGCCCAGCCAGGCCTGGGGAGGCAGCGATTCCCGGAACAGCAGGACCGCCAGCATGGGCGTCAGGGCCGCGCCAAGGATGGAGAAGGGATAGACCTGGCTGAGCGGCGCCCGGGTCAGGATGTACACCCACAGGAGCGAGGTCAGCCCGTACCAGGCGAAGGCGCCCATCAGGGGCAGGTTCAGGGCCACCTTGGCGATCACGCCGCCGTCGATCCGCCGGGTCTGCTCGGCTCCCAGCTTGAACAGGACCTGGCCCGCCGGCAGCGCCAGGGAGAAGGCGAGGCAGAGGGCGAGGTCCAGCCCGGACAGCGAACGCATCACGGTGCGGCCGGCGCCTTGGCCTCGGAGGGCCCTGCCTCGGGCGTCGCCCCGCCGGGAATCGTGACGATCGCCACCTGCTGGAGAGTGAAGGCTCCGCCGGCCGAGTCGTCCAGGTCCAGCCGGATCCCGGTGATCACCGACTTGACCCAGTCGTCCCCGCCCTTCCTGGGCTTGGCGAGGTCGTAGACCATGATCGTCGTCTCGCCGACGGCGGGATCGGCGCCCCGGACCGGCTTGGTCGCAAACCCGGCGGCCTCACCGTGGGCGGCTGTGGTCCAGAAGAGCGAGCCGTCCCAGCGCTCGGTGTCGCGGTTGCGGGTGATCCGCACCAGAACAGCATTGGCCTCCGATCCCTTGACCGAGAGGTCCTTGGGGAACCGGACGATGGGGTCGAAGAGGTCGCCGGTCACGTCCAGTCCGCCGCCCGGCCGGGCGGCCAGGGTCGATCCTGCGCCCTGGAAGCCGTCCGTTCCGTCCTCGAAGGTCCATTGGGCCAGGGTCTTCAGCGGTGCGCCATCCAGCACGAAGGCCTTCTGCGCCGGATCCCAGGCGATGGGCTCGGGCGACCTTGGCGGCCGCACCTTGGCGGCCGGGGCTTCGGCCTCGGCCTTGGCCGCCGGCTTGGGCTGGTCGCAGGCCGAGAGGGCAAGGGCGCCGGCGAGGAGGACCGCCGTCGGGCGGAGGATCGGGAGAAGGGTCTTCATTTTCGGAACCGTCTGAGGATCGCCGTCCAGGGCGGGTCAAGGACCAGGTGGATCAGGCCGAACAGGGCGGCGAGGTCGAGGAAGTAGAGATAGCGGTAATCGCAGGCCAGGGCGATGACCAGGAAGCTGCCGGCGAAGGCCAGGGCGCCGGCCTGGAGCCCCGCCAGGACCCAGTCTGACGGCCGGCCCCTCAGGATGAGCGCCGTCGTGACGCCCAGCGACACCAGGGCGAAGGACAGGTGCGAAAGGACAGGCGTGTCGAAGAACCAGGTGGCGTAGTTGTAGAGTTCGTGGTCGCGCCGGTCCTGCCGGGACGGCATCCCCAGTTCCTGCAGCACCGCCTCCGGCCCCTGGACGCCGGTCGTCACCGGCAGGCAGGCCAGGATGTCGGGCGTCAGGAAGGCCTGGCGGAACACCTCAAGCCGGTGGGCCGCATAGTCCGGGAACTCGGTGGTCGCCACATGGGCCCAGGTCCGGGCCACTGCGCCCTTGGGCGTTTTCCAGAGGGCCTCGCCCAGGCCCGGGGCGTCGCTGATGTTGTCGACGCGCTCGGGATTGTAGCCCTGTGGGGCCAGCGACCGCAGGGTTGCGGCCGCCTCTGGGTCTTCGGTCTCGAGCGGCGCCAGCGAAGCCTTCGGGTCCCGGGCCGCCACGCCCACCAGGTCGAAGTGCTGGATCACCCTCAGGCCCGCGCCCGCCGCCTGGGGCGAGGATGAGGGCATGACCCTCGACATGGCGAGGCCCGCGACAAGGAAAAGGACGAGGCCCGCCGCCAGGAGGGCTCCCGCGGATGTGAAGCCCCGCCGCCAGCCCTGTTGTGATCCGGTCGCGACGCCATAGGCCAGGGCGCCGGCGCCCAGGGCCAGGATCCCGTTCTGTCGGACCAGGGCGGCGACCACAAGGAGGGCGAGCCCCCCGGCCCAGGCGGCCCGCCCGGACAGCGCCCCGCCCCGCCGCTCCGCCGCGAAGGCCAGGAGGACCGTGCCGGCGATGGCGGCGTTGGCGAAGAAGACGTCCTTCCAGACCGCGCCCTGGTAGATCAGCACCTGTGGCGACAGGACCACCGCCAGCAGGACGGGAGCGGCCAGCCAGTGCACCCGCCCGACCAATCGCGGCAGGGCGGCGAGGGCGCCGAAGAGCAGGGCGACATTGAAGGCGACGAATAGCGAGGTCCCCGACAGCACGCTGTCGAACCGCCCCAGAAGCCAGGACATGAAGGCCGGGTTGAACGAGCGCTGGGCGCCCGTCCGCCCTTCGGCCAGCTGGATGACCGAGTCCGTGGTCATGTGCCCCGGAAGGCCCGCAGCCAGCACGATCAGGAGCCCTGCTGCGAGGGCCCAGGAATAAAGGCTGCGCGGGAGCGGGGTGCTCCGGGCCGTCGCCGGCGGGATGGGGTCAACCTTGTCCAGCATCTGGGTTCCGCTCCTGGGGCGGGCGCGAGGGCCTTGAGCCTCCCATCACCCGGCTCCGTGCTCAACGAGGATCTTCAGGCCCTCCGCCAGGCCGGTGGAGGGGCGCAGGCCCAGGGTCCGGGCCAGGCGGGCAGGGTCTCCCGAAGACCTGCGGATGTCCCCGGCCCGGCCGGGAGCATGGGTGACCGGGACAGGCTGGCCGGTCAGGCCTGAGAGCAGGCCGGCCAGGTCCAGGACCGCGGTCTCCCGCCCTGTGCAGACATTGAGGACCTCGCTGGCCTCGCCCTCCCGGCGGCCCGCGGCGGCCAGCAGGGCCTCCACCACGTCGCCCACGAAGACGAAGTCCCGGGTCTGGCGCCCGTCGCCGAAGATAGTGACGCCCTCGCCGAGGCTCGCGGCCCGGTGGAACCTGGAGATCACCCCCGAATAGGGCGAGCCGGGATCCTGGCCCGGCCCGTAGACATTGAAGAACCTGAGCCCGGTCGACCTGACCCCGTGCACGGTTGCGGCGGCCGAGGCGTGCAGCTCGCAGCCCAGCTTGTCCGCCCCGTAGGGCGACAGGGGTCGCGTCTGGGCGGTCTCCGCCAGGGGAGCGTCCGGATTGTCGCCGTAGACCGCCGCCGAGGAGGCGTAGACCAGGGCGGGCCGGGACGTCCGGGCCGCCGCCGCCTCCAGGAGATTGACGAAGCCGCCCAGGTTCACCCGGTGGGAGGCCGCCAGGTCCTCGTTGCACTTCGCCACCGAGGCGATGGCCGCCAGGTGGAAGACGGCGTCAGCTTCTGCGACGGCCTCCGACACCACGGCGGGGTCGGTCACCGATCCCTCGATCAGGCGCGCGGCGGGATCGAGCCGGCGGGCGTCGCCGCTGGACAGGTCGTCGAGCACAGTGACCCTGGCGCCTTCGCGCACCAGCCGGGCCGTCAGGGCGCGTCCGATGAAGCCCGCCCCGCCGGTGACCAGCACCCGTCCCAGGCCGTCAGCCACCCCGGTTTTCCGGGAACCGGGCCTGCTGGATCGCCAGCCGGCGCACCAGGAGGGTCAGGACATCGTTGGACCGGCGCTCGCGCATGATGGCGGCCACCACGGTCAGGAAGAGGATCAGGGTCGTGGCGTAGGTGACCAGGTCCGCCCCGCGGCCCACGCCCACCATCCGGGCGAGCCGGGTCATCTGCTCGGGATTCCAGACGAAGTAGACGCCCGCCGCCGCGAACGTCATCACCGCCAGCTTCAGGCCCAGAAAGGTGAACTTCCGGACCGCCGCCACGAACAGCACGAACAGGAAGAGGGCCGAGGCCACCAGGGAGACGATCATGACCGCGCTCCGAACAGGATGTCCTCGAGGATGCGAACCGAATTCGACAGCTTCTGGCCCTTGGCCAGGGAGTACTCGGAATAGGTGATGGTCACCGGATGCTCGCGCCAGTTCAGGCGCAGGCGGGCGATCTGGGACAGGATCTCCGAGGCGTGGGCCATGCGGTCCTGGCGGATCCGGATCTTCCGGGCGGCCTCACGGGAAAGCACGCGCAGGCCGTTGTGGGCGTCGGTCAGCCTCAGCCCCGTCGTCAGGCGGGTAAAGACCACCGCCGCCTTGATCACGATGCGGCGCAGGGCGGGCATGTTCACGGTCGTCCCCAGGAAGCGCGAACCGAGCACGGCGTCCAGCCCCTCGCTCCGGCAGACGGCGACCATCTGGAGGGCTTCGGCGACGTTGTGCTGGCCGTCGGCGTCGAAGGTCACGAGGTGGGTGGCCCCCTGCGCCAGGGCGAAGTCGATCCCCGTCTGCAGGGCGGCGCCCTGGCCCCGGTTGACCAGGTGGGTCGCGACGCAGGCGCCGCCGGCCAGGGCCTGGTCGCCCGTGTCGTCAGAGGACCCGTCGTCCACCACCACCACCCGGGCGTGCGGCGTCACGCCGCGCACCACTTCGGCGATCATGGGGCCCTCATTGAAGGCCGCGATCACGAACCAGAGGGACTCGTCCCGGGACATGGCGTCTTCGTCGCTTCCTGGCGGCGGCGCCCAAAGGCCGCCCGCCCCGCCGGGTGTAAGCCGCGCCTCCCGCCCCGGGCAAGGGACTTCGCCCCGGCCCTAGGCTCTCACCCCGGCTCCACCAGCCCTTCGAGCCGCTCGGCGGCCTCGCGCACGGCGGCCTGGGAGGCCTTCAGCCGGGTCTCAAGGCTGCGGGCGTGGCGGCGCAGGTCCTCGTTGGTGCGGGTCAGGGAGGCGATGTGGTCGCGCATCTCGCCCAGCTGGCCGTCGAGGGACCCGATCGTGTCGTAAAGGGCCTGGATCCGGCCCTCCAAGGTGGCGACGATCTCCCGTGTTTCCTCGAGGGTCCGCTCCAGGAAGGCCGCCCGGCCCTCGGCGTCGGCCAGGGCGGTGCGGGCCGCCGAGCGGTCGGCCGAGACCGGCGAGACCAGGTCGCCGTAGAGGGTCTTCTGCGCCGCCAGCCAGGCTGCGGCGCGGTCCAGCGGCGCCCGGTCGGGCTCGGCGCCCCGGGCGGCGGTGCGCATCCAGTCCAGGACCCCGGAGGCCACGGCCCCGGCCTCGCCCAGGGCCGAAAGGTCGCCCTCGCCGGAATTGCGCCGCAGCTCCGCGGACAGGAAGGCGTCGATCCTGCGCCCGGCGGCCGGGGTCAGGGCGGGCAGGGGCTCGCCCAGCCGGGCCTCGGCGCCGGCCATCTGGGGCCTCCAGTCCTCCAGCATGGCGTCGTAGTCCACGAAGGCCCGGGGCAGGTCCCGGCTGCCGGCCTCGGCGGCCAGCATGTAGGCGCACCAGACCATCACCGACTTGCGCAGGGGAAAGCCGTCCCGCGCGGCCAGGGAGCCCGCCACGGCCAGCGGGCTGCGGACGGGGACCAGCACCCGCAGGGCGAGGCCCTCGGCCTCCAGCACCGGGCGCCAGAGGTCCCACAGGACGGTGACCCGCGGATCCTTCAGCAGGGGCCGGCGGCGCCTGCCGAACTGGGCGCGGAACAGGCCGCGGGCCTCCTCGCGCCAGGCCGGCTCGTCGGCGGGCGGGGGGGCGAGGGCGGCGAAGGGGTCGTCCCAGGCCGTCCCGGCCGCAGCCAGGCGCCGGTCGTTGAAGACGGCGATACGCCAGGGCTCGAAATAGCCCCGGGCGTTGTGGTCATCGGCGGGCATGACCTCGCGCGGCAGGTCGGCCCCGGCCAGGGCCAGGACATTGGCCAGGGCGCTCGTTCCCGACCTGTGCATGCCCAGGACGAGGTAGGCGGTCCTGTGCGGCGGCGGGGCGGCGGGGCTGGGCTTGTCGGTCATGGCGGATCAGTTGATCGTTAAGGCCTTCTGTTGCACACAGGCCCGCCACCGAACAGGAAATTTCCGCATGGGCCAGGGCGACGCCCCGGAACGCATCCGCCGAGCCCTTGCGGCGGCCTTTGACCCGGTCTTCTACCGCACCGTCTACGACGACATCGCCCGGACTGGGGCCGATCCCTTCCGGCATTACGCCGAGACCGGCTGGCGTGAGGGACGGGACCCGGCGCCCTGGTTCTCCGCCCCGGCCTACCTCGAGACGCGGCCTGACGTTTCGGGCTCAGACCCCTTCGCCCACTATCTCGACCGCGGCTGGCGCGAAGGCGCCGAGCCGGCCCCGTCCCGTCACCGGGAGCGCTTCCTGGAGCGGAGCGGCGGACCCGTCCGGACCGCTGGCGCAGCTTCGCCCGACGCCGCCGAGACCCCGGCGGTCGCCGCCGCCGATCCCGACCTGCCAGAGGGCCTGACCCGCGAGGCGGCCCGCGACCTGGTCGCCGCCGCCTTCGACCGCGCGCACTACCTGTCGGCCTATCCGGACGTCGCCGCCGCCGGGGTCGATCCCCTCGACCACTACCTGCGGACCGGCCGGCGCGAGGGGCGCGACCCCCGGGCGGACTTCAACGCCGCCGACTACCTGGAAGTGAACCCCGACGTCGCCGCCTCGGGGGTCGATCCCTTCCTGCACTGGCTGGTCGCCGGCC
Source organism: Pseudomonadota bacterium (assembly GCA_046046615.1). GTDB lineage: Bacteria > Pseudomonadota > Alphaproteobacteria > Caulobacterales > Caulobacteraceae > Phenylobacterium. The sequence goes on from JBJOJL010000031.1 coordinate 17,883, forward strand.
GGGCCGAGGGGCGGCCCCTGCGGTTCGAGCTGGGCTTCCGCGGGCGGATCGTCGCCGGCCTCACCCCCCTGTCCGAGCGCCAGGAGGCCGCCGCCCGGGCCGCCGCCGACCTGCCCGCCGGCCCCGCCCGGGGGCTCTCGCCCCTGTCCGCGCCGGGGCGGGGCGGGGGCCTGCACATCACCTTCAGCCATGACGACTACACCGCCCGGGTCGGCGGGGTGCAGCTCTGCCTCCAGACCGAGGCGGCCGGGCTGGCCGGGCGGGGGATCGACCACCTGCATCTCTTCCCCGTCGCGCCCTGGCCCACCCTGCGCCCGGCCGGAAGCCAGGCCGCCGTCGGCGTGGTCTGGAACGGGCGGACCCTGGGGGGCTTCGCCGCCGCCGACATCCGCCGCGCCGTGAAGGCCCGGGCGGCGCGTGCCCCGGGCGGCGTGTCCTTCGCCATCCACAGCCTTCTCGGGCACGAGATCGGCGAGACCCTGGACCTCCTGGCCGCCGCCGGCGCCCGGCGGGGCCTCTTCTGGCTGCACGACTTCGCCGGCCTGTGCGCCGGCTATCACCTGATGCGCGACGAGGCGCGGGACTGCGGGGCGCCGCCGGCCGGCAGCGCCGCCTGCCGGATCTGCGTCTTCGGCCCCGGCCGCGACCTGCACCTTTCGGCCCATCGTCGCCTGTTCGAAGCCCTGGACCTGACCCTCGTCGCCCCCTCCCAGGCGGCCCTGGACACCTGGAACGCCGCCCCGGATGCGCCGCAGGCCCGCCGCCAGGTCGTCCACCCCCACGCCCGCCTGGCGCCCACGGGACGGCAGGCCGGGGGCGATCCCGATGCGCCCCTCAAGGTCGCCTTCCTGGGCATGCCGTCGGCCTACAAGGGCTGGCCGGTCTTCACCGACCTGGCCCACCGGTTCGGCGGGGACCCGCGCTATCGCTTCGTGCGTCTGGGCTCGGCGGCGGCCCCGGGGCCCGCCGACCACATCGAGGTCTCGGTGACCGCCGACAATCCCCACGCCATGCGCCAGGCGCTGGAGACCGCGGGAGTGGACGTGGCCGTCCTCTGGTCCCTTTGCCGCGAGACCTTCTCCTTCGCCGCCTACGAGGCCGCCGCCGCCGGCGCGGCCATCCTGACCGGGCCGGACAGCGGCAACATCGCCGCCTTCACCCGGGCCGGAGGACATGGCCTGGTCCTGCCCGACGAGGCGGCGCTGGAGGCCCAGTTCGCCTCCAGCGCGGTCCTGCACCTGTCCCGGGACTCGCGCCGGCCGGACCTGTGTGACATCGCCTACAGCGGAATGAGCGTCGATCTCCTGGAGGCCCTGTCGTGAAGGTCCTGGTCTATTCGAGCTTCACCTTCTCCTACCTGAACCGGGCGCGGGTCCTCTACCAGACCCTGAGGCGCTTCCATCCCGACTGGGAGACCGTGGCCCTCATCACCGACGAGCCGCCGCCGGGCTTCGCCTTCGACCCCGCCTCCGAGCTCTTCGACCGGGTGGTCTGGGCGAAGGACCTGGGGATCGAACCCTTCCGGGGCTGGCTCTTCCGGCACGACGTGGTCGAGGTCTGCACCGCGGTGAAGGGCCCCTTCCTGCACCAGGTCTGCGAGGCGGGCGGCGCCGACATCGCCATCTACCTCGACCCGGACACGGCCCTCTTCGCCCCCCTCGACCCCCTTGTGGAGATGCTGCAGCGGGACGACATCCTGCTGACGCCCCACCTCATCGATCCGAACGACGACCGGGCCGCCATCCTCGACAATGACCTGTCGGCCTCGCGCACCGGCATCTTCAACCTCGGCTTCGTCGCCATCCGCACGACGGGCGAGGGCGCGCGCTTCGCCCGCTGGTGGAACGACCGCCTGCTGGCCTTCTGCTACGACGACATCCCCAGCGGCCTCTTCGTGGACCAGAAGTGGTGCGACCACGTCCCGGCCCTGTTCGACCGGGTGAAGGTGGTCCGCGACCCCGGCTACAACGTCGCCAGCTGGAACCTGTCCACGCGCAAGGTGGCCATCAGCAAGGCGGGCGAGATCCTGGTGAACGGGGCGACCCTGCGCTTCTGGCACTTCACCAAGCTGGGTCCGACCGGCGACGTCATGACCAAGCGCTACGCCGGCGACAACTTCGAGGTCTACGAGATCTGGCGCTGGTACAAGGAGGCCGTCGCGGCGGCCACCGACCCGGCCATTCCCGAGCGCTGGTGGGCCTATGGCCAGTTCGACGACGGCGCCCCGATCGCCAAGCCCCAGCGGGTGCTCTACCGCGAGCGCGCCGACCTGCAGGCGGCCTTCCCCAATCCCTTCGAGGGCGGGTACCAGGCCTGGTGGAAGGCCGAGGGACCGGGCCGCCGTGGCTAGTCCCCGTCCCACGCCCGAGGCCATCCGGCTGTCGGCGGCGGTGGACGCCGCGGGCCGGCGGCTGGCCGTCCTGCGGGCCGAATCCCAGCGGGCCGAGGCGGGGGAGGCCCTGGCGCGGCTGCGGCTGGGCGAGGCCCTGGCGGAAGCCCTCGGCGCCCGCGCCCTGGCCGAGGCCCGGCTGCGCGCCGCCCAGTTCGACCGCTACCGCGCGGCGGCCTTCGCGCACCGGCGGCCGGACCGTCGCAACCGGCTCCGGCGGCTGGCCGAGAAGGTGCTGGCCCGGCTGGGCGGACCGGGGCGTGCCCTCATCCGCGCCCGGGCGGCCCTGGGCGAGGGCGCGGCCCTGTTCGATGCCGACCATTACCGCGAGGCCGCCCCCGGGCCGGGC
>JBJOJL010000032.1:0-20164 GCA_046046615.1 Pseudomonadota bacterium
GGAAGATGGCGCGGCAGGTGCCCTACAAGGTCAGCCTGCCGGTGGCCCTGACCATCGCCAACGAGTGGATCTACCACGCCGAGAACTTCGACATTAAGTACCTGACCGGAGGCGTGCACTACCACTACATCCTGTCAGGAACGACCGACACCAACCGTGCGGCGCCGATCGCGTCCTATACGCTTCCCGCCCAGGGCGCCCGTGGGCCCCTGACCATCCGGCCAAGCGAGATGTTCATCTACCAGGAGGACAACGCCTTCTGGAGCCACGAGATCAACCTGATCTCGACAAACGACAGCCCCCTCCAGTGGGTGGCGGGCGCCTACTACTTCAAGCAGCACTACACCCAGCCCGTCTACACGCAGAACTTCAACCAGCCGGAATGGAACGGGCCCTTCGCCTTTGGATTCCTCTGCGCGCAGACGGGCGGGGTCTGTCCCAACCATACCGAAGGGCCCCGCCGCTTCGATAATCGCCCGGACGTCCACGCCGAGTCCTACGCCGCCTTCGGCCAGGTCGACTGGCAGATGGCCCCGACCTGGAAGACCACCCTGGGCCTGCGCTACTCGCATGACGAGAAGTGGGGGCAGGAGTCTGTCCGGATCACCTGCTTCGCCGTGCCGGGGTGCGACTTCTCGGCCCTGGGCGTTCCCCCGGTCATTGACCTGACCCAGCTGGGCACCGTGGTGTCCTCGGGGGATGTCCTCAAGCCGGGGGTCGTCGGCCCGACGACCTATGATCCCTCGACCGGATTCGCCACGCGCCGGCAGCGCCAGAGCTGGGAAGCGGTCACCGGCACGGCCGGACTTGAGTGGAAGCCCGACGATGACACCCTTCTCTATGGAAAGTACAGCAAGGGCTACAAGGCGGGCGGTTTCAACATCGGCATCTTCACGGTTCTCAGCTTCTTCCCGACAACGGACAAGGAGACCGTGGATTCGTTTGAGATCGGCCTGAAGAAGAATTTCGGGCCGACGTTCCAGACGAACATGGCCCTGTTCCATTACATGTACGACAACCTGCAGATTCCCATCACGCGGGTCTCGACCGGCGCCGTCCCGGCTTTTGGCCCCGGTCCCACGACCGCGACGGACTTCTACAATGTGCCCAAGGCCATCTCGCAGGGCTTTGAGCTTGAGACGACCTGGCAGCCCATCGACAACCTCCAGATCCTGTTCAACTACTCGTACAACAACACCGAGATCCAGGAGGGCACGGCGGTCGACTCGGTCGATCCCACGGCGATCGATCCCAAGGCCAAGCCCCTCCTGACCTTCGCCCAGTGCGCCGTGGCCACGGGCGGGGTCACGGCCTGCCCGGTGGACGCCTACACGCCGACGGCGGGCCAGAACTACACCCGCACCCAGAGCCTGGAGGGCAACTCCCTGCCGAACGCCGCCAAGAACAAGGTGGCGGTGAACGTGAACTACACTTGGGAGTTCGAGGCAGGCTCCCTAGCTGCGTCATTCAGCTATTTCTGGCGGGACAAGCAGTACGGCACCGTCTTCGAGCGCTGGTACACCGAGGCGCCGGACTGGGACCAGATCGACATGCGCCTGACCTGGTCCTCGGCCGATGACCGCTACAAGATCATCGCCTACGGCAAGAACCTCACCGACAACATCAGCTATGACGCCGGAGCGGTCGGGAACCGGGAGGCCGGCTACATCCTGTCTGCGACAGGGGCGACCACCCCCGAGGTCCAGGGGATCACCAAGAGCTATTCCGTCGCCCCGCCCCGGATCTATGGCGTCGAGCTGCAGTACAAGTTCTGACCGGCCCCGACCGCCCCTGAGTCGCGGGGGCGGTGGGTTCCCGGAGGCCTTAACCCCGCGGAAGACCGGCTAATTTGACAAATGCGTCGAATTAGTCGGGCTTTTCGGCAACATTGTCAGCCTGAAGTGCGCCGAGCGTCCAGTTTACGCCACGGCGCCCGTTGACTTGCATCCCCGACCGACTGAAACCCTGAGCATGGCCGGCGTCCCGCTGGCGAACCCCGCCTTCTGGCGGGCGCTGAAACCGGAGGCGGCGAACCTACAAAGTCCGCCCCGTCAGGAGGAGTTGCATGCGTAAGACCCATCAGATGAAGGCGCTGCTCGTCGCGGGCGCCTCCGCGCTCGCCCTGGCGGGCGTCGCCTCCTCGGCCTTCGCCGCAGAGGACACCGCCACCATCGAGGAACTGGTCGTCACCGCCCAGAAGAAGGCCGAATCCATCCAGGACGTGCCGATCGCCGTGTCCGCCTTCTCGCAGGACGCGCTCCAGAAGTCCCGTATCGACGGCGGCCCCAACCTGGTTCTCGCCATCCCGAACGTGAACTTCTCCAAGGGGAACTTCACCGGCTACAACTTCCAGATCCGCGGCATCGGCTCGAAGCTGGTGGCCGGTTCGGGCGACGCCGGCACCGGCATCCACCTGAACAACGCCCCGCTGATCTCGAACAACCTGTTCGAGACCGAGTTCTACGACGTCGAGCGCGTCGAGGTCCTGCGGGGTCCCCAGGGCACGCTGTACGGCCGGAACGCCACCGGCGGCGTGGTCAACCTGATCTCCAACAAGCCGTCCGACAAGCTCGAGGGCATGGCCCGCGGCGAGTACGGCAACTTCAACTCGATCAAGCTCCGCGGCATGGTCAACGTCCCCCTCAGCGACGCCTTCGCGGTGCGCCTTGCGGGCGCGTACCTGAAGCGTGACGGCTACGGCGAGAACATCGTCACCGGCAATGACGCCGACACCCGTGACATGTACGGCTACCGCGCCAGCGTGAAGTTCGAGCCGACCGACACCTTCAAGGCCATCGTCGTCTACGACAAGTTCCACGAGGATGACTCCCGCTCGCGGATCGGCAAGCAGTTCTGCTCGAAGGATGTGGGCCCGGCCAATGTCGGCGGGGTTGCCTTCTCGGCAGTGCCCGCCATCGCCCAGATCCAGCGCGGCCTCTTCAGCCAGGGCTGCCGCGCCACCTCGCTCTATGCGGCGGACGGTCTCGGCACGGTGAACTCCCAGGCGACCCTGGGCGGCCTCTTCGGCGCGCTCGGCGGCTTCCAGACGGGCGACGCCTATGCCGGCAAGATGCAGGTGAAGGATGTCCGCGACATCGAGTCGACCTTTGACCCGATCTATCGCGCGGACACTGACATCGTTCAACTGCACCTGGAGTGGGATGTCACTGACAGCCTGCTGCTGACCTCGCTGACCAACCAGGCCCGGACGCGCCTCTACACCCGCCAGGACTACAACCGGTACACGCCGTCGGTGAACTTCAACACCGCCCCGAACCCGGTGAACGCCCTCGCCGCGGTCGGCGCCGCCTACCCCAACGTGATCTATCCGGCGCTGTTCCCGAACGGCGTGGTGAACGATCCGCAGAACGGCGCCTACAACCGCTTCACCACGAGCGACATCTCGGCTTCGTCCGACAAGCAGTTCAACCAGGAAATCCGGCTGCAGTCGTCCTTCGACGGCCCCTGGAACTTCAACGTGGGCGCCCTCTACCTCGACTTCTCGGCCGAGGGTGACTACTATGTGATGTTCAATACCGGCACCGCCTGGTACCAGGTGAACAACTTCCTGAACACCGGCAACGCCAACTGCGCCTCGGCCGCGCCCTGCGTCGCGATCGACCCGAACGAGGAACCCAATCGTTCGGGCCATAACTACTACGACAACTACGCGCCCTACTCCCTCACCTCCACGGCCGTCTTCGGCGAGCTCTACTGGGAGATGATGGACGACTTCAAGTGGACCCTGGGCCTGCGCTGGACCAAGGACGAGAAGGAACAGAAGAACTACGCGGTGACCCTCGGGGCTCCCGGCGTCGGCCTCCTGGGCGCTACTGCCGGCACGCCCCCTGTGCTCGCCGTGGACTTCGAGGAAATGACGGGCCGCTTCGGCTTCGACTGGAAGCCGGAACTGTCTTTCACCAACCAGTCCCTGATCTACGCCTTCTACTCGCGCGGCTACAAGGCGGGCGGCCTGAACCCGGCCTGCTCGCAGAACTGCTCGGGCCTGAACGCCACCTTCGAGCCTGAGTTCATCAACGCCTACGAGATCGGTGCGAAGAACACCCTGCTGGACGGCACGCTCCAGCTCAACGGCACGTTCTTCATGTACGACTACACTGGCTACCAGGTGTCGAAGATCGTCAACCGGACCTCGATCAACGAGAACATCGACGCCAAGGTGAAGGGCATCGAGCTGGAGTCCATCTGGAACCCGATCCAGCCCCTGCGCTTCAACGCCAGCGTCGGCTGGCTTGAAAGCGAGATCACCGGCGGGACCTCGATCGATGTGTTCGACCGCACCCAGGGCGATCCCAACCTGGTGGTGGTCAAGGCCAGCAATGCGGCCAACTGCGTGGTCTCCAAGACGACGGCGGCCACCGCCCTGGGCATCTCCAACGCCACGAACAACCCCTTCAACCTTCTCGGGACCTGCGCGGGCGCCTTTGGCCCGGCGTCGGACGGCGTCTCCGTGAACCTGAAGGGCAAGGAACTGCCGAACGCCCCTCACTTCACGGTCTCGCTGGGCGCCCAGTACACCCTGGAGATGGACAACGGCTGGGCGGCTGTGGCCCGCGCCGACTACTACCACCAGACCGAAAGCTTCGCCCGGATCTACAACTCGGTTCCGGACGAGATCCAGGCCTGGAGCAACGTCAACCTGACGCTTTCGGTGGCCAACGCCGACAACGGCTGGTCGGTCGAGGCCTTCGTGAAGAACGCGACGGACGAAGAGGTGATCACCGATACCTACCTGACGGATGACTCGTCGGGCCTGTACCGGAACGCCTTCTACACCGAGCCGCGCACCTTCGGCGTCGGCGTCTCCAAGACCTGGTAAGGCGCAAGGTTCCGGCCGGGACATCGGCCGGCGCCCGTTTCAGGGGGCTCGCAGGCGACTGCGGGCCCCTTTCTCTTTCCGGGACAATTCCTGCGAGATTGTTTCAACCTTAACTTTCGGGAAAGAGTGCGCCTTCACGATGAATCCGCGAGGCAGAAGGCTCACCGCAGGACATGTCGGCCCCGGACTATCTCTTTGATCGCGTGACCCAGGAGATCCGTCAGCAGATGGATTGCATCCTGGCGCTCACGACCCGCCTCGCGGGTCCCCTGCCTCCGGCCGATGCTCGGGCCTGTGTCGAGGGGGTTGCGGCGGCGGCGGAGTCCGTCCGCCGGATCACGGCGGCCTCATCCGATATCCGCTCGGCCCTGTCCGACAGCCTTGCGCTCAATCCGGGGCCCGTCGCCCTGCGCGACCTCGTGGACCGGCTGGATGACCGCTGGCGCAGCCGTCTCTCCGGATCCGGCGTCACCCTCCTGGTGTCATACGACGGCCCGCCGGAAGGCGCGGCCATGATCGACGCTGACCGCACCCTGCAGGTTTTCGACGGCTTCCTCGCCCACGCGCTCTCCGGCGTCCAGCGCGGCGCTGTCGAGGCCATGCTCCGGGTCCGGGAATCCGGCGACGACGTCATCCTGGAGGGTCGTGTCCGTTCCGCCGGCGGTGGCCATGGCGCCGACTTCGAAGTCGATGTCCGGGAAATCGAGGCCATGTTCGGCCTCGAGGCCGCCATGGGCTTCATGCTGGGCCGACACATCCTCCGCCGCCTGGGCGGCAGGGCCCGGACCCTCCACAATCCCGGCCAGGGCGAAACCCTCAGCTTCGCCTTCCGGGCCGAGAAGCCGCCGGAGCGGCCGGCCGAGGTGGAGGGCACGGACCGCGCCGCCCATATCCTGGTCGTCGACGACAACGCCACCAACCGCATGGTGGCCGAGACCCTTTGCGGCATGTTCGGCTGCACCACCGAGCCGGCCGAGGACGGCGAGGAGGCCGTGACGGCCGCCGCCTCCGGACGCTTCGACCTGATCCTCATGGATATCCGCATGCCCCGGATGGACGGTGTCGCCGCCACCCGGCGAATCCGGGCCATGCCGGGGCCCGTGGGTCGCACGCCGATCATCGCCCTGACCGCCAACGCCGACTCCGAAGAGACCGCGGCCTATCTGGGCGCCGGAATGAACGGGGTTGTCGAGAAGCCGATGAAGCCGGACCAGCTGCTGCAGGTCGTGAGGGACACCCTGGCCCTTGGCGCCGAGGGCGCGATCGCCGCCGCCTGAGCCCTTTGCAGCGCCGCCTGGCCGGGCCATGGTGTCGCCTGCAACCGGGGGAGAGCGGGAATGGCGAGCTGGTACGAACGGACAATCCTTCCGAAGTTTCTCTCCTGCGCCTGTTCGGGTCCGCAGATGATGCGGCAGCGCTCCCGCCTGGTCCCCAGGGCTTCCGGACGCGTTCTGGAGCTGGGGGTCGGCATGGGACTGAACCTCGCCTTCTACGATCCGGCCAGGGTCAGTTCCGTCAGCGGCGTGGATCCTGCGCCGGAGCTACGCGCCCTGGCCGAGGCGGCGCCCCGGCCAGAGGGCCTGGCGGTGGAGATCCTGCCCGGCGTGGCCGAGGACCTGCCCTTCGACTCGTCCAGCTTCGACAGCGTGGTCTGCACCTTCACCCTGTGCTCGGTCCATTCGCCGGATCGGGCCCTGGCGGAAGCCATGCGGGTGCTGAAACCGGGCGGACGCCTGTTCTATTGCGAGCACGGCCTGGCGCCCGAGCCGGACGTCGCCCGCTGGCAAAGGCGGATCGAGCCGGTCTGGAAGCGCCTGGCCGGCGGCTGTCGTCTCACCCGGCCGATCATTCCCCTCCTGGAAGGGGCCGGCTTCCCGACCGCCGGGGCCGAGTGCGGCTTCCTGCCCAAGGTCCCGCGCTTCGCGGGCTGGAATGTCCTGGGCGAGGCGGTAAAGGGTTAACGCCGTTTAGCCCTGAGTCTTGGCGGGGCGTTTACCCGAACGCCTGTTCTTCGGAATGGGACAACGCTTGAGGAGCCCGCGTCTTGGGAACCTATTACTACGCCGGTCATACCTACCAGATCGTCAAGACCGCCATGACCTGGGCGGCCGCCAAGGCCTGGGCCGAGAGCCAGGGCGGGCACCTCGCCTACATCACCAGCGCCGCCGAGAACCAGGCCCTGGTGTCCATGACCCAGCTGGAGACCGGACTTGATACTGCGCCCAGCGCCGCGGACGGCGGTGGGGCGCGCTACCTCTGGCTGGGCGGCTCGGACGCCGACGTCGAGGGGACCTGGCGCTGGGGCGACGGGACCCTGGTGACCTCCGGATACTCGAACTGGGGCGCCGGCGCCCTGGGGGTGGAGCCGGACAACTATGGCGGCGTGCAGGACGCCATGGCCTTTGGCCTGCAGTCCTGGCCCCAGCCGTCCGGCGGCATCGGCACGGCCTACAAGTGGAACGATGTGAACCCGTCCAACAGCCTCTACTTCGTCGTGGAGTGGGACCACATCCGCGGCACCACGGGCGCGGACTCCATCTCCCAGTCCGGCAACGCCACCGTCTACGGCCTAGAGGGCAATGACATCATCAGCCTGAGCCAGGGCGCCAACTACCTGCGCGGGGACGCCGGCGACGACTCCGTCTTTGGCGGCTCGGGCTTCGACGACATCAACGGCAACATGGGCGCCGACACCCTTCGCGGGAACGACGGCGAGGACTGGGTGGTCGGGGGCAAGGACAACGACCTGATCTTCGGCGATGCGGCCTTCGACATCGTCTACGGCAACATGGGCAATGACACGGTCGACGGCGGGGTCGGCAATGACTGGGTGCGCGGCGGCCAGGGCGATGACTCGGTCATGTCCGGAACGGGCGACGACTGGCTCTGGGGCGACCGGGGGAATGACACGATCAGCGGCGGGGCCGGCGCGGACCTGTTCTACAGCTTCTCCGGAGCCGGGATCGACCGGATCACCGACTTCTCCTTCGCCGAGGGCGACCGGCTGAAGCTGGAGGGCGGCCCCTCCTACTCCGTCAGCCAGGTCGGCGCGGACGTGGTGGTGGACATGGGCAATGGCGACCAGGTCATCCTGGTGGGCGTCTCCCTCGCCAGCCTGGGAAGCGGCTGGATCATTTGAGGCCCCCGGAACTGGCGCAATGCCTGATCCGGCCGGCCTGGCGGCTCGAACTTCCAGGCATTCGCGAGATTGAACGCGAGGCGGCCCAGCGGTTCCTGGGGACGGGAGAAGCCTGGATCGCCGAGGATCCACCGGCTCCGGAGGCGCTGCTCGCCGCCCGGCTGGAGGCAGGCGGCCTTTGGGTCGCGACGCTTGATGGACAGCGCCCCGTCGCCGCTATGCGGTTTCGGCCCCTGAACGAGGCTCTCTACATCGAGCAGCTTGACGTCCTGCCGGCTTTCTCTGGACGACGCCTCGGCGCAGCCCTGCTGGATCGGGCCGGGTCGCTGGCGCAAGAGGCGGGCCTGTCAGCCGTCATTCTTTCGACCTTCCGGGACATTCCCTGGAATGCACCCTGGTACAGGCGGATCGGTTTCGAGGTCATCGACGTCCTGTCGCCCGAACTGGAAGCCATCCGGAGCGACCATGAGGCCCGGGGGTCTCGATGAACGCCGAAGGGTCTTCATGCGCCGCGAGGTCCGCGGCCCCTCTCCAAGAGGGTGACGCCGGGCCGTGGTGCGGGTCGATTGTCCGGGAATGGTAGCTGGGGGCGGGATCGAACCGCCGACCTGTGGGTTATGAATCCACCGCTCTAACCATCTGAGCTACCCAGCCGCCGGGCCTTTCGGCGAGGGGCGGTTTATAGGGTCTGGCGCGGCGCGCTTCAAGCCGCTTGGGAAGCGGGGCCGGGCTTGCTAGGTTCCGTCCTGCGATGAGCGTCCTGCATCTCCTGGGAACGGCCGGCGAAGGCGGCGCGGAGACCTACTTCGTCGACCTGGTGACGGCCCTGTCCGGAACCGGGCTGGCGCAGTCGGCGGCGATCCGCGGCAACGCCCACCGGCAGTCGGCCCTTTCGGCGGCCGGGGTCCCGACCCGAGTGCTGAGGTTCGGCGGTCCCCTCGACATCCTCACCACGCCCATGGCGGACCGTTTCGCGCGCCGGTCGGGGACGCGCCTGGCCCTGGCGTGGATGAACCGCGCCGCCCGCCACACGCCAAGGGGACCCTGGGCCCGGGTGGGTCGCCTCGGGGGCTACTACAACCTCAAGTACTACCGCGGCTTCGACGCCCTGGTGGCCAACACCGAGGACATCGCCGACTGGATCGTCGCCCAGGGCTGGCCGGCCGGGCGGGTCCGCTGCATCCCCAACTTCGCCGCCCCCGCGCCTGACGCCGGGCCGGTGGACCGGGCCGGCCTCGACACCCCCGCCGATGCGCCCCTCCTGCTGGCCATGGGCCGGCTGCACGAGGCCAAGGCCCACGACGTGGCGCTCGAGGCCCTGGTGCGCCTGCCGGGCGCCTTCCTCTGGATCGCCGGCGCCGGCCCGGAAGAGGGGCGGCTGAAGGCCCTGTCCGAGAGCCTGGGCCTGGCGTCGCGGGTGCGCTTCCTGGGCTGGCGCACCGACGCTTCGGCCCTCTATCGAACAGCGGACCTGTGCGTCTTTCCCTCGCGCTACGAGCCCCTGGGCAATGTGGTGATCCAGGCCTGGGCCCACGGCCTGCCCGTGGTGGCGGCGGCCTCCACCGGCCCGGCGGCCCTGATCCGCGACGGGGAGGACGGTCGGCTGGTCCCTGTGGATGATCCGGTCGCCCTGGCCGAGGCTGTCCAGGCCCTGCTGGACGATCCGGCCGCCCGCGCCCGGCTGTCCCAGGCGGGTCTCGCCCGGGTCGCCGGGGAGTTCTCGCAGGGCGCCGTCGTCGCCCGCTGGCGCGAACTCTTCGACGAATACGGGGCCGGCTGATGTGCGGCATCGCCGGCGTGCTGAACGGCGAACGACTCGCCGCGGACCTGATCGCCGCCCTGGCGCACCGGGGCCCTGACGGCATCCGGACCGAGAGCCTCGCCAGCGCCAACCTGGCCCATGCCCGCCTTTCGATCATCGACCTGGAGGGCGGCTGGCAGCCCCTCCACGCCGCCGGCTCGGTGGTGGTGGGCAATGGCGAGATCTACAACTACCTTGAGCTGGCGGAGGACCACGGCCTCGGCTCCCTCCTGGCCACCGGCTCCGACTTCGAGCCCCTGCTGCACCTCTACGCCCGGGAGGGCCCCGACGCCTTCCGCCGGCTGCGCGGCATGTACGCCTTCTGCCTGGTGGGCGGGGATGGTCGCACCTGGCTGGTCCGCGACCCCTTCGGCATCAAGCCCCTCTACCTTCTGGAGCGGGACGGGGCCGTCATCTTCGCCTCGGAACCCCGCGCCTTCCTGGCGGCGGGCCTGATCGACCCGGTCATGGACGCCTCGGCCGCCGAGGACCTCCTCGGCCTGTCCTACACCACGGGTGAGGCGACCATCTTCCCGGCCCTTCGGCGCATGGCCCCCGGCGAAATCCTGGAGGTGACGCCGGACGGTCTGGTCGCCCACCCGGGCCGCCCCAGCCTTCCGTCCCGCGCGCCGGGACGGGAACAGGATGAGTCCGCCCTGATCGACCGGCTGGACGCCGTCCTGGAGGAGAGCGTCCGCGTCCATCAGAGATCCGACGTCCCTTACGGCCTCTTCCTGTCCGGCGGCATCGACAGCGCCGCCATCGCCGCCTTGATGGCGCGGCTGTCCGACAGGCCGGTGACGGCCTTCACCTGCGGCTTCGACGCCGAGGGCGCGGCGGACGAGCGGGGCCAGGCCGAGCGGGTGGCGCGCGCCCTCAACCTCGACTGGCGCGAGGTGCGCTTCGATGAGACCGAGTTCTGGCGGCTCCTGCCCCGCGTCGCCCTGGCCCTGGACGATCCGACCGCCGACTACGCCGCCCTGCCCACCTACCGCCTGGCCGAGGCGGCCCGGGACTCCCTGCGCGTGGTGCTGACGGGGGAGGGGGGCGATGAGCTCTTCGGGGGCTATGGCCGCTATCGCCGGGCGCTGAGGCCGGCCCTGCTGGGCGGCCGGCCCGCCGACCCCCGCCCCGGCCATCCCGAGGTGCTGGCTCGCTGGCGAGAGGCCGGGCGCCCCCCGCGGGGGCTCTCGCCCCTCCAGGGCGCGCAATGGTCGGACGTGGCCAACTGGCTGCCCAACGACCTGCTCATCAAGCTCGATCGCTGCCTGATGGCGAACGGCCTGGAGGGAAGGACCCCCTTCCTCGACCCGGAGGTCGCCGACTTCGCCTTCACCCTGCCGGATCGCTTCAAGGTGCGCGGCCGGTTCGGCAAGTACCTGCTGCGGGCCTGGCTGGCGCGGACCTGCCCGGAAGCGGCGCCCTGGGCCCCCAAGCAGGGCTTCACGGTTCCCGTCGAGGCGTGGATCGCGCCCCGCGCGGCCGACATCGCCCCGCGCGTGGCCCAGGTGAAGGCCATCCGCCGCCTGCGCTCGCCCGAAGCTGTCGCCTCTGCCTTCGCGCCGGGCGGCAGGGGCGCCTGGCCCCTGCTGTTCCTGGCCGTCTGGTCCCTGATCCACCTGGAAGGCGCCGAACCGGGGGACGCCCTGGAGGCGTGTACGGGGCGCGTCTAGGCCCCCTCGACGCCCGTTCCGGACTGTGCGTTACTCCCAATGGGGCGGTGACCGACCCTGGGGGGGAAACATGTCAGAGATCAACATCGCGCCGGGCAAGCTGAATGTCGGGGCTGTCTTCAGCCAGGCCCTGGCTACGCTTCAGTCCAAGCCGCTGTTCTTTGTCTTCACGGGCCTCCTGATGGGCCTTGGCAGTCTTGCAACGCCGGACACGGATCTTGGATCCGACGCTTCGGTCTTCGGCGGCCTGATGATCTTTGGCGTCCTGCTGACCGTTTTCCTCAGCCTGGTCGGCCAGGTCCTCGTGGCGCGGGCGGTAAGCGGGGAGATAGGAACGGACGCCGGTGCGGACTTTGTTCCGGCGATCCAGGCCGCCCTGCCCAGGTTACTGCCCCTGCTCCTCACCGGCATCCTGTGCAGCATCATTACGGTCCTTGGCTTGATCGCCCTGGTTGTTCCGGGCGTCATCCTGGCCCTCATGCTGTCATTGTCGGGGTACGCTTGCATCCTTGAGGGCCGTTCACCGGTCGAGGCCTTGAAGCGGAGTCGTGAACTTACCCGCGGCAATCGCTGGCGGCTGCTGGGACTCTTCATCCTGGCGGGGATCGCGATGCTGGGGGCCGGGCTCCTTGTCTTCATCCCGGCGGGCCTCATCTCCCTGGTTCCTGGACTGGGCGACCTTGTCTCGCGTGTCATCCTTTCCGCGGGCGAAGGTCTTGTCACCGTCTTCGGCTTAGTACTCGGAACCCACGCCTTCCTCGACCTGAGGCGGCTGAAGGAGGCTTCAGAGCCGGCGCCGCTGGTCTGAGGCGGTCGCCCTTGACGGATTCACACCCCCAGAGTGTCGTCCCCATCGTCTACCAGGACCTGCGCGCCCGGTGGGCGCCCGCCCAAACCCAGCAAGGTGAAGGAGTTCCCGCATGACCGACATTTCGTTTGCGCCCCGCAAGCTCCCCGTCATTGGGACTTTCGAGAAGACCTGCAGGGCTTTCTTGAAGGCGCTCGGCCCGCTGCTCCTGTTCTATCTGCTATGCCTTGGCGTCATCGTCGCCGGGCTGATCGCACTGGCCATACCGATCGGCGGACTTGGATTTGCGCTGCATAGGGGCCTTGGGCTTGAGCCGGGATCGCTCCCGTTTGTCCTCTCCATGGCTCCCCTGGTCCTCGCCTGTATTGGGGTGTTCATTGCCGTGAGCCTGCGGTTGTCGATCGCCCAGTACAAGCTGGCGGACGCCTCCGCCGAAGGGCAGACCCTTAAGTTCATGGACATCCTGCGCGACCCAAGGCCCAGCCTCGTCAGCTTTTTCCTGGTCAGCCTGGTCGTCGGCATCCTCACCTTCCTGGGCATGATCCTGTTCATTGTCCCCGGGATCATGATCGCCCTGGCCCTTGGGCTTGCTCCCCTCGCCATGATCTTCGAAGGCAAGGACGTCGGCGAGTCGCTCCGGCGCAGCCGGGACCTGACCCGCAATAACCGGTGGCGCCTGCTGGGCCTCTACCTCCTCTCGGCGCTCCTGTTCATTCCGGCCTCGCTCTTGACGAGCCTGCCGCTCGAGAGCGACCCCGAGTTCAGTCCGATCAAGGGTCTCCTGCTGATCCTGAACATTGTCGTCTCGGTCCTGCAGTCGATCTTCACGGTCGTGCTACCCGTAACCGTCTACCGGGAACTTCGCGCCCTGAAGGACGGCGCCGCCGCAACGACAGACCCCGAGCCCTCACCCGCCGCCTGACAGGCCCTGGCGCTCGGAGGCGAAGCCGCGGTCTCGGATGGCCTGCCACCAGGCCTGGTTCTCGACGTACCAGCGCACGGTCTCGTCCAGGCCCTGGGGGACCGGCGTGCGGGGAGACCAGCCTAGTTCGGCCCGGATCTTCGAGGCGTCGATCGCGTAGCGGAAGTCGTGGCCCGGCCGGTCGGTGACGAAGGTGATCTTGTCGGCGTGGGGGGTGTTGGCCGGGGCGTAGCGGTCCAGGGCCTCGCAGAGCATGCGCACGACCTCGATGTTGCGCCGGGTGGAGTCGCCGCCGATGCAGTAGGTCTCGCCCAGCCGGCCGCGGTCCAGCACGGTGAGCAGGGCCTCGGCGTGGTCGTCCACGTGCAGCCAGTCGCGCACCTGCCGGCCGTCGCCGTAGACCGGGATGGTCTTGCCCTCCAGGGCCCGCACCACCACCGTCGGGATCAGCTTTTCCGGGAACTGGAAGGGGCCGTAGTTGTTGGCGCAGTTGGTGATCACCACCGGCAGGCCGTAGGTGCGGCCCCAGGCGCGCACCAGGTGGTCGGCGCCGGCCTTGGAGGCGGAGTAGGGGGAGTTGGGGTCGTAGGGGGTGGCTTCGCTGAAGGCGCCATCCTCGCCGAGGGCGCCGAAGACCTCGTCGGTGGAGACGTGGTGGAAGCGGAAGGCCTCGCGCCGGCCTGGGGGCAGGCCCATCCAGTAGCGGCGCGCCGCCTCCAGCAGGACCGCCGTGCCCAGGACGTTGGTGCGCACGAAGTCGATGGGGCCGTCGATGGCCCGGTCGTTATGGCTCTCGGCCGCCAGGTGCATGATGGCGTCCGGCTGGTGGCGCTCGAAGATGGCGGCCACGGCGGCGGCGTCGCAGATGTCGGCGTGCTCGAAGGCGTAGCCGGGGGACCGCGCCACGGAGGCGACGTTGTCGAGGCTGGCGGAATAGGTGAGGGCGTCAAGGTTGACCACCTGCCGCCCTTCGCCGACGGCCCTACGGACCACGGCCGACCCGATGAATCCTGCGCCGCCGGTGACGATGAGCTTCATCTCGGGACCTGCCTTGAAGAACTTTCGCCCGTTCCTAGCGACGTTCGGGACGCAAGGGAATCCGCCGGGCGGGTTGAGGCGCCTCAGATCGGGGCCTAGAGTGCAGGTGAAAGAAGGGCCGCCCCGAGGCGGGACGGCCCCAGGCGCCGGCCTCCGTTGGGAAGGCGGGCCCACGGATCGGGGAAGAGCCAGGGCATGAAGGCTGCGGTCGTCAGGCGCGAGGGCCCCTCAGGGGGATTCGGCGGCGGCCCGCCCCGCGGCCCAGGGGGGCCGGGCGGCGCCGGGGGGGCCGGAGGCTTCGGGCCGGGCCGCAGGCCCGGGATGCCCGACCTGACGACAGGCCCGATCGGTCCGACCCTGGTCACCTTCGCCCTGCCAGTCCTGGGCACCAACATCCTCCAGTCCCTCAGCGGAACCTCGAACGCCTTCTGGGTCAGCCATGTCCTGGGGCCCGCCGCCCTGACCGCGACCACCAACGCCAACCAGGTCTTCTTCCTGATGATGGGGGCCATGTTCGGGGTCTCCATGTCGGCCAACCTGCTGATCGGGCAGGCGATCGGATCTGGGAACCGCGAGCTCGCCAAGCGCGTTGTCGGCACCTGCATCGTCTTCTTCCTGGGCATCTCCCTGCTGGTCGGCCTAACAGGCTTCCTGGCCACGCCGGGCATATTGGCCGCCATGGGCACCCCGGGCGACGCCCGGGCGGACGCCACGACCTATCTGCGGGTCATCTTCATGGCGATCCCCATCATGTACTTCTTCTCCTTCGTGCAGATGGCGCAGAGAGGGACGGGGGACTCGCGGACACCCTTCTACTTCGCCCTCCTGGCCATCTCGATGGAGGTCGTCCTCAATCCGATCCTGATCACCGGGTTCGGGCCGTTTCCCCGGATGGGCATCGCCGGGTCCGCCTCGGCCACCCTGATCTGCCAGGGACTGACCCTTGCGGCGATCATCTTCTGGTTGCACCGGAAGGACTCGATCCTGATCCCCCGGCCGGGGGAACTGCGGAACCTGATCCCCGATCCCAGCATCATCCGCAGCCTGGTCTTCAAGGGCCTGCCCATGGGCCTGCAGATGTTCATCATGTCCTTCGCCGCCCTGACCATGACCAGCTTCGTCAACAGCTATGGCTCGACGACGGCGGCGGCCTATGGCGTGGCCATGCAGATGTGGGCCTATGTCCAGATGCCGGCCATGGCGCTCGGCATGGCGGTCTCGTCCATGGCGGCCCAGAATGTCGGGGCCGGGCGCATGGACCGGGTCGACCAGGTGGCCAGGACCGGCATCGGCTACGCCGCCCTGCTCAGCGCCCTGCCGATCCTGCTGATCTATGCGGCCGGACCCCTGGCGCCCAGGCTCTTCCTGCCGGAGGGCAGCCCCTCCATCCCCATCGCCCAGCACATCAACTACTTCGTCCTCTGGGGGTTCATCCCCTTCGGTATGAGCTTCATTCTGTCGGGCATCGTGCGGGCCACGGGGTCGGTCTGGCCGCCGCTGATCTCGATGATCATCGCCATGTGGGGCATCCGCATTCCGGTGGCGAGCCTGCTGCAGCCCTGGCTGGGCGCCGACGCCGTCTGGATCAGCTTCCCGGTGGGCTCGATCGCCTCCGCCCTGTTGGCGGCGGCCTGGTACCGGTGGGGCAACTGGCGCAATTCCAGCCTGCTGGCGGCCTTCGCCCCCAAGGGGGGCGAGCCCGCCCCCGAACTGGCGCCGTCGCCGCCGCGGGTCGACACCCCCTGAGGGCGCCTAGGGCTCCATCAGGGCCGAGTAGACCAGGGTCCGGAGCTCGCGCCGGATGGGGTAGGTGGACGAGCCCATCAGCTGGGTCAGGAAGACCACCGCGATGTCCTTGACCGGATCGATCCAGAAGGCCGTGGAGGCTGCGCCGCCCCAATAGTACTCGCCGGGGCTGGAGGTCAGCATGGCCCGGACCGGGTCGAAGGTCACGGCGAAGCCCAGACCGAACCCGACCCCGGCGTTGGTCGCCTCGGAAAAGAGCGAGCGCGACAGCATGGTCAGGTCCTGGCCGCCGGGCAGGTGGTTGGAGGCCATGAGCCGCAGGGTGGCCGGCGCGACCAGGCGATGGCCGCCCAGCTCGCCGTGGTTCACCAGCATCCTGCAGAACTTCATGTAGTCGTCCGCCGTGGAGACCAGGCCTCCGCCGCCAGAGTGGAAGCGGGGCGTGCGGAGGTAGTCGCTGTCGACCGGATCGTCCGAGAGAGTCAGGCCGCCCTTTGGGGTCGGGGCGTAGCAGGCCGTAAAGCGGTCCGCCTGGTCGGGCCGGACGCTGAAACCCGTCTCCGCCATGCCGAGGGGCGCGAAGATCCGCTCAGCCAGGAAGTCCTGGAAAGGACGGCCCGAGATCCGCTCGACCAGGACCCCCAGCACGTCGGTGGAGACCGAGTAGTTCCAGGCCTCGCCCGGCGAAAACTCGAGGGGCAGTCGGGCGAGGGCGTCGACGAAGCCCTGGGAGTCGAGGTCCCCGTAGGCGTCGGCGATCTTCAGCTTGCGGTAGGCGGCGTCGATGTTGGTCCGGCTCTGGAAGCCGTAGGTCAGGCCGGAGGTGTGCCGCAGGAGGTCGACCATCTGCATGGGCCGGGCCGGCGGCGTGGTCATGTAGGGCCCGGTCCCGGCGGAGAAGACCGCCAGGTCCTTCCATTCGGGGATGAAGCGCGAGACCGGGTCGTCCAGGGCCACCGCGCCTTCCTCGACCAGCATCATGAAGGCCAGGCTCGTGATCGGCTTGGTCATGGAATAGATGCGGTAGACATCGTCCCGGGTGGAGGCGCGCCCGCGCTCGCGGTCCGACAGGCCCTGGACGCTCTCGTGCACCAGGCTCCCGCCCCTCAGGACCTGGACGTGGGCGCAGGACAGCCGGCCCGTCTCAAGGTACTTCTCCCTCAGGAACCGGTCGAGGCGCCCCAGCCGCGCGCTGGAGAATCCGTGCGATTCAGGTCTGCTCATGTCTGGTTTCCTCCGCTGGGCCCCAAGGCGCCTTGCCCCG
Organism: Pseudomonadota bacterium; assembly: GCA_046046615.1. GTDB lineage: Bacteria > Pseudomonadota > Alphaproteobacteria > Caulobacterales > Caulobacteraceae > Phenylobacterium. Next base: position 17,232 of record JBJOJL010000032.1, read on the forward strand.
ACCTTGCCCCGCCTGCGCCTTCCGGAAAAGCCCGACATTGCGCATTTTCATGGGGCGCCGGATAGTTGACTCAACAGTATGCCGCCCACGAGCGGACGGGAGGAAAGACATGGCCTGGGACTTCGAAACCGATCCTGAATTCCAGAAGAAGCTCGACTGGATCGAGGACTTCATGCGCGAGGAGGTCGAACCCCTCAGCCACCTGGGCATGGCCGCCCACGGCCCCCTCGGCCGCGAGAAGTTCATCAAGCCCCTGCAGGACAAGGTGAAGGCCCAGGGCCTGTGGGCCTGCCACCTCGGTCCCGAGCTTGGCGGCCAGGGCTACGGCCAGCTGAAGCTGGGCCTGATGAACGAGAAGCTCGGCCGCAACGGCCTGGCCCCCACCATCTTCGGCTGCCAGGCGCCCGACACCGGCAACGCCGAGATCATCGCCCACTACGGCACCGAAAAGCAGAAGGAGCAGTATCTCTGGCCGCTCCTGAACGGCGAGATCCGCTCGGCCTTCTCCATGTCCGAGCCCACCGGCGGGTCTGACCCGCTGACCTTCCGCACCCGCGCGGTTCTGGACGGCGACGAGTGGGTGATCAATGGCGAGAAGTGGTACTCGACCAACGCCCGCTGGGCCAAGGTGCTGGTGGTCTACGCCATCACCGACCCTGACGCGAAGGACCCCTACCGGCGCACCTCCATCTTCCTGGTGCCCACAGACACCCCCGGCGTCCGGATCATCCGCAATGTCGCCGTCGGCGCCGGCGGCGAGATCGGCGGCGGGAACGAGGGCTATGTCGAGTACAAGGACGTCCGGGTTCCCTACGACGCCCTGCTCGGCGAGCGCGGCGCGGCCTTCGTCATCGCCCAGGTTCGCCTGGGCGGCGGCCGGGTGCACCACGCCATGCGGACGGTCGGCGCCTGCAAGCACGCCCTGGACCTGATGTGCCAGCGGGCGGTCTCCCGGACCACGCGCGACGGCCGCCTGGCTGACCTGCAGATGGTGCAGGAGCAGATCGCCGACTCCTGGATCGCCCTGGAGAGCTTCCGCCTCCTGGTGCTCAGGACCGCCTGGCTGATCGACAAGCACAAGGACTACAACATGGTCCGGAAGGACATCGCCGCCATCAAGGTGGCCATGCCCAAGGTCTACAACGACATCGCCACCAAGGCCGCCCACCTGCATGGCGCCCTCGGCGTCTCGAACGAAATGCCCTTCATGCACATGGTCACCAGCTCACTGGTCATGGGCATCGCCGACGGCCCGACCGAAGTGCACAAGGTCACCCTGGCCAAGCAGGTGCTGAAGGACTACCGCCCCGACAACGACCTCTTCCCCAAGTACCACATTCCCCGCCTGCGCGAGGAAGCCCAGGAGAAGTTCTCCAAGGAGCTGGCGGAGATGAAGGAAGAATACGCCCGCCGGGCCCGGGACGCCGCCTCGGCCTGAGCCGGCGGGGATGCGGTTTCAGGGGGCGTCCTTCGGGGCGCCCCTTTTCCTTTTTGACTTGATCGCCGTCGCGTTAGGCCCTCAGGGTCCGGGCCTTCGTCCTGTTCCCGCCGAGAGCCCGCATGCCGTCTGACTCCGCTCCCCACTGGCCCGTCATGTCGATCGCCGAGGCGCATGCGCGCTTGACGGCGCCGGGCCAGCGCTTCGAGATGGAGGAAAGGGTGATCCGCGGCGTCACCCAGAAGGTCTGGAAGAACGCCCCGCCCACCCTGCGGGACATCTTCCTCAACGCCCGGGCCTTCGGCGCCCGCGAGTTCCTGGTCTATGAGGACGACCGCGCGACCTACGAGGCCTTTGCGCGCGCCTCCATCGCCCTGGCCCGCCAGCTTCAGGCCGATGGCGTTCGCAAGGGCGACCGGGTCGCCGTCATCATGCGCAACCTGCCGGAATGGCCTGTCGCCTTCTACGCCGGCATCCTGGCCGGGGCGATCGTGACGCCCCTGAACGGCTGGTGGACCGGGCCGGAACTGCAGTACGGCCTGGCGGACTCCGGGACCAAGGCGGCCCTGGTCGACGACGAGCGGCTGGAGCGGATCGCTCCTCACCTCGACGAGCTTCCGGACCTGGAGAAGATCTATGTCGCCCGCCTGCCGGCCGGCGCGGATCCCGGCCCCCGGACCGTGCGGCTGGAGCAGGTGATCGGCCCGGTCAACAGCTGGAAGGACCTGCCGGACGCGCCCCTTCCTGACGTGGTGATCGATCCCGAGGACGACGCGACCATCCTCTACACCTCCGGCACCACGGGCCGGCCCAAGGGCGCCCTGGGCACCCATCGCAACATGACCACCAACGTCATGACCAGCGGCATCGCCGCGATGCGGAACTTCCTCCGCGCCGGCCAGCCCCTGCCGGAGAGCGACCCGCACAAGCTGCCCCAGCGCAGCTCCCTGCTGGTCGTGCCCCTTTTCCACGCCACCGGCCTGTCGGCCACCCTCGGTCCGACCATGAACGCCGGCGGCAAGATCGTACTCATGCGCCGGTGGGAGGCCGAGCAGGCCATGCAGCTGATCGAGCGCGAGCGGATCGACGCCACAGGCGGCGTGCCCACCATCGCCTGGCAGCTGATCGAGCATCCGGCCCGCGCCAAGTATGACCTTTCGTCCCTGGTCTCGGTATCCTACGGAGGCGCCCCCTCGGCGCCGGAGCTGGTGCGGCGGATCGTCGAGGTGTTCCCGGGGTCGGCCCCTGGCAATGGCTGGGGGATGACCGAGACTACGGCCACCTTCACCAGCCATACCGGCAAGGACTACGAGGCCCGCCCCGACAGCGCCGGCCCCGCCGCGCCAGTCGGCGAGATGCAGATCCGCGATCCCGGCGACGGGGTCACCCTCCTGCCGGTCGGCCAGGTGGGCGAGCTGTGGGTCAAGGGCCCGCAGGTGGTGAAGCTCTACTGGAACAAGCCTGAGGCGACCGCCGAGACCTTCCGGGACGGCTG
>JBJOJL010000033.1:0-20023 GCA_046046615.1 Pseudomonadota bacterium
CCACCTCCCCCTGGGGGGAGGAATTGGGGAGTCATTGCTCCCCCAAGGGGGAGCTCCCGGCGAAGCCGGGTGAGGGGGTCAACGGCGGCTCAGCTGGCCCCCTCCGGCCCTCTGCGCGGTCCACCTCGCACTGGGGTGAGGAATTGGGGAGCTCAGACCGCCTCCGCTCCTGTTCAGGAGCGGCGGGCTTCCAGGAGATCGGAGAGGTTCCGCACGGCCCGGGCGAGGTCGGCCAGTTCCTGTTCCTTCAGGGCGTCCAGCTTCTGGTGCAGGAGCTCGATTTCCAGCTCGGCCTTCACGTTCACCTGGTAGTCGCTCTCGGCCTTGCGCCGGTCGATGTCCTGCTGGCGGTTCTGGCTCATCAGGATGAAGGGGCCGGCATAGGCCGCCTGGAAGGACAGGGCGAGGTTCAGGAGGATGAAGGGGTAGGGGTCCCAGTGCTGGATCCAGGCGACGACGTTGAGGGTCAGCCACAGGGCGAGCAGGATCGACTGGACGATGATGAAGGGCCAGGAGCCGATCGTGGCGGCGACGGTGTCGGCCACCCTCTGGCCCAGGGTGACGCCATCCTGCGCCTCGCCGGCCTCGCGCAGGTTTCGCCGCTGCCGGCGCAGTTCTTCAAGGAGCCGGGACTCGGCGTCATGGATGCGGGCGTTGAGGTCCGTCATGGGCGCTCCTGTCTGGGGACCCCCCATTCCTCTCAGGTCCAGGGCCCGGGGCCAAGCCCGGGCCGACCCGGGGGTCAGGAGCCGCCGAAGCCGAAGCGCCAGGTGAGGCCGGTGGTCAGGAAGACCGCGTCGCGGCTGCCCCGGGCCACGAGGGGGCTGTCGGCGATGTCGCCGAGCCGCCGGTCCCAGCCGGCCTCGACATTGAGCATGGCCCGGTCGTTGATCGCCCGGCCCCAGGTGACGGCGAGGCCGGCGCTGGCGAGGCCGCCATCCAGGTCGTAGGCCGAAAGGACGCCCCCTGAGGCGGCGGACTCGGCCGGGGTGACGCCGAACCAGGTGCGCGCGAAGTCCTGCCCGGCCAGGTCGACCCGGGGACCGACGGCCATCACGGTCCGGGGCGAGGGCGACCAGAGGAGGTCCGCGCCGGCCCGGGCGGTGAGGCCGCTATAGCCCTTGACCCCGGCCAGGACCTCGACGAAGGCGCGCCAGTTGCTGCGGTTGACCCCGGCGCCCAGGCCCAGGCCCATCGCCCAGTCGACGTCGCGCATGCCGGCCAGATCCTGGTGGTCGGACGTCTTGCGCTCCCCGTCCACGCGGAAGGCGGGGTAGACGAAGACCCCCTCCGCCGGGCCGTCGGCGACGACCCCCACGACCGGCAGGGTCAGCCGCTCGACGCCCACCAGGGGCCGGGGTCGAACGACGAAGTCCTCGGAGCCCGGATAGCGGGGCCGAACCCCGGCGGCCAGGCCGAGGTCGAGGACGAAATCGCCCTTGGGAATGGGCATGGCGGCCGGCGGCGGCAGGGAGGGATCGGCCAGGGCCGGCTTGGCCGCGAAGGCCAGGACGAGGGCGGCCAGGAGGCCGGCTCCGGCGGGAAGGGCCGTCTGCATCCGGGACATGGGCGCGTCTCCTCGCCATCCGCCGGCGTGAGCGCCGGGCCCGGAATCTGGCGATGTTCCCGCCGCGCCGCAAGCGCCTGTCCTGGAGATTTCCGGACGGGCGAGCGACGGCCTAGCGCTCGATCAGGGGCGGCAGGGTCCAGTCCCCGCGCAGGGCGCTGGCCTTGGGGGCGTAGAAACGACCCACGAAGAAGAAGGGCCCCTTGGGCGTCGGGAGCCAGTTCGACTCCCGGTCCTTTCCGGGGCTTTCGCTCTGCAGGTAGATCTCCAGGGACCCGTCCGGACCCAGCTTGAGGCCGGGGGTGCGGTCGCCGATCGAGTAGCGGTCGATCGGGTTGGCCACCAGCAGGCGTTCGGGCAGGCCGTACATGGTGATCGACCAAAACTCATTGACGGGGGGAAGCTGGCCCGGCTCGAACCTCAGGAGCCAGTTGCGCGAGCCGTCCAGGACCTTGCCGGCCTTGTCGGTCTGCTGGCTGCCGTAAAGCGCCTCATCCTTGCTGTTGCCGTAGATGCCCAGCATGGCCCCGGCGTTGCGCTTGTAGACGTAGTCGGCGCCGAGGAACTCGCGGGTTCCGAACAGGTCCGCCGAGGATTTCTCGGTGAGGGCCCGGGCCCTGAGCTCGGCGGCGGCCTCGGCGACGCCCTCTTCCATGGCCTTGCGGATGGCCGGGTCCAGGGTCGCGGGGTTGAAGGCCCGGCCCGGGGCGACGCCGATCCGGGCGAAGCGCGCGCGCATGTCTACCTCGGAGGGAACGGTCGGCATGAGCGGCAGGAGGGCGTTGATGTAGGGAATGAAGCCCAGGCCTTCGGCCCTGGCCCGATCAAAGGGCGGCCAGGCCACCGGCGGGCTCGCCGGCGGCGCCTTGCCCCCGATGAACTTCGAAAGGGGGGTCAGACGGTACTGGGCCTGCACGGCCTGGAGGGCCGGGATGTCCTCCGCCCCGCCTTCGATGCCGGTCCGGGTCAGGGTGCCGACGATCTCTGTCTCGGCCCGGAAGACCGCCTTGATCCCCTTGGGAACCTTGCCCTTCCAGCGCGGGCCCGCGAACAGGTAGTTGCCCTCCTCCCGGCCCGTGGTCCGCACTCCGGTGTAGGCGAAGTTGTGGGTGTAGAGGTCGAACCACTGGTTCACGTAGTAGCGCTTCGGCGCCGCCGGCAGGGACAGGACGATGGGTTCCGCCCGCAGGTCCAGCCAGGCCCAGCTGTAGGGCGTGTCGTTGTTCGGCGTGACGATGTCCTTGTCGGCGGGCGTGGCCAGCCGCGAATAGTGCCGGAACCGGTTGAAGCCGCCGACATAGCCGGGGGCGTCGGCGTTCACCGCCTGGGCGTAGAGGGTCTGGTAGCCCTCGATCGGGGCGTAGGACCAGGCCCAGGCCTCCTTGGCGATGGCCTTGGCCTCGGCCGGGGTCAGGGCCGCTGCCGCGCGGGCCGTGGCGGGCGCGAGGGCCAGGGCAAGGGCCGAGGCGCCGAGGCCGAGGACCTCGCGGCGGCGGGAGGGAAGGATCATTTCGCAACCTGTTCGAAGTCGTTGAGCTGCCAGCTCTTGGCGAAGTAGGCCTCGGTGGGGCCGTAGAAGCGGAAATAGGCGAACCAGCCCTTGCCGGGCGTGGTCTGGATCCAGTTCTTGGCGCCCTCGGGCCGGACCGGGCCAAAGGTGACGTCCACCGAGCCATCGGCGTTCTTCACCAGGTCAGGCTTGCGCGAGCTGATGTCGGCGGCGCCCTGGGGCGTGACCAGCGGGCCGCGGGTCACGTTGTCGTAGAGCGTGATCGACCAGAACTGGCGGACCGGCGGGTTGGGCTCGACCCGCAGGGTGTAGGTCTTGCCGCCGTCCAGCCAGGCGCCGGCCTTGTCCTTGGAGGCTTCCAGGTAGACCTGGCCGAAGCCGAGCACCCGGCCCTGCATGCCCACCGACATGCCGATCGCCTCGTAGAACCAGGAGCCGCGCTGGTCGAACTGGACCCGGTCCTTGGCCGGGGTCTCCTGGTCGAGCTCGAACATGACCGCGTATTCCCAGTGCTTGCCGGGATAGACGGTCGCGCCGGCATAGCGCTTGTCGAAGGCCACGGTGCGGGACATCAGCTCGCCGACCTTGGCCGCCTCGGTCAGGATCTTCGCCTGGCGGGCGTCGGGGTTGAAGGGCTTGCCGGGCTGGATCCCAAGGGGCTCGAGCATGCCGAACATGGTCCGGTCGCGGGGGGCCACGGGCTCATTGGCGTAGAGTTCCGCCAGCAGGCGCCAGTATTCGAGGGTGTCCGGCTGGGCGGAGGTCCAGGGACGGCCAGCGACGGTGGCGTACCGGGTCTCCGTCGGATTGGCGCGGTTGGCCCAGGCGTAGATCCTGTGCTTGCGGACTGTCGCCTCGGCGACGGCCTTGTCCGGGTCGAGGCCCCGGGTCCCGAACCAGACCTGGTTGGTGGGCGAGCGGACCACCCGGTAGCCGGCCGGATTGAGGGCCTCGCCGCCCGGCGGCAGGATCAGGTACTTGCCGCCCGCGCCCTTGTCGGGGCCGGTCTGGCCCATGTCGGTGATGGGCTGCTGCCAGATGTCGAGGACGCCGCCCGCCGTGGCGCCGGCCGGCACGTCGATCACGACGGGGCCGTCCTTGGCCAGGTCCCAGAAGCTGAAGGCGTAGAGGGTGGTGATATTCGGGGTCAGCATCCCCGCCTTGTCCTTGAGGTCCTGGTAGAGGAGGACCTCGCCGTTCTTGACCCCTAGGGTCTTGGCCTGGGCGTCGTAGAGCGCCTTGAAGCCCACCGCCGGCAGGGCCCAGATGTAGGCTTGGGTGGCCCGCTGGAAGTCCATCTCGTCGTAGAGCCTGTCGGCGGTTTCCCTGGTCGGGTAGCCGTTCTCCAGCTTCAGGGCCCCGAGGCGGGTCGCTACCTCGTTCACCGAGCCCGCGGCCCCCGGCGCCTGGGAGCAGGCTGCAAGGGCGAGGACGCCGGTGGCCAGGCCTGCGGCCAGGACGGACTTCAGTGAAGGGCCGAAAGCCATGGTGAGCCTCCCTTTTCGATAATGGTTTCCGGAGGCTAACCGCGTTGTTGGCAAGGGGTTGTCGCGATATAGACAATTCCGGTCCGGCGGGGGGAGGCGGCTCTGGACAAGTCTGAAGCCATCGCCCGGGTCTCCGGGATCGGCTGGCTCGCCCGCCAGACGCCGGAGTTCCGCAAGGTTTTCCTGGAGCGGGTTTCCCTTCGGAAGTACGCCGCCGGCGCGGCCATCTACCGGGCCGGGGCGCCGCCGGCGGGCATGTTCGGCCTGGTCGAGGGCCAGTGGAGCCTCCAGGCGCCGCCCTCCGACGTGATGATCTCCGTCCAGGGCGTGGGGCGTTGGGCCGGCGAGGCCGCGGCCATGCGCCGCCAGCCGACCATGATCTCGATCCACGCCCTGACCGCCTGCCGGGTCCTGCACCTCAGCCAGGCCGACTTCGAGGCCGTGATCCGGGACCCTGAGTGCTGCCGGACGATCGCCGCCCTGACCGCCGAGGGGCTGGGGGAGGCGGTGACGGTGGTCTCCAACCTGATCCAGCCCAATGGCGAGCTGCGCGTCGCCCAGCGGCTGCTGACCTTTGTCGGCCTTTACGGGGATGACCGGCGGGTCTTCACCGACCTTTCCCAGGCCGACCTCGCCACCATGTGCGGCCTGTCCCGCCAGACCCTGAACAAGGTGCTGATGGCCTTCCAGGACGCTGGCGTCATCTCCACGGCCTACCGCCGGCTGGAGATCCTGGACCTCGAGGCCCTGCGGCGCATCGCCTTCCGCCCGCCCCTCTAGGGGCGGGACGCTCCGACTCGCGCTAGCCCGGGGCATGCCCGCCGCCCTGCGCCTCGGCCTGGTCTACGCCGCCCTCTACGTGGGCAATGGGGCAAGCACGCCCTTCATGCCGATCTGGCTGAGCGAGCGCGGGCTGACGGGCGCCGAGGTGGGGCTGGTCCTGTCCCTGCCCATGCTGCTGCAGATCGTGACCTCGCCGGCCCTGGCGGTCTGGGCGGACCGCTTCCGCCTGCGCCGGACGCCCATCGCCTGGCTGGCCGCCGGGACCTGCGCGACCTACCTGGCCCTGGCCGGGCTGCACGGCCTGCCGGGCCTGGCGGCGGCCTGGCTGCTGGCGGCCAGCCTCTATCTCGCCCTGCCGCCCCTGATCGACGTCATCACCCTGGACCGCGCGGCGCGGGAGGGATTCAGCTACGGTCGGCCGAGGAGCCTGGGTTCCCTGGCCTACATCGGCGCGGCGGGCCTCGTCGGCGGCCTCGTCACGGCGGTTTCGGTGGACGTCGCCCTGGGCTGGATGGTCGTGGCCGCCGGGCTGACGGCCCTCGGCGCCCGCTTCCTGCTGCCGCCGGACCCGGCGCCCGGACCCGGACCCGGGGCGGCGGGGGACGGGCAGGGCGGGCTGGCGGGACTGAAGACCCTGGTCCGCGATCCGGTCTTCCTGCTGGCGGTGGGCTCGGCGGGCCTGATCCAGTCGGCCCACGCCTTCTACTACGCCTTCTCCGCCCTGGCCTGGAAGGCGCAGGGACTGCCGGAGAGCCTGACCGGCCTGCTCTGGGGCGTGGGCGTCGGGGTGGAGGTCGTCTTTCTCTGGTTCGGCGCCGGCCTTCAGAGGCGGCTGGGGGCGAAGAACCTCCTGGTGATCGGCGGGGCGGCGGGGGTGCTGCGCTGGACCCTCCTGGCCTTCGCCCCGCCCCTCTGGGCCCTGGTCCCGCTGCAGGCGCTCCACGCCCTGACCTACACGGCGGTCTTCCTGGCCTCGATCCAGCTGGCGGCCCGGCTGTCGGGGCCGCAGACCGCCTCGGCCGCCCAGCTGATCAACGCCGCCCTGCAGGGGGGCGTGCTCTGCGGCCTCGCCACCCTGGCCTCGGGGCCCCTGTTCGACGCGGTGGGCGCCCGGGGCTACCTGGCCATGACCGTCATGGCGCTGGCGGGCCTCGCCGGGGCCCTCGCCCTCTACCGCATCCGCCGCCTGCAGGACTGACGCTGACGGCCCTTGCGTCCGGGGTCGCTTCGGGGACTGTGCCGCCAACAGTCCAGAACCGGGAGGTCCACCATGCGCGCAATTCAGGTTTCCGAGCCCTGGGGCGTCGACCGCGTCGAGGTGGTCGAACGTCCCGAGCCCAGGCCCGGCCACGGCCAGGTGCTGGTGCGCATGAAGGCGGTCTCGCTGAACTACCGCGACCTGTTGATGGTGGGCGGGGTCTACAGCCGCGGCCCGGCCATGGCCGGGACCATCACGCCCTTCTCTGACGGCTGCGGCGTGGTTGAGGCGGTGGGCGAGGGCGTCACGCGGGTCAAGCCGGGCGACCGGGTCTCCACCCTCTTCTTCCAGAACTGGAATTCCGGCCGGGCGACGGTGGAGAAGCTGACCAGCGCCCTGGGCAGCCCCATCCCCGGCGCTGGCGCCGAGCTGCAGGTCTTCAGCCAGGAAGGGGTCTCCAAGGTCCCGGACTTCCTGACCGACGAGGAGGTCGCCACCCTGCCGTGCGCGGCCCTGACCGCCTGGCGGGGCCTGTTCGAGGACGCCCGGCTCGAGCCGGGCGACACGGTGGTGCTGCAGGGCACGGGCGGGGTGTCGATCTTCGGCCTCCAGTTCGCCCACGCGGCGGGCCTGAGGACCATCGTCACCTCGTCCTCCGACGCCAAGCTGGAGCGGGCCCGCCTGCTGGGCGCCGACCACCTGATCAACTACCGGGCGACGCCCGAATGGTCGCGGCCCGTGCGCGAAGCCACCGGCGGGGTCGGGGCGGACTTCATCATGGAGGTCGGCGGCGCCGGCACCATCCACCAGAGCCTCAGGGCGGTGCGGATCGGCGGCCACATCGCCATCATCGGCGTGGTGGCCGTGGCGGGCGAGGGGGTCAACCCCGGGGTCCTGATCGGCAACAACGCCAAGCTCCAGGGCCTGTCCGTCGGCTCGCGCGAGATGTTCGAGGCCATGTGCCGGGCCATCGCCCTGCATGGCATCCGCCCCGTGGTGGACAAGGTCTTCCCCTTCACGGAGGTGCGCGAGGCCTTCCGCGCCATGCAGGCGGGCGAGCACTTCGGCAAGATCGTCCTGACCTTCGGCGCCTGATCATGCCGGGTCCCGACCTTATCCGCGCCGTCCTGCCCTCGCCCCTCGGGGACCTGGTGGTGATCGCCGACGCCGGAGGCGTGCTCCACGGCCTCGACTTCGCCGGCGACGACGGGCGGCTGGACCGGCTGGTCGCCCGCTACTGGCCCGGCGCCCGGGTGCGGGCGGGCGAGGCCCCGGCGGCGGTGGCCCGGGCCCTCTCGGCCTATTTCTCCGGCGACCTCCGGGCCCTCGACGCCCTGGCGGTGGCGGAGGGCGGCACCGCCTTCCAGCGACAGGTCTGGGCCGCCTTGAGGCGCATCCCCGCCGGCGACGCCTGGAGCTATGCCGACCTCGCCCGGGAGGTAGGCAGGCCCGCCGCCGTCCGCGCCGTGGGCCAGGCCAACGGCGCCAACCCGGTCAGCCTCGTCCAGCCCTGCCACCGGGTGGTGGCCTCTGGCGGGGGCCTGGGCGGCTATGCCGGCGGCCTGGAGCGCAAGTCCTGGCTTCTGGCGCACGAGGGTGCGGGCCTGCAGGTTCATCCTGGCTGAACACGTTCAGGAACAGAGGGTTGGAGGGCTTTCCTCAACAACCCCTTCTTGGGGCGGGCCGGCGTCTGTGGAAGGGCCGAAGAGTCGGCTTTCTCCAGGCGCAGCTTCGTGGTTAAGTCCTTTCCGTAGCGGATGAATTCGGCGCCGGCTGAAGCTTCCGCGCCGCCTTCCGGAAGCCTGCCGACATGTCCAATCCCGCTGAAGACCGCCCCGCGACTGAAGTCGAGGCCGACGTCCCGGCTGACGCGGCCGCCCAGGCGGTGGTCGAGGCGGCGCTCCCCCACCCGGAGCCCGAGCCCGCCCCGTCGCCCGAGCCCGCCCCGTCGGTCTTCGCGGCGCCACCGGCGCCCGTGCGCCGCCGGCCGGCGAAGGCGCCTTCCGACGCCCCGGTCTGGCTGGCGGCGGCCTTTGTCTCGATCCTCTGGGCCCTGGCGCCTGTCGCCTTCGCCCTCGGCTACCAGCAGGGCAAGTCGCCCTTCGACCACGACCCCTTCGTCCTGTTGATCCTGGCCGCCATGGCCCTGGGCCCGGCGGGCCTGGTCTGGGTGGCCGCCAGCCTCTTCGTCGAGGGCCGCCGCCTGCGCCGCGAGAGCGGGCGGGCCGCGCGGCTGGCGGACGAGATGGTCGCCCCGGCGGTCGCCGCAGGCATCAGCGCCGGCGAGATCGCCACGGGCCTGCAGGCCGAAGTCGCCCGGGCTGGCGAAGCCGCCGAGCGCATGGCGCGCCAGCTCGAGGGCCTGCGCGTCGCCATGGAGGCCGAGGCGGGCCGGCTCGACGCCGCCGCCCGCACGGCGGGCGCCGCCGCCGGCGAGATGGCCGCGGGCCTGGGCCGCGAACGCGAGCGGCTGGAGGGCCTGGCCTCGGGCCTCGACGCCCGGACCACCGCCGTCACCGACGCCATCGCCCGGCAGGCCCGGCTGGTGGGCGAGGTCTCCGACCTGGCCGAGACCCAGCTGCGCGAGGCCGAGGCGGCCTTCACCGCCGGCTCGACGGGGTTCACCGACGCCGCCGGCCGGCTGGCCGATTCCGCCCGCGCGGCGGGGGAGTCCCTGGGCCAGCAGGCCGTGCGGCTGGAAGGGGCCGGGGCGAGCCTGGCAGAGCACATGTCCGGAGTGGAGCGCACCCTGGAGGTCCGGCGGACCGGCATCCTGGCCGCCGCCCAGGCCCTGAGGTCCGAACAGGAGGGCCTGGCCGCCGAGGGCGAGGCCCACCTGGCCCGGCTGGCCGAGGTGGGAGGCCAGGCGCGCCTGTCCGCCGCCGACATGCGCGACTCCGCCCTCAAGGGGGGCGAGGCCCTGTCGTCCCTGATCCAGGAGGCCGCCGCCCAGTTCCGCGAGTTCGCCGACGCCGCCCGGGCCGAGCGCGACGAGTTCGGCCAGTCCACCCGCCACGCCCTGGAGGCCGTGGCCCGCGCCGCCGCCGAGGAACGCCAGCGCCTGGAGGCCCAGACCCGCGCCGCCATCGAGGCCCTGAGCGCCGCCGCGGAAGAGACCCGCAAGGCCGCCGACCGCAATGCGGACGCCGCCCGCGCCCAGGTGGACCAGCTGGCCGAGGCCGCCTTCTCGGCGGGGCAGAAGGCCAACCAGGTCTTCGAGGCCCGTCTGGAGGAGGCCCGCGGCCTGATCAGCCGCTCGGCCCAGATGGTCGAGGAGGCGGGCGACGCCACGGCTCGCCGCCTGGAGCAGGGCGCCACGGCGGCCCGCCGCACCCTGGACGAGCTGGCCGGCATCCTGGCCCGCATCGAGGACCGCGTCGCCAGCCTGCCTGAGAAGGCCCGCAGCCAGGCCGAGCAGGTCCGCGAAGCCGTCTCCGAGAGCATGGACGGCCTGATGGACCAGGCCCGCCGCACCGCCGCCGAGACCCAGGCCATCGACGCCGCCTTCCAGGACCGGGTCCGGCGGAACTTCGAGATGCTGAGCGAGGCCGTGAAGATGATGGGCTCGGTCGCCGCCGCTGGCGGCGCTCCGGTTCCGGCCGCCTCGACGACGGCGCCTGCCCTCAACCCCGCGCCGACGCCCGCGCCGAAGCCGGTCCCACCGCCCGCCGCCGCGGCGCCTGCTCCCGCGCCGGCGCCCGAGGCCGCCGACAGCGGTCGCCGGCGGCTGAGGCTGACCCCCGCGGCCCCGGCGGACGACGCGGCCTTCGCCGAGATCTTCGAGGCGGCGGGCGGCCCCCCCGAGGCCCTCGAGGGCCTGCGCCTCGATCCAGCCCCGGCCCCGGCCCTCGCCCCCGGCGCGCCGCGCCCGGCCGCCGCCGCCGGACCGGCCCGCACGCCCCCGGCGGGGGGCGGATGGACCTGGCGGGACCTGCTCTCGACCGTCGACGCCGACGGCCAGAGGACCGGCCCGGACGTGGAGTCCATGGACTTCCTGGCCGACGAGATCCGCGCCCTGGGCATTGATCCCACCGTCCTCCTGCCCGTGACCCGGGTGGACGAGCTGTCGACCATGATCACCGACGGCCAGGGGGACCTGGCCCGCGAGACCGTACGCCGCCTCGCCCCCGCCGCCACCCGCAAGCTGGCCCGCCGCCTGCTGGAGGAGCCGCGCATGCGCCGGTCGGTCATGGACTTCCTGGCCCGCTACCAGACCGAGATCGAGACCGCCAACCGCCGCGACCGCTCCGGCCGGGAGGTCGGAGCCCTGCTCTCCACCGAGGCCGGGCGGCTCTACCTCCTGGCCGAAGCCGCGGCCGGGGACATCGTATGAGGTTCGCCATGCCAGGCAGGGTCCTTCTCGCCGCCGTCGCCTTCCTGCTGGTCGCCGCCAGCCCCGCGCCCAAGGCGGGCGGGGTGTCGGTGAAGACGGCGGACTATGACTTCGCCTACCGCTGGCCGGCGGAGGTGGAGGCCATCCCGGCCCTGCGCGCCAGGATGGCGGCGGAACAGTCCGAGCTGCGCCGCAGCCTGGCCCTCGAGGCCAGCCAGGGCCGCAAGTGGGCCTCGACCAGACCGGGCCTGCGGTTTGTCCCCTACCAGTTCTCGGCGGAGTGGAAGGTGGTGACCAACCTGCCGGGTTGGCTCAGCCTGTCCCAGACGGTCAGCACCTATGAAGGCGGGGCGCACCCGAATTCGGGCTTTGACTCCCTGGTCTGGGACCGCGCCGCCGGGGTGGCGCGCAAACCCCTGGACCTCTTCGTCTCGGCCAAGGCCCTGGACGCGGCGATCCGCAGGCCCTTCTGCGACGCCCTCGACCGCGAGCGGGCGGTGCGCCGGGGCGCGCCCGTGAACCGGGCCGGCGGAACCGATTTCGACAGCTGCATCACCCCCTCGGATCAGACCGTGATCCTGGGCTCCTCCGACCGCAAGCGCTTCAACCGCATCGGCCTGCTGGTCGGTCCCTATGCGGCCGGGCCCTACGCCGAGGGCAGCTATGACATCACCTTGCCGGTGACCCCCGCTGTCCTGAAGGCGGTGAAGCCCGAGTTCCGGGCGGCGTTCGGGCCGTGAGTGGGCTCTGGCTGACTGTTATGCAGCGCGTAGCGCGTCGCGGGCCTCGCGGGGCAGTTGGGCGATCACAGAAAGATAGGCGCTAGCAGTGGCGTCGGGCTGCCGCCGGCCCTGTTCCCAGCCCTTCAGGGTCGCCAGCGGGATCCGGTAGGCGCTGGCGAAGGCCTGCTGCGAGAGTCCCAGCGTTTCACGGATCGCGCGCACGTCGGGCACCTCGAGGGTATGGACGCGCGCTGCGGGGGCTTTGCCCTGGGCGTGCGCAGCGGCTTGTTCCATGGCCTCGATGAGGTCCTTGCCAAAGCTCGACATCGTCATGCTCCCTGCGTTCAATCCACCGTGGCCTTGATCACTGCGGCGAAAGCGGCCACCGCCTTCTTCTCGTCCGGACTCAGGTCACTGGCCTGCGCCTTCGCGTAGGCTAGAAGCAAGTAGAGCGGACAGTTGGGGCGCTAATAGAAGTAGACCAACCGCGCCCCGCCACGCTTGCCGCCGCCTGCACGCGCCCAACGCAGTTTCCTGACCCCGCCCGTACCCGGGATCACGTCACCCGAAACGGGATTGTGCGCGACGAAGTCGATCAACTCGGCGCGCCCGCCCCGTTCCTCAGCCCTTCAGCTGGGCGTAGCCGAGGGCCTCGTTGAGGCGATCCATGACCTCGATGGCGGCTTCGGGGACCACCGTGCCGGGGGTGAAGATGGCGGCGACGCCGGCTTGCCGCAGGGCGTCAAAGTCCTCGGGGGGAATGACGCCGCCCACCACCACCAGGATGTCCGGCCGGCCCAGGCGGGCGAGCTCGGCCTTGAGCTCGGGCACCAGGGTCAGGTGGCCGGCGGCCAGGGAGCTGGCGCCCACCACGTGCACGCCGTTCTTCACCGCCAGCTCGGCGGCCTCGGCGGGGGTCTGGAAGAGGTCGCCGATGTCGACGTCGAAGCCCAGGTCGGTGAAGCCCGAGGCGATGACCTTCTGGCCGCGGTCATGGCCGTCCTGGCCCATCTTGGCGACAAGGATGCGCGGCTTGCGGCCGTCGGCCTCGGCGAAGCCGGCGGTCAGGGCCCTGGCCCGGACGCTGGCCGGGGTGTCGCCGGCGGCCTTGAGGTAGACCCCCTGCACCGCGTCGGCCCTGGCCTGGTGGCGGCCGAAGACCTTTTCCAGGGCCAGGGAGATCTCGCCCACAGTGGCCTTGGCCCGGGCCGCCTCGACGGACAGCTCCAGGAGGTTGGCGTTCCCCCTCGCGCCCTCGGTCAGGGCGTTGAGGGCGGCCTCGACGGCGGCGGGGTCGCGCTTGGCCTTCAGGCGGGCCAGCTTCTCCAGCTGGCGCTCGCGCACGGCGGTGTTGTCGACCTTGAGCACGGGGATGACGTCGGCGGTCTCGGGCCGGTAGCGGTTGACGCCGACCACGCTCTGGCGGCCGGAGTCGATCATGGCCTGGGTGCGGGCCGAGGCCTCCTCGATCCGCCGCTTGGGCAGGCCGTCCTCGATGGCCCGGGCCATGCCGCCCAGGGCCTCGACCTCGGCGATGTGCTCCAGGGCGCGGGCCGCCAGCTCGGCGGTGAGGCGCTCGACATAGTAGGAGCCGCCCCAGGGGTCGATGACCCGGTTCTGGCCGCTCTCCAGCTGCAGGAAGAGCTGGGTGTTGCGGGCGATCCGGGCCGAGAAGTCGGTGGGCAGGGCCAGGGCCTCGTCCAGCGAGTTGGTGTGCAGGCTCTGGGTCTGGCCCCCGGTGGCGGCCATGGCCTCGATCAGGGTGCGGGGCACGTTGTTGTAGACGTCCGAGGCCGCCAGGCTCCAGCCCGAGGTCTGGGTATGGGCGCGCAGGGCCAGGGACCGGGCGTCCTTCGGGTCGAACTTCTCCTTCATGAGCCGGGCCCAGAGCAGGCGGCCGGCGCGCTGCTTGGCGATCTCCATGAAGGCGTTCATGCCCGCGTTCCAGAAGAAGGACAGGCGCGGGGCGAACTGGTCCACCGTCATGCCCGCCGCCACGCCGGCGCGGACATAGTCGATGCCGTCGGCCAGGGTGTAGGCCAGCTCCAAGTCCAGCGTCGCCCCGGCCTCCTGGATGTGATAGCCCGAGATCGAGATTGAATTGAACTTCGGCATTTCGCGCGAAGTATATGAAAAAATGTCAGAAATGATCCGCATCGAAGGCGACGGCGGATAGATGTAGGTGTTCCGGACCAGGAACTCCTTGAGGATGTCGTTCTGGATGGTGCCCGACAGCTGGGCGTGGGCGACGCCCTGCTCCTCGGCGGCGACGATGTAGAGGGCCAGGATCGGCAGGACCGCCCCGTTCATCGTCATTGACACGCTCATCTTGTCCAGCGGGATGCCGTCGAAGAGGGTCCGCATGTCGAGGATGGAGTCGATGGCCACGCCGGCCATGCCGACATCGCCCTTCACCCGGGGGTGGTCGGAATCGTAGCCGCGATGGGTGGCCAGGTCGAAGGCGATGGACAGGCCCATCTGACCGGCGGCCAGGTTGCGGCGGTAGAAGGCGTTGGAATCCTCAGCCGTGGAGAAGCCCGCATACTGGCGGATGGTCCACGGATTGGTGAGGTACATGGTCGGGTAGGGCCCGCGCGTGAACGGGGCGAGGCCCGGATAGCCCGGATCGGCCAGGCCCGCGGCGTCGGCGGGGCCGTAGGCGGGCGCAACGTCAATGCCCTCGGGCGTGGTCCAGGCCTCTCCGGAGGCCGGCGCCGCGTCGGCGGGCGGGGCGTAGTCCAGGGCGGCGAAGTCGGGGAAGGCGCGGCTCATCAGCGGGACTCCCAGGCCTGGGACAGGCGGACGGGGACGAGGGGCGGGCATTTGGTGTCCGGCCCGGGCAGGCGGGCGTCGGGCGCGGCGACCGGGACCGGCGCGGCGGCCTCGACCTCGATGGGCGCCTCGGCTTCCGGCGGGAAGGCGGTGACGCCGACAATGCGCGGCTCGCCGGCGGCGGCGCGGGACTCGGCGGCTTCTTCGGCCTGGCGCAGGACGAGGCCGGACTCCAGGGCGGCGATGACGCCCCCGGCGGCCTCCAGGGCCTGGAAGCGCGCCCAGGCGGCCCGGGCGATGGCGTCGGTCAGGCTCTCCACATAGCCCGCGCCGGCGGCGGGATCGGCGACGCGGCCGATGTGGGCCTCCTCCATCAGGACCAGCTGGGTGTTGCGGCTCTGGCGGCGGGCGAAGGCGGTGGGCAGGCCCAGGGGATCGGTGAAGGTCCCCAGGACGATGGCGTCGGCGCCGCCCATGGCCGCGCCGGCGCAGGCCGCGCCCAGGCGCAGCATGTTGGTCCAGGCGTCCTTCGCCGCCAGCATGCGGTGCGAGGAGCGGGCCTCGATCCGCGCCGGGACCTTGACCCCGCAGGCGTCGGTCAGGCGGGCCCAGACGGCGCGGGCGGCCCGCACCTTGGCCAGGGTCACGAAGTAATCGGCGTCGGCGGACAGGCCCAGCCAGATCCCGCCCCAGGCTTCCTCCATGGACAGGCCGGCCCGGACGGCGGCCCGGGCGTAGGCGACGGCGCTGGCGGCGGCGAAGGCCAGCTCGGCGGCCTCGCCCCCTCCGCCCTCATGGACGACGCGGCCCGAGGCCAGGAAGAGGCCGGCCTGGGGGTGGCGTGCGGCGAGTCGCGCGGCGACCGTGGCGGCCGAGACGAGGTGGGACTCCACCGGGCCCGGGCTGGCGCCGGCGGCGGCCAGGGCGCCCAAGGGGTCCATGTGGAAGTTGAGCCTGGCCGCTGGCGAACCGCGCGCGACCCCGGCCAGCCAGTCGGCGGCCTGGGGTCCCAGGAAGCCGGCGTCCAGGGCGACGGGGGCGATCTCGAGGATGACGTCCTTCAGCACCGTCTCCAGGCCGGCCGCCGAGCCTACGGCGACGCCGCTCGCCCCGGTCGGGTCGATGCGCACCAGGCCCGAGGCGGCCCCGCCCTTCAGGTCGGCCAGGAGGTCGGCGTTGGCCCGGGCCGGATCGGGATGGGCGACCCCGGCGCGCAGGTCCCAGGGCCGCTCGGCGTCCCGCGCCGGCAGGCCCAGCACGGTGCGCGGCCCCTCGCCCGGCAGGTAGAGCGGGGCTATGGGCAGGCCCTCGGCGGTGGCCGAGACCAGGGTGTCGAGGGGCTGGCCCTTGAGGGTCTTCTCGACAAGGCTGCGCCATTCGGCGGCGGCGGGTGCATCTGCAAGCGAGGCGAGGGTCATCGCCCCGTGTGATGAGCGCGGGGGGGACGGTCGTCAAGCGGGCGAGGACCGCGACGTCGGGGAAGGGAGGACGCCGGCCCCTCAGCAGACCCCCTCACCCCGCTTCGCGGGGAGCTCCCCCTTGGGGGAGCAATTAGGCGCTCACTAATTCCTCCCCCCAGGGGCAGGGCTATCGCATATGGCCAAGCATGGAGAGGAGGAAGGCGTCGTCCCATCCGGCGCGCTTGAGCTTTTTCTTCAGGGAGGCTTTTGCGGGGTGGTGTCTTGCGATGTTGAGGGCGAGCTTCCTGAGCAGGGCGAGGTTCTGGGGGGCGTTGTCCTTGCGGGTGCGAGCGCGGTCCTCATCGAAGACAACGTCAAGCACCCAGTGGAGCTGGTTCTCTATCGTCCAGTGGGTCCTCGCCACCTGAAGCATCCGCTCTGCGGTGAGCCGGGCGGAGAGCAGGTACCAGCGTACGATCACGGGCTCGGGCGCGCCGCGCGACTTGCGATGGGTCTCGACGCGGGCGACGGCGGCGAGGCCGGGGAAGTCCATGCCTTTGGCGGGGACGACGACGGCGGTTCGGCCTTCGATGCGGTCGTGGGCCTTCTCCGGACCGCTCACCGCTTCGGCCGCAGGACCTGCGGCCGCGACCAAGGCCTGCGCCTGGGTCATCAGTGTCGGCTGGTTGGCCTTCAGGGCAAGGGCGTAATCGGCTCCGGTATCGAGGATCGCCTGCGCCGTGTCAGCCCGGCAGTGCAGGGCGTCGGCGGTGACGATGCAGCCGTCGAGCCGCAGTAGGGCCAGCGCCTGCTGGGCGCCCAGCGCCTCGTTTCGGCCCGGCGCAAGGCGCTGACCGATCACCAGCCGCGCCTCGGCCGCCCAGACATTGACCAGGTGCAGCGGCGTCGCCTTGCGTCCCCGCTCATAGGCCCCGCGCAGCGCCTTGCCGTCGATCGCCACTACCCCCGACAAGGTCCCGGTGAAGGCTCGCGTGAACTTCGCAAACGCCGCCTCGAACGGCTCCGGCTCCAGCAGACGGAACACCCGACTGAACGTGTCGTGGCTCGGCGGACCGTGCCGCAGTCCCACCACCTCACGAAGCAAGTCCAGCTTGGCGTCCGCAAACTCCGCCATGTCCGTGCAGTCCTCCGCCCCGCACAGCACCGCCGCCAGGGCTACGAACATCACCTCCGCCAGATCATGGCGCGCGTTGCTCGCTCGCGGGTCCGGAACCTCCGAGAAGAAAGCCTCAAGATCGCCCATGGAAGTCTCCCAAGACACGGAAGACACCCTCAGAATCCAGTTCGCACAGATCAATCAATCCAAATGCGATTCCCCTGCCCCCAGGGGGAGGTGGCGCGCGCAGCGCGTCGGAGGGGGTCAGCTGAGCCGCCGTTGACGCCCTAACCGACCTAAGCCGTCCAGATCTCCATGATCAGCCCAAAGCCGCGCATGTCGCCGGTGGTGGTGGGGGCCATCCGGTTCATGGCGTAGCCGAAGGAGGTGCGGGCATCCATGTCGATGATGGCGAGGGAGCCGCCGTAGCCGCCCCAGAAGAGGGTGTTGGGGTTGGGTGCGGGCAGGGCCGGGCCGGCGAGGCCGAAGCCCAGGCCGAAGCGGGCGGGGGCGTGCATGACCAGGTCCTGGCCCTCGACCTGCAGTTCCAGGGCCCGGCGGCAGCCGGCCTCGGAGAGGTAGCGGCGGCCGTCCACCTCGCCGCCGTTAGCGAGGATGGCGTGGACCCGGGCGATGGCGCGGGCGTTGCCGTGGCCGCCGGCGGCGGGAATCTCGGCGCCGCGCCAGGCGCGGGTCTGGGTGACGGCCACCTCGACGCGGGGATTGTTGGACATGTTGGCGGTGAGCTCGGGCAGGTCGTCGCCCTCGGCCATGCCCTGGCCGGGCGGCGGCGGGATGAGCTCGGCCACCCGGTGGTCCTCGCTGGCGGGGAGGCCGATGTGGAAGTCGGCGCCGAGGGGCTCGGCGATCTCCTCGCGGAAGACGGTCCCGAGGGTCCTGCCGGTGATCCGGCGCACGACCTCGCCCACCAGGAAGCCCTGGGTCATGCCGTGGTAGCCGGGGGCGGTCCCCGGCTCCCAGAAGGGCGCCTGGGCGGCCAGCAGGGAGGTGGCCTTTTCCCAGTCGTAGAGGTCCTCGACGGCGAGGGGCTCCTTCCAGCCCGACAGGCCGGAGGAATGGCTCATCAGGTGGGCGACGGTGACGCCCGCCTTCCCGTTGGCGGCGAACTCGGGCCAGTACTTGGCCACCGGGGCGTGGAAGTCGAGCTCGCCCCGGTCGGCCAGGAGGAGGGCGGTCAGGGCGGTCATGGTCTTGGTCGTCGAGTAGACATTGACCAGGGTGTCCGCCTCCCAGGGCCGGGTCCGGCCCGGGTCGGCGAAGCCGCCCCAGAGGTCGACGACCATCTCGCCGTCGACGGTGACGGCGAAGCTGGCGCCGACGTCGGCGTCGCTCTCGAGGTTGGAGGCGAAGGTCCGGCGGACGCTCTCGAAACGGGGATCGCAGGTCCCGTGCACCTCAAGGCTCATGCTGACGTCTCCTGGGCCCGTGCGGGGCATTCATCGCCAGGCGCCGAGTATGGCGCCGATCAGGGTGTACTGCAGGGTCTGGTAGCCGCCATTGATCAGGAAGAGGGCCAGGGGGCGGCGCTCGAACAGGTAGGTGATCCCGAGCGAGGCGGTGACCCAGCACAGGCCGGCGGTGAATCCATAGAGGGCGCCGGTGACGACGTTGATCCCGGGGCCCAGGAAGACGGCGAAGGCGGCGGAGGCGACCAGGGACAGGACGAAGGCCCCACCGAAGATGACCAGCGGATTGCTGGCCCGGATCGCCTCGTCGCTCAACCCCGCCGCCCGCTGCCAGGGTTTGGCGAAAAGGACCGAGTACCAGAGTCCGCCCAGGACGAAGGCGCTCGCGGCGGCGGCGAGGATCGCCAGAAAGTTGAGGTGCATCGATGTCCCTCCCTTGCGAATGATCGCGTGAACGGCCGGATTCAGCCGGCCAGGGCGGCCCAGGCGGCCATGGCGAGGCTGGCGGCCCGCAGGTCGCCGGTGGTGGTCGATTCCATGCGGTTCATGGCGTAGCCGAAGGCGGCCCGGTTCTGCATGTCGATGATGGCGAGGGAGCCGCCGTAGCCGCCCCAGTAGATCGTCGAGTCGTTGGGCAGGGGCAGGGCGCCGCCGGCCAAGCCGAAGCCCAGGCCGAAGCGGGCGGGGATGTTGAGGACCAGGTCATGGCCCTCGACCTGCAGCTCCAGGGCGCGGCGGCAGCCGGCCTCGGACAGGTAGCGCCGGCCGTCCACCTCGCCGCCATTGGCCAGGATGGAGTGGACCCGGGCGATGGAGCGGGCGTTGCCCTGGCCGCCGGCGGCGGGGATCTCGGCGGCGCGCCAGGCCCGGGTGCGGGTCTCATGGACATCGATGCCGGGATTGTTGGCCATGTTGGCGGTGAGCTCGGACATGGGCCCGTCGCCGATGGCGCCGCCCGGCGGGGGCGGGATGAGCTCGGCCACCCGGGCGTCCTCGCTGGCGGGCAGGCCGATGTGGAAGTCGGCGCCGAGGGGCCCTGCGATCTCCTCCCGGAAGACGGTTCCCAGGGAGCGGCCGGTGATGCGGCGGACGACCTCGCCCACCAGGTAGCCCTGGGTCAGGGCGTGATAGCCGGGGGCCGTGCCCGGCTCCCAGAAGGGCGCCTGGGCGGCCAGCAGGGTGGTGACCTTGTCCCAGTCGTAGAGGTCGGCCTTGGCGAGGGGTTCCTTCCAGCCGGAGAGGCCGGAGGAATGGGCCATGAGCTGGGCGACGGTGACGGCGGACTTTCCGTTGGCGGCGAACTCCGGCCAGTACCTGGCGACGGGGGCGTGAAAGTCGAGCTCGCCCCGGTCGGCGAGCAGGAGGGCGGTGAGGGCCGTCATGGTCTTGGTCGTGGAGTAGACGTTGACCAGGGTGTCCTTCTCCCAGGGCCGGGTCCTGGCCGGGTCGGCGAATCCGCCCCAGAGGTCGACGACGAATTCTCCGTTCACCGTCGCGGCGAAGGAAGCCCCCACGTCGGCGCCCCGGGCGAAGTTGTCGGCGAAGGCCGCGCGGACTCCCTCGAAGCGGGGATCGCAGGTCCCGTGAATCTCAACGCTCATGATGTGAATTCCCCCCTTGCCGGCGGTTGGCGCCGCCTGGGGGCAGGTGTGACAGGCCCTCGCGGCGGCGTCCAGCGGCGCGGCCGTTGACCCCCTCCGGCGCGCA
>JBJOJL010000034.1:0-19895 GCA_046046615.1 Pseudomonadota bacterium
GTCGGCGCAGACGTCATCGTGGACATGGGCAATGGCGACCAGGTCATCCTTGTGGGCGTCTCCCTCGCCAGCCTGGGAAGCGGCTGGATCGTCTAGCGCCTCAGAACCCCCCCGTCGCCATGGCCGCGAGGGCCATGGCCAGGCACACCCCGGCCGCCGGCAGGGCGGTGAACTTCTGGTGGGCGCCCATCTCGACGCGGATGAGGCCCACCAGAAGCCAGGTGGACGGGACCAGCGGGCTGAGCAGGTGGAAGGGCTGGCCCATCAGGGCCGCCCGGGCCATGTCGTCGGGGGCGATCCCGTGCGCGGCGCCGGCCTCTGCCAGGACGGGCAGCATGCCGAAATAGAAGGCGTCGTTCGACAGGAAGAAGGTCCCGGGCATGCTGGCGGCGGCGACGGCGGGCCCCAGGTGCGGGCCGAGGGCGTCGGGGATGCCTGCGACCAGGGCCGAGGACATGGCGTCCACCATGCCGGTTCCCTTGAGGACTCCCGTCAGCACGCCCGCCGCGAAGATCAGCGAGGCCACGGACAGGGCGGCCGGCGCGTGGGCGGCGACCTGGGCGGCCTGGTCGGCGGGCCGGGGATGGTTGAGGGTCAGGGCCAGGGCGAAGGCCGTCATCATCAGCACCGGCAGGGGCAGGGTCTTCACCCCGAAGGCCGGGGCGATCAGCCCCGCCATCAGGGCCGCCAGGATCATGAGGTTCAGAATCTGGCGCAGGCGGGGGGCCCGGGGCGCCCCAGCCTCAGCCGCGGCCTCTGGCGCGGACTCGGCTTCGGGCAGGTCCAGCACCCCCAGCCGCCGTCGCTCCGACAGGCCCAGCACCGCCGCCAGGGCTAAGACCGCCGCCAGTCCCGCCGCCATGGCCGGCAGGAGGGGCAGGAAGACCGACTGGACGTCCAGCTGCAGGGCCGCCGCCGCCCGCCCCGTCGGCCCGCCCCAGGGCGAAAGGTTCATCACCCCGCTCACCAGCATCAGCAGGCAGGCCAGGTAGAGGGGGTTCATGCCCAGCCGCCGCCACAGGGGCAGCATGGCCGCGCAGGTGATGAGGTAGGTGGTCGAGCCGTCCCCATCCAGCGAGATCACGGCGGCGAGAGCCGTCGCCCCCAGGCTGACCCTGAGGGGGTCGCCCCCCGCCCGGCGCACGATTGCGCGCACCAGGGGATCGAACAGGCCCGCCTCGGTCAGGAGGCCGAAGGTGAGGATGGCGAACAGGAGCATGACCCCGGTGGGCGCCACCTCGCGCAGGCCCTCGATCGCCATGGGTCCAAGGTCGGTCCCGTGTCCGGCCAGGAGGCCGAAGGCCAGGGGGGTCAGGATCAGGGCCGGGGCGGGCGCCAGGCGGCCGGACATGATCAGTCCGGTGAAGACCGCCACCATGAGGAAGCCGGCTAGGGCGGGGTCCATGGGCGCGCCCCTGCCGCCGCGGTCAGGCGGCGGCCTTGCGGACCGCCCCGGCGATCTCGCGGACCACCTGGCTGACCAGGGTCTCGTCGTCGCCCTCGGCCATGACCCGGATCAGGGGCTCGGTGCCCGAGGCGCGCACCAGCACCCGGCCGCCCGCGCCCAGCTTCTGCTCGGCGTCGGCGATAGCCGCCTTCACCGCCTCGGACTCCAAGGGCTTGCCCGAGGTGAAGCGCACGTTCTCCAGCTTTTGCGGCGCCGGCTCGAACTGGCGGGCCAGGGCGCTCATGGGCCGGTCGCCGGCCTTGAGAACCGCCAGCACCTGCAGGGCGGCCAGGAGGCCGTCGCCGGTGGTGGAGAAGTCCGACAGGATGATGTGGCCCGAGGCCTCTCCGCCCAGGTTGTAGCCGCCCTCGCGCATGCGCATCATCACCGAGCGGTCGCCCACCGCCGTGCGCTCCAGACGCAGGTTGCGCTCGCCCAGGAACCGCTCCAGGCCCAGGTTGGACATGACCGTGGCCACCACCCCGCCGCCGGCCAGCCGGTTCCGCCGGGCCCAGTTGTCGGCGATCAGGGCCATGATCTGGTCCCCGTCCACCACCCGGCCCTTCTCGTCGCAGATGGCCAGCCGGTCGGCGTCGCCGTCCAGGGCGATCCCGATGTCGGCCCGGTACTCCTTGACCGCCTTGATCATGGCCTCGGGATGGGTGGAGCCGCACTCCTCGTTGATGTTCATGCCGTTGGGCGCCACGCCCACGGGAATGACCTCCGCCCCGAGCTCGTAAAGGGCCGCCGGCGCGACCTTGTAGGCCGCCCCGTTGGCGCAATCGATCACGATGCGCAGGCCTGACAGGCTTAAGCGGCGGGGGAAGGTGGCCTTGGCGATCTCGACATAGCGGGCCTGGCTGTCATCCACCCGGGCCGCACGGCCCAGGGCCGTGGCGGGGGCCAGGTCCTCGGAAAGCGACTGGCCCATCAGGGCCTCGATCTCCAGCTCGCGGGCGTCGGACAGCTTGTAGCCGTCCGGGCCGAACAGCTTGATGCCGTTGTCGGTCCAGGGATTGTGCGAGGCCGAGATCATCACGCCCAGGTCAGCGCGCAGGGAGCGGGTCATCATGGCCACGCCCGGGGTCGGCATGGGGCCCAGCAGGCGCACGTCCATGCCCGCGCTGGTGAAGCCCGCCACCAGGGCCGGCTCGACCATGTAGCCCGACAGGCGGGTGTCCTTGCCGATCACCACCATATGCCGGCGCTCGTCCCGCGAACGGAACAGCTTGCCCGCCGCCAGGCCGACCCGCAGGGCGACCTCGGCCGTCATGGGATGGGTGTTGGCCTGGCCGCGGATACCGTCGGTGCCGAAAAAGGCGCGTTTGCTCATGGGGCCTTCCGAAGCTTTCGCCATATTGGGGGCCAAATCCGAAACGATTCGAAACCCGGATTTAATCGACGCCGTCGGCGCGGGTGCTAAACCCCGCCCCTCCCCACAGTCTAGCCCCTCCGGAGGCCGGGCGGAAAGGGACCCCGGAAGAGAGGACCTGCCCATGTGCGGCATCATCGGAATCGTCGGCAGGGCGCCCGTCCAGGAGCGACTGATCGAGACCCTTCGGCGGCTGGAGTACCGCGGCTACGACTCCGCCGGGGTGGCCATGGTCGCCGACGGCCGGGTGGACCGCCGCCGGGCGCAGGGCAAGATCCGCGCCCTGGAGGAGGTCCTCAGGACCCAGCCCCTCGACGGCCTGACCGGGGTGGGGCACACCCGCTGGGCCACCCATGGCGCGCCCTCGCAGACCAACGCCCACCCCCAGAGGGCGGGCCGGGTCACCCTGGTGCACAACGGCATCATCGAGAATTTCGCCGAGCTCAAGGCGGAGCTGGCCGCCGAGGGCCGCACCTTCGAGAGCGAGACCGACACCGAGGTCATCCCCCACCTGATCGACCGCGCCCTGGGCCAGGGCCTTGCGCCCCTGGACGCCCTGAAGTCGACCCTCGACCGCCTGCGCGGCGCCTTCGCCCTGGCGGTCCTCATCGACGGCGAGGACGAGCTGATCCTGGGCGCCCGGCGCGGCAGCCCCCTGGTGGTCGGCTATGGCGACGGCGAGATGTACCTGGGCAGCGACGCCCTTGCGGTCGGCCCCATGACCAACCGGATCGCCTATCTCGACGAGGGCGACTACGTGGCCATCGACCGGACCACGGCGCGGATCTTCGACGCCGAGGGTCGGCCCGTGACCCGGCAGATCCGCATCATCCCCCCCGCCGCCGCCCTGGTGGAGAAGGGCAACTACCGGCACTTCATGGAGAAGGAGATCCATGACCAGCCGGGGTCGTGCCAGCACACCCTTTCGGCCTATCTCGATCCGGTCTCCGGCCGGGCCCGGGCGCCCGGCGGCCTCGACTTCACGGCGGTCGACCGAATCCAGATCATCGCCTGCGGGACGGCTTATTACGCCGGCCTGATCAGCCGCTACCTGTTCGAGTCCCTGGCCCGGATTCCCGTCGACATCGACGTGGCGTCCGAGTTCCGCTACCGCGCCCCGCCGGTGCGCAAGGGCACGCTCTGCATCGTCGTCTCCCAGTCGGGCGAGACCGCCGACACCCTGGCCGCCCTGCGGTGGTGCCGCGACCAGGGCCTGGGCACGGCCGCCGTGGTGAACGTCCACACCAGCACCATGGCGCGCGAGGCCGACATTCTCCTGCCCACCCACGCCGGCCCGGAGATCGGGGTGGCCTCCACCAAGGCCTTCACCAGCCAGGTCGCCGCCCTGTCCGCCCTGGCCGTGGCCGCCGCGGCGGCGCGGGGCGTGATCGACGCCGACGAGGAGGCGCGGCTGACCCGGCTGCTGCTGGAATCGCCCCGCCTGATCTCAGCCGCCCTGGCCCTGGAGGAGTCCATCCGCGCCCTGGCGCCCGAGCTCGCCAAGGCCCGGGACGTCCTCTACATCGGCCGCGGGGTGATGTCGGCCCTGGCCCTGGAAGGCGCCCTGAAGCTCAAGGAAATCAGCTACATCCACGCCGAGGGCTATGCCGCCGGCGAGCTGAAGCACGGCCCCATCGCCCTCATCGACGAGGCCACTCCCGTCATTGTCCTGGCGCCCAGCGACGCCCTCTTCGAGAAGACCGTCTCGAACACGGCCGAGGTCATGGCCCGGGGCGGGCCGGTCATCTTCATCACCGACGCCGAGGGCGCCCGCCACGCCCCCGCCGGGGTCCGCCTCATCGTCGCGCCAGACTGCGACCCCCTGGTCGCCCCCCTGGTCCACGCCGTCCCCATCCAGATGCTGGCCTATTACGTCGCCGTCCAGAAGGGCGCCGACGTCGACCAGCCGCGCAACCTCGCCAAGTCGGTGACGGTGGAATAGGGGCGACCCATGTACCTGCCGGAAGTCTTCGAGGAGACCCGGCCCGAGGTCCTGTGGGACCTTGTGGCCCGCCATCCCCTCGGCCTGCTGATCACCGCCGGAGCCGACGGGCCCATGGCCTCGCCCCTGCCCTTCCTGGGTGTCGAGGCGGAGGGGCGACGCCTGCTCACCTGCCACCTCGCCCGCCCCAATCCGCACCTGGAGGCCCTCGCCGGGGCCAGGGATTGCCTGGTCGTCTTCCAGGGCGCCGAGGCCTACGTGACCCCGACCTGGTATCCCTCCAAGGCCGAGACCGGGCGCGTCACCCCGACCTGGAACTATGAGATGGTCCAGGTTCGGGGCGTTCCGAGACTGAGACCCGAGCGCGACTGGCTCGCCGGCCACGTCGCCGCCCTGACCGCGGCGCAGGAGTCCCGGCGGCCTGAGCCCTGGGCGCCGTCGGACGCCCCCGACGCCTACATCGAGACCATGCTGCGCGGCATTGTCGGCCTGGAGATCGAGATCGTCGAGGTTCGGGGCAAGTGGAAGATGAGCCAGAACCGGACGGAGGCGGACGCCGCCGGCGCCGTCCGGGGGCTGAGCAACCCCGGCGATCCCCATGGCGACCCCGAGGTCGGCGCCCTCGTCGCCGAGCGCCTCGCGGCGCGGCGAGCGCCATGAGCCTCCGCCGCTTCCAGCAGATTGACGTCTTCGCGTCCGGGCTGCTGAACGGCAATCCCCTGGCCGTAGTGCACGGGGCGCAGGGCCTGTCTGACGCCCAGATGGCCGCCTTCGCCCGCTGGACCAACCTGTCCGAGACCACCTTCCTGCTGCCCCCCTCCGACCCCGGCGCCGACTATCGCGTGCGGATCTTCACCCCCGGCGGCGAGCTGCCCTTCGCCGGCCATCCGACCCTGGGCTCCTGCCGGGCCTGGCTGTCGGCCGGCGGCCAGCCTAAGACCCCCGGGCGCGTGGTTCAGGAGTGCGGGGTGGGCTTGGTGCCGGTCCGCATCGACGGCGAGGACCTGGCCTTCGCCGCCCCGCCCCTGCGGCGCACTGGGCCCGTGGAGCCCGAGGTCCTGGCGCAGATTGGCGAGGCGCTGGACCTGCCGGCCGGGGCCATCCTCGACCACCAGTGGATCGACAACGGGCCCGGCTGGTGCGCCGTCCTTCTCGACAGCCCGGAGCGGGCGCTGTCCGTGCGGCCCGACCCTGCGCGGTTCGGCGACCTGAAGCTGGGGGTGGCCGCCCTGCACCCGCCGGGCGGACCGGCGGCCCTGGAGGTCCGGGCCTTCTTCTCGGACGGGGTCCTGATCGAGGACCCGGTGACCGGCAGCCTGAACGCTGGCCTCGCCCAATGGCTGATCGGCGCCGGCCGCCTGCCGGCCCGCTATGTCGCCGCCCAGGGCGCGGCCCTCCAGCGGGCGGGCCGCATCGTGGTCTCCGCCGAGGCGGACGGCGTCTGGATCGGCGGCCGGGCCGTGATCGTTCTGGAAGGAACCGCCGCCCTCGACTAAGGGAGGGGCCTGCAACGGAGACGTCCATGTCAGGCAAGGTGCGCAAGGCGGTGCTGCCGGTGGCGGGGCTGGGCACGCGGGTGCTACCCGGCGCCAAGACCACGCCCAAGGAAATGCTGAACGTCGTCGACCGGCCGATCCTGTCCTACATCATCGAGGAGGGCCGGGCGGCGGGGATCGAGCACTTCGTCTTCGTCACCGGCCGCGGCAAGGGCGCCATCGAGGACTATTTCGACCACCACGTCGAACTCGAGGCCCAGCTGGAGGCCAAGGGCAAGCTGGACATCCTGGCCGACATCCGCCGCGACCTGCCCAAGCCGGGCGAGATGAGCTTCGTGCGCCAGATGGCGCCCCTGGGCCTGGGCCACGCGGTCTGGTGCGCCCGGGACATCATCGGCGACGAGCCCTTCGCCGTCATGCTGCCGGACATGCTGATGATGGCCGAGCCGGGCGCCCTGGCCCAGGCGACGGCGGCCTTCGACCAGGTCGGCGGCAACATCGTCGTCGTCGAGCCGGCGCCGGAGGGCCAGGCCCACAAGTACGGCATCGTCGCCCTCGACGGACAGTCGGGCCGGCTGAATCGAATGACCGGCATGGTCGAGAAGCCCGCGCCCGGGACCGAACCGTCCAATCTTTTCATTTCCGGTAGGTACGTCCTGCAGCCCGGGATCTTCGATCGCCTGGCCCGGCACCGGAAGGGCGCCGGCGGCGAGATCCAGCTGACCGACGCCATGGCCGACCTGATGGCCGACCAGCCCTTCCACGCCCTGGAGTACGAGGGGACCACCTACGACTGCGGCGACAAGCTGGGCCTCCTGCGCGCGAACCTCGCCTACGCGCTCAAGCGGCCCGACCTGGCCGAGGGGGCGCGGGCGATGCTGAAGGACCTCCTGGGGGCGTGAGGCTCCTCGTCTTCGGCTTCGGCTATTCGGCCCGCGCCCTGGCCGCGAGGGCGCCCGGTGACCTGCACATCACCGCGACGGTGCGCACCCCCCTCCCCGACCCCTGGCGGAACACTGTCGAGACGGTGTCCGTACACGACCGCGACGCCCTGGCGACGGCCCTGCGAGGCGCCGACGCCCTCCTCGTCACCGCCGCCCCCGACCCCGAGACCGGCCTCTGCCCCGGCTTCACGGCCCTCGCCCCGCACCTCGCTCCCGGATCCGGTCCGGGCTGGATCGGCTACCTCTCGACCACCGGCGTCTACGGCGACCGCGGCGGGGGCTGGGTGCGCGAGACCAGTCCCCCGGCCCCGGCCTCGGAGACCTCCCGCCGGCGCGTGGCGGCGGAGGCGGCCTGGGCCGGAACGGGCCGGCCCCTCGCCGTCTTCCGGCTTCCCGGCATCTACGGCCCCGGCCGCTCGGCCCTGGACCGGGTCCGCGACGGGACCGCCAGGCGGATGACGGCGCCGGGGCAGGTGTTCAGCCGCATCCATGTGGACGACATCGCCGACGGCCTCGCCGCCGCCCTGGCCCGGCCCGACCGGACCGGCGTCTTCAACCTCTGCGACGATGAACCCGCGCCGGCCGCCGACGTGACCCTGGAGGCCTGCCGCCTGCTCGGCGCCGAGCCGCCGCCCGAAACCCCCCTGGACCTCGACGCCCTGACCCCCGCCGCCCGGCGCTTCTGGGCGGAGAGCAAGCGCGTCTCCAACGCCCGCGCCAAGTCCGCCCTCGGCTGGCGCCCCGCCCATCCGACCTACCGCGAGGGCCTGGCGGCCGTCCTGGCGGCGGGCGGATAGCTAGCCGCAGAGCTCGTCGACGAAGGCGAGGAGGCGGGAGATGTCTTCGGGCCGGGACAGGCGGTGGTCGCCGTCGCGCACCAGGCTGAAGACCAGGTCCTGGGAGGTCAGGGCCTCGGCCAGGGCCAGGGCGTGGCGCCAGGGGACGTCGGGGTCCGCGCCGCCCTGCAGGATGCGGACGGGCAGGTCGATCTTCACAGGCCCAGGCAGGAGGCTCCAGTCTGCGGACTCCTCAAGGAAGCGGCGGGTGATGGGATAGGGATCGCCGTAGTCCGAGGGTCGCATCCAGACCCCGTCCCGGGCCAGGGCGGCGCGGTCGGCGTCGGTCATCTCCGGGACCATCAGGGCCTGGGGGAAGTCGGCGGCGGGGGCCACGAGGACCAGGCCCTTCACCCGTTCCGGCCGGGCCAGGGCGAGGAGGCAGGCCAGCCAGCCGCCCATGGAGGAGCCCACCAGCACCAGGTCGCCGTCGGTGAGCCGGTCGATCATCGCCAGGGCGTCAGCCCGCCAGGACCCGATGGTCCCGTCAGTGAAGGCCCCGCCGGACTCCCCGTGTCCGGAATAGTCGAAGCGCAGGAAGGCCCGGCCCGCGGCGAGGGCCTGGTCCGCCAGAGCCTGGGCCTTGGTCCCGGCCATGTCCGACTTGAAGCCGCCCAGCCAGACGACCGCGGGGCTGCGCCCTGCGACGGCCCGCCAGGCCAGGGGAACCCCCGCCTCGCGCTCCAGGTGTCCGGATGTCTCCTGCATGGGCCCTGCATAGCGCCCGCCGCCGGCCTGCGCTATCAGGACGCCGTGAGCCTTCCCCCGAACTTCACCCTGCTGCAGGTGGTCCCCGAGCTGGAGACCGGCGGCGCCGAGCAGACCACCATCGACGTCGCGCGCGCCGTGGTCGCGGCCGGCGGCCGGGCCCTCGTGGCCAGCCGGGGCGGGCGGATGGAGGCGGCCCTGGCCGCGGCGGGGGGCGAGCTCGTCCGCCTGCCCATGCAGAGCAAGAACCCCCTGGTCATGCTGAAGACCGCCGGGGCCCTTCGCCGGGTGATCCGGGCGCGGGGCGTCAGCCTGGTCCACGTGCGCTCCCGGGCGCCGGCCTTCCCCGCCCTGTGGGCGGCCCGGGCCGAGGGCCTGCCGACGGTGGCGACCTATCACGGCATCTACCTGGCGAAGGGCCGGCTGAAGCGCTGGTACAACGCCGTCATGACCCGGGTGGACCGGGTGATCGCCAATTCCGACTACACCCGCGACCATGTCCTGGCCGAGCACGGGATCGCCCCGGAAAAGGTGGTCGCCATTCCCCGGGGCGTGGACCTCGCCCGCTTCGATCCCGACCGGGTGGCTGCGGAGCGCGTGGCGGCCCTGCGCCAGGCCTGGGGCCTGCCGCCCACGGGCGAGGGCCCCCTGGTCTTCCTGCTGGCTGGGCGGCTGACCCCGATCAAGGGGCACGAGACGATCATCGCCGCCGCCGCACGCCTGAAGGGCGAGGGCCGGGACCTGCGGGTCGTCTTCGCCGGCGACGACCAGGGCCGCACCGCCTTCCGCCAGTCCCTCGAGGCGGCGGCGGGAGCGGCGGGGCTGGACGGCGCAGTCCGGCTGGTGGGGCACTGCGACGACATGCCGGCGGCCTTCCTGGCGGCGGACGTCGCCCTGTTGCCGACCCTGGTGCCGGAGTCCTTCGGCCGCGCCGCAGTGGAGCCGCAGGTCATGGGCCGGCCGGTCATCGCCTCGGATCATGGCGGAACGACCGAGACCGTCCTGCCGGGCCAAACCGGCTGGCGGGCCCCGCCTGGCGACGCAGCGGCCTGGGCCCTGGCCATGGCCGGGGCGATCGATCTCGGGCGCGGGGGCCTGGAGGCCATGGGCGCCGCCGCCCGGGCGCGCGCCACGCGCCTCTACTCCAACGACGCCATGTGCGCAGCGACGCTCGCGGTGTATGAGCAGCTCGTTTCGTCGCGGGAAGACGGGAAATGAGCCGCGAGATCCGCAAGGTCCTGGTCATCAAGCTGTCGGCGCTAGGGGACTTTGTCCTGGCCCTGGCGGCCATGAAGCGCATCCGCGAGGCCCACCCCAAGGCCCAGGTCACCCTGCTGACCACGCCGCCCTTCGAGGCCCTGGCCCGGGCCTGCCCCTATTTCGACGAGGTCGAGACCGATGGGAAGCCCGTCGGCCCCGGCGCCTGGCTGGCCCTCCGGCGCCGGCTCAAGGCGGCGCGCTATGACCGGGTCTATGACCTGCAGACCTCGGCCGCGTCGGAGCGGATCTTCCACCTCCTGAGGCCCTTTCCGCCCGAGTGGTCCGGCGTGGCGCGGGGCTGCGCCCTGCCCCACCGCACGCCGGGCAAGGACCAGATGCACACCCTGGAGCGCCAGGCCGACCAGCTGAAGTCGGCGGGCATCTGGCCGGACGCCCCGACCTCGCCCCTGTCCGCGCCTCCACCGGACCTGTCCTGGATCGCCGGGACGGCGCGGGACCGTCGGCGCCGGCCGGAAAAGCCCTACATCCTGCTGATCCCGGGCGGCTCGGCCCACCGGCTGGACAAGCGCTGGCCGGCGGACGCCTACGGCCGGCTGGCCCGGCGCATGCATGACCGGGGCTTCGACGTCCTGGTGATCGGCGGGCCACAGGAGAGCGCTCTCGGCCGGGAGATCCAGAAACACCTTCCCCAGGCCCGGGACCTGACCGGCCGGACGGACTTCGCCACCGTCGCCCGGTTCGGCGCGGGCGCCGCCCTGGTGGTGGGCAACGACACCGGCCCCCTGCATCTGGCGGCGGCGGCGGGCGCGCCCACGGTGGTGCTCTTCTCGCAGGCGTCGGACCCGACGCTCTCCGCCCCGAGGGGCCACGTCCTCGTCGTCCAGGCCGACGACCTCGCCGCCCTGGACGCCGCCACGGTGGAGCAGGCGGCCGACCGCCTGCTGCCGGATCAAGGCTCTGCTTGATCGGCGGGGCCCGGGCGGTCATATATCCCCTGCGGCGGAGCGTTTTTCCGCCGACGCCTCTTTCAACAGCTCGAGGAGCAGAAGCCTATTCGCCGGCCCATGCAGGCGCCGCCCGTCAAAGACGGTCCGCGCATCAATGAAGACATCCGCGTCCCCCGGGTCCTGCTGATCGACCAGCATGGCGAGAAGCAGGGGGTCATGCCCACCTCCGCCGCCCTTGAGGCCGCCGAGGAGGCGGGTCTCGATCTGGTCGAGATTGTTCCCAACGCCGACCCGCCCGTCTGCAAGATCCTGGACTACGGCAAGTTCAAGTTCCAGGAGCAGAAGAAGAAGAACGAGGCCCGGAAGCGCCAGAAGGTCGTCGAGATCAAGGAGATCAAGCTGCGGCCGAACATCGACACCCATGACTATGAGGTCAAGGCGCGCTCGATGCACCGCTTCTTCGGCGAAGGCGACAAGGTCAAGGTGACGCTACGCTTCCGCGGCCGCGAACTGGCTCACCCCGAACTGGGCATGAAGCTCCTCCAGCAGGTGAAGGCCGACTTCGAGCCCGTCGCCAAGGTGGAGTACGAGCCCCGCATGGAGGGCCGCCAGATGATCATGATCCTGGCGCCCCGATAGGCCTGCCTTCCGGGCGGCGCCGGTTTTCGTCGCCGCCCGCCCTTGCCCCCCCGACCGGTCGGCCCTAACAACCGCGCCATGCCGGAGGCCGCAACCCAGCAGAAGTCCACGCCGCCCTTTGCGGCCATGGCCCTGATCGCGGTCATCTTCATCAACATGCTGGGCTTCGGGATCATCGTCCCGCTCCTGCCCTTCTACGCCAAGTCCTTCGACGCGCCGGCCTGGCAGATCGCCCTGATCTTCTCGGCCTACTCGATCGGCTCCTTCTTCGGAGAGCCCTTCTGGGGCCGCCTGTCCGACCGGTACGGGCGCAAGCCGATCCTGATCTCGACCATCATGGGCAACTGCCTTTGCTACCTGGCGCTGGCCTTCGCCCCCAACATCCTGGCGGCCTTCCTGATCCGCCTGGTGGGGGGCCTGGCGGCCGGCAACGGGGCGGTGATCCAGGGCTACCTTTCCGACGTCACCCCGCCGGAGGGGCGGACCCGCCAGATGGCCTACCAGGGCGCGGCCTGGAATGTCGGCATGATCGTCGGACCCTCCCTGGGGGGACTTCTGGCCCATCCTGACGCGGGTCCCGCCGGGTTCCGGATTCCCCTCTTCGTCGCCTCGGGACTGGCCGCTCTCTGCGTGCTGGCCATCATCCTGGTCATCCGCGAGAGCAACCATCGGCGGGAGGGCGCCGCCCACAGGGTCAACCGCTGGTCGGCCATCGGGGACGTCACCCGCAACCCCGTCCTCGGCCGGTTGATGCTTCTGACCTTCCTGGTCGGCTTCGCCTTCACCGGCATCGAGTCCACCTTCGGCCTCTGGGCCAGCGAGCGGTTCGGATGGACCCCCCGGGAGATCGGGGTCTGCTTCGCCTTCGTGGGCGTCTCGGCGGCCATCTCGCAGATGTTCCTGACCGGCCCCCTCTCCGAACGCTACGGAGAAGCGCGGATGCTGACGGTCGGCATGGCCCTGACCGTCCTGGGCGCCGGCCTGCAAGTCCTCTCCCCCGGGACCGCCGCGACCATCGCCCTGATGTGCGTGACCGCCATCGGGCAATCCGTGGCCTTCCCCAATGTGGGCTCCATCATCACCCGGACCGCCGATCCCCACCGGCAGGGCCAGATCCTGGGCCTGAACAACGCCTGCGGCGCCCTGGCCCGGGTGGTGGGACCCTTCTGCGCGGGGCTGATCTTCCCCATCAACATCAACGGCCCCTTCCTGATGGGCGCGCTGATCGTGATCCCGGCCATCTTCCTGGCGATCTCCGCCAGCCGCAGGGCGCCGAAGCTGACGGCCTGACTCCCCGACAGGAATGCGCCGCAATTCGGCGTTCTCCTGTGAGCGGGGCGACTATTTTTGGTAGCGACATAAATGGAGATCGAGTACGATCCCTCCAAGAGTGAAGCAAACCGGAAGGCGCGGGGATTCGGGTTCGACCTCGTCACGGGATTTGATTTCGAGACGGCCCTGATCTGGATCGACGACCGGTTTCCCTACCCTGAGACCCGTTACTCAGCCCTGGGCCAGGTGGCGGGCAGGCTTCACGCGCTGGTCTTCACGGAAACCCCGGGCGGGATCCGTATCATCAGCTTTCGCAAGGCAAACCGGAGGGAAACCAGGCATTATGCCCAGAGACGATAGGGCCTCCCGGCCGGACCCCGAGAACCCCGAGTGGACGGAGGAGATGTTCGCCGCTTCCGTGAACCTCGACGCCCTTCCCCAGACGCTGAGGCGAAAGCTTCGAGGTCGCCCCCTGTCCGGGGACGCGAAGAAGAAACAGGTCACGCTCCGTCTTTCGCCGGACGTCCTGACCCAGCTCCGCGCGACAGGGCCGGGCTGGCAGACGCGGGTCGACGTCGCGCTCCGGGAATGGTTGGCGGGCCAGTCCGCACGGTGACGGGGTCGCCCGGTCCGCGCCCTGACCCGGCCGGACGCTCCCAAGGGCTTGCCCCGCCGCCCCTTTTGGCGTACTCACCCGCCCCTTCGGAGCCGCCTGGCCAAAGGCATGCCAGGGCGGCTCATCAATACGCCAGAGGACGGGGCCGGAAGGTTCCGACGTGAAATGCCGAAACTGAAGACGAAGTCGGGGGCGAAGAAGCGCTTCAAGCTCACCGCGACCGGCAAGCTCAAGGCCGGCGTGGCGGGCAAGCGCCACCGCCTCATCAGCCACAACGCCAAGTACATCCGCCAGAACCGGGGCACGAAGGTGATGACCGAGGCCGACGCCAAGATCATCCGCATCTTCCTGCCCTACGGCCTTTGATCGGAGGATTTGACGCATGGCTCGCGTAAAAAGGGGCGTCACCGCCCACGCCCGTCACAAGAAGGTTCTTGAGAAGGCCGCCGGCTTCTACGGCCGCCGCAAGAACACCATCCGCGCCGCCAAGGCCGCGGTGGACAAGGCCGGCCAGTACGCCTACCGCGACCGCAAGGTGCGCAAGCGCAGCTTCCGGTCCCTGTGGATCCAGCGCATCAACGCTGCGGCCCGCCTGGAAGGCATGACCTACGCCCGATTTATCCACGGCCTTGAACTGGCCGGGGTCCAGATGGACCGCAAGGTGCTGGCGGACATCGCCGGCAACGACCCGGTCGGTTTCAAGGCCATCGCCGACAAGGTTCGCGCCGCCCTGGCCTGACGCCCGGAGCCCCACGGCTTCGCTGCAATCAGAAGCCCCCCGGCGCGCCCGGGGGGCTTTTTGCTGGCGCCCCTTCCCATTGAAGCCCCTCTGCTGCTGAGCGACGCGCATGACCGACATCGCCGAACTGGAAAGCTCGAACCTGGCCCGGATCGAGGGCGCCGCCGACCTCGCCGCCCTGGACGAGGCCCGGGTGGCCATCCTGGGCAAGTCCGGGAACGTGACCCTGCTGGCCCGGACCCTGGGCTCGGTGAGCCTTGAGGAACGAAAGGTCCTCGGCCCCCAGATCAACCAGATGCGCGACCGCCTGGCCGCCCGGATCGAGGCCCGCAAGGCCGAGCTGGAAGCCGCCGAGCTGGAGGCCCGCCTCGCCGCCGACCGGGTCGACCTGTCCCTGCCCGCCCCGCCCCGCCGCCGGGGCGGCGTGCACCCGACCATGCAGGTGATGGACGAGATGATCGCCGTCTTCGCCGACATGGGCTTCGGGGTCGCCGAGGGCCCGGACATCGAGACCGACTTCAACAACTTCACCGCCCTGAACTTCCCGCCCAAGCACCCGGCGCGGGAAATGCACGACACCTTCTTCCTGCCGCCGGACGCCAACGGCGAGCGCAAGGTCCTGCGCACCCACACCTCGCCGGTCCAGGTGCGGGTGATGCACAGGACGAACGAGAAGCTGCCGGGCTGGATCGCCAGCGGCCAGGAGCCGCCGATCCGGGTGATCGTGCCGGGCCGCACCTTCCGCCAGGACTCGGACCAGACCCATACGCCCATGTTCCACCAGATCGAGGGCCTGGTGATCGACAAGGGCATCCACATGGGCCACCTGAAGTGGACCCTGGAGACCTTCATCGCCCGGTTCTTCGAGACCGACCGGGTGACAACCCGCTTCCGTCCCCACCACTTCCCCTTCACCGAACCCTCGGCGGAGATGGACGTGCAGTGCGACCGCTCGGGGGGCGAGGTGAAGATCGGCGAGGGCGCCGACTGGCTGGAGATCCTCGGCTGCGGGATGGTGCATCCCAACGTCCTGCGGAACTGCGGACTGGACCCGGACGTCTGGCAGGGCTTCGCCTTCGGCTGCGGCGTCGACCGGCTGGGGGTGCTGAAGTACGGCATGCCAGACCTGCGCGACATGTTCGCCGCCGACGTCCGCTGGCTGGCGCACTATGGCTTCTCGGCCTTCGCCGCCCCGAATTCCGCCTCGGGCCTGAGCTAGGAGACCTGAGATGAAGTTCACCCTTTCCTGGCTGCGCAAGCACCTCGACACCTCCGCCACCGTCGACCAGGTCGTCGAGGTCATGACCATGGCCGGCCTGGAGGTCGAGCACGTGGACGATCCCGGCGCGCGCCTGGCCGACTTCTCGGTCGCCCGCATCGTCGAGGCCGTGCAGCATCCCAACGCCGACCGCCTGCGCGTCTGCCAGGTGGACACCATCGATGGCCGAAAGGAGATCGTCTGCGGGGCCCCCAACGCCCGCGCCGGCCTGACCACCATCTACGCCCCCCTCGGCGCCTGCATCCCCGCCAACGGACTGGTCCTGGAAGCCCGCCCGGTCCGGGGCGTGGTGTCGAACGGCATGCTGTGCTCGGCCGCCGAGCTGCAGACGGCGGAGGAGTCCGACGGCATCCTGGAACTGGACGGCGACCTGGCGGTCGGGACCCCGGCCGCCCAGGCCCTGGGCCTGGAGGCGGTGATCGACTTCGAGGTCACGCCCAACAGGCCGGACTGGCTGGGCGTGGACGGCATCGCCCGGGACCTGGCCGCCGCCGGCCTCGGAACCCTGAGGATCCCCGCCATCGCCCCCGTCGCCGGGACCTTCCCCTGCCCGGTCGAGATCCGTCTCGACGACAGCGGCGCCTGCCCGGCCTTCGCCGGCCGGCTGATCCGCGGCGTGCGCAACGGCCCTTCGCCGGACTGGCTGCAGCAGAAGCTGAAGTCCATCGGCCTGCGCCCCATCAGCGCCCTGGTGGACATCACCAACCTGATCACCTTCGACCGGGCCCGGCCCCTCCACGTCTACGACGCCGACAAGCTGTCCGGCGGCTGGATCGAGGCCCGGCTGGGCCGCGAGGGCGAAAGCGTCGCGGCCCTGGACGGCAAGACCTATCCGGCGGGCCCCGAGACCTGCGTGATCGGCGACGCCTCGGGCGCCATCGGCCTGGGCGGGGTGATGGGCGGCGCCTCCACCGGCTGCTCGGAGACCACGACGGACGTCTTCATCGAGAGCGCCTGGTTCGATCCCATCCGGATCGCCCAGACCGGGCGGACCCTGGGCATCGCTTCGGACGCCCAGTACCGCTTCGCCCGCGGCGTGGACCCCGAAAGCCTGCTGCCCGGACTGGAGCTGGCCACCCGCCTGATTCTCGACATCTGCGGCGGCGAGCCCTCCGAGGCGGTGCTGGCGGGCCAGGCGCCCGCTCGGCCGGCCGCCTTCGCCTTCGACCGCGGCTATGTCGAGGCCCTCTCGGGCCTGTCCCTGGACCGGGCGCGGATCGATTCCATCCTGGCGGCCCTGGGCTTCGGGCTCGAGGGCGACCTCGTCGCGCCGCCCTCCTGGCGGCGGGACGTCGAGGGCAAGGCCGATCTGGTCGAGGAGGTGGCGCGGATCGCCGGCTACGGCGCCCTGCCCTCCACGCCCCTGCCGCCCATGCCCCTCGCGCCCGGCGGCGTCCTGACCGTCCGGCAGGCGCGGATGCGCACCGCCCGGCGCGCCCTGGCCGCCGCGGGCTACGCCGAGGCCGTGACCTGGAGCTTCATGAA
Source organism: Pseudomonadota bacterium (assembly GCA_046046615.1). Taxonomy (GTDB): domain Bacteria; phylum Pseudomonadota; class Alphaproteobacteria; order Caulobacterales; family Caulobacteraceae; genus Phenylobacterium. Next base: position 16,944 of record JBJOJL010000034.1, read on the forward strand.
GCGGTCGACCGCCGAGCATTTCGGCGGCGGCGCGCCGGAGCTGGTCCTGTCCAATCCCATCGCGGCGGACCTTGACTGCATGCGCCCCTCCATCCTGCCCAACCTGGTCGAGGCGGCGGGGCGCAACGCCCGGCGCGGGTACCCGGACGCGGCCCTCTTCGAGATCGGCCCGATCTATCGCGGCGACCAGCCTGGGGACCAGTCGGCGGTGATCGCCGCCGTCCTGGCGCCGCACGCCCCGCGCCGCTGGGACGGCCGGGACGAGGACGCCCTGTTCGCCCTGAAGGGCGACCTGGAGGCCCTGCTGGCCGAACTGGCCGCCCCGCCGCTGCAGGTGGTTCAGGGCCAGTCCGCCCCCTGGTGGAGCCCGGGTCGCTCGGCCCGCCTCCAGCTGGGGCCCAAGACCGTCATCGCCGAGTTCGGCGAGCTGCACCCGGCGACCCTGAAGGCCCTGGACGTGGAGGGGCCCGTCCTGGGCTTCGAGATCCACCTCGACCTCCTGCCCGAACCCAAGCGTCGGGACGTCAAGACCCGGCCGGCCTTCCAGCCCTCGCCCCTCATGCCCCTGTCCCGGGACTTCGCCTTCCTCCTGCCGGAGGCGACGCCGGCGGGCGACCTGGTCCGGCCCATCCTTGCCGCGGACAAGGCCCTGGTGGCCGAGGCGCGCATCTTCGACGTCTACCAGGGCCCCGGCGTGCCGGAGGGCTTCAAGTCGGTGGCGGTCGAGGTGCGCGTCCAGCCCCGAGAGCAGACCCTGGCCGAGGCCGACATCGAGGCCCTCTCGGCGCGGATCGTCGCGGCGGCGACCAAGGCGACGGGCGCACGCCTGAGGGGCTGACGGGACCTCAGAAGGTCCGCTTCAGCACCAGCCGGAATTGGCGGGGCGCCAACGGATGGATGTGGAAGTCGTCGTACGGCTCCGCCTCGCCGGGCAGGCGCGAGGCGTAAAAGTAGGTGATGTCGTTGTCGGCGGAGTCCAGCAGGTTGAGGACGTCCAGCGAGACCTGGAGCGAGGGCCACCGGTAGGTCAGCCCCATGTTCACCAGGGTCGAAGCTCCTGACCGGACCGAATTGTCCTCGGCGAGGGCGGCGGGGCCAAGGTGGCGGACCGTAAGGTTCGCGGAGGCCGAGGGCGTCATCCTGTAGGACGCCCCCGCCGTGACGACATAGTCGAGGGCGTTGGGGACCCGGCGTCCCCCGGCGGTGTCCTCAAGGTACCGGGCCTGGGTGACGGCGCCGCTGATGTCGAGGTTCAGGTCGGGGCTGGGAGACCAGGACCCCAGAACTTCTAGGCCGACCCGTCGCGTCGCGCTGGTTGAGGACGTGTCGCCGGCGTCGCCGGAATAGACCAGCTCGGAGCCCAGCTTCAGGGCCCACAGGGTGGCGGAAAGGGAGAGGCCCCGGACGTCGCGCCGGATGCCGACCTCGACCCCGTCGGCCGGCGCGATCAGGGAGGCGGGCTGGAGCGGGTCTCCCTCCGGAGACAGCCGGGCCAGGGCGCCCCGTGCGTCATTGGAATGGTAGCCGCGGCCGAGGTTGCCGTAGATCTCCACGGTTTCGGACAGGCGCCAGGCCAGGGACAGGCGAGGGCCCAGAAGGGTGTCGGTCCTGACGCCCGCGTTCTCCTGCACCCCTGCATCGACGTCCGCCCTCAGGACGTCCGCCCGCAGGCCGGCGCCGACCCGCAGGGCGCCGACGCGCCAGAGCGCCTCCGTCCAGAGCGCCGCCGAGGACTCATTCACCCGGTCCTCCCGGGTGGTGGCGAGCCGTTCGCGGGCTCGGGTTCGATAGAGGCCGACCGGGTCGATAACGTCGACCCTCGCCTCGCCGCCCCAGGCGATGTCCAGGGTGGAGGAAAGCGCAAGCCGATCAGAGACGGAGCCCCCCGCAATCCAGCGTGTCTCGGCCTGCTCGAACTGGTCCCCGTTTTCGGGGTCGTCGAGAGCGTATGTGAAGTTCGACCAGAGGTTCAGGTCGTACTTCTGGACATAAAGCGAGACCTGCGGCTGGCCTTCCACATTTCGGGACAGGCTGGCGATGAAGCGATGGGTGCGGCCTCCATCCGTGTCGTCCACGGCGGCGAGGCGCGACAGCCGCCCGTCCTTCACCGCCCGCAGGGGAATCTGGTCCGTCGACCGCCACCGGGAGGTGTAGGCCAGGGCGGTGAAGGCCCAGTCGCCAACGGGAGCCCTGAGGAGGAAGACGCCCTTGGCCAGGTTTTCCGGCGTATCCCACGGGCCTTCGCCGTGCTCGAGATCCAGGGATACGAACCCGCCCGCGCCCAGGGGGGCGGCGCCCACCGCCCGGTAGACGGCGTCGGAGGTTGCGCTGACCTGGGCGAATCCTTCGGGAAGCACGTCGAAGAGCGTGAACCGGGCGGACCCGGCCGCCGAGAAATCCCCGGCGTCGACGGCGTAGGGCCCCTTTCGGTACCGGATCTGCTCGACAAGCTCGGGGACGAGCATGTTGAGGTCCAGATAGCCCTGCCCGTGGGCATGCGACCGGAAGTTCAGGGGAACCCCGTCCAGGGAGACCGAGAAATCGGTTCCATGATCGATGTTGAACCCGCGCAGGAAGTACTGGTTCGCCTTGCCGGACCCTGAGTGCTGGGTGACCGCCAGTCCCGGCATGGCCTCGGCCAGCTCCCCGGGACGCAGGATCGGCCGGTCGGCATAGGCGCCCCAGGAGACGACGCCCTCGCTGGAGCTGAGGGCCTGTCCCAGTCCGGACTTCCTCTGGCCCCAAACGGAAATGGCCTGCACCTCCTCCGGTTCCCCGGACCCGGCGACTTCGGTCTTCAGCGGTTCAGCGGAAGCGAAGGGGGCGTGGAGGATGATGGCGAGGACCAGGACGACCGCCCCGCCGCCGCCCAAAAGACCGGGATGCCGCAAAACACCCTCCCGCAATGATACCCGAACCGGCTGTCCAATACCGAGGCCCGAGCAACCTGGC
>JBJOJL010000035.1:0-19829 GCA_046046615.1 Pseudomonadota bacterium
CCCGCCCAGTCCACCAGGGCCGACACCCGGTCCAGGGCCGGAACCCCACTCCGCCGGGCCGCCCCAATCTCCCCAAACCCAAGCTGTCCCGTCGACTTCACAGACATCGAAAGCCCTCCACCACAAACGCAGGGAATCACGATCCGGGGATTTCGCAACAGTCCCCCTGGGGGGAGGAATTTGAGGCGCCACAAAGGGAGTTCCGACCGGAGGTCGGTCAGGGGGTCAGCGGCGGGTCAGGCCAGGGGCTTGGCCAGGACGAGGTCGTCGTAGTCGTTGGCGCCGACGCGGAAGGTGCGGACCCCGACGGGGGTGAAGCCCTGGCGGGCGTAGAAGCCCAGGGCCTGATCGTTCTTCGAATAGACGCCGAGCAGCAGGCGGTCGAAGCCATCCTGGCGCGCCGCCGCCTCCGCCGCTGCGAGGAGCCCCGCGCCGGTCCCGCCGCCCTGGAAGCGGTGCAGAAGGTAGATGCGCTTCAGCTCCACGTCCGCCGGCCCCGGCTCGACGGGCAGGTCCGGCGGACAGGTGAGGGCGAAGCCGAGGGGCGAGCCCGTCCCCTCCGCCGTCGCCAGCCAGGCCCGCCAGCCGGGGGTGGCCAGCCAGTCCCGGTAGAGGTCCGGCCGGTTCTGCACCTCGCAGTGGGAGAGGATGTCCGCCGCCGGCAGGACGTCGGCGTAGGACTCCAGGAAGGTCGCCCGGCTGACCAGGGCCAGGGCCTCGGCGTCCTGGGGGCCGCAGGGGCGGATCGCGACGGACATGGGATCTCCCTTCCGGGGTTTCGGGTCCGGCCGGCTATGGGCAAGCCGGCCGCCCTGCGCTAGGCATGAGAAAACCCCAAGGGGTCAAGCGGGAAGGAGACGATCATGGCGGGACGGGTTCAGGGCAAGGTGGCGCTCATCACCGGCGGGGCCAGCGGCATCGGCCTCGGCTGCGCCGAGCGGCTGGCGCAGGAAGGTGCGGTCATCGTCATCAGCGACATCCAGGACGACAAGGGCCGCGAGGCGGTCGAGGCCCTGCGCGCGTCGGGCGCCAAGGCGGACTACCTGCACCACGACGTCACCAGCGAAGAGGCCTGGATCGAGGTCATCGGCCAGGTGAAGGCCCTGCACGGCCGCCTGGACATCCTGGTCAACAACGCCGGCATCGGCCTGTCCGGCCCGGTCACCGAATTCTCCCTGGCCGACTTCAAGCGCCAGATGGCGATTAATGTCGACGGCGTCTTCCTCGGCATGAAGCATTCCCTGCCCCTGATGCGCGAGCACCAGGGCGGCTCGATCATCAACATCTCCTCGGTGGCCGGCCTGAAGGGCTCGCCCAACATGAGCGGCTACTGCGCCACCAAGGGCGCCGTGCGGCTGATGACCAAGTCCGTGGCCATGGAGTGCGCCAACGCCAAGGACGGGATCCGGGTCAACTCCATGCACCCCGGCATCATCGAGACCCCGATCTGGGACACCATCATCGGCACCGGCGGCCCCGGCGACAACGCCCGTCCGCAGCGCGACGTCGCCCTGGACGTCCTGACCGAGACCGCCGTGCCCCTGGGCGTGAAGGGCTATCCGCTGGATATCGCCAACGGCGTGCTCTGGCTGGCCTCTGACGAGAGCCGCTATGTGACCGGCGCCGAGATGGTCATCGACGGCGGCCTGACCGTCCGTTGAGCCCCGCCGTGACCCCGACCCTGCACGTCATCTTCGGCCCGTCCGGCGCCGGCAAGTCGACCTACGCGTCCGACCTCGCCCGCCGGGAGCGCGCCGTGACCTTTTCCATCGACGACTGGATGGCGCGGCTCTTCGCCCAGGACATGCCCCAGCAGCCGGACTTCAACTGGCTGATGGAGCGCATCGAGCGATGCGAGGCGCAGATCTGGTCGACCGCGGCGGCGGTCATGGCGACGGGGACGCCCGTGGTCCTTGACCTTGGCCTGCTCCGGCGTTCGGACCGGGCCCGGGTGGCCGAGATCGCCCGCCTCTGCGAGCTGCCGGCGCGCTTCCACTACCTCAACGCCCCGAAGGAGGTGCGCCGGGGCCGGGTCCTGTCGCGCAACCAGATCCAGGGCGAGGGCTTCTCCTTCGTTGTGACGCCCGAGATGTTCGACTTCACCGAGGGCGTCTTCGAGGCGCCGGACGCCGCGGAGCTGGCGGGCTGCGAGGTCGTCGAGAGCGCCTGACCCCGGCGCCTTGGTGTCGCCATGGTCGGGGGCGAGCCTTGCCCGGCGGGCGATCCGGCCCGCGCCCCAAACCTGCGCCCCAAACCTGCGTATCCAAATCGCGCCTGGAAACTGACGGATGTTGATCGGCCTCCTCGCCTCCGCGACGGTGACCCTGCCCACGCTTCCCGGCCTGCCCGGGGGCGCCGCCCTGCCGCCCCTGCCCCCGATCGAGCGGGCGCCGCAGGTGGTCTTCGTCGACCGCAATGGCGCCCGGATCGGGGTGCGAGGCGGCCGCTACGGCCCGCCGGTGGAGGTCCGCAGCCTTCCCGCCCATGTCCCGGCGGCCTTCGTGGCCATCGAAGACCGGCGCTTCTACAGCCACCCCGGGTTTGATGCGGCGGGGATCGCGCGGGCCGCGGCCGCCAACCTGGCGGAGGGCGGGGTCGCCCAGGGCGGGTCCACCATCACCCAGCAGGTCGCCCGCCTCCTCTTCCTCAACCAGGAGAAGACCCTGGAGCGGAAGGCCCGCGAACTGGCCCTCGCCGTCCAGCTGGAGCAGGCCTTCACCAAGTCGCAGATCCTCGGCCTCTACCTGTCGCGCATCAATTTCGGGAAGGGCGCCTGGGGCCTGGAGGCGGCGGCCTGGCGCTATTTCAACAAGCCAGCGTCTCGCCTGACCGTTCGGGAAGCCGCCATGCTGGCCTCCATCCCCAAGTCGCCCAGCGGCTACAATCCCGTGGACGAGCCCGCCCGGAACGCGGAGCGGACGAAGCTGGTCCTGGACGCCATGGTCGAGACCGGGGTCCTGTCCCCCAAGGCCCGGGCCGCGGCCCTGGCGGAAAAGCCGCGGGTCTGGAACCGGGCGCCGGAGGCCTCGGCCCAGTACTTCGTCGACTGGATGGACGCCCAGGCGCGACGGCGGGCCGGTCCGGTGAAGCAGGACCTGGTGGTCGAGACCACCCTGGACCTACCCCTCGAGCGGGCCGCCGAGGAGGCCCTGCGCAGCGGCGTGGCCCGGGGCGCCCCGCAGGGGGTGCAGCAGGGGGCCGTCGTCACCCTCGACGGGACCGGCGCCGTGCGGGCCCTGGTGGGGGGGACCGACCACATTGCGGCGCCCTACAACCGCGCCACGGACGCCCGCCGCCAGCCGGGCTCGGCCTTCAAGCCCTTCGTCTGGCTCGCCGCCCTGGAGGCCGGGCGCACGCCGGACAGCGAGGTGGTGGACGAGCCCGTCACCCTGGAGGGCTGGTCGACCTCGAACTATGAACCGGGCTTCCAGGGCGCCATGACCCTGGAGACCGCCCTCGCCCGGTCGGTCAACACGGTCGCCGTGAAGCTGGCCGACGAGGTGGGCCGACCCCGGGTGGCGGACACCGCCCGGCGGCTGGGGATCTCCACCCCCATCCCCACCACCCCCGCCATGGCCCTGGGCGCCGGGGTGGTCACCCCCATGGACCTGGCCGAGTCCTACGGCGCCTTCGCGACCGGTGGACGCCAGGTGGAGGCCTGGGGCGTCTCGCGGATCCGCACGATGGGGGGCAAGGTCGTCTGGACCCGGCCGGCGCCGCCGCCGCCCCGGCAGGTGATCGCCAATCCCGCCCTCTCCGACCTCAACCGGATGATGCGCCAGGTGCTGGTCTCCGGCACCGGAAACCGCGCCGCCCTGCCGGGGCGCGACCTGGCGGGAAAGACCGGCACGACCTCGTCCTACCAGGACGCCTGGTTCGCCGGATACACGGGCGGGATCGTGACCGTGGTCTGGATGGGACGGGACGACAACCGGCCCATGAAGGGCGTGACCGGCGGCTCCCTGCCGGCGGAGGTCTGGCGAAACGTCATGGGCTCGGCGGTGAAGCGACTGCCCGCCACGGCCATCCCGGCCGGGCCGCCGCCGCCCGCCCCGACGCCGCCGGCGGAGGTTCCGGCATCCCCGCCCGCAGCGGTCCCGCCAGCCGCCGACCCCGCCCCGGAAGCCGCGTCCCCTGCGGCGCCGGCGAAGGCTCCGGTCGAGCCCCAGGGCTGACTCCCCGCTTTTGCTGCATTGCACACTTGAGTTCCGCGCCTGCGGGACCTATCCTCTTCCCCCCACGGACGCTCGCGCCCGCGGTGAGATTCACGTCCCCAGCGCAGACCCGAGACCACCCGGTTATGGAAAAAGTCCCGATGACCGCCGAGGGCTACCACGCCCTCGACGAAGACCTGAAGCGTCTCAAGACGATCGAGCGGCCTGCCGTGATCGCCGCCATCGCGGAGGCGCGCGCGCACGGCGACCTGTCCGAGAACGCCGAGTATCATGCGGCGAAGGAGCGGCAGGGCTGGATCGAAGGCCAGATCGCCGACATCGAGGACCGGATGGCGCGCGCCCAAGTCATCGACGTGTCCAAGCTGTCCGGCAGCCAGGTCAAGTTCGGGGCCACGGTCTCGGTCGTCGACGAGGACACCGAGGACGAGGCCCGCTACCAGATCGTCGGCGAGCACGAGGCGGACGTGAAGTCCGGCAAGATCTCCATCACCTCCCCCATCGCCCGGGCCATGATCGGCAAGGAGACCGGGGACGTCGTCGAGGTCAACACGCCCGGCGGCGTCAAGGCCTACGAGATCGTCAAGGTGGAGTGGCTCTAGGGCCCGCAGGCTCTTGGCCAATCCCCTCACCTTCTGGGCCGTGTCCGATGACAAGGCCGGGAACGCCGGCCCGGCCCTCGGCCTCGCCGAAGCGGTCGCCCGCCTGGTCCCGGCCCGGGTCGAGACCCGGACCGTGCGCTGGAAGGGGCGGATGGACCGGCTGCCCTGGTTCCTCAATCCCTTTCCCCTGTCCTCCCTCGAGGACGGATCAGGCATCCGTCCGCCCTGGCCCGACCTGTGGATCGCCGCCGGCCGGGCCACCCTGCCCCTCTCCCTGCGCCTGAAGTCCTGGTCCGGGGGCCGGACCCGGGTGGTGCAGATCCAGAACCCGCGGACGCCTCGGGACCCCTTCGACCTGATCGTCGCTCCCCGGCATGACCGGATCTCAGGCCCCAACGTCCTGCCGGTCACCGGCTCGCCGCACCGGGTCACGGCGGAGCGGCTGGCCGAGGCCGCCGCGCGCTTCGCCCCGCTGACCGATCCCCTGCCCCGCCCCCGCGCGGCCCTGCTGGTGGGCGGCAAGTCCAAGACCCATGACCTTTCGGACGCCCGCGCCCGGGCCCTGGCGGCGGACCTGAAGCAGGCGGTCACCCAGGCCGGGGGGTCGCTGATGGTCACCTTCTCCCGGCGGACCCCCGCATCAGCCCGGCGCATCCTGACCGAGGCCCTGGCGGGCCTGCCGGGCTTCATCTGGGACGGGACGGGGGAGAACCCCTATTTCGCCCTGTTGGCGTCGGCCGACGTGGTCCTGGTCACCGAGGACAGCGCCAACATGGCGACCGAGGCGGCCTCGTCCGGACGGCCGGTCCTGCTCCTGCCCCTCGACGGCGGCTCGGAGAAGTTCACCCGGCTGCACGAGGACCTGATCGCCCGCGGCGCGGCGCGCCGGTTTGAAGGAAGGCTCGACCTCTTCCCCGGTGCGCCCTTCGACGAGACCGGCCGGGCTGCGGCGGCCATTGTCGCCCTTCTGGAACGGCCCGCCCCATGACGTCGCCCTTCCCGAAACCGCAAATTCGCGCTCCCCTGTCGGCGACATGATTCCCGAGACGCCGCGCGTGCTGTTCATCGCCGACGCCGGTCCCGTGGCCGGCGGCGGCCACCTCATGCGCAGCCTGACCCTGGCCGAGGCCCTGAGCGTGCGGGGGGCGGCATGCGCCTTCATCGCCACCGCCGAGAGCGCGCCCCTGCTCGAGACCTTCGCCCCGGCCATGTCCCGGATCGAGGCCCTGGCGACCGACCGGTCCGGCCTCGCCGCCGCCCTGGCGGGACAGGGCTTCGACGCCCTGGTCTTCGATCACTACCGACTGGCCCGGCCCGACCACGAGGCCCTGGCCGGCGGGCGGGCCTGCCTGGTCATCGACGACCTGGCCGACCGCCCCCTGGGGGCCGACATCGTCCTGGACTCCGGGCCGAGCCGCCGCCCCCTCGACTACACCCTGCTGACCGACGGCGACACGCGCCTGCTGCTCGGTCCCGAATTCGCCCCGGTCCGCAGCCGTTTCGCCGCCCTGCGCGCCTCGTCCCTGGGCCGTCGCGGCGACGCTGTCCGTCGGGTGCTGGTGACCCTGGGGCTCAGCGATGTCGGCGGCGTGACGAGCCGGGTGGTCGACCGCCTGCGGCCCCGGCTGGGCGACGTGGTCATCGACGTCGTCCTGGGCGCCCAGGCCCCGAGCCTGCGCACCCTGTCCCGGATGGCCTCCCACGACCGGCGCCTGAAGGTCCATGTGGACGTCACCGACATGGCCACCCTGATGCACGACGCCGACTTCGCCGTGGCGGGCGCAGGCTCGACCGTCTGGGAGATCTGCACCCTGGGCGTCCCCGCGGCCGTGGTGGTGGTGGCCGAGAACCAGAAGGCGGCCGCCGCCGCCCTGTCCGAGCGCGGCGCCGCCCTGGTGCTGGACGCCGGCTCCATCGCCTTCGACGGGGCCCTGGACCGCGCCATCATGCGCCTGGTCACCGATCCGGTGCAAAGGTCGCACCTGTCCGAGGCCGCCGCCGGCGTGTGCGACGGCCAGGGGGCGGGCCGTGCGGCCGAGGCCCTGCTGGAGACCATCGGGCGCAAGGCCGAGGCGGTCTGATCCGCCTCAGCCGCCCCGCAGGGCGCAGGGAACCGGCGCCATGCGGCCCCGGGCGAAGGTCACGGCCCGGCCGCCCTCGATCTCCTGGGTGAAGGTCATGCGGCCATTGGTGAAGACCCGGGGCGCCTCGGGATCGGCGCCGGCCGCGTTGATCCGGGGCAGGCGCTCCGTCGCGCCGCTGGGCCCGTCGAGGACCGCCGCATCCGACCCGAAGGTGACGTTGAAGTCCTCGTCCCCGCAGCGGAGCGCAAGGCGGCCGGGGCCGGAGGGTCCTTGGGACTCCCGGCGCAGCAACAGGCTCCGGCCGCCCGGACCCGAGAGCCTGACGGCCTCGTCGGGGCCCGTCCCGACCGTATCTACGGCCTGGAGGGAGTCCGCCAGACGTCTTTCCTGCTCCATCAGGGCCGGCGGGCAGGCCATGCGGGTGGAGGCCAGGGGACCAATCTTCACCGTCCCGCCGGACTGGGTGTAGGCGCCCATCAGTCGGTTGCACCCGGCGAAGGCCGAGACCCGGCCCCCCTGGAAGGTCACCGAAAGGGGCGCGCGGTCGATGACCCCCCGGGCGTCGAGATCCTCGACCCGCCAGGCGCCCACAAGGTCCGGCGCCCGCCCGGCCGGGACGGCGGCGCAGGCGGACAGGCCCGCAGCAAGGATGAGGGCGGCGCGCAGGCTCGCGGATGACATGACGGGGACCTCCTTGGCGGGTTCCTGGGACAGGCAGTGTGCCGCCGCGCCCGACCCCGGTCCAGAGCCCGGCGGGGAGGCCCCCGCGACGGAGTCGCGCACGCGCTGAATCGGTCCTATAGGGACGACATGTCTGACTCCGCTCCCCGCTCCGTCCGCTGCCTGATCGTGGGCTCCGGCCCCGCCGGATACACCGCCGCCGTCTACGCCGCCCGCGCCCTGCTCAAGCCCGTCCTGATCCAGGGCCTGCAGCCGGGCGGCCAGCTCACCATCACGGCGGACGTCGAGAACTATCCGGGCTTCGCCGAGGTCATCCAGGGCCCCTGGCTGATGGAGCAGATGCAGGCCCAGGCCGAGCACGTCGGGACCGAGATCATAAATGACATCGTGGTCACGGCCGACCTGTCGGTCCGGCCCTTCCGGCTGACCTGCGACAGCGGCCAGGTCTGGCTGGCGGAGACCCTGATCATCGCCACCGGCGCCCAGGCGCGCTGGCTGGGACTGGAGAGCGAGCAGCGCTTCCAGGGCTTCGGCGTCTCGGCCTGCGCGACCTGCGACGGTTTCTTCTACCGCGGCAAGGAGGTCGTGGTGGTCGGCGGCGGCAATACAGCCGTCGAGGAGGCCCTCTTCCTGACCAGCTTCGCCTCCAAGGTCACTGTGGTCCACCGCCGGGACAGCTTCCGGGCGGAGGCCATCCTGCAGGAGCGCCTGTTCGCCAATCCCAAGGTCGAGGTGGTCTGGGACCACCAGGTCGAGGAGGTGCTGGGCCAGACCGACCCGATGGGGGTCACCGGCGTGCGGCTAAAATCGACCAGGAGCGGTGAGACCCGAGAGCTGGCCTGCGACGGCGTCTTCATCGCCATCGGCCACGCCCCGGCCTCGGCCCTGTTCGCGGGCCAGCTGGAGATGGACGCCTCGGGCTACCTGAAGGTGAAGGCGGGAACCGCCTCCACCGCGATCCGCGGGGTCTTCGCCGCGGGCGACGTGACCGACGATGTCTACCGCCAGGCCGTCACCGCCGCCGGCATGGGCTGCATGGCCGCCCTCGAGGCGGTCCGGCTCCTGGCCGAGGAAGACCACGCCGCCAGCCGGGCGGCCGCCCAGTGACCCGCCTGGTCGTCAATGGCGGGCGGGCCCTGCGCGGCCGCATCACGCCCTCGGCGAACAAGAACGCCGTCCTGCCGGTCCTTTGCGCCACCCTGCTGACCGACCAGCCCGTGACCCTGCACCGGGTCCCGGACATCACCGACGTCCGCAAGATCCTCGACTTCTTCCGCAACCTCGGCTCGACCGTGGACATGGATTTCGAGGCCGGGGTCCTGAAGGTCCGCCACGGCGAGGGCCTGGATCCCAAGGCCGCCCACCTGCCCCTGGGCATGCGCTCGACCCTGATGCTGATCCCGCCCCTCCTCCACCGGTTCGGGGCGGCGACCATCGAGGAGGACGCCACCGGCTGCACCCTCGGCGCCCGCGAGATCGACCCGCACATCGAGGTCCTGCAGACCTTCGGCGCGACGGTGCGCCGCGAGCCCGACGCCCTGCACATCTCGGTCCCCGGCGGTTACCGGGCGGCGGACCATTGGCTGGACTACGCCTCGGTGACCACCACCGAGAACTTCATGCTGTGCGCCGCCACCGCCCTCGGCCGCTCGCAGCTGACCAACGCGGCCTGCGAGCCTCACGTCCAGGAGTTCTGCGCATTCCTCGCCCTGATGGGAGCGCGGATCGAGGGCGTCGGCGGCTCGCGCATCGTCGTGGAGGGCGTCGAGCGCCTGGCCGGCGCCGAGTTCACCTTCGCCGACGACTTCCACGAGGTGGCGACCTTCCTGGCCATGGGCGCTATCACCGGCGGCGAGGTCTCGGTGCGCAACGGCTCGGTGGACCAGTTCCCCCTGCTGGACCGCACCTTCGCCAAGTTCGGCGTCGAGGTGACCCACGAGGGGGGCTGGTCCACGGCCCGCGCGCCCCACGGCCTGAAGGTCAAGGAGCCCTTCACCTCCAACATCCTGACCAAGGTCGAGGCCGCGCCCTGGCCCTATGTGCCGGCGGACCTGCTGCCGATCTTCATCGCCCTGGGCGTGCGCGCCGAAGGCTCGGTCATGTTCTGGAACAAGGTCTATGAAGGCGCCCTGGGCTGGAGCTCAGAGATCGGCAAGTTCGGCGCCCACTCGGTGCTGTGCGATCCGCACCGGCTGATCACCTATGGCGGCAAGCCCCTGATGCCCGCCACGGTGGAGAGCCCCTACATCATCCGGGTGGCCATCGCCCTCTTCATGCTCGCCGCCAGCATCGAGGGACGCTCGACCATCCTCAACGCCGCCCCGATCCAGAGGGCGCATCCCCGCTTCGTCGAGAACCTCAACGCCCTGGGCGCCGACGTGGAGTGGGTGGCCGGCGACTGACCCAGGGAGGACCCCGTGTCCATCGAGATCCGCTATGCCCGCGCCGCCGACCACCCCGCCATCGGGGATATCCTGGACGCGGCCTTCGGCGGCCCCACAGAGCGACGGATCGTCGAACGGCTCCGGGCGGACGCCGAGGCCATGTTCGAACTCGTGGCCGTCCGGGAAGGCGAGATTGTCGGCGCCATCATGTTCAGCCGGCTTTGGGCCGACAGCATGAACCTCTATTCGGCCCTCGCCCCCCTGGCCGTCCGGCCGGACCTGCAGGGGACCGGCATCGGATCGGCCCTGACCCTGCGCGGACTGGACGCGGCCCGTCATTTCGACGCCGCTGCGGTCCTGGTGCTCGGCCACCCCGAATACTACCCGAAGTTCGGCTTCTCCACGGCCGCGACGGCGAAGGTCACCGCGCCCTATTCCGGCAGCCCGGCCTTCATGGGGATCGCCCTGATGGAGGGCGCCCTGGATGAACCCCTGATGGTGGCCTACCCGGACGCCTTCTCAGCCGGTCAGGGCTGAACCCCGGCCTCTGTCGCCGGAGCGGCCTCGCCGCGCTCGATCGCCGCGAGGGCGGCGTTGATGCTGCGGATTTCCTCGGCGGTGGGGCGGCGGCGGGCCGGGGAAAGCTGGCCCGGCGCCGGCAGGGCGGGGCTTCCCACTGCGTCAGGTTCGTTGACGGTGTAGGTCCGGGTCTCGCCCGCCAGGGCCAGGGTGACCGTCCGCGGCGGCGGCGGGGCGACGGCGTCCAGGCCGACCTGGGTGCGGGGATCCACACCGCCCAGGACGGCCGGAGCCAGGTAGGCCTCGCCGCCGGCGTACCGGCCGCTGAAGGCGCCCCGTTCGCCCGAAGGCCCGGTCCAGCGATAGAAGATGTGGGCGCCGATCTGCGCCAGCTTGACCAGGGTCGGGGCCCAGTAGGGGGCGACGTAGTCGGCGTGGTAGTGGGTGGCCGACCCGACCTCGCGCACGACATGGCCCGAGAGGGCCCGGCGCGCCACCGCCTCGGCCCGGGTCCACAGGCCGGGGTCCGGCGCCCGGGACAGGGAGCCGTCGCAGGTGAAGGTGAACTGGCAGCCGGTCGCCCGCGCCGAGCCCTGGTAGACCACGCCGCAGACCGATTTCGGATAACCGGGATGCCGCAGCCGGTTCAGGACCACCTGGGCCACGGCGGCCTGGCCCAGTTCGGGCTCGCGCGCCGCCTCGTAGTAGACCGCCTGGGTGAGGCAGGTCAGGGCGCGGCGGGCGTCATCGCCCTGTCCGGCCAGGCTGAAACCCGGCATTTCGGCCAGGGGCGTGCGCGAGATGGGCCGCAGGGCGTTGATCAGCCGCGCCTCCTCGGCCTGGGCGGCCGCGTCGGGCGCGGCGAGGTCCAGGCGCGGGGGCGTGGAGAGATCGAGGCGCTCCCAGCCCGGGGTCAGGCCCAGCCAGGCCTGGCCGCCGGCGCCCGGCGCATCGACATGGGCGCGCAGGGAGGGCGAGAGGGAGGCGAAACGCGCCTGCAGGGCGGGCTCGGAGAAGGCCCGCGACACCGGGGCGCCCGCCCCGGCCAGCCCGGCGGCGGACGGCGGCGGCGCACCCCTCCCCGCGCCCGCGGCGCCGGGGCCAAGCACGCCGAGGGCGGCGATCAGCGCAAGGGTACGAGCCTGCCTCAGGGCCGGATCTCCGGGGTTGGACGGCCGCGCTCCTACCACGATTACCCCCGGGGATCACGCGCTCTTGTCCCGCGGCGCCCCCGCGCCGCTTGCCAAGGGGTCCTGTCCGCCTCATATTGGACACAGGATATGCTCTAAATGAGCATAACAGGAGGAAGCGCCGGGACCGTCCGGCGCTTTCGCCGCCCTGCTAATGCTCACTTTGAGCAAAAGGAGACTGCGATGTCGTCCGCGAACCCGGGATCCGCCGCCCTGCCCGCCTTCACGCCTGCCGTCGAGGCGGCCACCGCGGAGATCTGGGAGAAGGTGCGCCGGCACGTCACGCCGATGGAATGGCGCCTCCAGGCGCCCCTGATCCACGCGATCAACCAGCTGAAGCGCGAGCGCAACGCCGTCATCCTGGCCCACAACTACATGACCCCCGACATCTTCCACGGGGTCGGCGACTATGTGGGCGACAGCCTCGGCCTGGCCCGGGAGGCGGCCCGCGCGGACGCCGACATCATCGTGCAGGCCGGCGTGCACTTCATGGCCGAGACCTCCAAGATCCTCTCACCGGACAAGCGGGTCCTGATCCCCGACCTGAGGGCCGGTTGCAGCCTGGCCTCGTCGATCACCGCCGCCGACGTCCGGCTGATGCGGCAGCGCTATCCCGGCCTGCCGGTGGTGACCTACGTGAACACCTCCGCCGAGGTGAAGGCCGAGACCGACATCTGCTGCACCAGCGCCAATGCGGTCCAGGTCGTGGAGCACGCGGCGCGGGAATGGGGCGTGGACCGGGTCCTCCTGATCCCGGACGAGTTCCTCGCCCGCAACGTCGCCCGCCAGACCTCCGTCGGGATCATCGCCTGGCGCGGCCGGTGCGAGGTGCACGAGCAGTTCACCGCCGAGGACATCCGCGAGATCCGCGAGGCCCATCCGGGGGCGGAGATCCTGGCCCATCCGGAGTGCCCGGCCGAGGTGATCGCCGAGGCGGACTTCGCCGGCTCGACTGCGGCGATGAACGACTATGTCCTCACCCGCAAGCCGCGCCAGGTGGTCCTGATCACTGAGTGCTCAATGGCCGACAACGTCGCCGCCGACGCCGTCGAGACCGAGTTCGTGCGCCCCTGCAACCTCTGCCCGCACATGAAGCGCATCACCCTGGAGAACATCCACCAGGCCCTGCTGGAGGATCGCTTCGAGGTGACGGTGGACCTGGCCGTCGCCCGCCGGGCCCGGGACGCGGTCCAGAGGATGATCGACCTGCCCCCGCCCGCCATCCCGGCCCGGTACGACCTGGTGCGCGCCCGCCACCATGTGGACGTGGAGCTGATCTGACCATGGACGTCACCGACTTCGACGGCGTGCTGGTGATCGGCGCAGGCCTCGCCGGCCTGTCCGCCGCTTTGGCCGCCGCGCCCCGGCGGGTCCGGGTGCTAAGCCCGGTCCCCCTGGGGGACGGCTGCAGCTCGGCCTGGGCCCAGGGCGGGATCGCCGCGGCCCTGGCCGAGGATGACGCCCCGGACCTGCACGCGGCCGACACCGTCGCCGCCGGCGCGGGACTGGTCGACCCGGTGCGCGCCGGCCTGCTGGCGGCCGAGGGCCCCGGGGCGGTGCAGCGGCTCGCCGGGCTCGGCGCGCCCTTTGACCGGACGCCGGACGGCGGCTTTGTCCTGAGCCGGGAGGCCGCCCACGGGCGCGCCCGCGTGGCCCGGGTCGGGGGCGACCAGGCCGGCCGCGCGGTGATGGCGGCGGTCATCGCCCAGGTGCGCCGGGCGGCCCACATTGAGGTCCATGAGGGCCTGCGCCTGCGCGGCCTCCTGCAGGACGCCGGCGGCGCGGTCATCGGCGCCCTGGCCGAGCGCGAGGGGGTCCTGACCGCCTTCCGGGCCCAGGCGGTGGTCCTGGCCACGGGCGGGATCGGCGGCCTCTACGCCGAGACAACGACGCCCGCCGCCCTCCTGGGCGAGGGCCTGGCCGCGGCGGCCCTGGCCGGCGCCGTCATCGCCGATCCCGAGTTCGTCCAGTTCCACCCGACGGCCCTGGACGTGGGCCGCGACCCGGCGCCCCTGGTGACCGAGGCCCTCCGGGGCGAGGGCGCGCACCTGGTCAATTCCGCCGGCGAACGTTTCCTCCTCGCCCGGCATCCGGACGCCGAGCTTGCGCCCCGGGACGTGGTGGCCCGGGCCATCCACGCCGAGCGCGCGGCGGGCCGCGGCGCCTTCCTCGATGCGCGGGAGGCGGTGGGCGCGCACTTCCCGGAGGCCTTCCCGACCGTCTTCGCAGCTTGTCGCGACGCTGGGCTGGACCCCCGGATCGAACCCATCCCCGTGGCCCCCGCCTGCCACTACCACATGGGCGGCGTGCTGACGGATGCGGACGGGGCGACCGGGATCCCGGGGCTGTTCGCAGCGGGGGAATGCGCCTCCAGCGGCGTCCATGGGGCCAACAGGCTGGCCTCGAACTCCCTGCTGGAGGCGGCGGTCTTCGGCGCCCGGGCGGGGCGCGCCGCCGCCCGAAGAAGCGCGCCTTTCCGTCCCTGGCTCCGGACCGAGCCCATGACGCGCCTGTCCGACCCGGACCTCCAGGTCCTGCGCCGGGCGATGAGCCGGGAGGCGGGCGTCGTGCGCGACGCCGAGGGCCTTGGCCGGCTCCTGTCCCTTCTGGACGTCCTCCGCGCGAGGGCCGGCCAGGCGGGACCCCTCATCGCCGCCCGGCTGATCGCCGAATGCGCCCTTGAGCGTCGGGAGAGCCGCGGCGCCCATTTCCGCGCCGACCATCCCGCCGTGGCGGCGGCGGCCCGTCGCACCCTGGTGTCCCTGGAGGCCGGGCGGCTGTCCCGGAAGGCTGCATGACGCACGAGATTTCCGACCTCCTTGTCGAGCCCGTCATCCGCATGGCCCTGGCCGAGGACCTGGGGCGGGGCGGGGACCTGACCAGCCTGGCCTGCGTGCCGGCGGAGACCGAGTTGTCGGTGTCCTGGGTGGCCCGCAAGCCCGGGGTCCTGTCCGGCCTGTCCTGCGCCCGCCTGTCCCTGCACGCCCTGGCGCCCGGCGCCCGCTTCGAGGCCCTGGCCCGGGACGGCGAGGACATTGCGGCCGGCCAGGCCCTGGCGCGGGCGACCGCGCCGGCCCGTGCGGTGCTGTCCGCCGAACGGACGGGGCTGAACCTGATGGGCCGGCTGTCCGGCGTCGCCACCCTGACCCGGGCCTATGTGGACGCCGTCGCCGGGACGGGCGCGCGGATCACCGACACGCGGAAGACCACGCCGGGACTGAGGCATCTGGAGAAGTACGCCGTCCGCTGTGGGGGCGGGGTGAACCACCGCTTCGGCCTCGACGACGCCATCCTCATCAAGGACAACCACGTGGCCGCCTGCGGCGGCGTCCGGCCCGCCCTGGAGCGGGCCCGTGCGGCGGCGGGACACCTGGTAAAGGTGGAGATCGAGGTCGATGGCCTGGACCAGCTGGAGGAGGCCCTGCCCCTCGCGCCGGACGTCATCCTGCTGGACAATTTCAGCCTGGAAGACCTGCGTCGGGCGGTCGCCCTGAACGCCGGTCGAGTCACCCTGGAGGCCTCGGGGGGCGTTGATCTCTCAACGGTGCGGGCCATCGCCGGAACGGGCGTGCAGGTCATCAGCGTGGGCGCCCTGACACACTCCGCGCCGGTGCTGGACATCGGGCTGGACGCCGGCTGACGCCCCGGCCTGGACCGTCCGGAAGGGCTCAGTCCGCCGGGGACCCGGCCGCCGCAGCCTCCGCGGGGGAGATCTCGGCCTGCAGGGGCGCCGGAGCCGTCTCCACCACCTCGACGGGATCCGCCGGCGGACCGGAGACCAGCCGCGCCTCGGCGACCCGGAGGTCGGCGGCGGGCGGCGCCTGCGGGGCCTCGGCCAGGATCGTCCCCGCCTGGGCGCGACCGGTCCGGTAGAAGATGTGCAGGCCGACCTGGGCCACCTGCCGGAACTCGCGGCTCCAGCCGGGGGTGACGTGGACGGTGTGGAAGTGGGTGGCGTCGCCGACGGCGGTCATCACCGCCCCGGCCAGGGCGCGGGAGGCGATATGCCGGGCCTGGGTCCAGGCCTGGGACTCGCGCCCCCGGTTCATGGAGCCGTCGCAGGCGAAGGAGAACTGGCACCCTGCGCCCCGGGTCGAGCCCTGGAAGACCACGCCGCACACGGACTTGGGGAAGCCCGCCTTGCGCACGCGGTTCAGGACGACCTGCGCCACCGCCGCCTGGCCTGCGGGGCTCTCGCCCCGGGCTTCGAAGTAGACCGCCTGGGTCAGGCAATCGAGGTCGCGTCCGGACGCGGCGGCGCGCGGCGCGGCGCGCAGCGAAGCCGGGAGGGAGGGGGAAAGGATTTCCGGACGCAGCTCCGGGGCGGACCCGGAGGCGACGACCGGCGAAACGGCGGCGAGGACGTCGGAGGGCGGCGGCGCAGCGGAGGCGCCCGCGCGCAGGCCGACCAGGTAGGTCCCGCCAAGAGCGACCCCGAGGCTGGCGCCCAGGAGAACAGCGCTCATGACTCCGCGCCGGGAGGCGCGCGCCTGGTGAGGTTCTGACAAAGGAGAGGTCCCGTGCGGCGAGGGCGGAGCGCCCCCAGACAGCTGTGTCGGTCTGGACCCCTGCTCATGCTGGCGGCCGGACCGACCTGCCCGCCTCCTACACGCTGGAGGCCGGACAATGGCGATGTGAGCGGGGATATGGACGCCCGGGTAGAGATTCGCAAGTTCTTATTGCACTGCAACATGGATGGACTGTGGAGGAAGGTGTGAGCGCCCTCCCCCCCCGTCGGGCTTGACAGGTGAAGCTGGCGCCTGTTTCCGAGGCTCCCCATGATCCGCCCCCTCGCCACCCTGGCCCTGCTGCTTGCGCTGCTTGCGCCCCTTCCCGGCCGGGCCGCGCCTGCGCCTCCGGTCTCCGCCGACTTCGTGATGGGTCGCCCTGGCGCGCCGGTCCTTGTGGAGGAGTACGCCTCGCCGGCCTGCACCCACTGCGCGAAGTTCGCGAACGAGGTGTTTCCGGCCTTCCGGGCCAGGTACATCGAGACCGGCCGCGTCCGCTATGTGATCCGGCCCCTGCTGACCCCGCCTGAGCAAGTGTCCGCCGCAGGCTTCCTGCTGGCCCGCTGCGCAGGACCCAAGGGGTACTACGCCGTGCTGGAAGGCTTTTTCCGCCGTCAGGACGAGGCCTACAGGACCGGGGACGTCCGGTCCGCCCTGATCGCCGCCGCGGCGGAGGGCGGCCTGGACCGTGCGGCCTACAATGACTGCATCGCCGATCCCAAGGGCCAGGCCGCCCTGGACGCGGAAATGAACCGCTCGATCGCCCGGGGGGTCCAGTTCACGCCCACCTTCTACGTCAACGGCGTGAAGCTGGAGGTGAATGAACCCACGCTTGCCGACCTTGATGCGGCCTACGCCGCCGCCCTCAAGGCGCGCCGGAAGCCGTGACATTCGCGCAGGGCGGGCTGGCGCCGGCGCCAGCGGCCCCCTAATCTCATTCCATGCCCGCAGATCCCCCGCCCGGACTCGCCGACGCCTCGGCGGTCTTCGCCTTCGACGCCGCCGTCGCGGACATGGCCTGGCGTCCGCACCGCCCGGACAGGCCGGAGAAGTCGGAGGGCGGACGTCGCTTCCGCCTTGTCTCGGACTACGCGCCTGCAGGGGACCAGCCCACGGCCATCGCCGAGCTTGTCGCCGGTCTTGAGGGACGGGAGCATGACCAGGTGCTGCTGGGCGTCACCGGCTCGGGCAAGACCTTCACCATGGCCAAGGTGATCGAGGAGACCCAGAGGCCGGCCCTGATCCTGGCCCCGAACAAGACCCTCGCGGCCCAGCTCTACAGCGAGTTCAAGAGCTTCTTCCCGGACAACGCCGTGGAGTTCTTCGTCTCCTACTACGACTACTACCAACCCGAGGCCTACGTGCCGCGGACCGACACCTACATCGAGAAGGACTCCTCGATTAACGAGCAGATCGACCGCATGCGGCACTCGGCGACGCGGGCGATCCTGGAGCGGGACGACGTCATCGTCGTGGCCTCGGTCTCCTGCATCTACGGCATCGGCTCGGTGGAGACCTACACCGCCATGACCTTCAGCCTGAAGGTCGGCGAGCGGATCGACGAGAAGAAGCTGATGGCCGACCTGGTGGCCCAGCAGTACCGGCGCAACGACCAGGCCTTCGAGCGCGGGACCTTCCGGCGGCGCGGCGACACCCTGGAGATCTTCCCCGCCCACTACGAGGACCGGGCCTGGCGGATCAGCCTGTTCGGCGACGAGATCGAGGCCATCACCGAGTTCGATCCCCTGACCGGCAAGCGCACGGCGGACCTGCCCGCCGTGAAGATCTACGCCAACAGCCACTACGTCACGCCCCGGCCGACCCTGAACCAGGCCATGAACCAGATCCGGGCCGAGCTGAAGGAGCGCCTCGACTGGCTGGTGGCCAACGGCAAGCTTCTGGAGGCCCAGCGGCTGGAGCAGAGGACCACCTTCGACCTGGAGATGATCCAGGCCACGGGCTCCTGCGCCGGGATCGAGAACTATTCCCGCTACCTGACGGGTCGCCGCCCGGGCGAGCCGCCTCCCACCTTCTTCGAGTACATCCCCGACAACGCCCTCCTCTTCGTCGACGAGAGCCACCAGACCATCCCGCAGATCGGGGCCATGTTCCGGGGCGACTTCCGGCGGAAGTTCACCCTGGCCGAGTACGGCTTCCGCCTGCCCTCCTGCATGGACAACCGCCCCCTCAAGTTCGAGGAATGGGACGCCATGCGCCCCGCGACCGTCAGCGTCTCGGCCACGCCCGGCCCCTGGGAGATGGAGAAGGCCGGCGGCGTCTTCGCCGAGCAGGTCATCCGCCCCACCGGCCTGATCGACCCGCCGGTGGAGATCCGGTCCGTGGCGAAGGACGGCTTCTCCCAGGTGGACGACGTCATCGACCAGGTCCGCCAGACGACGGCCAAGGGCTACCGGACCCTGGTCACCGTCCTGACCAAGAAGATGGCCGAGGACCTGACCGAGTACATGCACGAGCAGGGCCTGCGGGTCCGCTACATGCACTCGGACGTCGACACCCTGGAGCGCATCGAGATCATCCGCGACCTGCGCCTGGGCGCCTTCGACGTGCTGATCGGCATCAACCTGCTGCGCGAGGGCCTCGACATTCCCGAGTGCGGCCTTGTCGCCATCCTGGACGCCGACAAGGAAGGCTTCCTGCGGTCCGAGACCAGCCTTATCCAGACCATCGGCCGGGCGGCCCGGAACGTCGATGGCCGGGTCATCCTCTACGCCGACCAGGTGACCGGCTCCATGGAGCGGGCAATGGCCGAGACCCGCCGCCGCCGGGAGAAGCAGCAGGCCTGGAACGAGGCCCACGGCGTGACGCCGGAGAGCGTGCGCAGCCAGATCAAGGAAATCCTCGCCAGCCCCTACGAGAAGGACCGGGTCACCGTGCCGGCGGGCGTGGCGGAGGACGGCGCCCAGCCCTTCCTGGGGGACAACTTCAAGGCGACGCTCAAGGACCTGGAGTCCCGCATGCGCCAGGCCGCGGCAGACCTGGAGTTCGAGACGGCGGCCCGCCTGCGCGACGAGATCAAGAGGCTGAAGCTGCTGGACCTGGAATTCGCCGCCGACGCCCTGGTCTCCGGCGAGGGAGAGGAAGGCCCGGGCGCGGCCCGCAGCGCGGCGAAGTCGCTCAGGGCCGAAAGCCGGGCCGAGGCCGCAGCGGCCAGACGCCGCCCGAAGCGGCGCTGAACCCCGGTCTCAGTCGAGCAGGCCCCGGTAGGTCGCGCTCTTCTTCAGCCAGGCCGCCGCGTAGGCGCAGACCGGCGTGACCTTCAGGCCGCGCGCCTGGATGTCCGCCGACAGGGCCTCCATCAGCCGGCCCGAGGCCCCGGTCCCACGCAGGGCGGGCGGACTCTCCACATGGTCGATGATGATGCGGTCCCCGGCGCGCCGGTAGTCCGCGAAGGAAGTCAGGCCCTGTTCGACCATCTCGAACCGGGTCCCGGTGTCTTTGAGAGGGCTGGTCATGGGGGGAAGACTAACGCAAGTCGCCGCCCGGCGCATCCTGCCCGCGGAGCCAGCTGACCGGAAATCCTTCGACTCCGTTGACCCCCTCCGGCCCGCTGCGCGGTCCACCTCCCCCTGAGGGGAGGAATTACAGCGGCCCATTGCTCCCCCGAGGGGGAGCTGCCAGCGAAGCTGGCTGAGGGGGTCTGCTGAGGGGCCGTTGACCCCCTCCGGCCC
>JBJOJL010000036.1:0-19627 GCA_046046615.1 Pseudomonadota bacterium
GTAATCTCCCTGGCCGTTCATGTCCGACAGGGGAACGCTCGGCCCGCCGCCGTAGTTGTAGAGATTGTGCTCGAAGCCGGCCGTGCCCAGGCTCAGCTGCAGGACCAGGTAGACCGCCATGAAGGCCCAGCCGACGAACTTGTTCGGGGCCAGGGCCTGGAGGAAGACGGCCAGGACGGCCAGGAGAGTCCAGTCCGCCAGGGTCGGCAGCAGGTACCAGCCAATGTACTGGCCCCAGTCGGGGTGGGGAAAGCCCAGGAGGGCCTGGGCGGCGGCGGCGGCGAGGGCGCTCGCCAGCAGCATGGCGCCCAGCACCAGCACCAGTCCCAGGACCTTGGGGACCATGAAGGTCCAGTCCGGAGCGGCGGTGGCGTCCACGATGTCCGCGATGCGCTGCTCGCGGTCCCGCCAGACGAGTTCACCGGCGTAGTAGATGGCCACGAGGACCACCACGAAGCTGAAGGCGCCCTGAAGCTGCTCGACCATCCGCACGGTCGTCGGCAGGAAGACCGAACCGTTCTGTTCCAGGCCCAGGAAGATACCGCCCGAGGCGTTGAAGAGCCCCAGCACCATCAGGATCAGGAAGGCGGGGCTCCGCAGGACCTGGCCGGCCTCGAAGCGGGCGCGGTGCAGGGCCTGGACGATCGCCGCCGAAATGCCTGACCGGGGCTGGGCGAGGGCGCGCGAGGCGGCGCGCGCCGGCTGCGGCGCCTCTGCCTCCGCCTTGGCCTTCCGGGAGGCGCGGGCTCCGGCCCGGCGGGTCTCGAACCGGAAGGTCAGGCAGGCTGCAGCGAGGGCGATCCCGCCGACCGCCGTCCAGACCAGCCGGTTGGCGAGGAGGACCCCCGCGAGGGCGGGCAGGCGGGTGTTGGACTCAAAGGTCGTGTAGTACCGGATGGCCTCGCCAAGGGCGATGCCGCCGAAGGGGTCGAGCCATGCCGCCAGCTCGCGCATCTCCTGGCGCGCGGTCAGGGTTCCCATGACCACCCAGAGGATCAGCAGGGCCGTGGCGCCGATGTAGGTGGCCATCATCGACCGGGTCGTCGTGGCCAGGGCGAAGAAGAGGGCCGAGGTCAGGAAGATCGAGGGCAGGGCCAGGGCGCCGTAGGCAAAGGCGTAGTCCGCCAGGCGGTTGGGACCCAGGGTCTCCGGGTCCACCCAGGGGGCGAGGCTGCCCAGGAACATGCCCAGGGGCACGGCCAGGAAGACCAGGGCCGCCGCGGCGAAGGCTCCGGCGAACCGGCCGAGAAGATAGTCGAGCCGGGTGATCCGGGTGGACCGCACCAGGGGGCCGAAACCCGTATCGTCGTCGCGGACGATGACATTGGCCACGAGGGCCGCCGTGACGAAGATGAAGAAGATCGACATGACCAGATGGGTCATGGCGATGGCCGTCGGGGCGTTCTTGTGGACGCCTCCGCCCCCACCGCCGATCTGGATGTTGTCAACGGTCATGGAGCCGAAGACGAGCAGGAAGAAGAAGGCGCCAGCCACCCAGAAGACAGGGTTGCGGAGCTGGTAGCGGAGTTCGAAGGCGGCGATGCGGCCGAGCATTGTCTCGCCCCTAGGCCGCTTGCCGGGAGGCGTGGAGGGCGGCGAAGTAGACGTCCTCCAGCCCGCCCTGCACGGTCTCGAAGCCCGGGCCGGGCGAGGCGTCGGACAGGAGGTGGGCCACGGTCTTGCCGGCCGAAAGGCGCGTGGAGATCACCGGTGCGATCTGCGCCAGGCCCGGCAGGTCCGACTTGTCCACGACCTTGCGCCAGACCCGCCCTTCAAGCTCGGTGACCAGGCTCGCGGGCGAGCCCTCGCGGAGCAGGCGTCCGCCCGCCAGGACCGCCATGCGGGGGCACAGGTCGGCGACATCCTCGACGATGTGGGTCGAAAGGATCACGACAACTTTTTCGCCGATCTCTGCGAGAAGATTGAGGAAACGGTTCCGTTCCTCAGGATCGAGGCCGGCGGTGGGCTCATCCACGATGATGAGCTGGGGCTGGCCGATCAGGGCCTGGGCGATGCCGAAGCGCTGGCGCATGCCGCCCGAGAAGCCGGCGACGGCCTTCTTGCGGACCGACCAGAGGTTGACCTGGTTCAGCAGGGCCTCGACGGTCTCGCGCCGCTCGGCGCGGTCGGTCAGACCTTTCAGCACGGCCAGGTGGTCCAGGAGATCGAAGGCCGAAACCCGGGGATAGACCCCGAAGTCCTGCGGCAGGTAGCCGAGGGTCTGGCGCAGGCGGGCCGGTTGGGCCAGGACGTCGATCCCGTCGAAGTCGATGGCGCCCGAGGTCGGGGTCTGCAGCGCGGCGATGCAGCGCATCAGGGTCGACTTGCCGGCGCCGTTGGGACCCAGGAGCCCGAACATGCCGGCGGGGATCTCCAGGCTCACGTCGTCAAGCGCCCGGGTTCCTCCGGGATAGACATGGCTCAGATTGCGGATGGACAGCATGGCGGACTCCGATCGGAAGACCCGCAGGTCGCCCGAGGCGACCGGCCCATGCAAGTTAAAGAAAAGTCAGCCGAATTTGCGCTCAGTCTGCCTGGATGGCCGGTTGGAACAGGCCCGCCGGTGACGCGGTGAAGACCTCGCACCCGGACTCCGTGACGCCGATGGAGTGTTCGCACTGGGCCGAGAGGGACTTGTCGCGGGTCACCGCCGTCCAGCCGTCGGCCAGGATCTTCACCTGCCATTTCCCGAGGTTCACCATGGGCTCGATGGTGAAGAACATGCCGGGCTTCAGGACCTCGCCGGTCCCCTTGTGGCCGTAGTGCAAAATGTTGGGCGCGTCATGGAAGACCTTGCCCAGGCCGTGGCCGCAGAAGTCCCGCACCACCGAGCAGCGCTGGGATTCCACCCAGGCCTGGATGGCCGCGCCGATGTCCCCGGTGGTCGCCCCCGGACGCACGGCGTCGATGCCCCTCTGCAGGGCTTCGTAGGTCACTTCCACGAGGCGCCGGGCTCGGGCGGGGACCTTGCCGACCCCGTACATGCGCGAGGTGTCGCCGTGCCAGCCGTCGACGATGACGGTGACGTCGATGTTGGCGATGTCGCCCTCCCTCAGGGTCCGCTCGGAGGGAATGCCGTGGCAGACTACGTGATTGACCGAGATGCAGAGGGTGTGGCGATAGCCGCGATAGCCCAGACAGGCGGGCAGTCCGCCGTTGTCGAGGATGAATTCCCGCGCCAGGCGGTCCAGGTCCTCGGTCACGACGCCCGGTTTGACGTGCGGCGTCAGCATGTCGAGGCACTCGGCGGCCAGGCGTCCGGCCCGGCGCATGCCTTCGAAGCCGTCGGGGCCATGGAGCCGGATTTCCCCGGTCTTGTGCTCGATCTGGGCGATTTCGCTCTGGTTCATGGGGCGGAAGCTAGCAGGTTTGGGTCAGCGACGCGACGCCCGCCCGGGGGCGTCGATCAGGATCCACCGGCCGCCGTCGCGGGCCAGGAGGACCGACCAGGTCTCCCATCGCCCCTTGGTCGCCCTTTGACGCCACTCGCAGCGATGCTCGGTGGGATCGCCGAGGACCTCGCACCGGATGGCCCGGACCCGGGCCGCGTCGACCCGGGCGGCGGCCAGCAGGGACTGGAGCTCGGCGGCGGTCGGCGCGGCGGAGACTGCGGCGACCAGGGCAAGGGCGGTGATCATGGGGGAAGGCTGGCGCTTGGCCTGCAGAAGTCAACCGCGCCAGCGCAGGGGGCGCACGATCCGCACGCCCGAGGGCGCCACCTCGCAGGCCCAGGCCATCACCTCGACCCCGGCGGCGGCGGCGGCCTCCAGGCCCCGGGCGAAGGCCGGGTCCAGGTCGGCGCAGGCGCTGAAGGCTTCGCAGTCCGTGCGCTGGATGACGAACAGGGCCACAGCCCGGTCGCCGGCCGCGACCTGGTCGGCTAGTTCCTCCAGGTGGCGGGCGGAGCGGGCGGCGACGCAGTCCGGGAACTCCGCGAGGCCCGGCGTGCGCATCAGGTGGACGTTCTTGACCTCCAGCCAGCAGCGGCCCCGGGCCGGGTCTTCCAGCAGGAAGTCGATGCGGCTGGCCTTGCCGTACTTCACCTCCCGCCGGACCGAGGCGTAGCCGGAGAGCTCGGGGATGGTCCCCGCCTCCAGGGCTTCGGCCACGAGGCGGTTGGGCAACATCGTGTTGATGCCCACCAGGCCGCCGTCGGCCTCCACGAGCTCCAGCGTGTGGGACAGCTTGCGCTTGGGATTGTCGGACACCGAAAGCCAGGCCGGCAGGCCCGGCGCGTTCAGGCCCAGCATGGCGCCGGGGTTGGGGCAGTGGGCGGTGATCTCCGTCCCGTCGGCCAGCATGACGTCGGCGAAGAAGCGCTTGTAGCGCCGCAGGAGGGTGGCCGGGATCAGGGGAGCGGGGAAGTCCATGGCCCCGGGTATAGGCAAGCGGGGCTCCAGCCGATAGATGTTCGCCGGAAACGGAGACTTCACGCATGGGCAGCCCGGGCGGAGACGGCGTGGTGACGGCGGCGGTGCTGATCATCGGGGACGAGATCCTGTCCGGCCGCACCCAGGACACCAATCTCAGGGACATCGCCCGGTATCTGGGCGTGCACGGGGTGGACCTGTGCGAGGCCCGGACGGTGCCCGACATCCTGGACGAGATCGTCGACGCCCTGAACGCCCTGCGCACCCGCTACGACTATGTGATCACCACCGGCGGCATCGGTCCGACCCATGACGACATCACCGCCGATGCGGTGGCGGCGGCCTTCGGGGTCGAGCTGGAGGAGCATCCGGACATCCTGGCCATGATGCAGTCCCGTTGGGGCGACCAGCTCAACACCGCCCGGCGCCGCATGGCGCGGGTGCCGGTGGGCGGGTCGCTGGTGAACAATCCCGTCCAGGGACCGCCCGGCTTCACCATCGGGAATGTCTTCGTGCTGGCGGGCGTGCCGCAGATCATGCGGGGCATGCTGGAGGATGTGGGGCCCCGTCTGCGGTCGGGCGCGGTGGTCCTGTCCCGCACCGTCCGGGTCGAGGGGTCGGGCGAGGGCGCCATCGCCGCGCCGCTGGAAGCGGTGGCGAAGGCGCACCCGAGCCTCAGCCTCGGAAGCTATCCCTTCTTCACCGAAGGACTTTACGGATCGAACCTGGTCCTGCGCAGCCGCGACGAGGCCGAACTGGCCGCCACCGTCGCGGAGCTGATCGCCGCCCTCCGGGCCGCGGGCATCGAGAATGTCCGCGAGGTCGAGGCGGCCTGAGCCCGGTCCCGTGAGCCTTTACCCCGTCATCATGTGCGGCGGGTCGGGGGTGCGCCTCTGGCCCGTCTCCCGGCCCGAGCGTCCCAAGCCCTTCGCCCGGCTCATGGGCGGGGCCCGCACCGCCTTCCAGGAGACGGCGCTTCGCGCAGCGCCCCTGGGCCCCCTGCTGGTCATCGCCGGGGCGGACCATGGCGGCCTGATCCGCGAGCAGTTGGCGGAGCTGGGCCTGTCCGCCCAGGTCCTTCTGGAGCCTGAGCCGCGGGATTCCGCGCCGGCC
Organism: Pseudomonadota bacterium; assembly: GCA_046046615.1. Classification (GTDB taxonomy): domain Bacteria; phylum Pseudomonadota; class Alphaproteobacteria; order Caulobacterales; family Caulobacteraceae; genus Phenylobacterium. The sequence goes on from JBJOJL010000036.1 coordinate 5,484, forward strand.
ATGGCCGCGGCGGCGATCCACCTGCTGCGCCGCGACGAGGAGGCGGTGATGGTGGTGCTGGCCGCCGATCACAACGTCCCGGACGCGGCGGCCTTCCGCGACACGGTCGTCCGCGCCGCACCCTTCTCCCGGGCGGGCCGGATCGTGACCCTGGGGGTCGCGCCGACCTTTCCGGCGACGGGCTATGGCTACATCCGGCCCGGCCGGGGCGAGACGGTCCGCACGGTCGACGCCTTCATCGAGAAGCCCGACGCCGGGCGCGCCGCCGCCCTGATCGCCGAGGGCTGCCTGTGGAACAGCGGCAACTTCATCGTGCCCGCCACCACCCTGGCCTATGAGCTGGGCCGACTGGCGCCGGAGGTGCTGGAGGCGGCCGAGGCGGCGGTGGAGACGGCCTCGGGGCCCGAGGACGGGCTGCGGCTGGGCGAGGTCTTCCGGACCGCGCCGAAGGTCTCCATCGACTATGCGGTCATGGAGAAGACCTCGCGCGCCATGGTCGCCGCAGCGGATTTCGCCTGGTCCGACGTGGGCGCCTGGGACGTGGTCCACGCCCTGTCCGAACGGGACGCAGACGATAACCGCCTTGAGGGCCGCGTCGAGGCGGAGGGAGTCAGCGGGTCCTACATCCGCGCCGACGGCGGCGCCGAGGCGGTGATCGTGGGCCTGACCGGCATCGCCGTGGTGGCGGACGCAGGGCGGGTGCTGGTGGCGCCCCTTTCCGACAGCCAGGCGGTCAAGCGGGGCGTCGAACGCCTCCAGGCCCGGGGCCCGGCGGGGTTCTCCAGCCTTTCAGAGGCCGCCGGCTGGTTCGGGCTCTGGCTGCGGACCGCCGCCCTTCCGGTCTGGTGGAGCCTCGGCGCGGATCGCGAGCGGGGCGGTTTCTTCGAGGCCATAGCCCAGGACGGATCGCCCCGGCCGGCGCCCCGCCGCGGGCGGGTGCAGGGCCGGATGATCTTCAGCTTCGCCCAGGCGGGGATGATGGGCTGGAGCGGGCCCTGGCGGGAGGCCGCGCGTCACGCCCTGGCCGGCATGAAGGCCGACTTCCTGCGTCCCGACGGCCTGGTGCGCACCCTGGTCGGGCTGGACGGTCGCCCGCTGGACGATACGCCCCACGTCTACGACCAGGCCTTCGCCCTCCTGGGGCTGGCCAGCCTTCGGCAGGCCGGGGAGTCGGCCGGCGAGGCCCTCGACCTGGCCCACCGCCTGAGCGAGGGGCTCGAGGCGCTCCGGCACCCGGCGGGCGGGTTCCGCGAGGCGGGCGACCAGCCCTTCCAGGCCAACGCCCACATGCACCTTCTGGAGGCCTCGCTGGCCTGGGAGGAGACGGGGGAGGCCGGCTGGAGCGCCCTGTCCGACGAGATCGCCGGCCTGGCCCTCGGCGCCTTCATCGATCATCGCGGCGTGTTGTCGGAATTCTTTGACGCCGACTGGCGCCGCGCCGACGGCGATGACGGCCGGCTGGTCGAACCCGGTCACCAGTTCGAATGGGCCTGGCTGCTCGACCGCTGGGGCCGCGCCCGCGGCCGGGCCGACGGCCAGCTGGCGGCGCGCGCCCTGCACGAGGCGGGACGGCAGGGCGTGGACCCGCGCCGGGCCTGCGCCGTGAACGCCCTCTGGCAGGACCTCACGGTGCGCGATGGCTGGGCCCGGCTCTGGCCGCAGACGGAATTCCTGAAGTCCGCCCTGGCCCTGGCCGAGACCGAGGACGCCCTGCAGGCCGCGGCGGGCCTGCGCCGTTATCTTGAGACCCCGGTCCGGGGCCTGTGGCGCGACCGCCAGGGTCCCACGGGGGGATTCGCTCCGGGGGATGCGCCGGCGACGTCGCTCTACCATATCGTGGGGGCCATCCGGCAGCTGGAGGAACTATCCCCAGCACTTTCGGCTTAAGTGACGTTTTTTGGACGACTAACCCGTTGATGCGCTCGCCTTTTGGCATGCTGTTGATTAGGAGGGCGCGAGTCCGCCGATCCCTTAACGACTCCCCAAAGCGCCTCCATGGCTCGGAGATGTTGAACTCATGACCGCGATCCCCGGCATCCACCCCGCACCCACCCGCCACGCCAGGCTCATCGCCTGGGTTGAGCAGATCGCCGCCCTGACGCGGCCGGACAGGGTTCACTGGTGCGATGGATCCGACGCCGAATGGGACGCCCTGACCCGGGAGCTTGAGGCCAAGGGGACGCTGAAGCGCCTGAATCCGGCCAAGCGGCCGAACTCCTTCTACGCCGCGTCGGACCCGGGCGACGTGGCCCGGGTCGAGAGCCGGACCTTCATCTGCTCCGAGAAACAGATCGACGCCGGACCGACCAACAACTGGTCTGACCCGGCGGAAATGCGAGTCCGGCTGAATGGCCTGTTCGACGGCTGCATGGCCGGCCGCACGATGTACGTCTGCCCCTTCAGCATGGGGCCCATCGGCTCGAAGATCAGCCAGCTGGGCGTCGAGATCACCGACAGCGCCTATGTGGCCATTTCCATGCGGGTTATGACCCGTATGGGCAAGGCGGCCCTGGACCAGCTGGGCGACGACGGCTTCTTCGTCCCGGCCGTCCACACCGTCGGGGCGCCCCTGGCCGCCGGCCAGGCCGACGTTCCCTGGCCCTGCAATCCCGAAAAGTACATCGTCCACTATCCCGAGACCCGGGAGATCTGGTCCTACGGCTCCGGCTATGGCGGCAACGCCCTGCTGGGCAAGAAGTGCTTCGCCCTGCGGATCGCCTCGGTGATGGCCCGGGATGAGGGCTGGCTGGCCGAGCACATGCTGATCCTCAAGCTGACCTCGCCCCAGAACGAGGTCCGCTATATCGCCGCGGCCTTCCCCAGCGCGTGCGGCAAGACCAACATGGCCATGCTGCAGCCCACCCTGGCGGGCTGGAAGGCCGAGACGGTCGGCGACGACATCTGCTGGATGCGGTTCGGCGACGACGGCCGGCTCTACGCCATCAATCCCGAGGCCGGCTTCTTCGGCGTGGCGCCCGGCACGGGCAACGAGACCAACCGCAACGCCGTGGACTCGCTGCACGCCAACTGCGTTTTCACCAACGTCGCCCTGACCGACGACGGCGACGTCTGGTGGGAAGGCCTGACCAAGACCCCGCCGGCCAACCTGACCGACTGGAAGGGCCGTCCCTGGACCCCCGGCTCCGGCGAGCCTGCGGCCCATCCCAACGCCCGCTTCACCGTCCCGGCCAGCCAGTGCCCGGTGATCGCCCCCGAGTGGGAGGATCCCAAGGGCGTGCCGATCTCGGCCATCCTCTTCGGCGGGCGCCGCGCCAGCGCCGTGCCGCTGGTCACCGAGGCCTTCGACTGGGCCCACGGCGTGTTCCTGGCCTCGAACGTGGCCTCCGAAGGGACGGCCGCCGCGGAGAACCGCATCGGCGAGCTCCGCCGCGATCCCTTCGCCATGCTGCCCTTCTGCGGCTACAACATGGGCGACTATTTCCGTCACTGGCTGTCGGTGGGCCAGAAGACCGACGCCTCCAAGCTGCCGCGCATCTACTTCGTGAACTGGTTCCGCAAGGACGCCACCGGCCGCTATGTCTGGCCGGGCTTTGGCGACAATTCCCGGGTCCTGAAGTGGATCTTCGAGCGTCTGGCCGGCCGCGCCCCGGCCCAGGAGACGCCGATCGGCCGGGTGCCGACGCCGGGGGCGCTGGACCTTTCGGGCCTGAGCCTCAGCGCTGCGGACCTGGACCTGCTGCTCACCGTCGACCCGGCGGTCTGGGCGGAGGAGGCGGCGCTGATCCCGCCGGCCTACGAGGCCTTTGGCGATCGGCTTCCGCAGGAACTCTGGAGCCAGCACAGGGCCCTGGAAGGGCGGCTGAAGGCCGTCGCCCGCCCGGCCGCCGTGGTGGCCGAGTAACCCCGCCGGACCGGCCCCGGGGTCAGCCCCGGGCGACTCCGTGATAGTCGCAGTACCAGTCGGCGAAGCGGCGCACGCCGATCTCGACCGGCGTGGTGGGGGCGTAGCCCAACAGGCGCTGGGTGTCTGAGATGTCCGCCTCGGTGCGGACGATGTCCCCGGGCTGCATGGGCATGAGGTTCAGCCGGGCCGGCCGCCCCAGGGCCTCAGAGAGCACTTCGATATAGGTCATCAGCTCGACCCGCGTTCCCGCCCCGATGTTCAGGATGCGCCAGGGCGCCACGCCGCTGGAGGCGGGATCGGGCGCCTCGGCCCGCCAGTCCGGGTCGGGCGCGGCGGGCCGGTCGAGGGCGGCGATCACCCCGCTGACGATGTCGTCGACATAGGTGAAGTCCCGCTGCATCCGGCCCTGGCCGTAAACGTCGATGGGCCGGCCGGCGACGATGGCGTCGGCGAACCGGTAGAGGGCCATGTCCGGGCGGGTCCAGGGTCCGTAGACGGTGAAGAACCGCAGCCCCGTGCAGGGAATGCCGAACAGGTGGGCATAGGCGTGGGCCATGGATTCATTGGCCAGCTTGGTCGCCGCATAGAGGGTGAGGGGATGGTTGGCCGGCTGGTGCGGCGAGAAGGGCAGGGCGGCGTTGGCCCCGTAGGCCGAACTTGTCGAGGCGAAGACCAGGTGGTCCGGCTGCGTCGCCCGACAGCCCTCCAGGACATTGAGGAAGCCGACCACGTTCGAGTCCACATAGGCCTCGGGGTGCTCCAGGGAGTAGCGCACGCCGGGCTGGGCGGCGAGGTGGATGACCCCCCTGGGGCGGAGCGTGCGAAAGAGCTCGGCGGCGCCCTCACGGTCCGCGAGGTCGATCCTGAAGTGGCGGTAGCCCGGCTGGGCCTCAAGGCGCTCCAGCCGGGCCAGCTTCAGCGCGGGATCGTAATAGGGGGTCACGTTGTCCACCCCCACGACGGCTTCCCCGCGCCTGAGCAGGGCCTGGGCGGTGTGGAAGCCGATGAAGCCGGCCGATCCGGTGACGAGGATCATGGAACGTCCCTGGACTTCGGCCGACCCCGCTGGATCAACGGTTCGAAACTACCCGCAGGGCCGGGACGCCGGCGGGCTTCTCACCCCGGATCTGGGCCACCAGGTCGAACAGAGAGCGCCGAATCTCCTCGCTGTCCCCGCGGGCGGCGATGGCCTCGAGACGGCGCAGGTGCGCGGGGGCGACTCCCAGGGCGGTGGGCGAAACGACTTCCATCACCTTGGGCGCGCAGGGGATGGCGTGCTCCATCTCGTCGAGCAGTTCTTCGGTGAGTTTTTCGCCGGGGCGAAGGCCGGTGATCTCGATCTCGATATCCTTGCCGGGGGTCCTGCCGGAAAGCGCGATCATCTGCCGGGCCAGGTCCATGATCTTCACGGGCTCGCCCATCTCCAGGAGGAACAGGCGGGCGCGGTCGGGGTTGAGGTCCTCGGCGCAGGTGGCGGTGGCGTGAAGCACCAGCTGCGTCGCCTCCGGAATGGTCATGAAGTAGCGGGCCATGTCCGGATGGGTGACGGTCACGGGACCGCCCCGATCGATCTGCGACCGGAAGATGGGCACGACGGAGCCGGCGGAGCCCAGCACATTGCCGAACCGGACGGCGGAGAAGCGCGTCTCGGAGCCTTCCTGCTGGCCCTGGATCACCGCCTCGGCCAGACGCTTGGTGGCGCCCATGACGTTGGACGGGTCCACGGCCTTGTCGGTGGAAATCAGCACCATCTGCGCGGCGCCCGCGATCCGGGCCGCCTCGGCCACGTTCCAGGTGCCGAGCACATTGGTCAGGACCCCCTCGACAGGGTGTCGCTCGACCATGGAGACGTGCTTGAGGGCCGCGGCGTGGAAGACGAGGTCCGGCCGGTCGCCCAGCAGGCATTCGGTCACCCGGTCCGCATTGCGCACGTCGACAAGGGCCGCCGTGCGCGAAAGGGCCGGAAAGGTCTCGCCCAGTTCGCGATCAATCTCGAAGAGGGCGGTCTCGGAGAAATCCAGGAGGGTGATGTGGCCGGCGTCGAGGCCCGCCACCTGCCGGCTGAGTTCGGCGCCGATCGAGCCGCCGGCGCCGGTGATCAGGACCCGGCGACCCGAGATCAGGGCGCGCAGGGCGACCCGGTCCAGCTCGATCGGGTCGCGCGGCAGCAGTTCCTCGACACTGATATCCCGCATCGGCAGGAGGGCGACGCCATCCTCATGGGAGAGGTCGACAATCGACGGCAGCCGAAGCAGGCGCACGCCGTCGTTCTTCAGTCGTCCCAGCTGGGCGGCCGTGAGGCCCCGGAGCCGGCCGGGTTCGTCAAGGAACAGGATGGCGCGGGGGTACTGGTTCCATCGGCGCAAGTCGGCGAGGGCCGCGTCCAGCCGCTCGATGGACTCGATGATGCAGACCCCCCGCACCTGCTGGCCCACCTCACCGGCGTCGGGCGCGATGATGCCCACCGGCGTCCAGGCGTTATCGCGCCGCCGGCCGGCTTCCCGCAGATAGGTCTCCGCCGCCGCGGTGGGGCCAATCAGCAGCAGTTCAGGCGCCTGGGGCGCCCGATCGCTGAGGGATTTGAGGGGCGCAAAGCTGTCGAGGGCCCTTTCATGCGCCGCCCTGCGGAGCATGCGGGCGCTGATGGCGCCGACCATCTGGAAGATGGGGGCCAGGGCCAGCATGGCCCGGCTGAGGTCGTGGGCCCGGTCCGCCGCGAACTGCACGAGCAGGAAGCTGGCGGCGGTGAGGAGGGAGATCCGCGCCAGGACGAGGGCGTCGGGCGTGGAGACATAACGCCAGGGCGAAAGTTCGCGGCGGAAGAGCCAGCTGTAGGCGGCGGCCACGGCGCCGTAGGTCAGGGACTGGAGGAGGATGCCTCCGATCACCCCGCCGTCAAAGGGCGCAGCCCTGCCCGCCGTCAGCAGGAAGGCGCCGAACAGGGCGGCCGTCGCAATTGCGGAATCGGCCAGAAGACTGCGGGCCCGGTTGGCCAACTGCTCCACGCAACAGCTCCTTACTTGCGACGTCCGCATCCCCGGAGGGCGGCGGTGGCGAAGGTCGCCTCGCTCCTCAAACGTTCGTCCCGAAGGCTTCCGTCTCCGAGTCGTGACGAGGATCGCACAGCAAGATTAACGGCTTTCTGCTTAGACGCCCATTTACCAAAAAAGAAAAGCCGCCGACCCGGAGGTCGACGGCTTTCCCTGTGGGTTGTGGCGCCTGCGCCTAGATCAGAAGGCGGCCTTCAGGCCGACCACAACGCGGCCCGACGACACCTTGAAGGGGTCATCCGCCTTGTCGACGTTGGTGTCCCAGTAGCGCAGGTCGACGCCGAAGACGTCGTTGATGGCGTAGCCGACGCCGAGGTTCCAGGTCTCGTAATCCAGGGGACCTTCCAGGGCCTGGTGGCCGACCGCTCCGGAGACAGAGAGCTTGTCAGTCACGGGCATGGAGCCGTTCAGCTCGACATAGGTCGCCTGGCCGGTCTGGTTGAAGTTTTCGGGGGTGTAGTAGACGGCGGCGCCGATCGTACCCTTGCCCGCCGGAACCGAGCCGGCGACCTTGCCTTCCCAGAAGTCGAGATCCGCGCCATCGGATTGATTGGTGTAGCCGTAGCGGACGATGCCGACATCCAGCGACACCGGGCCGACCGTCGGCTTGAAGCCTGCGTAGAGGTCGTACTCCATGTCCGTGGAGTCGCCGAAGTCGACGTTGGACAGCCAGGCCCCGGCGTAGAAGATGCCGATGCCGACATCCGCGCCGCCATAGACCTGGGGCTTGCTGTCCGTCTGGCTGAAGCCGCGGAAGACATAGTCGGAAGCTGCGCCGACGTTGAAGGAAAACTCAGGCTTGTCCTGAGCCTGGGCCGCCGTGCCAAGAGCGAGGGCGGCGGTGGCGGCGAAGGCCGCGAGCTTGATCGAGTTCATACTGTGCAATCCCCTTGATTATCAGGCCTGACCCTGTGACCCGGACCTTCCTCCCCGAACTGGCGCCTCGCCACAGGGCCGGGCGTCCGCCGGCCCTGTGCGGCCGGACCTGACGCTTTTTAAGGCCCTGCCGGCGACAGGCGCCTCTTTTTCGGGCGTCCTGGCCGGATCCTAGACGGTCACCAAGCCCTGATCCGCATTAACGGGGGATGAACCGCGCCTACCGCATCCCGAGGGGGGCGAATCCCAGGTGGGAGCCTGCATCCACCAGGAGGGTCTCGCCCGTGACATGCCGCGACTGGCGGGAAGCCAGGAAGGCCGCCGCCGCCGCGACGTCCTCGGCGGTCGAGGCCGCCTTGAGCGGGGTCGAGGCGGCGGAGCCTTCCCGAAGCCGAGCGACGCGTTCCTCGGACATGCCCTTGCCGAACCAGGGGGTGTCAATGAAGCCCGGGCAGATGGCGTTGACCCGGATCTTCGGCGCCAGGGCGCGGGCCAGGGAGAGGGTCAGGGTGTTCATGGCCCCCTTTGAAGCGGCGTAGGGCACGGACGAGCCGATGCCCGCGACGCCTGCGATCGACGAGGTGTTGACCACGGCGCCCGGCTGGGGCGCGGCCTCCAGGAGGCTCCGGGCGGCCCGGACCATCTGGAAGGCGCCCACGACGTTGACCCCGTAGAGATGGAGGAAGTCCTCGGCGGACACGGCGTCGAGGTCGGCGTGGTTCTGCGCGAACTTGGTCACGCCGGCGTTGTTGAAGAGCGCGTCTATCCGGCCCAGGGGCGCGGCGGCGGCGGCGATGGCGCGGCAGTCCTCGTCCTTTGAGACGTCGCCCTGCACCAGGAGGGCGCGGGCCCCCTCGGCGCGGACGAGGCCGGCGGTCACCTCGGCCTCCTCGGCGCTGCGCGCATAGTTGATGACCACGTCGGAGGCGCCCCGCCGGGCGGTCTCCACGGCGAGGGCGCGGCCCAGCCCCGTGGAGGCGCCTGTGACGACAACGACGAAATTCCCGAAATCCGAGACGCTCATGGGCTGTTCTCCTCCGCTTTTCCGAAGGCATAGGCCGATCACCCCTCGGGCGGAAGGGGGCGCGGGAGACGAAGGATTTCTTGCCGGCGCCCCAGAAGAAATGGTCGCCGGCCGCAGGGCGGGGAGGGGAATCCCGCCGGACGATGCTCTATATGGCCACAGGGCGCCCCTGCGGCGCTGGCGTGCGAGGCGATCGGATGACGGAAACGGCGGACAGGGCGACCCTGACCCACCTGCAGAGGCTGGAGGCCGAGGCCATCCACATCCTGAGGGAGGTGGTCGCCGAGGCGGAGCGTCCGGTCATGCTGTACTCGGTGGGCAAGGACTCCGCCGTCATGCTGCACCTCGCGGCCAAGGCCTTCTGGCCGGGAAAGCCCCCCTTCCCCCTGCTGCATGTCGACACGACCTGGAAGTTCCGGGCCATGTACGAAATGCGCGAGCGGATGGCCCGGGAGCTCGGCTTCGACCTGATCGTCCACCGCAACCCCGAGGCCCTGGAGAAGGGGATCAATCCCTTCGACCACGGCTCCGCCGTCCATACCGACATCTGGAAGACCGAGGGGCTCAAGCAGGCCCTGGACCTGCACGGGTTCGACGCGGCCTTTGGCGGCGCCCGTCGCGATGAGGAAAAGAGCCGGGCCAAGGAGCGGATCTTCTCCTTCCGGTCCGCCCAGCATCGCTGGGACCCAAAGAACCAGAGGCCGGAACTCTGGCGGCTCTACAACACGCGGAAGAACCCCGGGGAATCGATCCGGGTCTTCCCGATCTCGAACTGGACCGAGCTGGACGTCTGGCAATACATCCACCTGGAGAACATCCCGATCGTTCCCCTCTATTTCTCGGACGTCCGCCCGGTGGTGGAGCGCGACGGGACGCTGATCATGGTGGATGACGACCGAATGCCCCTGCGTCCGGGCGAGGTTCCGATGCAGAAGTCCGTGCGCTTCCGGACCCTCGGCTGCTACCCCCTGACCGGTGCGGTCGAGAGCACGGCGGCCACCCTGCCGGAGATCATCCAGGAAATGCTCCTGACCACCACCAGCGAGCGCCAGGGCCGGGTCATCGACCACGACCAGGCGGCCTCGATGGAGAAGAAGAAGCAGGAGGGCTACTTCTGATGGCCCACCAGTCCGACCTGATCGCCACCGACATCGAGGCCTACCTGAAGGCCCATGAGACCAAGAGCCTCCTCAGGTTCCTGACCTGCGGCTCGGTGGACGACGGCAAATCCACCCTGATCGGCCGGCTGCTCTACGATTCGAAGATGATCTTCGAGGACCAGCTGGCGGCGCTGGAGGCGGACTCCCGGCGTGTCGGCACCCAGGGCGGCGAGATCGACTTCGCCCTGCTGGTCGACGGCCTCGCCGCCGAACGCGAGCAGGGCATCACCATCGACGTCGCCTATCGCTTTTTCTCGACGGACCGGCGGAAGTTCATCGTCGCCGACACCCCGGGGCACGAGCAGTACACTCGCAACATGGTCACCGGCGCCTCGACGGCGGACGCGGCGGTCATCCTGATCGACGCCCGCCGGGGCGTGCTGACCCAGACCCGCCGGCATTCCTACCTGGTCCGGCTGCTGGGCATCCGGCACGTGGTCGTCGCCGTGAACAAGATGGACCTGGTCGGCTGGTCCCAGGATGTGTTCGACGGGATCGTCGCCGACTACAGCGCCTTCGCCGCCCAGATTGGGCTGGAGACCTTCCAGGCCATCCCCATGTCCGCCCTGAAAGGCGACAATGTCGCCGAAGCCGGGGGCGGCGCGCCCTGGTACGATGGACCGACCCTCCTGTCCTGGCTGGAGACGGCGCCGGTGGGCGACGATGCGTCCGGCCGGCCCTTCCGGATGCCGGTCCAATGGGTCAATCGCCCCAACCTCGATTTCCGGGGCTTCTCGGGCCTGATCTCCGCCGGGACGGTGCGGCCAGGTGATGCGGTTCGGGTCTCGCCGTCCGGTCGGGAGAGTCGCGTCCGGCAGGTCATTACGGGGATGTCGGAGGCCCCCGAGGCCCAGGCCGGCCAGTCGGTCACCCTGACCCTGGAGGACGAGATCGACATCAGCCGGGGCGACGTCCTGGCCCGGGCGGATGCGCCGGTCAGCGTCGCCGACCAGTTCGAGGCGACCCTGGTCTGGATGGACGAGGCCCCCATGCTGCCGGGACGGCCCTACCTGCTGAAGCTGGGAGCCCGGACCGTCTCGGCCTCGATCACCGAGCCCAAGTACCGGGTCAATGTGAACACGCTTGAGCATCTGGCGGCCAAGCGTCTGGATCTCAACGAGATTGGCGTCTGCAACATCTCGACGGATGCGCCCCTGGCCTTCGAGCCCTACGCCGAGAGCCGCGACCTGGGCGGGTTCATCCTGATCGACCGGATCACCAACCGGACCGTGGGCGCGGGCATGATCCGCTTCGCCCTCCGGCGCAGCCAGAATGTCCACTGGCAGGCGCTGGATGTGGACCGTGCGGCGCGCGCCGCCCTGAAGGGGCACCGTGGCCGCGTGATCTGGTTCACGGGGCTCTCGGGTTCCGGAAAATCCACGATCGCCAACATGGTGGAGAAGAAACTTCACGCCATGGGCCGGCACACTTACCTGCTGGACGGGGACAATATCCGGCATGGCCTCAACCGCGACCTGGGCTTCACCGACGAGGACCGGGTGGAGAACATCCGGCGTGTCGCGGAGGTCGCCCGGCTGATGGCCGACGCCGGCCTGATCGTCCTGGTCTCCTTCATCTCGCCCTTCCGGGCCGAGCGGGCCCTCGCCCGCAGCCTGATGCCGGAAGGCGACTTCGTGGAGGTCTTCGTGGACACCCCCCTGGCGGTGGCCGAGCAGCGCGACGTGAAGGGCCTGTACGCCAAGGCGCGAGCCGGGGAACTCAAGAACTTTACGGGGATCGACAGCCCCTACGAGCCGCCGGAGTCGCCTGACATCCGCATCGACACCACCCAGGTGTCCGCCCCGGATGCGGCGGAGGCCATCACCGCCTGGCTCGAGGGCGAGCCCGACTACACCATCTGAGGCCCCTCCGGGCGCTTGCCCGCACGGGGCGCGCGGGGTAATCGGCCTGGATGAGCGAGATCCAGGTCACCCAACTGGGCCAGGTGGTGGCGGGCTTTGACAGCCCTGAAGCGGCCGTCCTTGAACGCGTGCCCAACCCCCAGAAGGGCCAGACCTACCTCGCCCGGTTCACGGCGCCGGAGTTCACGTCCCTGTGCCCCGTGACGGGCCAGCCGGACTTTGCGACCCTGGTCATCGACTATGCGCCCGGCGACTGGCTGGTGGAGTCGAAATCGCTGAAGCTTTTCCTGGCATCCTTTCGGAATCACGGCGCTTTCCATGAGGATTGCACCCTGACTATCGGTCGCCGCCTGGTCGAAACAGCCGACCCGGTCTGGCTCAGGATCGGGGGCTACTGGTATCCGCGAGGGGGTATTCCCATCGACGTCTTCTGGCAGACCGGCGCGCCGCCAGAGGGGCTCTGGCTGCCGGACCAGGGCGTCGCCCCCTACCGCGGTCGCGGCTGAGGGTCCGCGGCCGTCAGGCCGTCCAGCGCGAGACCCGCGTCGCGGGATCCGGTCGCTCACGCTCCCTTGGCGGTTCCGAGGGGCTGCCCAACAGGATGAAGCCGGCCACCTTTTCCGGCGCCGTCAGCCCCAGGCAGGCGAGGGCCTCTGCGTCGTAGGCATACCAGTCCGTGATCCAGTTGGCGCCGAACCCCATGGCCTGGGCCGCGCAGGCCAGGTTCATGCAGACGGCGCCTGCCGACAGGACCTGTTCCCACTCCGGGATGTTCCCCTCCCGCGGGGAAGAAATCACGGCGATCCCCAGGGGAGGGGCGCGCAGCTTGCCGAGCTTGGCGACGGCCCGCTCGTCGTCGCGCGCACGGGCCAGGGCCTCGAGCTGGTCGGCGAAGGCGGTCTTGTCCTCGCCCGCCAGCAGGATGAACCGCCAGGGCGCCAGCTTGCCGTGATCCGGAACCCGGCAGGCGAGGCGAAGGAGCGCCTGGATCTGGGCCGCGTCAGGACCCGGCGCGGCCAGGGTCAGGGCCGAGGCCGACCGGCGGCGGGCCAGGAAGGCGAGCACCTCCGGGGCGGCCGCGATTCCCAGCGGTTCACCGAAGGCGGGCGTCGGAAGGGAGGAAGGGGGGGATCCGGTCATGCCTGGCCTCCTGGTCGGAGTGATCCTGATAGCCCTCCGGCGGGCTCGTGCAAGCCGGGGATTCGCGCGGCGGCGCCCCTGTGCTAGATTGCTGCGGTCAGCGGGGGAGGACCGGATGACCCAGAAGCTTGAAGTGATTGACCCGCGCGCCGCGCCCCCGGTCTGGGCCGCCCTGCGCAACGAGGCCGAACGCACCGCGCGCACCGAGCCCGCGCTGGCCTCGCTGGTCAACGCCATCATCCTCAGCCACGACAATCTCGGGGACGCCCTGTCCTACGCCCTGGCGCACAAGCTGGGCGACCAGGAACTGCGCGCCATGAGCCTGCGCGAACTGGCCATGGAGGCCTACCGAGCTTCACCGGGCTTGGTGGACACGGCGGAAGCCGACCTCAAGGCTGTTTTCGAGCGGGACCCGGCCTGCAAGGGCTATGTCCAGCCCTTCCTCTTCTTCAAGGGCTTCCAGGCCCTGCAGACCCAGAGGATCGCCCACTGGCTCTGGGGGCAGGGGCGCGAGACCATGGCCTTCTACCTGCAGAGCCGCATGAGCGAGATCTTCCAGGTCGACATCCACCCCGCCACCCGGATCGGCTCCGGCGTCTTCATCGACCATGGAACCGGCATTGTCATCGGCGAGACGGCGGTGATCGGCGACGACGTCTCCCTGCTCCAGGGCGTGACCCTTGGCGGCACGGGGGCGGAGCGGGGCGACCGGCACCCCAAGATCGGGCGGGGCGTACTCCTTGGCGCAGGCGCCAAGGTGCTGGGCAATATCCAGATCGGCGACTTCGCCAAGGTCGCTTCCGGGTCTGTCGTCCTCAAGCCGGTGCCTGCGCACTGCACGGCCGCCGGGGTCCCGGCCCGTCTCGTGAACTGCCCGACGGGGGATGAGCCTGCGCGAAGCATGGACCACACCCTTGCGGATGTGGTCTACGACTACGTCATCTGATCCGCGGATCAGCCGCCGGGGTCGCCGACCCCGGGAGTTCCAGTTCATCGACGGAGCAGACCCTTGGACGAACGCACCCTCCGCAAGATCGAAGGTCACCTTCGCGGCACCTTCGCCAACGCGCGGATCACTGTCGTGCCGCGTCCGCGGCAGAAGGACTCCGCCGAGGTCTATATCAGCGCCGAGGGCATCGGCGTGGTCTTCGAGGGCGGGGACGAAGC